>JADFUR010000048.1 GCA_015222055.1 Bacteroidota bacterium | reverse complement strand
GTAATTTTCTTTTAATGATTTCCATTCTTGAAGATTCGTTTTAAATAGTTCTCTCGCTTTATTTTCCCTTTTTAATCTAAATTTTGGAAAGAGTTTTAAAAATAAAGTTTCTTTAACCTCATATTCCGATTTGTTTGGTTTCTGAGGTAATTCCTTTTTCTGTTTATTATATTCAGGAGACGGGCGGTTTTCTGAAAATTTTAGAAAAGACTTAAAATCTAGCCAATTAAAAGCAGATTTGTAAAAATTATAATCAGATAAAAGATTTATTAATTTTTGTCTTAAATGCTGGGCTTTTTCAGTTTGTTGGGTCGCAAAATTTAAACCCTGTTTTTTTCCCTGAGCTTTTACTGTTTTAATTCTTTCTCTTTCTAATCTTTGTGATTCCCTAGCTACTTCTCTTCTTTGTCTTTCGATTTCTCTAAACCTTGCATTCTCTGCTCTCCTTGCTTCACGAGCTGCGGCTTTCAGCGATTTGTCAAGTCCTCGAGCAAATGTTCCTAAAGGGTCTAATTTTGGCATATTTAATTTTTTTTTTTAAGGTATTCTTTTAACGTTTTTCATCCAAATAAAGAGTTTGGTAAAATTACATTCTATTGCAAAACAAATTATTTGTCTGATTGTTTGTGAGTTTTGCAATTGTGTGTAATTATTATTAAGTAACTATAAAGAACAGCAGTTGTCATTTATTTGCCTTGGCTGTAACAGTTCAATAAGACACCCTATTGTGTCTTATTTCCGTTATATATTTAACAGTCAAACTCAAAGTTAGCAAAAAAAAGCAAAAAAGGTATGAATTGAGAATGTGATTTTTTGAAAATTGTTTTAAATTTTAATAAACGTGAACGGTTTTAAATTATTAATTTGAAAAATATGATTCTCTGATGTATCAATATTTAAATATTGATTCTCAGGTTCAATAGAAAAAAAGAATCCTTCGATAGATAAATCTTTAGGGACATTCTTGAACTCTTTAAATTTAATTAATAATGTGTCCATTTTACCGATATGTTTTTTTTCAATAGCAATTAATTCTTCTGTGTTAATGTTTTGGTAATACATAAAATTATCCAACCTGCTTTTCATAATAAATTTTTTAGTTTAAATATTTAAAAATTTGTATAAAAGTATCAAATACTCTTTTTATAAAATAACTACTTACCAATTATATACTTAATAGTCAAACTCAAAGTTAGCGAAAAAAAGCAAAAAAGGTATAAATTGGGATTGTAATTTTTTGAAAAATTGGTTTAAATATTAAAAAAACAGGCAATCTGTTTGTGCAAGATGGGGGTGTAGTCAGAGACTATGACAAGCAGGGGTTGCCATAGATTATGCCGGCGATTATTGGAAAAATAAAGCTTGGCGATTTATTTTGAGCTATTGTTGTATGCTGGCATATTATTTATTTTTTTCCGAATCAAGTCCTTTTTTCTTCTCACTTGCAATCTTCTTAATGCTTCCTTCTGTAGGTAAATCTTCGGGCATTGTTCCTCCTAATTCTTTTATTGTTTGTCTAACTTTTTTTCCAACCTCAAAATGAGTTTGATTTGCTTTCTTTTTTCCTTTAATTTTTTCACGCTTTAATTTTTCTTCTGTCTGTGTAGCACGAAAAAGGTTAGCAGCTAATTCTGTGCTACCCATATGGTCAAGGATATTTTGACTTTTTTTCAATCCTTTTTTTGAATGAATATCTTTTGCTCCTAATCCATTATACAGCCCCATATAGCCATGATTTTGGAATACCGCATATTCCCAGGGTTGAATAACTCCAGCCTTTTTTGCAGAATCAGCTAATTGTTTATTATGCTCTGCCATTTCTCGTCGCAAGAAAATTCGTTTATCTTCTTCGCTTTTAAGTTTTTCAAAACTTTTTTCTAAAACTTCTTGTTTTCTTGTTTGAATAGCAAAATAGGTTTGACCAAGAGCTATTATTTCCTTTGATGGGTCAGCATTTTGAACAATCAAATAACAAGCATATCTTGAAAGATTTATATCGCCAATATTTCTTTTTGCTCCAGAACCAATTTTAACCAATTTCTCCACTCGGGGAAAATGGTCATCAGGCTCTTGTCCAGCACTCTTACAAGCTTGTGTTGCTTTTTTAATTACATTTAAAAATTTATCCCATTTTATATAATCCAGAACTGTAAATAATTCTCTTGCACTCCAATATTCTTGACCAATATCATTAATGTGTTTTATTTCTTCAAAGGTTGCTTTATTTTTCATATCTGGTTTTTGTGTAATCTACCAATAATTAATCAAACTTGATTGGTGTTTCCCCTGCTTGAATACAACACCTAAATAAGACCCAAGGTGTGTCTTATATTTGTTATATATTTAATAGTCAAACTCAAAGTTAGTAAAAAAAAAGAATTAAAGATGCAAATTGGGTTTGTAATTTTTTTAAAGGTTTTTTAATGTGCAGAAAAAATCAGAGAAGTATGTCGATGGTTGTAGTGTTTTTGGTCTGAATTATATTTTTTTTGCCATGATTTAATTTTTTTAATTAATATTTATTTAGTTTTTCAATTCTTACTTATTACTACTTTATATTATGGACTTTTTCAAATGCCCTACAACACCCACCACTCTGCCTTAAATAATTTATTTGTGTTTGTCTAAATAAAACACAAGTTTAATCAACAAGTAAATGTAAAAAAAAAATAAGCAGTTATGTGTTTTTTTGCAAATGTTAAAAAACAGGTGTTCAGTTTTGTAAGGAAAAATTTGCAAGTTGGCAAAAGATAAAAAAAGGCTTAAATTGGTATTGCGGTTTTTTGAAAGTCGTTTTAAATATTAAAAAAACAGACAATATGTTCGTGGAAGATGGGCTTTATTTCTAATACCTATAATCCGCTTTGCTATAATGAGCTTAAGTCAATTGATTCCATAAATTGTCGCCCAACACTATAAGGTATTAATTCATCATGTTGCAAACGTCCTATTATCATTGCAGGATGTGTGTTAAATTTTTTTGCATAATTAATAATATCTTGTTCAGTTATAGTTTTGTTTTCAAGCAATTCCTTCTCTTGCTCATTAGTGAATGTAAGTGCAACTGCAAACTGATGAGCTTCTTCTTCTTTTTCAGGGTCAGCCGCAGCAAAGTCAATATTTTCGAGTGAGATGTATTTTTTACCATGTAAAATAATATGTCCCAGTTCATGGAAAAATGTGAACCAAAAATTATCGTTTTTTTTATATCTTGCAGTTAACTGAATTAGCGGAGTGTTATTTAGCCAACGAGTAGAACCACTCAAAGGAACTTTTGGTAATTTAGGAGTAAATAACAAAATAACTCCTGCATTTAAACAAAATATCTGCAGTTGCTTAAAAAAGTCTACAGGTTGTTCTACCATTAACTGTCGCATAGCAGGGATGTTACTTTTTAGTTTTTTGACATCAAATACAGGGGCGTCAGTCTGTTTTGCTTGCAATTCACCTTGTCTTAACCACGCTGATATTGCATGTGGTTGGTGTGATTGCTTTAATGATGTATATGCAGCAACTTTTAATCTTGTTTCTATATATAGCTTTTCCCAGGCACTGTGAGATGCAACACCAAAATAATTTAATAAATTAATTGTTTTTTCCTTTGCATTGCGCGTTGAAATAACCCATTTGTGTTTAGCCATTTCTGCATAAGGAAATTGCTTTGCCCATTCGGATGCCTGAGTAATTGCTTCTTCATGTTTTTTACGAGCAATATATTCATTGTATCTTGCTTGCTTATTTATCCAAAATTGTGCAGGTATTTGTGTTACAGTTTCAAATAGGATTGCCATTTCGGGTGTTAGTGAGCTTTCTTCTTTTAATACTGCAATTATAGTTTTTTCAGGTTTTCCAGTTCTTAAAGCAAATTCTTTTCTACTCATACCCATTTCTTTCAATTTTTCATTTAATGTAGTGGCAGGGTGAAAAACTATATCTGGTGAATATTGATTAGTAAGTGTCATAATTTTAAGTTTTTAATGGTAATCAACAATTTCAATAATCTTAACTATTCTTATTTCAGTTAAAATTGGAGTCCCATGTTCATTTGTTGGTACTGGCTGTGTCGCAGGCTCAAAAATTAACCGATAAGGATGGTCTAAATTGCAAGACCATTGACCATTTCTGTTGCTTGATAAGTTGTGAAAGTTTCCGGGTAAAAATTGTAGGTCATTGAAACTTTCAACATCTCGCATATCTCCGATTCTCTGATGATATTTTGTCGCTCTGTCATTACCAAGTTTTTTTTGTGCAAGGGCAAAATTGTTTGCCTGTTTTTTTAATTTTTTATTTGCAAAGGTAATATTCATTTGTCAAATATAAAAATATTATTAACACTTTCTGTTAGTTAAAATAATTTTTTCGTAATTAGATATTTTGTCTTGCATTACAACACCTAAAATAAGACACAACAATGTGTCTTATTTTTTCCATATATTTAATAATCAATTCCAAAGTTAGCAAAAAAAAGCAAAAAAGGTAAAAATTAAGATTGTGATTTTTTCAAAATCGTTTTAAATACTGAAAAAAACAGAGACAATATGTTTGTGCAAGATGGGCTTGTAGTCAGAGACTGTGACAAGCGGGGTAATTGAAAATAGTTTCTAATTGTAACATAAGGATATGCTTTTATCCCATCCCAAAACAAACAGTTTTCATTAACACCTGACTGTACAGAGCCATTGTATCCAAACAAAGAATATCCATATTTATTGGCAGGAATAATAAAAATTTGAGAATTGCTTATTTTAAAATTTTTGTTACTGCCGACAAGAGGCAAATTGTCTTTTATCCCCTTATCATTTTATTGTAATCCCTCCAAATTTTTATGTGATCCTTTTTTAAGTGGTAATTAATTTTACATAAAAAATATGAAGAAACAAAAAGGCTGTCTTAATCAGACAGCCTTTTTTATAAAGTTAAAATTATATTATTTTAGAATCGTTACCCAACCAAATTTATCAGGTTCATTACCGTATTGAATGTCTCTTAGCCTGTCGTATAATTTTGTACATATTGGACCAGCATTTCCATCAGCACAGAATTTATATTCTTTTTTAGTATCTCTATCAACAATATTTTTTATTGGAGAAATAACAGCCGCTGTTCCGCAAGCACCGCATTCATCAAACCCAGAAAGTTCTTCAACAGCAACCGCTCTGCGTTCTACTGTCATTCCCATATCCTCAGCAATTGTCATTAAACTTTTGTTCGTTATTGACGGAAGAATAGAAGGAGATTTTGGTGTTATATAATTATTTCCTTTAATAGCAAAGAAGTTTGCAGGACCACATTCATCAATATATTTCTTTTCTTTAGCATCAAGATATAAAACAGAAGAAAAACCTTCGTCGTGACCTCTTTGTCCAGATTTTAAACTAGCAGCATAGTTGCCACCTACTTTGATATTACCAGTTCCTAATGGAGCAGCTCTATCAGCATCGCGAGCTATTTGAATTGATACTGGTTTAAATCCTTCTTTAAAATAAGGACCAACTGGAGTAACAAAAATCACAAATAAGTATTCATTTGCCGGTTTAACTCCAACTTGTGCACCAGTACCGATTAGTAAGGGACGTAAATATAAAGAAGCACCAGATTCGAAAGGTGGAATAAAATTTTTATTCAATTCAACAACTTTATCTATTGCTTTTTTAAATATTTCGGCAGGAACTGGAGCCATAAGAATTCCATTGGAAGAATTCTGTAAACGTTTAGCGTTTTCTTCCCAGCGAAAAACTCTTACTTTACCATCTTTTCCTTTGAAAACCTTCATTCCCTCAAAAGCTGCTTGTCCATAATGAAGACAGGTTGCTGCCATGTGAATATTTATGGTTTCCGAAGATGAAACTTCTAGTTCACCCCATTGTCCATCTCGCCAATAACAGCGAACATTGTAATTTGTTTTTGAATAACCAAATGACAAATTTCCCCAATCAATGTTTTTCATAATATTATATAATAAAATGTTAGTTAATGATTTTATATTTTTTGTTTGTCAAAAGTAAAACATTAAAAAATCATTAACAATGATTTTTTAATGTTAAATAATATATTTTAAAGTCTTAAAAGAATTTTAAAAAAATGAAATTGAAATCTGTAATAATTTTATTTTTGATAATTAACTAAATCCAGAATATTTAATTAAATCTGAGCGACGATTAATACTCATTACGGGTGTTTTTCCCATGTCTTTTTTATTGTGGAGAACATAATCGTTAAATTTTTTCGACATCATTACCACAAGATCTGCATCAATATCACTTGCGAATTTAAAGATTTCTTCTTTAAAAGGCTTGTTTCGCTTAGCCGTTTTAATACCGTAAATAATATTTTTTTTGTCTAATATTTTTTTTGTAAAATAAATATTATTAACCATATCTTGCTTTTTAAATTGATCATGTATAAATGGTTTAATAATATTAACATTGCATTTATAGTGTTTTGATAAAAAGATGATCCAAAGTAAAGTTTCTTTAAATTTTTTGTCGTTATCTAAAGGGAAAACAATTTCTTTGTAATAATCGTGAGATGGACTGGCATTTACTGTTAAAAATGGTGTCTTAATGTCTTTTAATGCCTTAAAAAAGCTATTAATTTTTTGAATTTTATTATTTTCATAATAATTTGTACCCATTACAATCATGCTGGCATTAATAGATAATTCAATTTGTTGTATTACTTTTGATAATTTATCAATCTGAACAATCGTTTCTGGCAATATTTTAAATTCTTTTAAAATTTCTTGAGCAGATTGTTTGAGTTTTTTTTCTGCAATGTGAGATTTTGAAACTAGATCTTTGTTTTTCGAAAAACAACTTTTACTAATAATATGTAAAAGTAAAATTTTGGAATCTGCAACCTCAGACAGCTGAATAGCATGACGTAATGCATTTTTGGCATTTTCTGTAAAATCCCAAGGAACAATTATATATTTATCCATAATTATTAATTATATATAAAAGACATAAATAATAGCATAAAAATAAAAAAAAATTTAATAATTAACTAATTTTCTTATTTCTTCTAGCCGAAGTTTTTTATTTACTTCTCTTAAAGTCTTTGCTGTTTTTGTAAAATACTGATGTTTTTCAATAAATTTAATTTGTGTTTTATTCCATTCATTTATATCATTTGGAATAATTTTATGTGCAACAAGTTCTTTAAATAAATTGTTTGAAACAGGAATGTAATCAACTCTTCCAAGATAATCTAAATCTGCATCACAGATAATTTGTTCTAATTTATTTTTTGGTTTTGGAGGTAATTTTGTTGCAAATATAAGATCTCCAATTACCTCTATCTGTTTATGTGAATATCCATATTTTGGTAAAATTTCACCGGCTATTTGTATTCCAATTAATTCATGGTCTGTGTAACTTTTAATAAAACCAGAATCGTGAAACAAAGCTGCTGTTTTAAGCAATAACATTTCTTCCTCAGTAACGCCTTCTTTTTTGCCAATTATTTCAACCTGAACAGAAACATCAATAGTGTGTTTTAAATTGTGATAGAATAAACTTTTTGACAATTTTTCTTCAATTTTGTTAAGCATGTAATTTTCAAGGTCATCAAATCTTAAATGGCCAAGTTTTGTGTAAAATTTATTGTTTGCTTTCAAGCATTCTTTGTCTTCTGAAAGTTGATTCCGGAAACTTTCAATATAAAACATATTTATGTCGCCTTCATATTTTATTGGCATTTTACCAAAATATTTGCAAATAAAATAGTCTTTTATTAATTCGTAAGTGTTCGCAGAAATATTGATTTTGTTGAATTCGCCTGAAGAGTTTATTCTACTTGCAATAGTTACTGTATCTCCCCATATGTCAATAGAACGTTTTTTATTTTGCCTAATATCTGCAAAAACAGGCCCCGTATGAATTCCGATTTTGATATCCCAAATCGGTTCGTTTTTATTGGCATATTTGTTCTTTATTTTTTGAATATATTCTTGCATTTCAAAAGCAGCCAAAATTACTTCGATTGGATTAGTTTTGTTTTTTTCTGGAATGCCACCAGCACATAAATATGTGTCTCCTGCAGTTTTTATTTTTTCTACGTTGTGGCTTTTTACAATTTCATCAAATTTAATATATAGCTTGTCTAAATCATCAATTAATTTTTTTGAGTTTTTTTGTTCGGCTAATTTGTTAAATCCAGTAATGTTCGAAAATAGAACTGTTACCATCTTGTATCTTTTTGAACGTTCTTTAAATGATGTTTTTAGCTTTAAGGCATCCTTTTTCGAGAGCTCTTCAGATATTAATGTTTCATATTTTTCTTTTTGTTGTACTAGTTCCTTTGTGCTATTTTCAATTTCATTTAGTAGATGTAGTTTCTCTTTATAAAAAAGGTAATTTTTCTTTTTTATAATCATTATTATTAATAATAAAATAAATAGAAAATATATAATAAAACCAGCTGTTGTTTTATAAAAAGGTTCTGAAATTGTAAAATTAAATTCGTTTGTTTTTATTATCCTACGTTTATTTTTAGCTTTAATTTGAAAAGAGTATCTTTCATCAGATAGATTTTTATATTTTTTAAAGCTTGTTTTTTCCCAATTCGACCATTTTTTATCAAATCCGATAAGTTTGTATTTAAATAAAATATCTAAACTATCATTATCTGGAGATTTAAAATAAAAAACAAGAGTGTTGTCTTTATGATTAAGGCGATATGTTGTATCTTTATTAAAATTTTTATACAGAACAGAATCGTTAACGACAAGAACTTTATCAATAATAACATCAAAAATAAAATCTTTGTTAGATGACGAATCTGCTAAAAATTCAGTGTTTGAGGCATTGGTTTTTAAACAGTTTGATAAAATAAATAATAAGAGAATTGTAATTTTTTTTAGTAAAGAATTATTAGTCATTTTGAACAAATAAATTTAGTACAATTTAAAAAAAATATTATTATTTAATAAATTAATTGTGATAAATTAAAATTTTTATTTTAAAGGATCATTTTTGTTGACAAAATTGTATATTATAGTTGAAATTATTATAATTTAGTGGAATAAATATGCGAATAAATAATCGCCATCGCTATGGAAAATGAAAAAACAAAACAAACAATTCTTGTTACATGGGATTTTACAGAAGTTTCTGAATATGCCTTAGAACATGCTGTTAGAATAGCAAAAGTGGTTGATAATAATATTACATTAATCCATGTTTTAAAAGAAAAAAAGGACGCTGAGGAAGCTCAAAAAAAACTTGCTTTGGTTGCCCAAGAAGCTTTTAAAAAATATAAAATAAAACCAAATATTGTTACAAAAGAAGGGTCAATATTTTCGACAATAAGTGAGGTGGCAACTCAAATAGAAGCCAATTTGGTAATTATGGGGACACATGGAATGAAGGGAATGCAAAAGTTTACTGGAAGTTGGGCTCTAAAAGTTATTGTTGGCTCGCAGGTTCCTTTTATTGTAGTTCAAGCTCCGCCATCCAATTCTTCTTTTCACGACATTGTTTTTCCAATTACCTTTAGGAGTGAAAATAAAGAGCCAATGAACTGGCTTGTTTATCTGTCAAAGTATTATAGATCAAAAATTCATTTTTTTAAAGAGAATATTAATGATGCGAGTTTAAAAAGGAAGTTAAATAATAATATAATTTATGCTAAAAAAATTCTTGATGCAAAATGTGTAGACTATGATATTTACACTTCTGAAGGGAAAAAGAGTTTTCCCGACCAGACAATTGATTATGCAAATCAAATAAATGCTGATCTAATATTAGTTATGACTACAAAAAATATTGGATTTACAGATTATGTCTTTTCTGCAGATGAACAACAAATTATAGCAAATTCGCATAAGATTTCAGTCATGTGCATTAACCCAAGAGAAGATTTGAAAAAAATTGTTTGGTACTAATATTTTTTTGTTTTCTTTATTCTTTTTCTATAAAACAAAATTTTAGCTTAATCAATAGAAATTGAGAATTATTAGTTTTTGTCCATTTTTTTTCAAAAAACAGAATGCCTGGCAAAGAATATTTAAAGAAAACCAAAGCAAATGAAATTCGAAACATATATTTTACCTAATGGTATAAAAATTATTCATCAACAAAATCCATCACAAGTAGCACATTGCGGAATAATAATCAATGCTGGTTCTAGAGATGAACTTCAAAACCAGCACGGTATCGCCCATTTTATTGAGCATTCTGTTTTTAAGGGAACCAATAAGCGGAAAGCATATCATGTAATTAGTCGTTTAGAAGATATTGGTGCCGAAATTGATGCCTTTACAACAAAAGAAAATATTTGTGTATATGCTTCATTTTTGCAGAATTACTATGAGAGAACAATAGAATTATTAAGCGATATAATTTTTAATTCAACATTTCCCGACAAAGAAATTAATAATGAAAAGGAAGTAATAATTGAAGAGATTAATTCTTATCAAGATAATCCTGCTGAATTGATTTTTGATGATTTTGAGAAACAAATATTTAATGGACATCCTTTATCTCGAGATATTTTAGGCAATCCAAAATTGTTAAAAGAGTTTACTAAAGTAGATATTCAAAATTTTATTGAAAAAAATTTTAATACAGATCAAATTGTTTTGTGTTCTGTTGGAAATATTAATTTTTCAAAATTTATTAAACTGGCGGAAAAATATTTTAGCAAGCTTCCAATAAATTTGCGTACAGTCAAAAGACTTCAATTTAATAATTATAAAGCATCGGAGCAGATCGTTGAGAAAAAAACCCATCAAACACATTGTATTGTAGGTAATATTGCATACAATATGAGAGACAATAAGAAGATGAGCCTTGAATTATTAAATGATTTGCTTGCCGGGTCGGGTTTGAGCTCTCGATTAAATATGGCTTTGCGAGAAAAAAAAGGACTTGTTTATACTGTTGAATCCTTTTTTGCACCATATATAGACACAGGTATAGCAGGTATATATTTTGGAACATATAATGGAAATCTTAACAAGAGCTTGTCAATAATTAAAAAAGAATTATTTAAACTTAGAAATAATAAATTAGGCATCATGCAATTGCATAGGGCTAAACTTAAATTAATTGGGTCTGTTGCAATTGCTTCCGAAAGTAAGTCAAGTTTAATGCTTGCCGCCGCTAAAGGTTTTCTGCAATTAAATAAAGTTAAAACGATTAATGATATTATTGAAGAGATCCAAAATATTACAGCAGAACAAATACTCACAACCGCAAACGAAATATATGATTTTGACAATATGTCAAGTTTAATTTTTGAATAAATTGATTCTTAAAAATAAAAATTGATGGAATTTAATAATAAAATTGAAGAGTATATTTTAGCACATACTGAAGCCGAAGATGAATTATTGAAAGAACTAGATAGAAAAACTAATTTAAAAATTCTTCGACCAAGAATGCTTTCTGGGCATTTGCAAGGAGAAATTTTAAAAATGATTAGCTATATGATTAATCCCGAAAATATTCTCGAAATAGGAACGTTTACCGGATATTCTGCTATTTGTCTTGCTAAAGGATTAGACAAAAAAGGAAAATTATTTACTATTGATAAAAATGATGAGATAGCAGATTTTACAAAATCGTTTTTTGACAAATCTTGTTTGAAAGATAAAATTGTTTTTTATGTTGGCGATGCTATAAAAATTATTCCTAAAATTGAAGAACAATTCGACCTCGTTTTTATTGATGCTGATAAGCGAGAATATCTTGATTATTATAATTTGATTTTCGATAAAGTTAATAAAGGCGGTTTTATAATTGCCGATAATGTGCTTTGGGATGGAAAGGTTATTAAAAAAGTTGACTCAAACGACAAACAAACCTTAGGATTGATAGCGTTTAATGATTTTGTTCAAAATGATAATAGAGTCGAAAACGTAATGTTTCCTATAAGAGACGGATTAATTATAATCAGAAAGAAATAAAAAAGGGAATAAACAATGTTTATTCCCTTTTAAAGTACCCGGAGCCGGGGTCGAACCGGCACGACCGCAATGGTCACTGGATTTTAAGTCCAGCGCGTCTACCAATTCCGCCATCTGGGCAACTTGTTTCAAAAAAAAGAGCGGGAAACGGGACTCGAACCCGCGACCCCGACCTTGGCAAGGTCGTGCTCTACCAACTGAGCTATTCCCGCATTTGAGAGTGCAAATATATTTAAAATTTTCATTATGCAAACATTTAAATTTGTTTTTTTTTATTTTTTTTTTATTTTTTTTGGAAACAATTGATAATTAATTAAATGAATATATAAAAAAGCTATTTATAAATCAATTTATTTACAATTAAGTTTTTTATCAGTTTTGGAAGATTTATATTTGTAAAAAAATTTTTATTATGTCAGAACAAGAAGTAAGAGTGCGATTTGCCCCAAGTCCAACAGGACCTTTGCATATTGGAGGAGTTAGAACAGCTTTGTTTAACTATCTATTTGCAAAAAAAAATAATGGCAAATTTATTTTGAGAATTGAAGACACCGACCAAACAAGATATGTGCCAGGGGCTGAAGATTATGTTGCAGAGGCATTAAAATGGTGTAACATTGATATTGATGAAGGTGTTACTGTGGGTGGTGAGTATGGACCATATCGCCAATCGGAACGTAAAGAATTATATAAGCATTATTCAGAGATTTTAATTAATAGAAGTCATGCTTATTATGCTTTTGATACTCCCCAAGAGCTTGATGCTGTTAGAAATGAATACGAAGAAAAAAAACAAACATTTATTTATAATGCAACAAGCCGAAATAAAATGAGCAATAGTTTTACTCTTCCCGACGATGTTGTGAAGAATAAAATAAATAATGGAGAAAAATTTGTTGTTCGTTTTAAAATGCCCGAAAATGAAGATGTAAATGTATTCGATATTATTAGAGGAAAAGTAGTTGTTAACTCATCTTTATTAGATGATAAAATTTTGTTTAAATCTGATGGCATGCCAACATATCATCTAGCTAATATTGTAGATGATTATCTTATGAAAATTTCTCATGTAATTAGAGGTGAAGAATGGCTACCGTCTCTTCCTTTGCATGTTTTATTATATCGAGCCTTTGGTTGGGAAGAAGCGATGCCGAAATTTGCACACCTGCCACTTATTTTAAAACCGGTTGGTAAAGGAAAACTAAGTAAGCGTGATGGTGATAAACTTGGCTTTCCGGTTTTCCCAATAGAATGGAAAGCACCCAATGGAGATTTAGCTTCCGGTTATCGAGAATCCGGATATTTTAGTGATGCGTTTATTAATATGCTTGCATTGTTAGGCTGGAATCCTGGAACAGAGCAAGAAATTTTTTCAATAAAAGAATTATCAGAAATTTTTTCTTTAGAAAGAGTCGGTAAATCAGGTTCCCGATTTGATCCAGATAAAGCAAAATGGTATAATCATCATTATTTAGTTGAGAAATCAAATGAAGAAATTGCTACTTTATTTCAACCGATTTTAATTCAGAAAGGAATTAATAAAAGCGACGAATATGTTGTAAAAGTATGTGGCCTAGTTAAAGAAAGAGCTAATTTTATTTCTGAATTATGGGAACAAGCATATTTTTTCTTTCAAGCACCTGTTGAATATGATAAAAAAACAGTAAAAAAGAAATGGAAAGAGAATTCCCCGAAGATTATGTCAGACATTCAAAATATTTTATCTACAGTGGAATTTTTTAAGGCAGAAGATCTGGAATTAGTAATAAAAAAATATATTGAAGAAAATGAGCTCGGCATGGGTATGGTTATGAATGCATTTAGACTAACTATTGTGGGTGCAGCAAAAGGACCAGGGGTTTTCGATATTATTGAACTTATAGGCAAGGAAGAAGCTTTAAAAAGAATAAAACTTGGTATTGAAAACATTAACCGATGAAGTCTAAAAACTAAAATTGTCAAATTTTAGTTGCTTTTAGGAGTGAATCGAAATTTTGAATAATGAAAAAAATATGAGAAAGTTCAATTTAGAATGCAGATTTATAACCAAAAGCATAGTTGTCCGACCAGGGCTCGAACCTGGACTCTACTGAACCAGAATCAGTTGTGTTGCCAATTACACCATCGGACAATTTTTACAAATTTAATAAGAAAATACGATTTTTTTTCGTTTTGTTAAAATATTTTTCAGAGATTAGGGTGTAATAATTTCAGATAAATAAAGATTTTGATTTTTTGATATTAATAACTAATTTAGTTACAATAACAAAATTAGAAAAAGAGGGTTTAAACATATGAAAAATCAGAAAAAATCTATATCTCAATACTCCTTTAATAAAGGGAAATTTTTACCTCAAGAAGAAAAACTTGAAGTTGGAGAGAAAAAGAAACAATTAATTATTGGTGTACCCAGAGACAAGACCCTTTATGAAAATAGAGTTGCATTAGCACCTCATGCAGTTGAATTGCTTGTTAGCAATGGTAATAATGTAATTGTTGAAAGCAAGGCTGGAGAAGGAGCCCATTTTGATGATATTACCTATAGTGAGGCTGGAGCCGTTATTGTTGATAATATTGCAGAGGTTTTTATGTCTGATGTAGTTGTTAAAGTTGCTCCTTTTACCGACGATGAAATTAATCTTATGCATAGCAATCAGATTGTTATCTCGTCATTAAATGCGGCAAATGATGACAAAAATTATATAAAGAAATTAATTTCAAAAAAAGTTACAGCATTTGCTTTTGAATATATTAAAGATGCAGAAAATTGTTATCCAATAGTTTGTTCAATGAGTGAGATATCAGGCACAACTTCTATTTTAATAGCTGCCGAATATTTAAGTAATGTTAACAATGGAAAAGGCGAGATGCTTGGTGGTATTGCAGGAGTTAGTCCAAGTGATGTCGTAATTATAGGAGCTGGAAAAGCTGGGGAATTCGCCGCTAAAACAGCCTTAGCCTTAGGTGCAACGGTAAAGGTTTTTGACACATCAATTAGTTCTTTACGAAAACTTCAAAGCGATTTAGGAAAAAGCGTTTTTACTTCAATATTACAACCCAAAGTTTTATTAAAAGCAATGAAAACTGCAGATGTAGCTATTGGTGCTTTATTTTCTATTACTGGAGGAAAACAATTTATAGTAACAGAAGATATTATTAAAGAAATGAAACGAGGATCTGTTATTGTTGATATTAGCATTGACCATGGAGGTTGTTTTGAAACATCGAAGGTTACAAATCATAAAAATTCAGTATTTACAAAATATGGCATAGTTCATTATTGTGTGCCAAATATACCCTCAAGAGTTGCTCGAACAGCTTCGTATGCTTTGAGTAACATTTTTGGTTATATATTGTTAGATATTAGTGAATCGGGTGGAGTTAAACAAGTAATAAAAAATAATTTAGGTTTGCGTAATGGTGTTTATCTTTTTAATGGGATTTTAACTAAACAAGAAATGGGAGAAAAATTTAATCTGCCTTCTCGAGATATTGAATTGTTATTAGCAGCCTTTTAAATTAATATTAAAACATTAAATTTTCTGCGGATTTAATTTTATTTAAATCCAGTTTGCCGGCAATAATTATATCATCGTTTTTTTTTAGATTATTTAAAACTTTCGCTAAATCAGAATCTGTTTGTTCTCCATATATTTGAATAAAAAAATCAAATTTGTTATACTCTTGTATTAAAAATCCGTTTTCACATCGGTTTGAAATTAAATTGTATGAAATTAATTTGGTGTCGTCATTATATGAAAAAACGGAAAAATTTTGGGTCTCGGAGTATTTTTTTTTAAAGACAGTTATGTCTTCTTTTTTTGAGAGATTTAGATTAAAGCTGTTGTTTATTGACCACGCCAATTTATAATCATTTTCATGAGACGAAATCCCAATCAAAACAAAGTCATAATCTGGTTTATATGTTAGTTTGATTTTTTTCAAAATAAAAATTAATGTAAATGTCGCTAATATTTTTCCTAAATCAAATTGTTTTTTTTGTTTCTAATGTTAAAAAAGATAAAAGAAATTAGTCTCAGACACCAATATTTTGTAATGTTTTTTTTGCGGCATTTTGTTCAGCTTCTTTCTTAGACGAACCAAAACCCTCACCAAGAATTTCATCTTCAATTTTTATATGAGAAACAAAAAGAGTATTGTTTGAATTAATACTTGATCCATCAAGAATAGTGTCAAAACAAATTGATTTTTTATCTTTTTGTGACCATTCAACAAGCTTGCTCTTAAAGTTATTATCTGTTTCCGCCAAATGATTTATATCAACATGTTGTTTTATTATTTTGTTAATAATAAATTTTTTTGTTGTCTCATATCCTTTATCTAAAAATATTGCACCAATAAAAGCCTCAAAAACATCTTCATATAAGTGCTTTGAATATTTTGAACTGTTGATATTTGAAATTATTAATTTTGTTAAATTAATTTTTTCAGATAGAATAGATAGGTTTTCTCCATTTACTATGTTTGATCTTAATTTTGTTAAAAATCCTTCATTCTTATTGGGGAATTTAGCAAAAAGATATTCGGCTATAATAGCATCTAAAATTGCATCTCCGAGAAATTCGAGGCGTTCATTGTTAACAATAGAACCGTCAGGTGATATTATAGACGCAGATTTATGAATGAGCGCAATTCGATAAAAATTGGGGTTAGAAGGTCTAAAACCAACAATATTTTTTATTGAACTATAAAAATTGTTCGATGAAAGAAAGAAATCTTTAAAAAAGGAAAATTTTCCCAAATACACTAACTATTGATTAAATTTTTTAAATAATAATGTGGCATTATGTCCTCCAAACCCGAAAGTGTTACTCATTGCATAATTAACAGTTTTTTCTTTAGCTTTTTGAAAAGTAAAATCCAAATTACTATCAATTTCAGGATCAAGATTAAAATGATTAATTGTAGGAGGTATGATGTTGTTTTTTACAGCAAGCACTGAGGCAATTGCTTCAATAGCACCAGCAGCACCTAAAAGGTGGCCAGTCATTGATTTAGTAGAACTGATGCTTAATTCATAAGCATGTTCTTTAAAAGTTTTTATTATTGCTTTTGGTTCTGCAAGATCTCCAAGACCTGTTGAAGTACCGTGAACATTGATATAATCAACATCTCCATATTTAGCTCCAGCATCTTCTATTGCGAGTTTCATAACGTTGCATGCTCCGTTACCCGTAGGGTCAGGTGCTGTCATATGATATGCATCTGCATTCATTCCTGCACCAACAAGTTCTGCGTAAATATGAGCACCTCGTTTAACAGCATGTTCATATTCTTCAAGAATTAACGCTGCACCACCTTCTCCGAGAATAAAACCATCGCGGTCTGCATCGAAAGGACGTGAGGCTGTTTTAGGGTCGTCATTTCTGGTTGAAATAGCTCTCATTGAATTAAAACCTCCAATTCCTGCTTCATCAATTGCAGCTTCAGAACCACCTGAAACAAAAACATCGGCTTTTCCAAAACGAATATAGTTAAAAGCATCACAAATTGCACTAGCAGATGACGCACATGCTGAAACGGTTGTGAAATTAGGACCTTTAAATCCGTATTTGATTGAAATATGACCTGATGCAATGTTTGCAATCATTTTTGGTATAAAAAATGGGCTAAAGCGGGGAGTTCCGTCACCTTTGGCAAAATCACTAATTTCACTTACAAAAGTATTAAGACCCCCTATTCCTGCTCCCCATATAACTCCTACTCTGTCAAGATTAAGAACCTCAAGATTAAAATTCGCATCTTTTACTGCTTCGTCAGCAGCAATTAATGCGAATTGTGCATATAAATCATATTTTCTCGCTTCTTTGCGATTAAAATATTCTTTATAATCATAATTTTTTACTTCGCAAGCAAATTGTGTCTTAAATTTAGAAGCATCAAAGCGAGTAATATTATCAGCTCCGCTTACTCCATTAAGAAGATTTTTCCATGTTTCAGGAACATTTTTCCCTATGGGATTAATTGTTCCAAGACCTGTTATTACAACTCTTTTTACTTCCATGTTCTAATAATTTAAAACGAGATTAATTATTTTGCGTTGTTTTCAATGTAAGAAATAGCATCACCAACTGTACCAATTTTTTCAGCTTGATCGTCAGGAATTGCAATATTAAATTCTTTTTCAAATTCCATAATTAACTCAACAGTGTCTAATGAATCTGCACCTAAATCATTGGTAAAACTAGCTTCATTAACTACTTCGTTTTCATCAACGCCTAATTTGTCAACGATAATTGCTTTTACTCTTGATGAAATGTCTGACATAATTTTAAATTTTTAGTTTGTAAATTAAATTTATTAAAAAATTCATTTACAAAGAAAACAATTTTTAAATAAAATTAAAAAAATTATTATGTTTTCCTTATAAATGTATTTTTTTGTTTTTAAGCGAGGTCTCGAGCGGATTCGAACCGCTGTGTATGGTTTTGCAGACCACCGCCTAGCCACTCGGCCACGAGACCTTGTATTATTTTCAAGGGTGCAAAGTTATAAAAATCTATATTATATATACAAGTTTTTTCACTTTTTTATGAAACACAAACGTATAATGCATTATTTACTGAGAGTTAGGCTCACTTTTTCTATTTTTCCTCCCATAGGAGGATTGATTTTCGATACTTTAACAGTCGCTTTTATTATGTTTGGTAATTTTTTGTACAGGCTGTCTAATATTCTATTTGCTATATTTTCTAAAAGGTGAGATTTTTTCTCCATTTCGCATTTTACTATAGTATATGCTGCCTGATAGTTAACTGCATCATTTAAATTGTCTGTTTTTGAAGCCTCAACACAATTTGCCTCTATTGATAAGTCTATTAAAAATTTGTTACCAACAATTTGTTCTTCTTTAAAACATCCGTGATAAGCATAAAATTCCATGCCTTCAATTTCAATTAAACCCATTTTTTTGTAATTATTAATTTGTGCAAATTTAAAATAATTTTTTACAACTTACTTTTTACAATCGCTAAATATTTCTATTAGCTTTCAATTTTTTTTATTTAACTTTGGATTCTTTTTGTAAATTAATCAATCATTATATTAAAATGAAGAATACGAACGAGAAACAAACAAACGAAACAAAAAAACCTGTAAATTTTGTTCAAAGCATTATTGACGAAGACCTAAAAACAGGTAAAAGAACAGAGGTACATACACGTTTCCCTCCTGAACCAAATGGATATCTTCATATTGGTCATGCAAAATCAATTTGTTTGAATTTTGGTTTGGCTCAGCAGTATAATGGCATATGCAATTTGCGATTTGACGATACTAATCCAACTAAAGAAGATGTTGAATATGTTGAATCAATAAAAGAAGATGTACATTGGTTGGGTTTTGACTGGAAAGACAGAATGTTTTATGCTTCTGATTATTTTGAGAAATTATACCAATATGCTCTACAATTAATAAAGTCGGGGAATGCTTATGTTTGTGAATTAAGTGGCGACGAGATAAAAGAATATAGAGGAACGCCTACACGACCGGGGAAAGAAAGTCCTTATCGTAATCGTTCTGTTGAAGAAAGTCTTTCGCTTTTTGAACAAATGCGTGAAGGAAAATTTGAAGAAGGAACACATTCTTTAAGAGCAAAAATTGACATGGCATCGCCAAATATGCATATGCGCGATCCTATTGTTTATAGAATAAAAAAACAAAATCATCATCGAACGGGTGATAAATGGTGTATTTACCCAATGTATGATTTTGCTCATGGAATATCTGATGCTATTGAAGGGATAACTCATTCAATTTGTACTCTTGAGTTTGAAGTTCACCGACCTTTATACGATTGGTTTCTTATTGCTTTAAATATTGATTCTCGTCCGCAACAGATTGAATTTGCAAGACTTAATTTGAGTTATACCGTTATGAGTAAACGAAAATTAATGGAACTTGTTGACGAAAATTTGGTCGACGGATGGGATGATCCGCGAATGCCTACTGTATCAGGTTTGAGACGACGTGGCTATACTGCTGCCTCAATAAGAAATTTTGCAAATACAATTGGAGTTGCTAAGCGCGATAATGTTATTGATGTTGCCTTGTTAGAGCATAGTGTTCGCGAAGACTTAAATAAAGTGTCAAATCGTGTAATGAGTGTTTTAAATCCCTTAAAGGTTATTATTGATAATTATCCTGAAAATTTAGATGAAGAGATTGATGCAATAAACAACCCTGAAGATGCAAGCAAAGGAAGTAGAAAAGTGCCATTCTCAAAAGAATTATATATTGAGAGAGATGATTTTATGGAAGAAGCACCAAAGAAATTTTTCCGCTTAGCTCCCGGAAGAGAAGTTCGTTTGAGATATGCTTATTACATAACTTGCGTTGAAGTTGTTAAAGACGAGAACACAGGAGATGTTATTGAATTACATTGTACTTATGACCCCGAAACAAAAGGTGGTTCATCGCCAGACGGACGTAAAGTTAAAGGTACTTTGCATTGGGTGTCGGCTAAACATGCTTTAGATGCAGAAGTTAGATTATATGACAGATTGTTTGTTGACGAAGACCCTTTAGGCAAAAAAGGTGTAGATTTCAAAAAGTTTTTAAACAAAGATTCTTTAACAATATTAAACAATTGTAAAGTAGAACCAGGATTAAAAAATGCTGCAAACGGCTCTTTATTACAGTTTGAGAGACTGGGCTATTTCTGTATTGATAAAGATTCTAAACCTGATAAGTTGCTGTTTAACAGAACGGTTGCCTTGAGAGATTCTTGGTCAAAAATGAACAAGAAATAATAAAAAGTTTCTAAAAAGCAAAGCCCAAACTTTATTGATTTGGGCTTTGCTTTTTATTTCGAGAGACCTAACAGGTTTTTAAAACCTGTTAGGTCTGGTTACATCTGAATATTAATTATTCTTTTATGATTAGATTCTTCTGTAAAATTAACTATAATAAAATCTTCGGGAAGAAGTTGTTGGATTTTTTCTGGCCACTCAACAAAACAATAGTTTGGGCTGTAAAAATATTCTTCATAACCAAAATCAAAAACTTCATTAATGTTTTTAATACGATAAAAATCGAAATGATAAATTATTTCATCGTTTGATGAAGTATATTCGTTTACAATTGCAAAACTTGGGCTGTTTACAACATCGGTAACGCCTAATTGTTTGCACAATTCTTTAATAAAAGTTGTTTTACCAACTCCCATATCACCAAAAAAAGCAAATTTTTTATGCTTTTTTGTTTTGTTTAAAAACAATTTGGCAGTTTCTTCTATTTCCGATATGTTGTTTATCTCTAAAGTAATCACTTTTTTTTAATAAAGATTTCGTAATTTTAAAAGATTACAAAGTTAAAACAATGTTTTATAAAAACTAAGAATAATTTTTTAGCTGGTTTGGAGAATCTTTAATTTCTTTTTAAATTGAGAGTGATATTTTTTTAACATCGATTAATTTATACTAATAATTTATATAGAAATAATGGCAAAGAAAGCGAAATCATTCAAAGAAGAAATCAAATCAAATTATACAGCTAAAGAACATTACGACTTAATTATTATAGGAGCAGGAATTAGTGGTCTGGCAACGGCTCTTATGTGGATGAAAAATACAAAAGTGATGAAGACCTTAATCATAGAAAAAAACAGTTATGTGGGAGGTTATTGTACTACTTTTAAAAAAGGTGAATATGTGTTTGAAACAACCCAGCTTTTTCCTGATATTATTGATATGCTGGAATATCTTGGAATTGAAATAGAATTAAAAAAGTATGAAAAAGATTTTATGCGGCGTATTGTGGTTAAAGGAGATAAGACTGACGAATATAAAATTCCTGCAGGATCAGAAAAATTTACAAAGTATCTGAAAAATAAATTTCCTGATGATGCTGATAAAATTGATAAGCTCATGGATTATTCTATTTCTATGTTTTCTCAAGTGCGAAAACTAAAAGTAATTCCAAGCCTTAAAGATACTATTGTCACACCGTTTAGAGCACCAAAAGTAATCGCAAATCTTAATCGCACTTATTCTGAATTGCTCGATAAATTTAAAATTACAAATCCTAAACTTAGAGAAGTAATGGAGACTTTTACTTCTTTTTCAGGTGTGCCTTCTGATCATGCTTCTGCAATTTATGCAACAGGAGCAATGCTTTCGTCAATGACTAGATGTTTTAGACCATATAACTATTTTGATGAGTTTCCTGTAAATATGACTAAACTTTTTCAGAAATGGGATGGCGAAATTCGTTTAAATGCCGATGTTGAAAAAATTGTAATTGAGAATGGTGAAGCGGTTGGAGTTAAAGTAAAAGGAGATAATACTATAATTAATGCAGATAAAGTAATAACTACTATTGACCCAATGGTTGCCATGAGAAAGCTTGTGGGGGAAGAAAATTTGCCTGCAAAATATATTAAGCGTTTAGATAATATTCTTATGTCGACATCGTCAATAAACATTGCTCTGGGTTTGGATGATGATATTAATCTTGAAGAAATGGATCTTGATTATCCATATAATGTAGTATCAACCGGACTGGGAACTTCTGAAAAACTTTTTGAAGGATTACTCAAAGGAGATAGCGCATTTAGTGAAACATGTTTTCATGCAGCGGTTATTTGTCCATCGTTAACAACAGGTTCGAAAAATACAGTAACAATAAGGTGCTCCCCTTTTGGAATAGACAAATGGCTTGATTGGCGAGAAAACAATCCTGAAAAATATGAAGCAGAAAAAGAAAAATGGGGTGACTTTTTTATTAATATAGCAGAGAAATATTTTATTCCCGATTTAAGAAAACATATTGTTGTTAAAAACATTTCAACTCCGGCTACTTTTTCGCGTTATTCGGGTTCGCCCACAGGAAGCCTTTACGATATGGCTTCAATAGTAAGCCAGTTCGGACCCAAACGACTCCCATTTAAAACACCAATTAAAAATCTTTATCAACCAAAGTTTGCACATGGTTTATATGGTAGCATGATGAATGGTGTTCAGATGGTTGATATGTTATTAAACCGAAAATTTAATGATGGTAATTCTCTTTTTTCACCAAAAAAGAAATGATTTTTTTGGTGATTAACGATGAGTGTATTATTTCGTAAGGGATTGCGGATTTGAAACTCATCAAATTAACACCCAAAATTGACGCGAGTGAAAATGCTCGAAAATCTCTGAACTCCCTATGAATTATACACATTGTAGAGCTTGTTAGTATTGAGAATTACAAATATCGCTGTATTTCAAATCTTTGAAAATCAGATAAGGTTTCTAAATACAACTTAAAATTTTTATTAGCCGATAAATTTTTAAAGCTGTCAAATTGAAGATTTCCTAATTGATTATCCGTTTCTAATTTACTAACAAGATTTATATTTAATCCATATTTGGTCAAAGCAATTTTATTTTCATCTGTTGTACCATAGATAAACAAATTGTATTCATCGGAATTGATTAATTCGTAATCATATAACAGTACAACGAATCTGTTAATTTTAAAGCTAATAAAGTCATCTTCCATTTTTAATTTAACAATGGCTAAATTTGCTTTTTCCGTATCATTTTTTGTTGATAAATCGACATAAACAGGATTACTATTCTGAAAATTTCCAGTGTATTTGGGAATTTCACCATATCTGCCCATATAATATAATCTATCATCTATATTAGAACTCTCTGCACGATGTTGAAAATATAATATTTGGGATTTAACTCTTTCATTAAATGATTTTTTTCTTCCTATATGGATATAATTGTCGTAATAATTTTTTGCTGCATTATTTCTAAGTCGAGCGAATTCAAAATCAACCACTTCCAATTCATGAATAAATACATATTCTATTTTATCAATTACACTAAAATTAGTCCAATCAACAACACTACCATTTCTTACATCTTCTTTTTTTACAATAAAACTATTAATAATATCATCGCTTTCAGAATAAAAGTTGATTATGTTAGCTTCAATAAAGGATTGTTTAATCTTATCATATTCATTAGTGGGAGTAGAATATAATAATTCTTCGTTTTCTTGAATTCTTTGTATTCTGTTTAATTCTTCATCTTCTTTATCTTTTGAAACACCTAAATTATCGAAATCAAACTCTGCAAGTAGTGGATTTTTAACAATGTCTTCAAAAATACGGCTTCTTAATGTCTTTATTTTGTTTGTATGTGTTCGAGTGCTACTCGATGTATTTATAAAATGAATTTGAGGAAGTAATTTTCTAAAATCAATAGGATATGACAAGAATATAGTATTAAGTCTATTAACTCTACCAATCAAATTAATCAATTCTTTACCTTGTAACCCCCATGTATTAAATATAAAGAGTGCATCAATTGGTAAATTCATTCCTTCTAAAATAACGGAATTTGCAACAATATAATTTAATTCATTTACTGTGCTAAATTTACTTTCTAAATATTCTTTAACTATGTCTGGTATTTG
This sequence comes from Bacteroidota bacterium, assembly GCA_015222055.1. GTDB lineage: Bacteria > Bacteroidota > Bacteroidia > Bacteroidales > B39-G9 > B39-G9. The sequence goes on along the minus strand of JADFUR010000048.1, from coordinate 46,788 downwards.
CCCATGTAAATATATCAAACCCCTTTTTACATAATCAATAGCATAAAAACTTTCATGAACTTCTGTTTTTAAATTATTTATTATTGTGATAATTTCAGGTGCTTCTAATAAATTTGTTTTAAGGTTGCTACTTATGAATTTAGCAAGTTTTTCTATTTTCTTTGGGCTTGTTTCATAAATAAAATTCTTTTTCTGTGACTTGTTAATAAGATAATTAAATCCGCCTATATTACTTTCAATTTCATAGAATTGATTAGCAAATCTATTGTATTGATAAACCTTATTATTCAAGTATTCAAATAATTCTGGTTCTTTGATATTAAATTTGATATTATGAGATTTAATTTCTTGACTTTTAGAAATACGCAATTTATGAACATCGCTAATAAGAGGTGATAAGTATATAACTTTTTGGTTTGGATTGAGTATTCTGTTTTTCGCAATTAAGCGAGCTAATAATATATTTCGGCTACTACTTTTATCTTCTTTTAATAAGTTATGGGCTTCGTCAATAATTAGTACATCAAAAAATAAATTCTCGTGACTTAACAAACGTAATGAACGCTCTTGGGTAAAGATAGCAATGAAACTATCTTCTCCGTTATACATCTCGTCATGAATTAATATCTTTTTACCCAAATTAGCAAATCTTATCATTCTATAAGTTTGCATTAATAATGACTTTGTTGGAACAACAATAGCAATTTTAACATTATTTTGTGACAATTCTTTTATATAATCAACTATTAGAGAGCTTTTACCAAAAGAAGTCGGTGCTAAATAACTTTTCTCATCAGAGCTATCGTTAAGAAACCTTTTGCTATTAATATTCTGTTCTAATGTTTCAATATAATTTTCTTTATTTAGATAATCATTCAGCCTTGTATTTAATAACTGGTCAATTATTGTATCATGTTCTAATAATTTTTCATTTAAAATGCTTTTTGCAATTGGATAAAAACCAAAACTTAAAGAGAAGTCATAAAGTGGCTGAAAATCTTGATATTTAAGTGAATATTTTAGTATAATATAATATGCGAAATCTGCAAAACTTATAAATCTGTTATCCCGTTCATAAAACTTTAGAAATAAGATGGCTGCTGCAAGAATAAATGATTTTTCTTCATCTTTCAACGTTTCATTGACAGTGATTTTTTTTAAAATCTTGTTAAAATGCTCGTTTTTAATTATTGATGTTAGTTTTCTTTTTTCTTCTGTTAGCATATTTTATCTGTTTAAATAATCTTGAAAAAGTTCAATTGATTTATTATTTACACAAATTACATTTATGCCTTTATATTCTTTGCCAGATAAAAAACCTTTGATTTTGATTTCTAAGTCATCGGTATCAATATCTATCCAATTCCCTTCTAAAAAAATAGTAGAACCTGGAATTATGTTTAAATCTTTAATTTTCTGATATTTTTCCAACACAAAATCATCCGAAAGTTTTTTTAGATTTTTTATTATATCATCTTCGCTTCCCACTCTTTTAGCGTGATTAAAAGCATTTTTCCATGGATTATTTGATGTTTTAGTTTCAACCTTTTTCTTTAAATCTGTATAAGCAGTAGATATTTTGTCTTTGTGAGTTGCATTTGAAGAATTAATACTACCTGATTTACTTTCAAAAATCCATTCTTCATCTGAAAATGTAAAATATCCGTCAAATCCTTTTTTGATTGAATTTTCTTCAAGGTTTAAAAACAAATATTCCTGTTTAAAACCGATATCTAATAGATACAGATTTATGAAAAACTCAGCAATAGCTCCTTTTATCGTTCGTTTATCTGGATCACTTTGTTTCGTTTCAAAAAAGCTAATTAGTTCTTTTTTGATAATGCTAATGTCTGTATCATCAGGACCATAACAAATCAATGAAATACACGTATCAATGAACTCTTCCAATTCCGTATTAATTTCTTGAATATTAATGACATGTAGGTAATTATCATTACTTATATGTCTGTATTCAACATCAAAGATTTCACTGGTAAAAGTCATTCGCTATGTATTGATTTTAATAGGTTCTAACAATCAAATAAACACCCAATTAAATTTATTTCCATTATAGTAATATGAGTTTAGTCGTTAAAAAAAGCGGCATTTACTTAAAAGCTGTAGGAAAAAGGTTTTGTTTTTGGTACAGTTTATATTACTCGGGTAAATTTATAAAATTTGTGTGTGATAAAAAATAATTTATTGGGTTTTGTTTGTTTCTCCGGTTTTTGGGTTTAATTTTCTTGTAAAAAAAAGGCGTAGTTTGAAGCTGAGATTTTAATATATTTTTCAATTTTTCTCTTTGCTTTCTTCGATGGAATGGATTGGATTCGGCGGAATACATTTTTTGTATTCCCGAATAACGTTTTACGGTTTTTACCCGAAGCTGTCTGCATTTCTACCAGGGGACAACTTGTCCCTATGTAGTTTTTCAGTTTCGTCACGCTTTCTAATCTTTTTAAGATAATCAGTAGGGTTCTTGCTTTCGGAGAGTACCGCAACAATGTCAACCAAAGAGTAGTACCATTCATCGTTATACCACGCACGACGAATTTCTTTGTCGTGAAATACTACGAGTTTGTTTTGTGGTGATATGTTATTAAACCGAAAATTTAATGATGGTAATTCTCTTTTTTTACCAAAAAAGAAATGATTTTTTTGGGTGATTAACGGAAAATTATAAGTTACGTGGCGGATTGCGGGTGATTTCCTGTCCACATACAAACAAGGAAAACATGTAGAAAACCGCCACTGGCATACCACTGAGGTCGCCATGGAATCTATAAAATGTTAGCATTTGTTATTTTTAATTGAAAATCGTATTTACAATCTCAATTTTTAGTTCTTCTGAAAAGTCATCTTCATAAATTAAAGACCGAATAATTTCAGTTAAGAATTCTTTGTCTACTTTACCATCTGCTACATATATTGCAAAATTTTCAATTCGTCTTAGAAAGCTATCCACGATAAAATCATAGCCATTTAACTCTAGAAAGAAACATGCTAATACCACACTTGCTCTTTTGTTACCATCAATAAAGCAATGATTTGTATTAAAGCTATACATTAAATATGCTACTTTATCTTCAATTGTTGGATAGTATAGGTCATTCTTAACGAATTCAAATGGACCATCTAAATTTTCAGGTTTGATTATCACTAGACTGTTGCCAGTTTGTTCAAGCATTTTCTCAATGAGTCCTAATGCATATTCTTTTGTAAAATAGCGAAAACCCATATTAGAAGTTTTTTAATCTTTTGAAAATATCAATATTTTCTTCTATCCTTTTTTCCATAGATTTGCTTTTTTCTCCTAAAAAGCGTTCAAAATCAGCTACAGTTAAGGCTTGAATATATTCTTCCAAACTTGCATGAATAATATCTCTAAGCCCATAATCTCGACTTGCCATTTTTGTCCTAGCATTCTCCATCAACGGTTTATATAATGGATCTCTTGAGAAGCGTTTAAACAGCAAATCTAATTCTGTAGGTGTTAACTTTATACGTCCTTTTTTTAAGTACTCTTCCTTCATTTTGTGAGCAAGTCCAGTTTCAAAAGATGCAATTAAATTTAAAACCTCAGAATACATTGTATCTCTAACATTCTCATTGTTGTCCAGCTTAAGAACTTGTTTGTATTCCTTTGCCTTTTCTCCAAAAATAGCTTCGTAGATTTTGTCTGTATAATAAGCATATTTATAATTACCCATCTCAAGATAATCCTTTAATGCACCAGTGAATTCTTTTCTGTATTTTGGTTCTTTTATAATCGCAAAAAAGAATTCATCGTCACGTTGATTGATGTATTTTGTGTTGCCTCCTAATTTTTTATTGACTGTGTCAAGGACAATGTCAAGCATGGCACTTCTCAGTGCTTTAGCTTTTTCACTTTCAGACAACATCATACCTAGATTAAGAAATGCCCTGAAATTAAAAATTCCTAGCTGCGGAGCTTTCACTCCATCCTCTAAAAGCCATCCAAATTCCGCTTTAAATTCTTTAAGTTTTTTTCCTTTAAACACCTCATAGCCATTGTGTTTTAATTCATCTTCGTTTTGTGATAAATAGCGTTCAATTGTTGATGTGTCTATAACATAAAAATCAGCGATTTGCTTTTTTGTATACCTGTATTGACCAGAAAACAACATTCCACCAATGCCAAGATATTTTTGAATATCTTCAACTGCATCAATATTATTTAGTATATTTTGCCTATCTATCGCCGAAACTGTTAAATCTTTCATATATGCAATGTTTGTTGATAACTTCCTATTTCTTCCCCGCACGAATAAGGGAGACAATTCGCATGTTGCTGAATATCTGCATTATAAACATACTTAAAACGTGTAAACTTCTTGTGTCCATATAAATTAATGTGTAAAAGTCTTAAAGTTATCAATTTATAGCTTAATATTTGCACGGTGTGCTTTTTAATAAATGCTAACAATTTAATAAGACACACCAGTGTGTCTTATTTCCACTATAGTAATATAAGTTTTAGTCGTTAAAAAATCGGCATTTACTTAAAAGCTGTAGGAAAAAGGTTTTGTTTTTGGTACAGTTTATATTACTCCGGTAAATTTATAAAATTTGTGTGTGATAAAAAATAATTTATTGGGTTTTGTTTGGTTCTTCGGTTTGTGGGTTTAATTTTCTTGTAAAAAAAAGTCGTAGTTTGATGCTACGACTATCAGTGTAAGATTATATTTTTTATTATAAAAATTTATTTATTGCTTAAAACCGCGATAAAATTTTTTAATCATCTTCATGTCTGTTCTTGCATGGGAAAGCATATCAATAAAATTTGGTAAAAATGGGAATTGTACCGGCAACATATTTTATTATTTTCCGTAGTAGTGCAAGTTCCCCGGACTTATTATTTTAATTTTTTATTTCGTTCATATTCTTCAACAATCAATTTTGCCGTCTCATAATCATTACTGTTGATAATAATTTTAACGGCACCCGAACCTCCTGCGGAAACTTGCCATGGAGCTATTGTACCAACATACTCGTCTTTCAAAAAAGTGTCTATTTTAGAATTCTTCAATAAACTGTTAACCATTTCAGCATCTATTAATGAGCCTGCAAATATTTCAATCAAGTCATTTTTTTTGTCTTTTTTCATATCTTTATTTTTTAAAATAGTCAGATCAGTTTATCATTGTAAATTTACATCTCCTTCAGCAGGTCTTTGCTCTTTTTAGTTAAAGAACTTACTATTAGATTGTAAGAATCGTTAATTAACTGCATAAGTAAATTGTCGGAAATAGATTCGTTAAACATAACCGTGTTCCAATGTATTTTGCTCATATGATAACCGGGTAATATTGCACTGTATTGTTCACGAAGAGAGATTGCTTTCTCAGGCTCACATTTTAAATTAATACTGTTTCCCTTGGAGAGACTCATTAAGGCAAACATTTTCCCCATTACTTTGAAAACAAGAGTATCTTCGTCAAAAGGAAAGCCTTCGCTAACTCCTTTTTTATTTATGCAATATTCTCTTATTTGTTCAATATTCATCTTTATAAATCTTATTACATTATAAAAATTATTCTATGGTCAATTAGTACAAATATTGTTAAAAACACAATGGTATATGCAAAATACAAGCCAACTGGGATGTATTTATTAGGACTTATTTTAAGTGCAAAATAATTATAAAGAATAAGTATTTGTTTTTCGAGAAGAAAAGCAAATACAGTAGCAAGAGCAACACCAACTAAACCATATTTTTCAAGAAATATTAAACTTAATGAAACATTAACAGCAATATTAATAATTGATGCAAGCATAACAACTCTTGTTTTTTTTAAGCCGATGAGAATCGTATTGGGGAAAAGAAGGCGGCTACAAACCAAGAGTAAATATATCATAAAAACATCAGCTCCACGACTAAAATTTTCGTTAAACATTGCTGTAAAAAGCCATTTGCTAAAGAGTAAAACAACAATTGAAAGGGGGAAAAGAATATGCATTAATCTTGCCGATTTTTTCTTAATTGTTTTTAAAGACTCTTTTAATTTTTTAGTGGTAGAAAATTCCGGAAGCATTGCACTGTGCAAACCTGCTGCCAACAAAACGACAAAGGGCAACTCTTTAGCTCCGTAACGGAATACAGCAAAAGAGGCAGCATCATATTTGTTCGAAATAATAATTCCGTCGATATATTGTGCCGAACCGCTTAATAAACTGCTTATTATTAATGGGATTGCTAAAGATAAATGTTCTAAAAGAAAAGGAAAGGAAATTTTAAAAACAGCATACTTTTTTAGTAATGCAATTAACCAAACCATTCGCAATGCCGAAACAAAGACTAAAGACCAAACAGAAAAGGTAATTCCATAACCTAATAAAACAGGAGTAATTACTAACACAAGTTGAAGTGAGAATGTAAGAAACCCATATGAAATAATTTTATCGGGTTTGTTTCTTAACATATAAATATACTCAATTAAAGCAGCCGGATTACTCAATAAAATATATAATAATAGAGGAAAATAAAATGGAACTTTCCCTTTGTAGCCAAAAACAGAAAGGTCTTTTTTAATTAATAATCCAATAATGAAAATTAAAATGCTGAAAAAACACAACAGTATAAATGCATTAAATAATTCTGGAGACTTATTTTCTTCTTTAAAAAGAAAGGTGTTGTTGTTTTTGTATAATGGTAAAAATGAATGAATTAGTCCGGTTACCCAAAAATAACTTGCAGCACTTGCAAAAAAGAGCAATAATTCAAAAAGACCTATTTCTGATAAAGTCAGATGGCTTTTTGTAAATATTATGCTTATAAATAAAAAAGAAGAGAAACGGGATATTTGGAATAATTGTAATCCCGATATGTTATTTAATTTTTTAAGTATCGACAAATTATATAGAGCTTAGTTTATTTGTTGACAAAAATACAAAATTTTATGTATAACGGAATTATTTATTATTTAGTTTAAGAGATGAAATATTTTTCAGAATAGAGCTAAACATATTCATGCCAAATTTTATTAATTCGTCAGGGAAATCATAATTGGACTTGTGTAAATCAGGATGGTATTCGCCGGCACCCAGGCCAAACATTGCTCCGCTATAATTTTTTGTGAAGTGCGAAAAGTCTTCTGACCAACGAAAAGGCTCCTTTATATTAATTATTTGATAGTTATTTTGTGAGGCTGCGTTTTTAATAAATTCAACACAATCGCCATTATTGTAAGTTGCTAAAAATTGTTCTGTGTATGAAATGTCATAATCTAAAGAATATTTGAGAGCATTATCCTTCACAATTTTTTCAGAAGTTTGGGTTAATTTAAGCATATCCTTGTCTTGAAATGATCGTAAGGTCGCCATTATTTGAGCATTTTCGGGAGTAGTGCCAAAAGCCTCTTCCCCTAATTTTGCATGAATAATTGTTATTAAAACAAAGTTGCTGAATAATGAATCGTTTTTTGAATTTTTTTTCAATCCATTAATAATATTTGCCATTGCAAAAGCAGGACTTATTCCATGTTCGGGAAAAGCAGCATGTGATGTTTTCCCTTTTAAATTTATAATCATGCCTTTTGATGCCGACGAAAAGATATTGTCATTTACAAGAATGCTTCCTAAAGGAAAACCCGGAACATTGTGTAATGCAAAAATATAATCGGGTTTTATTAATTTAAACTTTTTATCGTTAATAACATTAAAAGCTCCTGTGCCTGTTTCTTCGGCAGCTTGAAAAAGCAAAATAAGTTTTCCTGAAAACGAACGATTTGTTGAAAATAAAGAAGCCACACCAGCTAATATCGACATGTGACCATCGTGACCACATTTGTGAGAGATGTTTTTTTTGACAGATTTGTAATCAAAGTCATTTGTTTCTGTTATTGGTAATGCATCAAGCTCTGAGCGAAACATTATTGTTTTTCCGGGGAATTTTCCATTAAAAATAAACGCTAAACCATTTCCGCCAATATTGGTAATTATTTCGTCGGGAGAATAATCTGAAATAAATTTTATAATCTCATTTGATGTATTTGATTCATTTCCTGATAAATCAGGGATGCTATGCAAATGTTTGCGAAGAGAAATTAGTTTAGGATTGTCAGATTTTTTATTATTCATTTTAAGAATATGAAATTTTTTATTGTTTTGCCATTTAAAACAACGATTTTTACAAAATTAATTATTCTAATATAGGGAAAAAAGAATTATGAAAAAAATATTAACGTATGCAACATTAGTTTTAGCAATGGTGCTGTTTAGTTTTAGTTTTGTTTGGTATAAACAAGTTTATGTTTATTACACTCCAATAACTACAATTTTTTTCAGATTAATTATATCTGCTTCTTTATTATTTTTGTATGCTGTTGTTTCAAAAAGATTTAAACGTGTTAAGAAAGAAGATTATAAGGTTTTTTTGTTGTTGGCTTTTTTTGAACCCCTAATATATTTTATTGGTGAGAGTTTTGGTATGAAATATGTTTCTGCCACAGTAGGTTCTGTTATTATATCAACAATCCCCCTTTTTACACCTGTTTTGGCATATTATCTGTTTAAAGAACGCTTGTCAAAAATGAATATATTTGGAATAATATTATCATTTCTTGGAGTGTTATTGGTAGTTTTAAAAGATGATTTTTCTTTTTCGGCTTCACCCGTAGGTATTTTGCTTATGTTTTTGGCTGTTGCCGGAGCCATGGGATATTCGTCACAAATTGTTAAGCTTACCAAGAAATATAATGCAATGACAATAATAACAGTACAAAATGCAATTGGTGCGATTTATTTTTTACCATTATTTTTATTTTTTGATTTCAACCAATTTCAAGATATTCAAATTACTGTCAATTCTTTAATTCCTTTATTTGAACTTGCTATTTTTTCATCCTCATTTGCTTATATTTTTTTCTTGTCAGGTGTGAAAAATTTAGGAATAACAACCGCAAATATGTTCACAAATATAATTCCTGTTTTTACGGTAATATTTGCTTTTTTTGTTTTAGACGAAACCTTGACTGTTAGGAAACTTGTTGGTATTGCTGTTGTAGTTACCGGATTGTTTTTATCTCAAATTAAATATAATAAGTTTATAAAAAGATATTTCTTTTTACGTAAATAAAAAAACACCCAAGAAGAAATTCTGGAGTGTTTTTAGAATAAGCAAAATTGGCTTTTATAAGCCTTTTGTTATTAAGGCAATTTTTTCAGAAAATTTCTTAGTAAGTTCTGTTTGTTTGTATTTTCTTGTCAATTTTGCCAGATTGTCTAATACGGCAAAAGACATACTTTTTTCATTTTCAATTGAACCAGAAAATTTAGGTTTTAACGATAAGTAATATTTCAAATTATCGGAGTAAGTATCAAAAACATTATTTGCCAGAGCATTTGCAGAATCAATTTGATTGGCTCTGTAATACGCTTCTATGTAAGGTAAATCAAAGTAATTTAATTCGCTTACTTCGTGAGGCAATAGCTTAAGCCCTTTGTTTAATACTGCTAAAGCAGAATCTTTTTTGTTCTCTTTTAATAAGGCATCTGCTAAACGATAGAAATTTGTTCTTAAACGAACAACTTTAGCAGTCCTGATATTATTATAATCAATGTATACATCAGAATCTCCCATACCGCCCCATTTGAATTTGTTCATATATTTATCGTATAGAATATCAGTATCAATTCGCCCAATAGCATTATACTGATATTTGGTTTTTATAGGGACAAAACGATATGCAAATCCGTCTAACTGAAAATAGTCTGTTAGGTTTGTTGAATTTCCAGAACCTACAGAAACAAAATAAATAGGTCTATCCCAGTCATTATTCGATAAAAGATCAAGAATCATCATGTCGCTTTTACCTATATAGTTTGCCTTTAACTTCCATTTAATGTTGTCAACTATTTTGTCGGCATCTTCCGGCTTAACAGTTCCTGAGGAGAGAATTTTTTCTTTATCAACAGGAATAATAAAATTCTTAGCAGGAAAATAATCAATATTTTCGCCACCTTGAGTCTCTAATTTTGTTTTAGGATTATCAGAAGCAACAAATTTTATTACTTCTTTTAAATCCACCGGCTTGTTAAGTCTTTCATATACAGGAACATAATCTCTTTTACCCAGAATGTATTGTTCTTTAGTCATTGAAAAAGGAACAGCTTCAGATTCATAAGCTTTACGCTTCATTTGATCAATATACCAATCGGTAGTAAGGTATGGTAAGCAAACAATTCTAACATCTGTACGAATTCCCTCAACCTCTTGTGCATACCAAGTTGGGAAAGTGTCGTTATCGCCGTTAGTAAAAAGAATTGCATTTGGCTCACAAGAGTTTAAATAATCGTAGGCAATATCACGAGCAGTATATCTGTTTGATCGATTGTGATCGTCCCAGTTTTCACTAGCCATAAGGCTCGGAACAAAAACAAGACACAATAAACTTGAAATAACAGCACTCACTGTTTTCGATGGTGAAATTTTGTTAAATAGTTCATAAATAGCCAGAACTCCCAGTCCTATCCAAACAGAAAATGCATAAAACGAACCCGTATAAGCATAATCTCTTTCGCGAGGCTGATATGGAGTTTGATTTAAATACATTACAATTGCGATTCCTGTAAAGAAAAATAGTAACGAGATAATCCAAAAATTTTTCCCGTCTTTTTTGTATTGATACAATAAGCCAATAATCCCCAGTAAAAAGGGTAACATATAATAAATATTTCTTGATTTCTTGTTTGTCATTGATTTCGGCAAATTGTCTTGATTACCAATACGAACTGCATCTATAAAATTAATTCCGCTTAGCCAATTTCCATTAAAAATTCCACCATTACCTTGAGTGTCGTTTTGTCGACCTGAAAAATTCCACATAAAATAACGAAAATACATGTAACCTAATTGGTATCGGAAGAAGAATGTCAGGTTTTCACCAAATGTCGGTTTATTAATTATTTGAGGATTTCCTTGATAGTCGGTTGTTTTTATTGGTCGCCCCTTAATGTTTGCCCATTGTTCATAAGCTTTTACATGATTTTGCTGTGAGCTAAACATACGAGGAAATAATGTGTTAAAACGAGAATCGTAATTCCTTTTAGGATCATATCGAGAAACAATATATTTGCCGTTTTTTTTCACATATGAGGGATTGCCGTCATAATAAGGTTCGTTATTGTCGAGAGGGGCATTATAATATGAACCGTACATTAATGGACGGTCACCATATTGTTCTCTATTTAAATATGACAATAAAGAAAAAATATTATCGGGGTTATTTTCATCTAAAGGGGGATTAGCCGATGATCTGATAACAACCATTGCAAAAGAAGAATAACCTATTAAGATTACTGTAAACACTAATATTATTGTGTTTAAAATTACTTTGCCTTTTTTTTGTGTATAATGAATTCCCCATATAATTCCACCTATTACGAGTAGTGCAAATATTATGACACCAGAGTTATATGGTAGCCCTATACCATTAACAAACAATAGTTCAAATTTTGATGCTATTTTAACAATTCCAGGTATAATTCCGTACATAACAACAGCTATGATTAATATTGAAATAAGAAAAGCTGAAATTATTCCTTTTGAAGTAGGTTTGAATTTTCTGAAATAATAAACCAAAACAATGGCTGGAATAGTTAATAAATTTAATAAGTGAACGCCAATTGACAGCCCCATTAAATAAGCAATTAATATAATCCATCGGTTAGAATATTTTTCGTCGGCTACGTTTTCCCATTTCAATATAGCCCAAAAAACAACAGCTGTAAACAAAGACGATGAGGCATAAACCTCTGCTTCAACAGCAGAAAACCAGAAAGAATCGGAAAAAGTATAAGCCAAGGCACCTACTAATCCGCTACCAATAATAGCAATTATTTTTCCTGTGGTAAGTTCATTATTTTTAGCAATTATTTTTTTTGCAAGATGGGTTATTGTCCAGAATAAAAATAATATTGTAAAAGCACTTGCTAAAGCAGAAATTGAATTAATCATTAACGCAACATGTGCGGCATCTTTTGCAAAGAGGGAGAAAAAACGAGCAATTATCATAAAGAATGGTGCTCCGGGTGGATGACCTACTTCTAGTTTAAATGACGTTGCTATAAATTCACCACAATCCCAAAAACTTGCGGTTGGTTCAATTGTACTAAAATAAGTGAAAGCTGCTATTGAAAAAGCCAGCCAACCAAAAATAATGTTAATCTTTTTATAATTCATCGTGTTTGTTTTTTGATATATAATTTATCAATAAGTCATTAATTATGTTAATTTAAAAAACAAAAATAATCTTTTTATCCAACTTTGATAATAATAATTTATTGTGTGAATAAAAATAGAGCAAAGGGTTTTGTTTTTTTACTAGTATATATTGTAGAGAATTTTTTAATCTCCATATTTAATGATTTTATAGATGTCTTTAATGTTAAACAATTTAAGACCAAAGGCAAAAATAACACTTAAAACAATCATTATTGAGAAGCTAAAACCCCATTTGTATGGTAAATCTCTTGTTATTTGTCCTAAAACAAAAATGCCAGCAACGTAAATAATTATGCGAGAAACAAGCTTGTAATTATTTTTAAATTTGAATGTTTTTTTAGAAATAAAAATTTGAGATATTGCAATAAATGACTGAGTTATTAAATTTGCTATAGCTGAACCTAATGCGAGATATTTTGGAATTAAAATAAAATTGAGAGTTAAATTTATTGCAACACCAAAAATTGCTAAAGTGTTTAGTTTCTTCATGCTTCCGTTAGCCGTAAGCAATGTGCCAAAAATATAACTTGTTGAAACAAAAATATATGCAAACATTAACACTCCGAAAATATTTGACGATATTTCAACATGGTTATGATACAATAATGACATTATTTCTTTACGATAAAAAAATGAAGACATTGAAACAATTATTGAAGGAATAATTATTAGTAAAAAAGAAAGTTGAGTTAATTGATTTATCGGTTGTTTTTGTTTTATCATTTTGGCAAACATAGGTAGTAGTAAGCCTGCAAAAAGTAATGAGAACATTGATGCTGCATCTAAAATTCTAAAAGCTTGGGCATAAATTCCGGCTTGTTTTTCTCCATTCAATAATAATCTTTCAAGTAATACGCCGTCGAACCTGGTGTATAGCGACATAAGTAAAACTAACAATGCGTATGGGAAACTCTGTCGTAGTGTTGTTGCCAAAAATTTCCAATTAAACTTCAATTTTATATATTCTGCTTTTGATAAAACAATTAAAAAAGCAACAATTGCTGTAATTGAGTAAGATGCTGTTTGTGCATAAACAAACCATTCAATTTTAAATGGTGTTTCTGTTATGTTTCCCCAAAGCAAAACACTGCATATTATTATCATTAAACTACGGTCGAGGACAGACATTAAACTGTCAGTTTTGAAAAAATGCAAGCCGCTTATATTCGATCTTAAGTATAAAATAAACGACAATAAAAATTGATTAAATGCAAGAATAAGCAACAATTTTATTTGCATCCAATTATATCCCCATAATAGAGCTATTGCAAAACTGATTAATAAATAAAATATCCCTAATAGAAATTTTAATACAACAATATTTGATAAATATTTGCTTAATAAATGATTGTTTTGAGCAATGTTTCGATTATTATAATTGGTAATTCCAAAATCTAAAAAAATATTTAAAATGAGAGAGAAATTGAACAATGCAAAATAAAGACCATATTGTTGCTCACCAACAACGTTTTGAACTGTTCGGTCAATACCAAACACCCAAAATGGTTTAATTAGCAGATTAAGAAATATTAATAGTGCAAGATTTGTTACAAATTTCTTTTTCAAAATTAATTTATATTATTATGCTTTTTTATATAATTTAGTGGAATTATGAAAACTACTAAAGTAATACTAATTTTTTAAAATAATTAATAATTTTTAATTATAAAATTGAGACTACTATGAAAATTAAAGTTGTCAATTTATAGTGACTTAGCGGATTTATAATAAATTGACGTACAGATTTATAGCTTTCAGACTTTTTGTAAAGTTAACCGCTTAGCGGCTTTTTGGAAATAAGTTTGTTGGGAGTAGTTTTGTAAAAGAAAAAAATAAAGACAGATGAAGATTGCAGTTAATACACGGTTATTGATAAAAGATAAGTTAGAAGGAATCGGTTGGTTTACTTTTGAGACTTTTAAAAGAATTACAAAGAATCACCCTGAGCATGAGTTTATATTTATTTTTGACAGACCTTTTTCCGATGAATTTATTTTTTCCTCTAATGTAAAACCTGTTGTAATTTATCCACAGTCGCGACATCCATTTCTTTGGTATGTTTGGTTTGAGCATTCTTTATCAAGGTTTTTAAAAAAAACAAAACCTGATTTGTTTGTTTCTCCTGATGGATTTCTTTCTTTGTCGTCAAATATTCCGTCTTTTTCAGTTATTCATGATATAAACTTTGTTCATCAACCAAAAGATTTACCCTTTTTGGCAAGAAAATATTATAACCATTATTTTCCGTTGTATGCAAAAAAATCTAAACGTATAGCAACTGTTTCAGAGTTTTCAAAAAAAGATTTGTGTGAAAATTATCAAATAAATAATGATAAAGTTGATGTTGTTTATAATGGCGTGAATAAAACATATTCGTCTGTTAGTGAGTGCGATAAAAAGGCAATAAAAAATAAATATACAAAAGGAAAAGATTTTTTTGTTTTTGTTGGTGCTCTTCATCCCCGAAAAAATGTTTCAAGGCTTTTACTTGCTTTCGATGAGTTCAAAAAGAAAAGTAAATCTGATATAAAGCTGGTTATTGTTGGAGGTTTTATGTTTAAAAATAACAGTTTGAAAAATGTTTATTCAAATTTATTTTATAAAGACGATATCATTTTTACCGGACGATTATCTCCAGATGATTTGCGTTATGTTTTAGGCTCAGCATTAGCATTAACTTTTGTGCCATATTTTGAGGGTTTTGGTATTCCAATTATTGAAGCAATGAGTTGTGGCACTCCAGTAATAACATCAAACGTTACTTCAATGCCTGAGGTAGCTGGCGATGCAGCTTTGTTGGTAGATCCGTTTTCGGTTGAGGAGATAAAAAATGCAATGCTCAAAATTGTAAAAGACAATAATTTGCGTAACGAATTAATAAAAAAGGGCTTTGTTCAACAAGAAAAATTCTCGTGGGATAAAACAGCAGAGAAATTATGGGCTAGCATTGAAAGCTGTTTTGAATAAAATATAAACTTTTAAATCGGGAGACTACTCTAAAAAATAAAATTATCAATTTATAGCCGCTTAGCGGATTTGTAATAAACTGACGTACAAATTTATAGCTTTCGGCAATTTTATAAAAATAACCGCTTAGCGGCTTTTCGGAGTAGATTCAATCGTTTTAAATTTATAATTTTCTTACACTAATATTAATGAAAAACGAATTGTTTATTGTTGCATTGCTAAATTGCTTTAATTTTTTGTTGTGTAACTTTATATTTTTTTATCCATTCTTTTACTAATGAAAAACTTAAAACTAAAAAATCATTATAAAGATGTTGAATACGAAGCCGGCTGCGATGAAGCTGGCAGGGGATGTTTGGCGGGACCTGTTTTTGCTGCTTCTGTGATATTGCCAAAATCTTTTACGAATCCTGTTTTAAACGACTCCAAACAACTTTCAGAAAAAAAACGATATGAGTTGCGCGAAGTAATTGAACAAAGTGCAATTAGTTGGGCAGTAGGAATAGTTGATAATAATATGATTGACAAAATTAATATTTTAAATGCATCAATATTAGCTATGCACAAAGCTGTTGATAAACTGAAAGTTAGACCAATGTTTTTAATTATTGATGGCAATCGTTTTAAACAGTATAAAAACATTCCTCATGAATGCATAGTAAAAGGCGATGGCAAATATTTGTCAATTGCCGCAGCATCGGTTCTGGCAAAGACTTATAGAGACGATTTTATGAAGAAAATTCACAAACAATATCCAAATTATAATTGGCAACAAAATAAAGGATATCCCACAAAACAACATCGCCGTGCTTTAGCCGAGTTTGGGATAACTCCATATCATAGAAAAACTTTTAGGTTGTTTGATTCTCAGCTTAATCTTGATATTTAAATAATTAATTTCGAGATTGCTTCGTCGTTCCTCCTCGCAATGACGGATTTGAAGTTTTTTCGGAGTAGTCCTAATTTTTAGATTAATTTTTATTCGCAAGTTGACCGCAAGCAGCATCAATATCTTTTCCTCTGCTACGTCTTATGTTTACAATAATATTTTTATTTTCAAGATAGTTTACAAAAGCATCAGTCTTCTCTTTTGTCGACCTTTTAAAGGAGTTGCTATCAATAGGATTATATTCAATAATGTTAATCTTGCAAGGCACATTTTTACAAAAAATTGCAAGTTCCTTTGCATCGTTCATACCATCATTAATGTCTTTTATTAAAAGATATTCAAAAGTAATTCGGCTCTGTGTCTTTTCGTTAAAATATTTAAGTGCTTGAGCTAACTCGTTTAATGGATTTGTTTTATTTACGGGCATCAGTTGGCTACGTTTATCATTATTTGCTGAATGTAACGATACCGCTAAATTGAAACGAACATTGTCATCAGCAAGTTTTTTTATCATCTTATTTATACCAGATGTTGAAAGAGTTATTCTGCTGTTTGACATTGCCAATCCCTGCTTTGACGTAATCAATTTTATTGCCGACATAACGTTGTCGTAGTTTAGCAACGGTTCACCCATTCCCATTAAAACAATATTTGAGAAATGTAAATCGCTTTCCTCGGCTTGTTGCTTAATTATAACAACCTGATCGTAAATTTCAGCAACCGTTAAATTGCGTGTATATCCTAAGTGACCAGTGGCACAAAATTTACATCCCAGCTTACATCCAACTTGTGACGAAATACATGCTGTTGCTCTGTTTTGTGCAGGAATTAAAACTCCTTCTATAATATTGCCATCAGAAAGTTCAAAAGCAGTTTTTATGGTTTTGTCTGAACTTTTTTGCAAGTTTTTTATTTTAATCTGACTCAATGAGAAGTTTTGTTTTAATAAGCTTCTAATTTCTTTTGAGATATTTGTCATTTCGTCAAACGAAGATGCATGTTTTTGCCAAAGCCATTCATAAACCTGCTTGGCACGAAATGCTTTTTCTTTGTTTTCTATAAAAAAGCTTTCAATGTTTTTTAATGATAAATTTTTTATTTCTTGCAATTGATTAATTTTTTATTTTTTGCAAAGTTATAATAAATAAATTAAAGCTTGTGTAATATTTATTAAGCAAGTCTTATTTTATTGATTCTCAAAAAGAAAAAGATTTTGAGCTTGTGGTTTTTTGATAAGTACCGTTCTTCTTAGAATTTTTTTTAATGGGGGCTTTTTTTTCAGGCTGAAAAAAGATTGTAACAAATTATAAAATTAAAACGTTATAGACTTAATCAAAATAAGATTTTGTTATTATAATATTAATCTAAAAATATTTTTTATGAAAAAATTATTCTCAACGCTCTTAGTAATATTTTTTTTTACATCGTTTGCCTTTTCAGAGACTCCTCTTTGGCTAAGGTATTCGGCAATTTCTCCCGATGGTAATACTGTTGCATTTACTTACAAAGGAGACATATACACAGTTCCTGTAAGCGGAGGCAAAGCTTTTGCTCTTACAAAAAGCACCGCATCAGATTATTGTCCTGTTTGGGCTCCTGACAGTAAAATAATTGCTTTTGCCTCGAAACGTAAGGGCAATTTTGATGTTTATACAATACCTGCCGAAGGTGGCACAGCCAAACAACTTACTTTTTATTCCGGAAATGAGCGTCCCACAGATTTTTCTCCTGACGGAAAAAATATTCTTTTTTCTGCCACAATTCAGGATGACGCAGAAAGTGTTGATTTTCCTTCTGGATATTTATCTGAACTATATAAAGTCCCGTCAGAAGGAGGAAGAACAGTTCAGGTTTTGAGTACACCGGCACAAAGTGCTAAATATTTGAATGATGGGAAACGAATTATTTATCAGGATGTTAAAAGTCCTGAAAATTATTGGAGAAAACATCAATTAAGCTCAGCAACAAAAGACATCAGATTATATAACCCGGCTAACGGGAAACATACATTTGTAATTAATAGAAATGGTGAAGACCGTTTACCAAATTTATCGAAAGATGAAAAGACATTGTATTTTACAAGTGAGAGAGGTAACAATAATTTCAATATTTATAAACAGGATTTTCCTGATGGAGGCAATATTGTAAACTTAACAAATTACAAAACACACCCAGTGCGTTTTTTATCTGTCTCCGATGCAGGATTAATTTGTTATTCATATTGCGGAGAACTATATATAATGAAAGAAGGCGAGCCTGCCAAAAAAATACAAATATCTATTACTAATGACTTTTCTAATCAAAAGAAGTTTTTTAGTAAATCTTCAGGAGCAAGCGAGATTGCTGTATCTCCTGATGGAAAAGAGCTTGCTTTCATACTTCGAGGAAATGTATTTGTAACTTCAGTTGATTATTCCACAACAAAGCAAATTACAGCAACTCCTGAGCAAGAGCGTTCTGTTAGTTTTAGTCCTGACGGAAAAGCAATTTTGTATGCTTCAGAACGTAAAGGAAGCTGGAAAGTTTACCAAACAAAAAGAGTAGATAAGGAAGAAGTGAATTTTGTAAATTCCACTTTGTTGAAAGAAGAGTTAATTGTTGGTAATGATGAAGATAATTTTCAAGCTCAATATTCACCTGACGGGAAGAAGGTCGCTTTTTTGGCAAATCGCAGTGAATTGAAAGTTATTGATTTAAAAACAAAGAAAATAAATGTTGCCTTAGGAGGAAAATATAATTATTCCTATGCCGACGGAGATCAGTATTATCAATGGTCACCCGACAGCAAATATTTTTTAGTAAGTTATTCTCCAAACCAACTATTTTCAAGTGATGTTGGTCTTGTTAAAGCAGATGGTTCAGATTCTCCTTTTAATATGACCTTGAGCGGATATTCCGATTCTGACCCTAAATGGATTATGAAAGGCAAAGGAATGATTTGGCAATCAGATAGAAATGGATACAGAAGCCATGGTAGTTGGGGTTCATACAGAGATGTGTATGCAATGTTATTCACCGAAGATTCATACAAAAAACTTACAGCCTCTGCCGAAGAATATGAGTTGAAGTATGATAAAGATTCCGAAAAGAAAGATAAAAAAGAAGAAGAAAAAGATAAACAAAAGAAGAAGAAAAAAGACAAGAAAAAAGCGGATGATAAGGAGAAAAAAGAAGAATTGAAAACGGAAATTGATTATAATAATCTTCAAGAAAGAATTGTTCGTTTAACTGTAAATTCATCTTCTATTACAGATGCTTTATTGTCAAATGATGGTAAGAAATTATTTTATTTAACCCGTTTTGAAAAGGGTTATGATTTATGGGTGAAAGAAATTCATAAAAATACTACAAAGTTATTGATTAAGTTAGGAGCTGGAGGCAGTCTTCTTCAAACTGACAAAAAAGGAAAATTTATATTTATTTTGTCAAGAGGGAGTGTTTTTAAAATTAGCACAAAAGATAATTCAAAGAAACCTGTTATTTTTAATGCTGAATATGAGCTTGATACTTATGCAGAAAGAGCTTATTTGTTTGAGCATATGCATCGCCAAATGTTGCAAAAATTTTATAAAAAGAGTATGCATGGCGTAGATTGGAATTCTTATAAAAAAGAATATGAGAAATTTTTACCTCATATAAGCAATGATTTTGATTTTGCTGAGATGATGAGTGAACTTCTCGGAGAACTTAATGCTTCGCACACCGGAGCTTATTCTTATTCTAATAATGGAGGTAATAAAACTGCATCTTTAGGAATTTTTTATGATATAAATAAAGCGGAAGATGGAATTACAATAACAGAGATTTTAGACAAGGGTCCTGCTGCTATGGCTGAAAAGAAAATTGTTAAGGGTGACGTGATTGAGAAAATTGATAATAAAAAAATTACAGCAGATAAAGATTTTTATCAGTTTTTGAATCATAAGGCAGGGAAAAATGTTTTATTAACAATTAAAAGACCATCAACAAAAAAAGAATTTACAGTTGTTTTAAAACCAATAAGCATTTCAAAAAAGTCAAGTTTATTATACAATCGTTGGGTTGAAAACAGACGTATTCAAACAGAAGAATTATCTAAGGGAGAGATAGGATATATTCATGTTGAGGGAATGAACAGCAAAAGTTTCCGCAAAGTATATTCAGAACTTTTGGGAAGAAATTATCATAAGAAAGCCGTTGTTGTCGATACCAGATACAATGGTGGTGGTTGGCTTCACGATGATTTGGCTACTCTTTTAAGTGGCAAGAAATATGTTGATTATGTGCCACGTGGGCAATATTTTGGTTCTGATCCTATGAATAAATGGGTTAAACCTTCTGCTCTTATCGTGAGTGAAGGAAATTATTCCGATGCTCATGCTTTTCCTTTTGTATATCAAACATTGGAAATTGGGAAAATTGTTGGTATGCCTGTTCCCGGAACAATGACAGCTGTATGGTGGGAAACTCAAATAAACCGAAATATAGTGTTTGGTATTCCTGAAATTGGCTCACGTGATATGACTGGAATTTTTTTAGAAAACACTCAGTTAGAACCTGATTATAAGGTGCTAAACGAATATGATCAAGTAATAAAAGGAAAAGATCAACAGTTGGCAAAGACAGTAGAGCTGTTGTTAAAAGAAACATTAGGTAATTAACTTGATGTAATTTGTTTTTTGTTTGATGAAAAAGACAAGTGTGAAATTATTTTTTTGCTTTATTTTTGCAAAGTAACATAAGAACATATAGCAGAGTGCTTATATTTTAAAACATAAGATTATTTTTGCAAAGCATGTCATAATAAATTAATTTGCAGTCAAAATAAAACAGAAAAAATATATATAGTTTTTATTAATCCTACATGATAAATTTAATTGTTTAACAAAAGAGTCTGGGTAATGTAGGAGTACCCAAACGCTTTAAAAAAAATAAAAATGAAAAAAATTATTTCGTTATTTATTGTATCATCGTTATTCTTCAGCTTTTCATTAAAAGCAGATGAGGGAATGTGGTTACCATTACTTCTTGAGAAATATAATATTGGTACAATGACAAAAATGGGGCTTAAATTATCTGCTGAAGATATTTACAGTATTAACCATTCAAGTATGAAAGATGCAATTCTTGCATTAGATCATGGTAGCTGTACTGCCGAAGTTATTTCTCCTGATGGATTATTATTAACAAATCACCATTGTGGATACGGAGAAATACAAGCACATAGTTCAACAGAACATGATTATTTAACTGATGGCTTTTGGGCAAGATCAAAAGATGAAGAGTTGGCAAATCCTGGGAAAACCGCTTCTTTCTTAATTAGAGTAGAAGATGTTACTGAAAAATTTCTATCGCAAATAAATGACACAATGCCTGAGGCAAGAAGAGCTGCTATTGTTGATTCAATTTCAAAAATAATTGAAAAAGAAGCAATAGAAAACACGGTTTATGACGCTAGAGTTAACGGTATGTTCAAAGGCAATTATTATTATTTATTTGTTTACGAAACATTTAAAGATATTCGTCTTGTTGGTGCTCCACCAGAATCTATTGGTAAATTTGGTTCTGATACTGATAACTGGATGTGGCCTCGTCATACATGTGATTTCAGCATGTTTAGAATTTATTGTTCTCCTGACGGAAAACCTGCAGAATATTCAAAAGACAATGTGCCTTTTAAACCAAAACATCATTTGCCAATTTCTTTAAACGGTGTTAAAAAAGGTGATTTTGCTATGATTATGGGTTATCCTGGAAGCACACAAAGATTTTTAACTTCTTGGGGTGTTAAAGAAACCATTGGACAAGAAAATCCTAATAGAATTAAAGTAAGAGGAACAAAACAATCTATCTGGAAAGAAGATATGAGTGCAAGCGATAAAATTCGAATTCAATATTCTTCAAAATATGCTCGTTCAAGTAATTACTGGAAATATTCAATTGGTGAAAATAAAGGTTTAAAAAGATTAAAAATTCACGAAGAAAAACAAAAATTAGAAGCTCGTTTTGCTGATTGGACTACTCAAGATTCTCAAAGAAAAGAAAAATATGGTGAAGCATTAAATTTAATTGAAGAATCATATAAAGATGCAGAAAAATATAATAATGCTGTTCAATATCTTTATGAGACTATGCTTGGCGGAACAGAAGTTGCTCTTTTTGCAATGAAAGGTGGTCAGTTAAATTATTTACTTAAAAATTCTCCTGACAGCACCAATCAAATAAATGCAAGTATTGAGGAATTAAAAGCCAAAGCCGAAGATTTTTTCAAAGATTATAGTGTTTCAACAGATAAAAAAGTTTTTATTGCTTTAATAAATATGTATTATCAGGATGTTCCAAAAGAATTTCATCCTGATTTTTATAATTTAATCAACAAAAAATATAAAGGAAGTGTTGAAAAATTTGCAGATTATCTTTACAAAAAATCAATTTTTGTTGACCAAAACAGATTAAACGAATTTTTAGCTAAACCAAACAAAAAAGTTATTGCTAAAGACCCTGCGTATATTATGATGAGATCAATAATCAAAAAATATCGCGAAATTTATGCAGCTTCTGAGAAGTTTAATTCAAAATTATATAAAGGAGAACGTTTATTTGAAGCTGGCTTGTTAGAAATGGAAAAAGAGAAAGCTTTTTATCCTGATGCTAACTCAACCATGCGTTTAACTTATGGTAAAGTTGGTGACTATTATCCTAAAGATGCTGTTCATTATGATTATTACACTACTTTGAAAGGTGTTATTGAAAAAGAAGATCCTAAAAATCATGAGTTTATTGTTAAACAAAAATTGAAAGATCTTTACAATGCAAAAGATTATGGACAATATGCTGATGCTGACGGTACTTTACATCTTTGTTTTATTACCGACAATGATATTACCGGTGGAAATTCAGGTAGCCCTGTTATTAATGGCGAAGGTCAATTAATTGGTATTGCTTTTGATTCAAACTGGGAAGGTATGAGTAGCGATGTTGCTTTCGATACAGAATATGTTAAATGTGTGAATGTTGATATTCGTTACGTGTTATTTGTTATTGATAAGTTTGCAGGTGCAACTAATTTAATTGATGAAATGACTATAGTAACAGAAAAAACTCCTGTAGTTGAAGAAAACGCAGAGCAAGTTCAAGAGCCAGCAACTGTTGAATAGCTTATCAATTTTATAAAATATTAAAAAAGAGTCGTCATATTTTGGCGACTCTTTTTTTGTGAAAATTTTTTTTTGTTTGATTTAAAAAACAAATGTATATTTGCTATACACAAGTTAAATGACTGATTGATTGTATGAAAAAAGCAAATTGAGAAACTTAAAAAACGATTTTAAAAAGAAATATAAATAGTGGAGACCAGAACCCACGATAATAAACGGGGTGAAACCGAAAAGCCTTACGAGTAGGGAAAAAATAAATAGGAGACAGCAACATGAGTAAATTAAAAGAAGTGATTTTATTGGAAAATGAAGAAACTCTTTATCAGATTGAAGGTAATGCATATACCGATTCTCCAAATCCTTTGGTTAAATTGATGACAAGTCTTTTTAGACTTTTTTGGATTATATTAGGTATAAAACTAAAAACATATATTGTTGTAACAAATCGCAGAATAATCAGAGTTGATAAGAAAACTATTTTATGGGGGATTATACCTTCGGATACAACTGTGTCTACTCTCAATAAAAGGACGATTCAAAGTGTTGGTTATGCGAAAGCTGTTCGATGGTTGTTTTTTAAAACGATTTATTTTAAACTTGAAAATATGACAGAAAACATTTCCATTACGTATAAAGGTTCAATGGATGAGGTTTCAAATATAGTTCAAAAAATTAGTGAAATAGTTTCAGAATAAAGATTCACAAAACTCAAAAGGTGCAAGCATGTTCGCTTGTACCTTTATTTATTCATTTTATAAAAGCTCAAGCGATAGCGAGAAATCTATTTCATTCATAGTAAAGGAACAGGATTTTTTCACCAGCTGGAGAATTTAATTGACAAGTAGACGACTTTAAAGTCAGGGACTAATTAATAATTAATCCCTGACTTTTATGAGATTTCTAATAATTTTGTCGGCTTTGTGAATGTTTCATTCGTACCATACAAATTATTTTATTTATTGCTTAATACTATAAAAGGGATTAACATTTCTTCGAGAGAAACACCGCCGTGCTGAAATGTGTCGCGGTAATAATTTGCATAATAGTTGAAATTGTTAGGGTAAGCAAAAAAATTATCGTTTAAAGCAAAAGTATAAGAAGAGCTTAGATGAGTGCTTGGCAAATAAGCCTGAGCAGGATTGAGTATTTCAAAAACTTCTTTAGGATTATAGCTTAAATTTTTACCTTGTTTATATCGGAGATTTGTGTTTGTGTTTTTATCTCCAACAATTTTAGTGGGATTTTTTACTTTTATTGTCCCATGGTCGGTTGTTATTACAACTTTAACCTTTTTTTGAGATAATTGTTTTAATAATTCGAATAATGTTGAGTGAATAAACCACGATAAAGTAATTGATCTATAAGCAGCATCATTGCTTGCAAGTTGTTTAATCATCTCCATATCGGTTCTTGCATGCGAAAGCATATCAATAAAATTAATAATGATAACAGATAGATTGTGATTAGAGAGTGCCGCAGCATTGTCAATTAATCTTTTACCGGCTTTAAGGTTTGTAATTTTATCGAAATAGAAATTGTCTTTTTTCCCAAAGCGAGAGAGCTGTTTTTTTAGCAACTCCTCTTCATGTAAATTTTTTCCTCCTTCGTCTTCATCATTTAACCATAATTCAGGAAACAATTTTTCAATTTCGGAAGGCATTAGTCCGGCAAATAAAGAATTTCTTGCATATTGAGTTACTGTAGGCAAAATGCTGTAAAATATTTCTTCTTCATAAATATTAAAATATTTGCTAATTTCATCTTGTATATATTTCCATTGGTCATATCTGAAATTGTCAATTACAATAACAACAACCTGTTCATTCTTATCGAGAAGAGGAATGATTTTTTGTTTGAAAATGTTATGAGAAAGTAATGGCTTGTCTTCATTTTTTGGAGAAAACCATGAGACGTAATTTTTTTTAATAAATTTTGAAAACGCTTTGTTTGCTTCAGATTTCTGTAATTTAAGAACTTCTTCCATAGCATTTCCCTCATTTCTTTCCAGCTCGAGTTCCCAATAAACTAATTTTTTATATACATCAATCCAATCTTTATGAGTAAATGAATCGTTTATTTCTATTCCAATTTTTTGAAATTCTGACTGATAGTCAGAGGTTGTTTTTTCAATAATTAATCTTTTTTGGTCAATAATTTTTTTTATAGAAAGGAGAATTTGTTTGGGATTAACGGGCTTTATAAGATAATCGGAAATTTTTGATCCAATAGCCTCGTCCATAATGTATTCTTCTTCACTTTTAGTAATCATTACAACAGGAATCGAAACGTTCAGTTTCTTTATTTCATTTAAAGTTTCTATACCGCTCATTCCGGGCATGTTCTCATCTAAAAGAATTATGTCGAATTTTCCTTTTTTAACAAATTCAATCGCTTCGTTACCATTGTTGGCAGTTTCAACTAAATAGTTTTTACTTCTTAAAAATAGTAAATGGGGTTTTAGTAGTTCTATTTCATCATCAACCCAAAGAATTTTTATTTGTTTCATCTTGTTTTTATTTAATTGAATGTCAGGCAATTGCTTTTTATTTCAAGCAAAGTTACAAGTTTAATTTAAATGCTTCACGAAAAGAAGCAATGTTGCAAAGATAACCTTTAAGCTTTAAACCTTGAGACTAGTCTGAAAGTCGCATTTTCAATTTATGAAATTTGACAGATACTGTGATTATTCTGTTTTTAAATAATTCTTATTAAAGAATTTTAAATATTTTTTAATGCTTTTATCTTGGTAGAAAATTTTGAAATTGTCAATCGAAATAATGAAATGACGAAAATCGTTTGGTTTTATATTTTTAAACACAATATCGTTTGTAATAATAGATTCGTAATAATTTGTTGCTTGGTCTTTGTTTTTTAAACGCTTAACAACAATTAGTTGAAAATTAGTGTTTAACAACATGCTACTAATACTAAAATTAATATAGCTATAATAGTCAATATTAAAGTTTGACATATTAAATTTCAATTCATTAACATCAATCTTTTTACTATCAAGAGCTATAACATAAAAGTGAACCGCTTTATTGTTAATTGAATATATATTTTGTTCGGTGGTGTCTTTTTCGTTTTCAAACGCATCGGCAGAAACAGTAATAACACTATCGGTTGTAATAACTTTTGTTTTTGTGTGTGTAAGAGATGCTAAAATGCTTGTAGCGTATTTTGTTTCGTCACACTTAGGATATTTTTTTATAAAATTTATCAATTCGGTTTTAAATTTAGTACTGTCGCTTTGTTTACCTACCGAAAGAGTTTTGAGTAGTTCAAATTTAGACATTAAATTATTGTTTTTGTAGGTTGTGTCTATGAAGTGAAAATTATATAACACTTTATCAAACTCATTATTTTGGTAGTATTTGTATGTTGCACTATAAATGAAATTTATTTTGTTCTTTTTTTTCTGAAGCTCTTTAAAGAAATCAGGGTTAATTAAAACTTTTGCATAATTACTTTCAGAAAAATTGTCAATAATAATGTTTTTGTAATAATTAGATTTTTCAATATTTTCTAAATTCTTATTTAGAGAATAAAGTCGATAGTATGTTACCAGCAAATAATTATTTTCAGGGAATTTTTCAATTAGGCTTTCATAAACGATAATTGCCTGATTATAATCGTACAATTTGTTTTGATAAACATTTGCAATATTGAATAATGCTTCTTGAATTTGACTATTGGAGTTGTTTATTGCAGAATCGGAAGCAGGAATATCTCTTAAATAATATTCTCTATCTTTGTTGCTAAGTTGTTTTTTCTTTTTATCATTTGATTGTTCAGAATCGTTGTTTTCTGCTGTTTGGTCAAAATCAACCGAAGCTTTATTTTTTCTACGCCAGTCATCTCCAAGTTTTCGTCGCCCCCATTTTTGTATAAATCCAGATTTTCCCATGCTTAGTGCATTTGGGTTATAAAAATACCATTTCCCACCAAGATTATTATTGTTGTTATTTCTTGAATTTTGATTTGTAAAACCGGAGTTAAGTTTATCATCTTGTTCTTTTTGCTTTTTTTGTTCTTCTTCCTTTTCTACTTGTTTAATTAGTTTGTCGATAACTGCAAATTTTTCTTTTTCTGTCATTTTTGCAAGATTTTGCAGGCTGTCTTGTAGTTGAACGGTTTTAAGATTTTTTACCAATTCGGTTAAGTATTGAGTTTTAGAGTTAATTTTTTCGTAATCGGGATATGTCTTATCTAAAAAAGTAACCGTGCTGTCATAAAATGCTTGGGCAAGAGTATATTTTGTTTGGTCAAAATATATATCAGCTATTGATAAAAAAGATATTGCTTTTTGATTCGTATTACTTATACTTTTTTGAGTAGATAGTTTAAAATAGTCAATAGCTTTGGGAATGTCTTTTTCTTTAAAAGAAATGTTTGCTAAAGCAAAGTAAATTTGATCTTGGAAATCAATATTCTTATCGTCTTTCAGCATTTTAAAAAGCTGCTTTTCAATATTTTTATCATAGTCAAAAGAGGTGTCATATAAAATGGCAAGATTTATTTTTGCGTTAAAAGCCATTTCGTATTCTGGTTGTAATTTTATTACTTCGTTATAATATAACGAGGCGTTGTCGTTGTCGTCAATTTTTTGATATATTTGAGCTAATATATATTTGTATCTAACAATAGTTTTTTTCTTTTTATTATATTCAATAGCTTTTAATAGTTTTGGTATTGCCTCTTCGTATTTTTTTTGTTTTAAGAAAAAATCAGCGTAAACGGCCATAAAATCTTCTTCTAGTTTTTTTGGAAGTTTGTTTTTTTCTCCTTCAATTTGATTTAATAGTTCTTCTGATTTACTGAAATTATTCATTTCATTATATGTTCGGGTCAGCCAGAGTAAACCTTCATATCTCACAGGGTCGTTGTTATATTGTTGAACAACGTAGTTAAATGTTTCAATAGCTGGATAAAAATCCCGTTTGTAAAAATGAGATTGTCCCATAATAATATAACTATTGTCAATCCAGTTACAGTATTCTTTTTTGCTGAAAAAATCTTTTTGAGATTTTGATAATTGCTTTTTTTTCCTTTTAGGCTTTGCTGTTATTGAATGCTTTTTTATTGTTTTTGATGCTTTTTCAATAGTTTTATTCATTTGAGGATAAATCGACTTTGCAACTTTATTGTCGCCGTATTTAAACAATGGTAAAATATCTGAGTAATTGTCGTGAAAAGTATTGTCAATTTTTTCTTGACCTTTTTTAAAACTTTCGTTAGCATTAAAAAAAACATTATAGTGAGCAGTAAGATTGTGGTATGATCTGCTTATTGTAGTGTTTTTTTTAGTTGAGCAAGACAAAACAAATGCAATTACAATAAAGCAGTATAGTAAATGATTTTTATATGGGAATTTTTTTTTGTTCAAAACGTATTTCTTTAGCTTTTATTAGAACTGTTTTTTTACAAAAATATTTTAATTTTGTTTAACTTTTATTGTTTTATGTAGAAATATTTATTGAGAAGAAAAAAACAAAGCTGTTGCAATTAAAAATGAATAATTAATGCAACAGCTTTATTTTAAGAAATTTTATTAAAGAAGATTAATCATTGACAGCATCACAACCATCATTATTTGATATCTCAACTTTTTTAGTGGGATCAAGATTCGTATTCCTTTTGTTAACAGCATTAACAACATTTTGTGCTAAATCGGCAAAAGATTTTCCTGTAACAGAATTTTCGTCTAATGCAGAAGGATTACCATTATCACCATTTTCGCAAATGCTTTGAACAATTGGGATCTGACCTAAAAGAGGGATTTTCATTTTTGCAGATAAATTTTTACATCCATCTTTACCAAAAATATAATATTTGTTGTTAGGAAGTTCGGCAGGAGTGAACCAAGCCATGTTTTCAACAAGACCTAAAA
Organism: Bacteroidota bacterium; assembly: GCA_015222055.1. Lineage (GTDB taxonomy): Bacteria > Bacteroidota > Bacteroidia > Bacteroidales > B39-G9 > B39-G9. Next base: position 17,662 of record JADFUR010000048.1, on the reverse strand, counting down.
CAGGTACATTAATTTGTTTTCCTTTAAACATATTAATCCCTTTAACAGCATCTGCTAAAGCAACTTGTTGAGGGGTGCTTACAATAACAGCACCGGTAACAGGCACTTCTTGAACTAGAGTTAAATGAATATCACTTGTTCCCGGAGGCAAGTCAAATAAAAGGTAATCAAGTTTACCCCATTCAGTTTGAAAAACAAGTTGTTTTAAAGCGTTTGTAGCCATTGGACCTCTCCAAACAAGAGCTTCTTCTGGGTTAACAAAGAAACCAATTGATAATAGTTTAAGCCCGAATTTTTCGATTGGAATAATAATATCAGCTCCGTTTTCTTTTTTAATTTCTGGTCGCTCGTTTTCAACTCCGAACATTTTAGGTATAGATGGTCCAAAAATATCGGCATCTACAAGACCTACTTTGTTACCTGCTTTAGCAAGAGCTACAGCTAAGTTTGTTGTAACGGTTGATTTCCCAACGCCACCTTTGCCCGATGCTATAGCAATAATGTTTTTTATATTTGGTAAAATTGACTTGTCGGCAACCTTTTCAATTGATTTTACTGTAATGTTCCCTTTTATTTCAACATCTTGACCCAAATTAGTAAGTATTGCATTAACGCAATCCTTTCTAAGGCTTTCAATGTTGGGGTCATTAGATTTTTTAAAGATAAGAGAAAAGCTGATTTTTTTATCTTCAATTTTTATTTCCTGTACCATCCCAAGAGCAGATATGTCTTTTCCAGTACCTGGATATTTTACGTTACTCAATGCAACGAATACGTCTTTAGTTGTATATGCCATAATAGTTTGTTTATTGCTTATTTAAAATGATTATAAATAATGCTACAAATTTATAAAATTTTTTTTACAAATGACTTAAAAAAATAATTCTTTATATGTATCCAAAAAAATATTTTTAAAGTTCTTGTGTAGTCATTACTGATAGTAAATAATCGCAAATAAAAAAATATTTAGACTATATCTGTTATTTCATAGGGGTTTAAGAGGCTTGATTAAATAATGTTGATTATTATTTAATCAAGCCGGTTGGTACTGGTATTTATTTTACATATATTTGTCAATAATAGGACGCTATTTTTTGATTTTATAATAATATTATAACTTTTTTTTTAATAAAAACTTAACAAAAAAAATAATTTAAAATGAAAAAAAATGTAAAATTTATTTCAAGTATGACTTGTAAAAGATTGAAATATTTTTCGATTTTTACAAGTTTAGTTGTTGTATTTACATTGTTTACAACAACATTTGTTTTTGCTGGTAATATTCCAAATATTACCCAAAATAGTAGCCTGCAAGGCAAAAAGATTACCGGTCAGGTAAAAGATTCCCAAGGTATTGGTATCCCGGGAGTAAATATTATTATAAAAGGTACAACAATTGGAACGGCTTCAGACGTTGATGGGAACTTTTTTATCGAAGTAGAAGAAAATTCGGTTCTTGTATTTTCTTCTATTGGATATTTAACAGAAGAAATTGTAATTTTAAAACAACAACAACTTAATGTTGTTCTTATTGAAGACATTGAAAATCTTAGCGAGGTTGTAATAGTAGGTTACGGAGTTCAAAAAAAATCAGATTTAACAGGTGCTGTATCGTCAGTAAAAGCTGAAGACATTTCTAAAATTGCCGTATCAACACCAGCAGAAGCGTTGCAAGGAAGAATTTCCGGCGTTACAGTAAGTGCCAAAAGTGGTGCTCCCGGTTCTGCAATGAATGTTAAAATAAGAGGAATTGGATCTTTTGGTGGAAACTCTCCATTATATGTTATTGATGGTGTTCCTGGAGATATAAATTTTGTGAATCCTGAAGACATTAACTCTTTTGAAGTTTTAAAAGATGCATCTTCTGCAGCAATATATGGTTCAAGAGCTGCTAATGGTGTAATTTTAATAACAACAAAAAGTGGAAAAAAAGGAGATGTTAAGGTTAATTACACATCGTATTATGGGGTTCAAAATGTAGTAAACACTTTAGATTTATGTAATACAGAACAATGGCTTAAGGTTAACAAAATGGCTATGGAAAATGCAGGCAAAGATTTGTCGGTAGATGCTCCTTGGCATACAGATAGTTGGGGCTTCAAAAATGCAAATACAGATTGGCAAGACGAAGTATTTAGACAATCTGCAATGCAAAATCACAACTTAAATATAAGTGGAGGAACAGAAGATTTAAAATATATGGTTTCTGGAGGACTTTTTAAACAAGACGGTACTGTTATTGGAACAGGAATGTCTAAATATAATTTACGTGCAAAAGCAGAATTAAAAAAGAAAAATTTAACTGTATCTCCAAATTTTGCAATACAAAGTAACAGTATAGATTTACAAACTTTATCTTTATCAGAAACTAGAAAAATTGTTCCTTTAATTCCTGTTTATGATAAAAGCACAGTAAGTGGTTATGGATATATACCAGACGTATTACCTTATGATAATCCTGTTGGAAAGCAGAATTTCATTAGCGAAAAAGAAAAAAATTACGAAGCTGTTTCTTCTGTAAATGTAGATTATGAAATAATTGAAGGTGTTAATGCTTCTGTAAATTCTTCAATTACAAATAATTTTTATAATAAGAGAATGCATCGTCCAAGCTATAAAATTAATAGTCAAGGAGCTTCTAAATTCCCTGCTATTTCAGAGAGAAATTTTAGAAGGACAACATATCTTGTAGAGCCTCTACTTCAAGTAAAAAAAGACATTAATAAAAGCAATGTTAAAGTTATGCTTGGTGGAACTATATTGAAAAAGAAATTTAGAAGTGCAAAAGTTTTTGTAGAAGGTAAAGATGCTGATGGTAATAGAGCCGGCTTTTTAGATGAAAATTTTAATACTATTGATGGTGCAATAGGTGGTATTTTTTCAGGAGATGGAACAGAGATAAACTACACAAGACAATCAGTATTTAGCAGATTTAACTATTCTTACGACGGTAAATATATTTTTCAAGCTACAGTAAGACGTGATGGTTCTTCTCGTTTTGGAGAAGATCAAAGATATGGTACATTCCCTTCTGTTTCTGCTGGGTGGAACATACATAAAGAAAAATTCTTTTCTTCACTTACAGACATAGTAAATAGTTTGAAAATTAGAGCTAGTTACGGTAAAATTGGTAGTGAAACAAATATATATGATTATGAGTATGCTGCTAATATATATTCAGGATATGGATATCCTATTGGAAATTCTCAAAATTTATCGGGTTCTAACGGTTTAAATGTTCTTGATAATAGAAATTTAAAATGGGAAGAAGTAACAGCTCAGAATTTTGGTGTTGATTTTGAATTATTAGATTCGAAAATTAGTGGATGTGTAAACTACTATATAAATAACAGAGAAGACATGTTATTAAACACACCAATTCCATGGTCGGCAGGTATAAGCAATCCAAAATTAAATATTGGAGAGATGGAAAATAAAGGCTTTGAACTTGAACTTTCATATAGAGATAAAGTAGGAGAATTTAATTGGGAAGTTAACGGTACATTTACTACAATAAATAATAATGTAGAAAAATTAGCTAAAGAAAATCAAGTTGTTTGGGGCGATTTAATTGGTTTTGAAGAAGCTGCAACAAAAACTATTGCTGGAGAATCTATTGCTTCATTCTATTTATATAAAACTGATGGAATATTCCAGTCTCAAGAAGAGGTGAATAATTATAAGACAACTGTTGACGGAGTAGAAACATTAATTCAACCAGATGCAAAGCCAGGAGATATTCGTTTTAAAGATATAAATGGAGATGGTGAAATAAATGGAGACGATAAAGAATATTGTGGTTCTTCTGTTCCTGATTTTGAATATTCTTTTAATATTAATTTTGATTATAAGAATTTTGATTTTACAGCTTTCTTTAATGGTGTGAGTGGAAATAAAATTTTCAATGTAAACAGATTTTATACTGAGAACATGAAAGATAATAATAATTATTCTACTTCGACAATTGATGCATGGACAACAGAAAACACAAACACATCAATGCCTAGAGCTGTATTTGGAGATCCAAATGCCAATTCTCGTGTTTCTGACAGATTTCTTGAAGATGGTGATTTCTTAAGACTTAAAATGCTTCAAATAGGTTATACTCTTCCTAAAAATTTATCTAATAAAATTAATATTGATAAGTTGAGAGTATATGTAAGTGGTCAAAATTTATTAACAATTACAAATTATAAAGGATACGATCCTGAAATAGGTGAAAATAAAGAATGGAATATGGGAATAGATTGGGGAGGATACCCTATTTCTAAATCTCTTTTATTTGGTGTTCAATTAACTTTTTAAAAATTTATAAAAATGAGAACTATTAAATACTTAAAATATATATTATTTAGTGCATTGGTGTTAGCAACCTCTTGCAGTAAAGATGATTTGGAAGAGATTTCTCCAGATAGAATTACAATGGCAAACTTTTGGGTTAACGAAACAAATGCAAAGACCGGAATAATGGAAGTTTACCAAAATTTAACAGACAATTCATGGCGGTTTGGAGAAAATGAAATGTGTCCTTTGTACTATCGTGGCGATGATGTTGTATTATTACCAGGAGCTAGCCAATGGTCTTATCTTGCAGAAATGGCTGATTTTACATATAGAAATACAAGTAGCATATTAGCTAATTTTTGGTGGAAAAAATATAGAGCTTTAAATTTAGCAAATTGGGTGTTAGACAACATCGATAATGTTCCAGAAGCTAATATTGATGATGATATGCAAAAATATATTAAGGGTGAAGCCTATTTCTTAAGAGGCGTGTTACACATGCAACTTCTTCAGAATTTTGAAAAAATAGTATTGAAACAGAGTGCTGCTAATAACGACAATCTTAATCAAGGTTTGTCTGAAAGAACAGCTGCTTGGACTTTAATAACCGAAGATTTTGAATCTGCAAGCTCTCTATTGCCAGAAAAATGGGACGATAGTAATTTAGGAAGAGCAACAAAAAATTCTGCTTATGGATTTCTTGGAAAAGCTTTACTTTTTCAAAAAGAATATGCTTTAGCTCACGATGCTTTTACTAAAATAAAAGGTGCCGATCTTGTAAGCGATTATGAAAGTTTATTTAACGCAACAAATGAAAATTCTGTAGAATCAATATTTGAAATTCAATTTTCTGCAATTCAAGCAGGTGGTTTATCAAAATCTCATTCTGGTTCGTGCACAATGGCTACAGGAGATTTTGGTGGTTGGAATATGTTTAACCCAACTCAAAAATTAATGAATTCTTTTAAACAAGAAAAAACAACTGATGATAAATTTGATAAAAGATTATATGCATCAATTGCTTTTGACGATCCTGATGCTACTTTTTTAGGAAAAAGTGCAAGATCTTACTTTGATGACAATATCGTTCCAAAACCTAGTTTTAAAAAATATATTGAAAGTGAGGATGCTGTATCAACAGGTGTATCTGGAGCAAACTTTTTTTGGATGAGATATGCAGACGTTCTATTAATGGATGCAGAAGCTTTAGCAGAGCAAGGAAATACAACAGACGCTCTTCCTCTAATAAACAAAGTTAGATTCAGAGCTGGATTGTCTGAATTTTCAAAAACAGATAAAGCTACTGTTATAAATGAAATAAGAAACCAACGTTTCCTCGAATTTAACGGAGAAGGTATTAGATTTTACGATTTAGTACGTTGGGGAATTGCTAAGCAAGAGATTTTAAATAGTGATAAACTTGGCAACAAAAATTTTAAAGAACCGGAACATAATTATTTCCCTGTTCCTAACGGTGAAATAATAAATAACCCGAACATTGATGAATAGTTAATATTAATTTGTTTTTAAAACTGTCTTAATTATGCTACTTTTATAATTAAGGCAGTTTTTTAATAATAATTTTTGATATGAAAGCACTTAGTTTGATTTTTTTTATTACAATAATTAGTTTATTCTCTAATGCACAGGATATAACAAAACAAAATGATTGGGAAAACTCTCAGATTTTTGGAATAAATAAAGAAAAAGCAAGGGCAAGTTTTTTTGCATTTGAGAACAAAAAATTAGCTGTAAATAATGATTTAACAAAATCTAAGTATTATATCAATCTTAATGGTATATGGAAATTTAATTGGGTTGTAAAACCAGTCGACCGGCCTGTTAATTTTTATAAAAACACTTTTGATGTTAGTAAATGGGATAATATTGAAGTCCCTGCTAATTGGGAACTTAAAGGCTATGGTGTGCCAATATACACAGATGTATCATATCCCTTTCCTAATGACGAACCCAAAATACCACACAGCTATAATCCTGTAGGTTCTTATAAAAGAACATTTACTATTAATAAAAATTGGAAAAACAGAGAGACTTATCTTCATTTTGGTGGAGTTCGTTCTGCTATGTATGTATGGGTAAATGGAAAAAAAATAGGTTATAGTCAAGGAAGTAAAACTCCTGCAGAATTTAATATATCAGAATATATAAAAATTGGCAAAAATAAATTGTCGGTTGAAGTATATCGTTTTAGTGATGGAAGTTATTTAGAAGATCAAGATTATTGGAAAATAAGTGGAATTGAACGTGATGTCTTTTTATACTCAAGACCTAAAATTCATATAGAAGATTTTTTTATAAAATCAGGTTTAGACAAAACATATAAGAAAGGAACTTTAGCAATAAACCTTTCTGTTGTAAATAACAATCGTAAAGTATCGACAAACAAAATAGAAATAAATCTTCTTGATAAAAATCAGAAAAAAATATTATCACAAACAAAGACATTAAAAATTAATTCTAAAAAAATTGAGAATTTAGAATTTACACAAGAAGCATTAAATATAAAACCGTGGAGTGCCGAAACTCCACATTTATATAAATTAGAAATTTCTATTAAAAATAATAATGGACAAATAATTGAAATTATAAATAAAAATATAGGATTTAGAACTTCGGAAATAAATGAAGGTCAATTAAAAATAAATGGTGTTGCAATAACCATAAGAGGTGTTGATAGACACGAACATGATATGCACGAAGGTAGAGTAATTACCAAAAAATTAATGATAAAAGACATTGAATTAATGAAAAAATTTAATATCAATGCGGTGAGATGCTCTCATTATCCAAACAGAACCGAATGGTATGATTTGTGCGATAAATATGGCATATATGTTGTAGATGAAGCAAATATTGAAGCACACGGAGCCGGTCCATATAATAAAGAAACCACCCTTGCAGCCAAACCTAAATGGCGAGAAGCATTTTTAGACAGAACCATTTCCATGGTAGAAAGAGATAAAAATCACCCATCAATAATTATATGGTCTTTGGGAAATGAAACGGGAAGAGGAGAAAATTTTTTAGCAACATATAAATGGATAAAACAAAAAGATAACACGAGACCGGTACAATCAGAAGATGCCGGATTAGATTCAAACACAGATATTTTTTGCCCAATGTATGATCGTATATGGCAATGTTTGCGATATGTAGAAAAAATTAGAACACGTCCTTTAATACAGTGTGAATATGCTCATTCAATGGGTAATAGCGTTGGTAATTTAAAAGATTATTGGGATGTTGTGTATAAATATAGACAGTTACAAGGAGGATTTATTTGGGATTGGGTTGATCAAACTTTTGAAAAGGTAACAGAAAAAGGAGATACCATATTCGCTTATGGTGGTGATATGGGAGTATTTAAAGTTCCAAACGATTCTAATTTTTGTGCAAATGGATTAATATCATCAGATAGAAAGCCTAATCCTCAAATTTGGGAGGTGAAAAAAATTTACCAACCAATAAAAATTAGCAATGTGCCATTAACTAATAAAAGTTTTTTTATAAAAAATAATAATGATTTTATCAATCTTGATAAATATAATTTTGAATGGGAAATAACTGAAAATGGCAATGTAATCAGACAAAATAAAATTAATAATTTATCGGTAGAGCCTCATAAAACGACAAAAATAAAAATAGAATATGAAAATATTAAACCGAAAAAATTTGCATACTACTATTTAAAAATAATAGCCAAAACTAAAGATAAAACAAGTTTAATAAATAAAGGGCATTTAGTTGCTTGGGAACAATTCAAATTGCCATTGGGCACAGAAATTAACTCTTTACCAAAGACAAGAGTAATGTCAAATAAACTGAGCTATGAAAATGCTAATAATAGAATTGTAGTGAAGGGAAATAATTTTGATGTTTCATTTTCGAAAAAAACAGGGAAAATTTATTCATATAAATTAAAAGGAGAAGAAATTTTAAAAAGCGATTTACATCCTTTTTTTTGGCGGGCAATTACCGACAATGATTTAGGAAACGGAACGCCTCAAAAATGTGCAATATGGAAAGATGCTCATAATTATCAAAAACTGAGTTCTGTAAAAATTAATCAGTTTGATAATAATAAAATAGAAGTAATTATGAAATCTGAGCTTGAAACAATTTCTTCCTCATTTAATACTATATATACCATTTATGGAGATGGCGAAATAAATATAAATAATACATTTATACCACATTCAGATAGTTTGCCTTTTATACCAAGAATGGGAATGCAGGTGGAAATGTCTGCAAAACTTTATAAAACAGAATGGTTTGGCAGAGGACCTCAAGAAAGTTATTGCGATAGAAAAACAGGAATGCTAATAGGAAAATACTCATCAACTGTGAACAAACAGTTTTTCCGTTATGTTCGCCCACAAGAAACAGGGAACAAAGAAGATTTGCACTGGCTAAGTTTAACAGATGAAAATGGAACAGGAATAAAAATTTATTCGGAAAATTATTTTTCTGCTTCTACTTTACCGTTTCATTATAGCCAATTATATCATTCAGAAAAAGGTGAGAAACAAAAACACGGTGGCGAAATAAAAATAGAAGATGTTATTTCTTTACAGATAAATAACAAACAAATGGGTGTTGGTGGAGATAACTCATGGGGAGCTCCTGTTCATTCTCAATATTCAATTCCGGTAAAAAAATACGAGTATAATTTTAGTATTAAGCCAATTTTTAATAAGTAAAATTTAAAATAATAAAGCTGTGAAAATTAAGATCTATTTATATATTATTATTATCACAATATTTTTATTCTCTTGCAAAAAAGAGAATGAAAATATTGATTTGCAAAAGCAGTATCCCAATATTTTAAATATTGAGAGTGTTCCTCAAACTTGTTATGATTTAAGCCCTTTTGGTTTTTCTGATATGGGTGCTTGGCATGCTTACAGCCTTCCTCATAGAGATAGCACAAAATATTATGGTGGATTTTGTGGACCTCTTATCATGAAAATGTATGGACAATGGAGTAGTAAATGCATTGCCAATATCACTTTAAAAGATGGACTTACAAAAGAGAATATTGATATTAGCAAAGCAAGAGCAAAAATGATTTATTATCCCGGTAAATTAGTGCAAATATTAAAGTTGCCTTCATTTATAATAAAAATGAATTTGATTTTTGTAAATAACAAGACTGCATTAATAAATACAAAAATAACTAATGAATCGAATAAAGACAGAAGCCTTATTCTTGGTTTTAAAGGTAAATTATTGTTGCCTAATGCTTATATTGAGTTAGTTGATAACGATATAAATATTAAGATTAAAGATAAAAGCGAATATTTAGTTTTAAATACAAATCTTAAAAATCCCGAAGTGAAAATTTCTAAGGATAAAAAGATATATTTTTTACAAGAGAAAAAATCGTTTTTGTTAAAAAGCCAAAAAAGTAAAGATTTTGCTATTACACAATCATACTTTTTTTCAAAAGAAGAAAACGAGAATATTCAAAAAGAATTAATATCAAACAAAGAAAATATTTCACAAACATTTAAAGATAATACAAAGCGGTGGAATGCTTATATCAAGAAAAGTTTTGGCACAAAAGACTGTTCAATAAAAGATAAAAAAGTTTTAGTAAAAACAATAGAAACCCTAATAAGTAATTGGAGAAGTGCAGCAGGAGAATTGAAACACGATGGTTTATTTCCGTCTACTGCATATCAAGGATTTTATGGATTCTGGTCATGGGATAGTTGGAAACACGCTGTGGCTTTGTCTAAATTTTTTCCCGAGCTGGCAAAAAACAGCATATTGTCAATGTTCGATTATCAAGATGATATGGGGATGGTGGCAGATTGTATTTATTTTAATTCAAAAGAGAATAATTTAAGAGACACCAAAGCACCTCTGTCTGCATGGGCTGTTTGGAATGTATATGAAAACACAAGAGATACAAATTTTGTTAAACAAATATATCCTAAATTAGTTAAGTATCATAATTGGTGGTATACGTATAGAGATCATAACAAAAATAATGTTTGTGAATATGGATCTACCGATGGAAGCTTAATTGCAGCAAAATGGGAGAGTGGTATGGATAATGCCGTTAGGTTTGATAGCACACAAATAATAAAAAATAATGATTATGCTTGGTCTATGAATCAAGAATCTGTTGATTTAAATTCTTATTTATATGCAGAAAAAAATTATTTGTCAAGTATGTCAACATTATTGAAAAACAATGATTTTACAAAATGGAAAGATGAAGCACAAGAATTGAAAAAAATTATTTCTACGGAATTTTGGGATGAAGAAACTGGTTTTTTTTATGATAGAGATATAAATACAAAAAAATTAATTTTAAAACAGCAAGGTTCTGAAGGATGGATTCCTTTATGGGCAAAAATAGCAAGTAAAGCACAGGCTGAAAAAGTAAGGCAAGTAATTTTGGATACAGCTAAATTTAATTCGAGAGTACCATTCCCCACTTTATCTGCCGATAATGCAAAATTTAACCCTTTAAGTGGATATTGGAGAGGTCCTGTGTGGTTAGATCAAGCTTATTTTGGAATAGTTGCTTTAGAAAATTATTCTTATTTTAATGAAGCACTAGCACTTAAAAGAAAAATTTTAGATAATGCACAAGGAATAAATGCAAATACACCCATATTTGAAAATTATCATCCCTTAACAGGGAAAGGGTTAAATGCAAAACACTTTTCGTGGTCTGCAGCTCATCTTTATATGATTATTCAAAATTAAATCAAGCTGAGTTCAATATTTGTTTATTTGAAAATTGCAAATATTATAAAATATTAATTATTCACTTAATACAAAAAAAATCTTATTACGAAAAAAAAATAAAAAGGTTACGTTTTTTTTTGCCTTTCTAAAAGAAATAATTTACATTAGCAAAAAAAAACTATTATGAAAAAAAATTATTTTGTAATATTAGTATTAATATTTTTACAAGGGACCAACCTTTTTGCTCAAGAGTATGAATTTACTTATGATAACGCAGGAAATCGTACGAGCCGAAAAATAATTACATTAAAATCTGCAACTACTGTTAATAGTCAAGACAGTATTAGCAGTGGTGGTAATAATAATAAAGGAAAACTTAAACCAAAAAAATTTTTAACAGACAAACTTGGGAAAAATAATATAAAAATTTACCCCAACCCTACTAAAGGTCAGTTAAAACTAGTGCTTAACAATAATGAAGTTTATGAAAATTCATCAATAGAATTATATAGCTTAGCTGGTAAAATTTTGTACCAAAAAAATAAAATATTATCAATCAACAATATTGACTTATCTGACAAACCACAAGGAACATATATTTTAAGGTTAATTCTCAATAATAAAAAATTAGAATGGAAAATTATAAAAGAATAAAAATTTTAATTATGAAAAAAATAGTATTATTAATTTTAATGTTATCTGTAAGTTCATTATTTGCACAAACAAATGATATAATTATTTCTACATATGTTGAAGGAAGCGGAAATAATAAAGCTATTGAAATATTTAATGGAACAGGTACAACCGTCGATTTATCCAATTATCGATTAGAAAAAGACCTAAACGGAAGTGGAAATTTTATTTATTATCATAATTTTACAGGAACTTTAAACAATAGTGAAGTGTATGTTATAGCACATCCAGATGCTTGTGATGAAATTAAGAATGTAACAAATTTATTAAAACAGGTTATTACTGATTTTACGGGAAATGACCAAATAAGGCTATTAAAAAACGGTGTAGAAATAGACAGAATAGGCGTACCGGGAAATGTTAATTTTGGATACAATAAAACATTTGTTCGTAATTCTTCTGTTAAGAATCCTTTGAGCGGGCCACAAAATCCACAGACTAATGGTGAATGGACAGAATATCCGACGAATACTTTTACTTATTTAGGGTCACATACTTTTGATAATAGTGGTAGTGGAACAACAGATTTGTGGAAATTAAAAGGAAGTAATATTTATCGCACAATCGGAAATGTAGGTATTGGAACAACAAATCCTAATGCAAAATTAGAGATTATTCCTGGAGGGACACAGACAACGTTAAATTTAGGTAGAATTAGTGGACAACCTACAATAAAAGCCAGAACAGATGCGGGTGGTTATTTGTTTATGGAATCTAATGGTGGAAAACTAGGATTAAATTGGTATGCTTCTGATAATGTTATTATTGCTAATGGTGGAGGCAACGTAGGAATAGGTACAACCAAACCAGGTAACTATAAATTATATGTAAACGGACAAACTTTTTTAAGCGATCAAACTTTTATTGCAGCCGATAAATGTTTGAATTTTGGTAAAGAAAATTCAAGTTCTGGATTTTTGCGAATTTTTAATTCATCAGGTTATTATAACACTTATGCTGACATTAAAGGTAATTTATATTTTAGACGAGTTAATGAAAATGGAGGAAATGGCGGAGCTACACTCGGAATACAAAAGAATGGCACCGTAACAATAGGATTATGGGAAAAATATGAAGAAGGTGTAATTGACACAAAAGGAAATAAATTGTCTGTCAATGGTGGTATTCTGTGTAAAAATATAACTATTGAACATGATGTGCCAAACTCCGATTATGTTTTTGAAAATGATTATAATTTAAAATCATTAGACCATGTTGAAAAATATATTAAAGAAAACAAACATTTACCCGAAGTGCCTTCTGCAAAAGAGTTTAAAGAAAACGGATATAAAGTAGGAGAAATGGATGATTTATTGCTTCGTAAAATTGAAGAACTTACTCTTTACCTTATTGATTTGAAGAAAGAAAACGAGATGATAAAAAAAGAGATTAAAGAGTTAAAAAAATAATATTAAATTATAAACAAATGGACAATAAAATTCTTACTGTTTTAATACTTATTATATCTCTTCAATTATTTGGAAAAAATGTTTTGTCCCAAGAAAGTACAATAACTTTAAATCAACCAGTTACAGGTACTAAAAATTACATTGCAAGAGATGCCATAAAATTGTTACCCGGCTTTTCATATTCAGCACAAACAGGCATGAGTTTTCATGCAAGTATTGATGAATTTATGATTTGTAATGCAAATTATCAATCCAATCCGCCTAATCCTGATGACTATGAAATTATCCCATCATTACCTGTTGGTAAAATTGATGGAGTAGCTAATGTTTCTCCTTCAGGAGCAGCCACTTATCAAGTACCGATTAAAATACCAGCCGGTTCGCACGGCATGCAACCAAATATTACTATAGTTTATAACAGCCAATCAGGTAACGGAATACTTGGAATGGGTTGGAATATTGCAGGTTTATCTGCAATTACACGTGTTCCACAAACTATTTATCACGATGAACAAGTTAATGGTGTTAATTTAGATACACACGACAGGTTTGCATTAGACGGTAACCGTTTAATTAATATTGACGGAAATTACGGTGCCTCAGACACCGAATATAGAACAGAACAAGATATTTTCGCCAAAGTTATTTCAAACGAAACCGCAGGCAATGGTCCCAAATGGTTTTCTGTTCAAGCAAAAAACGGGAACACGCTTGAGTTCGGACACACTACAGATTCTCGTATTATGCTTAATGGTACGGCTTTGATGTGGCGATTGAATAAAATTACAGATAATAACGGCAATTATATTGACTATATCTATGATAGTAAAGATGGTGAATCTTGGATTAAACAAATAAAATACTCAGGAAATACCATAAAATTTATTTATGAACAAAAGACCGACCAAAATACTGTTTATTTAGCAGGTCAATCAATTAAGCAAAGTTTATTATTACATTCTATAAAAGTTGAATATTCAGGTAGTTTAGTTAAACAATATGACTTTAAATATTATCAAGATTTTTATTCCCATCTTACCAAAATTGAAGAATCTGGTTACGATGGAAGTAAATTAAATTCTACTGTTGTTGGGTGGGGAGACAAAGGATTTCATTGTTCGTCTAATGATTTTGAACTGCCAGGTGATGCTGAATACCGCATTGGTGATTATGATGGAGATGGAAAATCAGATTTAGTGGCATTTGTTTATGAATTTATTAATGACGTAAAAACCTACACACACTGGGAATTGTTTATAAATCAGGGAAATAATGACTTTAATAAAGTGATTGATAATGGAGAATTGCCTGATCATTTTTATCCTTTTGACCCTGCAAACCCACACACTCAGATGGGTCTAAGAAATATGGGGATTGAGTCATTCGATTTAAACGGTGATGGTTTAGAAGATATGTTATTAGGAACAAGAATAGGAGATAACTATAATTACATTCCATATTATTCAACAAAAAATAATTTCATAAAAAGTACAAATTCTTTTTATGTAAAATTTAAACATTTATTTACAATAGGCGATTTTAATGGTGATGGAATTTTAGATGCATTCGCATATAATAATGAAAGTGAAAATAAAAGTGAAAATCATTGGAAAATACATTTTTTTAACAATAACACAACAATAACAGGGACAGGGTTTAAGGCATTAGACAACCGACAACCTTTTTTATCAGGTGATTTTTTCTATCCTATTGATTATGATGGAGATGGTAAAACAGATTTGCTTACAATGAGTGAAAATTTACCTACAATTTTGGAGTATGACGCATCTGTTTCTCCAGAAAGATTAGTTGAAAAGTATAGAGGTAACTACCCTTCTTATAATAACTTAATATTATTAGGTGACTTTAATGGAGAAGGAAAAACAGATTTGTTAACTTTTAATGGTGCTCATTGGTGGACAGGAATGAATACTGGAAAAAAATTTAACATAGAAGAGTTCCTTGGTTTGTCTTCGCCAACATATAATTCAAAGCACTTTATTCGAGATTTTAATGGCGATGGGAAAGCAGATGTGCTTGAATTAATTCTTAAAGATACAATCTTCTGGAAAGATGAAATATCAGTGTATTCAAA
The DNA here is from genome assembly GCA_015222055.1 of Bacteroidota bacterium. Lineage (GTDB taxonomy): Bacteria > Bacteroidota > Bacteroidia > Bacteroidales > B39-G9 > B39-G9. The sequence goes on along the minus strand of JADFUR010000048.1, from coordinate 2,455 downwards.
CGCAAGAATGTTTTTAAGTAACGGAAATGGAAGCTATTGTTTTGATTCTCTGCTTTTTGAACATATAGAGAATAAAGAAAACATTGTATTTCATTTTGGAGATTTTAATGGTGATGGGAAATCAGAAATTTTTATAAAAAAGAAAAATGTTGCTGCTTTTCGTATAATGACTTTTTATAATAACGAACAAAAACATCTCGTTCAATCTATTACTAACGGCTTTAATCAAAAAATAAAATTTCATTACAAATTACTAACACAAGGAGGTAATTTTTATTCAAAAGATGAAGATGCTAATTTCCCGGTTGTAGATATCCAACCTGCTTTAAATGCTGTTGAATATATTGAGCAACCTGATGGTGTAGGAGGAACATCTAAAACATATTATAAATATAAAGGTGCTAAAGTTCATAAACAAGGAAAAGGTTTTCTCGGTTTTTCTCAATTTACTGCCGATAACAGCAATACAGGCAAACAAATTAGCACTTATGAAATTAATGATACTTATTATAATGTATCATTAAAAAATGCTCAGACCTATTCGGGTAATACTTTAGTTTCAACAATAAATAATACGAATGCGGTAAAATATCTTGGTGACAGAATTCGTTATTTCCCTTACGTTAGCAATTCTGTTAAAAAAAATGTTTTGTATGATATTACTACCACTACAACATCAAATGATTATGATAATTACGGTAATCCTAAAACAGTTACAATAACTGTTGGTGCTAATGCGACAACTATAAACAATGCCTTTACTAACGCAGGTGCATGGTGTTCTTCAAAAATTTCAGAATCAACTGTTACCAAAAGTTCTCCGGATAATAGTGATTATTCAGTAAAATCAAATTTCTATTATGATGCTGGTAATATAAAACATAAAACAGTTCAATATGACGGAAAAAGAGCTATAACAACAAAATTTGAGAATTACGATAATTTTGGCAATCCTCATGATATCATAACCGAAGTTAGCGATGACAAGAATCGTACTGTAAATTTGCAATATGATGGTAAAGGCAGATTAATTAAAAAGATTAATCCAATCGGACAGAGTGAGACAATGGCATACGATGTTTTTGGTAATATTGCAAGTAAAACCGATATTAATGGTTTAACTACAAGTTATAAATATGATGCTTTTGGCAGCTTAATTCAAACAAACACGCCTGAAGGCCATACAATTAAAACATCTGTTAATTGGGCAATTAAAGGCAATAGATTATATTATATTAATACACAAGCACCTGGTGTTCCCAACAATAAAACCTATTACGATAGTTTTGGCAGAGCATTGCAAAGCGAAACCGATGGATTTAGCGGTAAAATATATTCTGACAAAGAATATAATAATAAAGGACAGTTAGAAAGAGAATCTTTACCTTATTATTCAGGCAAAACAAAAGAATGGACAGAATATAAATATTGGGATGAAGGAAGTATTAATACAAAAACTTTTAAAGGCTTCTTAACAACAACTTATTCATATCCAGCTAAAAAAATTACCATAACAGATCCTGCCAATCAAAAAACAACAAAAACAATTAATGATTTAGGCAATGTTGTTTCTGCTACTGACAATGGAGGTGCAATTACTTATTATTACTATAGTTCAGGTTTAGTAAAAAAGATTAGATCGTTAGGTAGTAGTACAATCAATATGGAATATGATGAATTTGGCAATCAAACACAATTAGATGACCCTGATGCAGGAATAATGAAATATTCGTATAATTCGTTTGGTGACCTTCTTTCACAAACAGATGCTAATAGTAATACATTTGGCATGACTTACGATAAACTTGGAAGGATAGAAACAAAAAAAGGTCCCGATGGAACAACAACTTACGTTTATGACACAGAAACAAACGGAATAGGTTTGTTAACTTCTGTTTCTAAAACAAATAACACTTCTCAATCATACAAATACGATGAGTATTGCAGACCCAGAGAACTAACTGAAAATATTGAAGGAAATGTTTTTACAACTTCGTATGTTTATGATGAATATGGTAATAATACAAAAATTGTCTATCCTTCAAAATTTTCTGTAGTTAATGTATATGATGATAACAATGGATTTTTAACCGAAGTAAAACGTGGTGGTGATAATGCAAAATCTATTTGGAAAGCTGAGGAAGTAAATAGTTTAGGGCAAATTAAAGTATCACAAATAGGTGGTCACATCAATAGTTTTAGAACTATTAAAACTTTTAACACTTATCATCATCTTACAAATCAGAAAAGCATTGATTCTCAAAATAATCTATTATACAATATTGACTATGATTTTGAAGCTACAACAGGGAACCTATTGACCAGAAAAAATAAAATAAAAAACCTTACAGAAACATTTTCTTACGACAATTTAAATCGTTTAAAAAGTTCGCAGCTTACCGGGCAAGATGCTATCAGCTTATTATACAACAAGCATAGTGGTAATATCTGTTCT
>JADFUR010000004.1 GCA_015222055.1 Bacteroidota bacterium | reverse complement strand
CACTCATTACTTCTTACAATACTTTTCACATTATCTTTTTCCGGATTATTTTCACAAAACACCTGGAAAATTTATAATCAATCTAACACGCCTGCAATTGGACCTATACACCCTTATATTACCGACATGGCAATAGACAAAGACAGCACAATATGGTTTGCAACAGCGGACGGTTTAAGTAGCTTAAAAAATGAGCATTGGCAACAATATTTGTTTATAGATAGTTGTGTAGATAATACTTATACTAATATTGCAATTGATAATAATAATATAATGTGGCTCAGCTCTTATGGTGGTGTAGGAGGTTTTTATAAATATGATATTGATAATAAAAAATTTAGTAAAATAAAAAATTTTGGGCTGAAATTTTTGGATCTTGCATTAGATTCCAGCAGAACTGCATGGATTGCAACAAAAATTGGTTTATTTAAGTATGAAAATGACCGTTTGATGAACATTTCTGATGCAGCCCATGCTCTCGAAGGCATTATTAATGCAGTTCATATTGATAAGACCAATTGCTTATGGGTAGGAACAGAAAAGGGTTTATTAAAATATAACGGCAATCAAGGCCTGCATTATACCGACACATCCGGCTTAAACAGTAATAAAATTGCTTATATTGAAAATGATTCTTATAATAATCTTTGGATATTAACCGATAAGGGTTTACAAAAATTTGAAAACAATAAGTGGAAAACTATTAATGTTGATGAATTAAACCAAAAAGCAATTACAAAAATGTATATTGACAATAACGACAATATATGGTTTTTGACATATAGTAATGGAGCATATAAATATGATCATACAAAATGGGAACATTTTAACACTTCAAACGGCCTTTCTGATGATTTTGCACTGTCTGTTATTCAAGATAAAAAAGACAACTTTTGGATAGGAACTGATGGTGTAGATTTTTTTGACGGCATTTCCTGGAAAAATTATATGGGAAATATAATAACCCATCCGGATTTATTATATTATGATAATAATAAATTGTGGGTTACGACAAGTGGCGGAGGATACAGTGTTTTCGACGGCAAAAAATGGACAACTCATAACAGAGCAACTGGTTTTGTAAGTAATCATGTTAAAAAAATTGAAAAAGACAAAAACGGAAATATTTGGATAGCAACATTTAGCAAAGGAATAATAAAATTTGACGGTGAAAATTATACTAATTATACTGATAAAAATGGAATTACTGATGAACTTTGGTGCTTTTTTATTGATTCTAAAAACAATAATTGGATTGGCACATCTGAACTCGGTGCTGCCAAATTTGATGGAAAAAAATGGACATATTTTAATTCCGAGAATAGTCCTTTGTTAAATTCAGTAAATTATATATTTGAAGACAATGACGGAAATTACTGGTTTGCTACTTTTGATAATTATATGAACGGGATAATTTGCAGATACGACGGCGAAAACTGGAAAACATTTACTCCTCTTGATAAAGGCTCTGTTGAAAAAATATTGCAAGACCGTAAAGGAAATATATGGTTTACTTATAGCTTTACAGATTCCGTGAAAAACGAAATTATTGTAAAGTACGATGGCGACAGGTTTGATGTTATATCTTTGTCAAAAGAACTACCCGAAGATACAATTTTTTCTGATTTCACAAATGGCATTTACACAATATATGAAGATAATGACAGCTTATTATGGTTTGGTTTGGGAGAGCATGGTGTTCTTACTTACGATGGTAAAAACTGGAAACATCTTACTAAAAAAGAAGGTTTCCCGTGGAGTGGTGTGAGAGACATAATTCAAGATGATGAAGGAAATTATTATTTTGCAAGCGATAATCAGGGTGTTTTCAAATTGTTAGTTAATCACAATGATATTAAAACACAGGTGCAGAAAAAAGCACCTTTTAATGTATCTCCAAATCCTGTAAAAGATGTTCTGCATATAAAAAATGAGAATGTTCTTATTAAAACTACTCAAGTTGAGCTATATGATATAAACGGGAAATTGCTCTATACAAATTATTATCATTCTAATTACGAGCTTAACATGAGCGGCTATCCAAAAGGAATCTATATAGTTAAGTTAAAATATTTCAACTATGTTTATACTAAAAAAATTGTGAAAGAGTAATAAATTTATAAAGTGGGAAGTTGAGCGAAAACGAAATCCCGACACTTCGGGATTGAAAGTTCATAAAATTAGTGTTAACAAAATTCTTTTGCTTTAAGACCTTCCAGCATCCGAAGGTGCTGGAAGCATCGTGTTAATTGGTATTAAACCCACAAGATTTCTTTTATTTATATTACTAATTAGAAAGTACAATATTAATAAATTACGCCAAACCTTGTGGTTTCTTGCAACAAAACAACCTTATTGAAACGCTTGATTAACAGTGTTTTAAATATGTATTTTACAATAAAAATTCAGACTTTAAATAAAAAATTACAAATTTTTAAATAAATTATTGTTTATAAAGACCAATAATATTAATATTGGTCTTTATACTTCTAATAGAATGAAAAAATATTATTATTTAATATTCATTTTAGCTATTACAATACTTGCTTATATTCCGGCTTTTCATGCCGGACTATTGCAATGGGATGATGCCCCATTTATTATTAATAATAGCTATATAAAAAATCTTTCTTTTGCTAATATTAAGTACATATTTACAAATTCTATTGAGGGTTATCACCCTTTAAGTTTATTAACCATTGCAATAGAATACTATTTTGTTGGTTTATCTCCTTTTTTATATCATTTCAACAATATCTTATTACATTTAATAAATATAATATTACTATACTTTATTATTGTTAAACTTACTAAAAACTATAAAATCTCATTTATTGTTGCACTTTTATTTGCTATTAATCCCATTCATGTACAAACAGTAGCACAAGCCTCAGAAAGAAGAGGTTTACTAATGGCTATGTTTTATTTTATTTCTCTTTTTTATTACATTAATTATTGTATTAAAAATAACAAAAAAGCATATTATCTTTCATTATTATTTTTTATTCTATCTCTCTTTTCAAATGGGAGAGCAATACCTTTATCTATATCAATTATTTTAATTGATTATTTATTAAACAGAAATATTCTTAAGAAAAAAATAATATTCGAAAAATTACCTTTTATAGCATTAGCTGTTATATTTGGAATTATAAGTATTTATACCCAAAAATTAACTGGATATGGATATAAACCTGAAAATTTCACATATATTGATTATTTTTTCATAGCCGGGTATAATTATATTCAATACATAATTAATTTATTACTTCCATTTAATTTATCATCAGGATATCCTTACCCAACAAAAATAAATGGTCTATTACCATCTCAATATTACATCTACATATTATTGTCCATTAGTATCTTTATTTTATTATTATATTCTATAAAGAAAAAGCTATTGAAGAATAAATTAATAATTTTTGGCATTTTATTTTACAGTATTAATATTGTTTTGTTACTAAGATTATTTTCTCCATTAACAGAAAATATAATGGAAGATCACTACTCATATATACCATCTATCGGAATATTCCTTATAGTTGCTTTTATCTTTAATTCATTTGTTAAAAAAAATCAAAATATTAAAAAATTAATTTACTCATTTTCTTTAGTGATTATTTCTTTTTTGATTGTGCTAACATATCAACGTAATATAGTATGGCAAAACACTATGTCGTTACTTAACAATATATTACAAAAGCAACCAAATAGATTTGTGCCATTAAATAATAGAGGCTATTTGTTTTTATATTCAGATAAATACACAAAAGCTTTAACAGATTTTAATAGAGCAATTAAGATTAAACCTGATTATATTGACCCATATTATGGAAGAGCAAGAGTATATGATGAGCTGGGACAAACAAAAAATGCCTTATTCGATTATAACAGATTTATTGAATCTCGTAAAGAAAAACCAAATAATTTTATACAATTATCTGCTGCTTACAATAACAGAGGAGTAATTAATGCACGACAAAGGAATTACAAAAAAGCCTATGAAGATTTTTCTAATTCGATTAGATTAAATCCGAATTTTTGCGACCCTTTAACAAATCAGGCTCTCATTTATTTAATATACAACAATACTCAAAAAACAATTGAATTATGTGATAAAGCCATTGAAATTAATCCAAAATATGAAGAGGCTTATAATATAAAAATAATGGCAATTGAAAAAAAAAGTGAATAGTAAATTCTTTTTGCACAAAATATTGATTAATAAAAAAAGCATTAACTGTATTATATTTTAGATTAAAACTGATTATAATTAAAGTTATTTTTACCTTTGCAATTTGAAATTATATTATTATTTTATACTTTTATAAACAATTTAATTTTTAAACATTATGGCAACAAGAAGAAATCTAAAAAAGGATATCAATTATTTATCTTATGATATTATTTCAGAATGTTTCACTTACAATTATTTTTTTCCTAAAAAAAATGAAGATAAAATAAAAGAATTAATTGCGGAAACTGTAGAAATGAGAAATGAATTTATCAAAAGAGTAAATCATATTGATGGTAGAGATAACAAGAAACTTACAAAACAACATTTCCAAAAACTATACAAAGATTTATTTGCAAAATCTGACAATTTAGTTGGACAACTAAATAATTTAAATACAGAAAAAAAATAAATTATTTAATTAAAAATTTAGTCCTCTCCGAAAAATGATTTTCGTCATTGCGAAGATGAAACCTAGAGCAATCTGTTTATAATAAAAGCGAAAAGATTGCTTCTTTATTCCCGATTTCTCGGGACAGGCTGTTCACAATGACTTTTATAAAATTTTTTCGGAGAGGATTAAAAATTCAAATTTCAAGTTTACTGAAGCACACTCTCTAAATTAATATCGAATTTTCCAAATCTCTGGGTTTGAAAAATTTTTTTTACTGAAAATAATCATCCCGTCATCTTATTCATTCATTAACAAAACAACTTGTAATGAAACTTTCCAAAACAATTAGTTTACAAATATTAATTTTAATACTTTTTGTATTTGTTTTTAAGATAGGTCTTGCACAATCTATTGACAGCAAAATACCTGTAATAATTGATACTGACACAGGTGCCGACGATTTGCGAGCCATTAATATTCTTATGGCAATTGAAAATATTGACGTTTTAGCAATAACAACAACAGGCGGTAATTTATCTTCACAACAAGGTTTAGAAAAAATAAATAATTTGTTGCATTATCTAAAAACAGATAATATTGAAAGTGCTTGCGGAAAAATAAACGCTTCTGCCCCACCTTCGTGGCGTGAATTTTCTAAAAATATTTATTGGGGTGAGAAAACCAACAGTAAAATTAACCCAATTAATGCAAAAAATATTATCATTAAAAAATTAAAAAATTATCCCGAGCCTATTACAATTATTTGCCTTGGTCCTTTAACAAATCTTTTTGAAGTTCTTCAATCATCAACAGAAATAAAAAATAAAATAAAAAAAGTTATTTGGTATAACAGAAACATTTTTCCTTTCGCTGGTTTTAACTATGAGTTTGATAAAAAATCCGCCGATTATGTTTTCTCAACAGATATAAATATAAATGTAATTTCAAACTTAGATAAAACATTAGCTGTTTTTAATCAAGCTTTACTTGATTCAATTAATAAAATTGAAACCAAATATGCACAAATAATCTCAGAGGCTTATACAAACAAAGAGACTTTAAGCACAGTAGAATCAGGTCATGCCAAGCTATGGGACGATTTAATTCCAGTTTACTTACTTTACCCTGAATTATTTGATATACAACCAATTACAAACAAGCCGAATTTTAGTATTAACACAAATTACAATACAAAAGCAGTGCGTGAAAAAATTCTAAAAATTCTTGCAAAAGACTTGGAGTTTGAGACAAATGTTGTTTTTGAAAAATTTCCTGTTAATCATGAAAATTACAAATACGATGTACGTCAATACATGGATACAATAATAAAAAAATATGGGCCTGAAGAATGGCGTGTATGTATTTTAACAAATGAGTTACATCAGCATCTTGGCATATATTCAACAGTTGGGGCAAAAATGGGATTAAAAGCAAGGGAGATATTTAAAGTTCCAATCGACCAAATTAAAGTAATCTCATATGCAGGTAACAAACCACCTTTATCGTGCATGAACGATGGTTTACAAATTGGTGCAGGAGCAACACTCGGATATGGTATAATATCAATTGCTAATGATACGATTGCCAAGCCCGAAGCAATTTTTATCTACAATGGTATAAAGAAACGACTTACTCTTAAAAAAGAATATACACAACAGGTGCGTTCCGATATTAGTAACGGAATTGTTGAATACGGAAATCTTACAACAGGTTACTGGAAACTCATCAGAAAACTCTCAATAAAATATTGGTTAGAATGGGATAGAAATAAAATTTTCGATATTGAAGATGTGAAATAACCTTCATGGTTAAATTTTGTCATTTGTTTTTATAATATGATTTGTCATTTATTGTCATTGACTTTGCTGTCACTGGCTTCGTTGTCATTTACAGTTTGCCTATCAATGACAAAAAATGCTTATTAAATGATGATAAATAACAATAATTTCGACAGTTCAGATTCATCAATACTTTTTAAAATCTATTAATCGTTTATACTCCATTGTAACAAAGCAAAATAAAGATGTATTTTTTTCGAAAAATCTTTATTTCTTTAATAAAACTTTAATATCTTTGCAAACTTGAAAAAAAACAGTTTATAATGATAAAAATAACATTTCCAGACAAAACAATACGTGAATATAACAAAGGAATCACGGGGTTAGAGATTGCAAAAAGTCTTAGTAATCAATTAGCTAAAGAAGTATTATCAATAACTGTTAACACCGAAATTTGGGATATTACCCGCCCAATTAATTCTGATGCATCAATAAAGTTACACAAATGGAATGATGCAGAAGGTAAAAAAGCTTTTTGGCACTCATCATCACATTTAATGGCAGAAGCTTTAGAATCATTATATCCTGGTATAAAATTTGGAATTGGTCCTTCAATTGAAAACGGATTTTATTACGATATTGATTTGGGTGAAAAAACAATTTCAGAAAATGATTTTCCGAAAATCGAAAAGAAAATGCTTGAACTAGCTCAGCAAAAAAATGATTTTGTTTGTAGCAATATTACCAAAGCCGACGCATTAAAATATTTCTCTGAAAAAAATGATGAGTATAAAATTGAGTTGATAACTGATTTAGAAGATGGGACAATCACTCTCTACAAGCAAGGTGATTTTACCGATTTATGTAAAGGACCTCACCTTCCAAATACATCTTATATAAAAGCAATTAAACTATTAAATATTGCTGGAGCATACTGGAGAGGCGATGAAAAGAACAAACAGTTAACAAGAATTTATGCCATAACATTCCCTAAGAAAAAACTTCTTGATGAGTATCTTGTAATGCTTGAAGAAGCAAAGAAACGAGACCATCGGAAAATTGGCAAAGAATTAGAGTTGTTTACTTTTTCACAAAATGTTGGATTAGGTCTACCATTGTGGTTGCCACGAGGTGCTAAGTTGAAAGAACGATTAGAAAACTTTTTGAAAAAAGTTCAAAAAGAATATGGCTATGAGCAAGTATCAACACCTCACATTGGGAATGTCAATCTTTATAAAACATCAGGGCATTTTCAAAAATATGGCAAAGATTCATTTCAACCAATAAAAACACCACAAGAAGGCGAAGAGTTTATGCTTAAGCCAATGAATTGTCCACATCACTGTGAGATTTATAAATTCAAACCACGTTCATACAAAGATTTACCAGTACGTTATGCCGAATTTGGAACAGTATACAGATATGAGCAAAGTGGCGAATTACACGGATTGACAAGAGTTAGAGGATTTACTCAAGATGATGCTCATATTTTTTGCCGTCCCGACCAACTTAAAGAAGAATTTCTTAAAGTAATGGATATTGTATTATATATTTTTAAAACGTTAGATTTTAAAAGTTTTATTACACAAGTTTCTTTGCGAGATAAAAATGATCATGAAAAATATATAGGAACAGACGAAAATTGGAAAAAAGCAGAAGATGCAATAATTGAAGCCGTTGATGAAAAAGGTTTAGATTATATTGTTGAAGAAGGGGAAGCTGCATTTTACGGACCTAAATTAGACTTTATTGTAAGAGATGCTATTGGACGAAAATGGCAATTGGGAACTATTCAGGTTGATTACAATTTGCCAGAACGCTTTGAGTTAGAATACATTGGAAACGATGACAAGAAACACAGACCTGTAATGATTCACCGTGCTCCATTTGGTTCTATGGAACGTTTTATTGCAGTTTTAATTGAACATACAGCAGGTAAATTCCCATTATGGTTAACACCAGATCAAGCTGTAATACTTCCAATAAGTGAAAAATTTAATGATTATGCAAAAAAAGTTTTAAATCATCTAAATAATTGCGATATTCGCACAATAATTGATGAGCGAAATGAGAAGGTAGGAAGAAAAATTAGAGATAACGAATTAAAAAAAATACCATATCTATTGATTGTTGGCGAAAAAGAAATAGAAAACAACACTATTTCAGTAAGAAAACAAGGTGAAGGTGATATGGGTGCAATGACAATTGAAAAATTTATAGAGTATATTAATACAGAAGTTAAAAAACAAATTTCATAGTATTAACTAAATAATAGGAGGAAAATAAAATAGCTATTCATCGAAGTAAAAGAAATATTGTAAAACAACCAGTTTACAACATAAACAGACGAATTAGAGCCACACAAGTAAGAGTTGTGGGTGATAATATTGAAAATCCTGGTGTTTTCTCAGTTCAAGAGGCATTAAAAATGTCAGAGAAATTGGAACTTGACTTGGTTGAGATATCACCTAATGCAGATCCGCCTGTTTGTAAGATTATTGACTATAATAAATTTTTATATTTACAGAAAAAGAGACAAAAAGAAATAAAAAACAAAACTGTAAAAGTTATTATAAAGGAACTACGGTTCGGTCCTAATACTGATGAGCATGATTTTGATTTTAAATTAAAACATGCTAAAAAATTTTTGTCAGAAGGAGCAAAAATTAAAGCATTTGTCTTTTTTAAAGGGCGTACAATATTGTATAAAGAAAAAGGAGAAATATTACTTTTACGTCTTGCTCAAGAACTTGAGGAATTGGGAAAAGTTGAACAATTACCAAAATTAGAAGGTAAGCGAATGACAATGTATATTTCGCCAAAAAATAAATAAGTTTTTAACAATAAATATATATAGTAATGCCAAAGATGAAAACAAAATCCGGAGCTAAAAAAAGATTTAAGCTAACCGGAACTGGGAAAATTAAAAGGAAACATGCTTTTAAGAGTCACATTTTGACTAAAAAATCAACTAAAAGAAAAAGAAATCTTACTTATTCTACAACTGTTGACAAAACTGATGTAAAAAACATCAAACTTTGTCTTGGAATGAAATAAAATTGATTTCAAAAAAATTTAAAAGTATTTAACCAGAGTGAATTAGCCGAAAGATTTCTTTAAATAGAAACGCTAAGCATTCAAAAAAATTAAAATTATGCCAAGATCCGTAAACTCTGTAGCATCAAGAGCAAGAAGAAAAAAAATTATTAAGGCAACCAAAGGTTATTTTGGTGCAAGAAAAAATGTTTACACAGTATCTAAAAATGCTTACGAAAAAGCATTGTCTTATTCTTATCGCGACAGAAAAAACAAAAAACGTACTTTCAGAGGATTGTGGATACAACGTATTAATGCAGCAGCTCGTTTATACGACATGTCTTACTCAGAACTTATGGGTAAATTACATAAAAACAATATTGATATTAATCGAAAAGTATTAGCCGATTTAGCAATGAATAATCCATCAGCTTTCGAAGCTATTGTAAAATCAGCAAAAAAATAAAAAAAAATATTTTATTTTAAGGGAAGCAATAATTTGCTTCCCTTTTTTTATCTTTACATTTTCAGCTTAGTTTATAAAATTTAAAGTAATAAAGTTGGTTTAATAAAAAGACATAATTATTTCTTGTCAAATAACTTAAACTTCATACTTTTGTTTTACTTATTAAATATATATTAAAATGAAAATCGCAATAATAGGATATGGTAAAATGGGGCAAGAAATTGAAAAAATTGCCACAGAAAGAAATCATGAAATAGTGTTAAAGATTGATGAAAATAATCAATCTTTATTTACAAAAAAAAATTTACAAAAAACAGATGTTGCAATAGACTTTAGCACCCCCGAGGTTGCATACAGCAACATACTAAACTGTTTTTCTGCCGGTGTTTCGGTAGTAGCAGGAACAACTGGTTGGCTAGAAAATTACGATAATGCTGTTACTGAATGTAAGAAACTAAAACTGGCCTTTTTCTATGCATCAAATTTTAGCTTAGGTGTAAACATATTTTCTGAAGTGAATAAACATCTTGCCAAAATAATGAATAAACATTCCGATTATGAAATTACAATAGAAGAGGCTCACCATATTCACAAAGTTGATGCACCAAGTGGAACAGCAATTTCTCTAGCAAACGACATTATTAAAAATGTTGACAGAAAAAAATCATGGAATAAAACGAATCAAGATAAAAACGAGATTCTAATATCATCAATAAGAGAAGGAAATATTCCCGGCATACATACTATTATTTATGATTCGTACGTTGATAAACTTGAAATAAAACACACCGCTAAAAACAGAAAAGGCTTCGCTCTTGGTGCTGTTTTAGCTGCCGAATTTATTAAAAATAAAACTGGTATTTTTAGCATGAGCGATTTATTAAATTTATGATATAAAACCGTACAAAGTAATAGCACATAAAAATCTAACATTAATTTTATCTTTTTAAATACTAGTATATGAAAAACAACATCCTAACAAATAAATGGTTTAAATTTTCTATTGTAACAATATTTTTTATACTCTGGGTAATTTGGAACAAAAACTACTGGTGGTTTTTAGGCATTGCTGTAATTTTTGATATTTATATAAGTAGAAAAATACACTGGGCTTTCTGGAAGAAAAAAGGTATTGAAAAACAAACTAAAGTAATTGAATGGTTAGATGCTATAATTTTTGCCGTTATTGCTGCATCTTTTTTACGACTATATTTTCTTGAAGCTTATACAATACCAACCTCTTCAATGGAAAAATCTCTTTTAGTAGGCGATTATCTATTTGTTAGTAAATGTGCATATGGACCACGAAAACCAATGACCCCCTTAACATTTCCTTTTGTACATCACACTTTACCTCTTACAAAAAATACAAAATCTTTTGTAGAATGGGTAAAATGGCCTTATGAAAGAGTTTCGGGTTATACTTCAATAAAAAACGACGATGCTGTTGTTTTTAATTTTCCTGAAGGAGATACTGTGGTATTAGAACATCAAGACCAAAGTTATTATCAACTTTGTAGAAGTTATGGCAGAGATGCAATATGGGAAAATTTTCATGTTATTTCGCGTCCCGTTGATAAATGTGAAAACTATATTAAACGATGTGTTGCAATTTCAGGAGATACTCTTCAAGTCATTCATGGACAATTATATATAAACAACAAAAAAGAAAATAATATTGCTCGTCTTCAGCATAATTATTTAATTGAAACAAATGGGACAAGAATTAATCCAAAAATTCTTGAAAGAATGAAAATATCTGACTATGATATTAGAAGATCTTTTATTTCAACCAATGAATATATACTTCCTTTAACAGTAAAAAATGCTGAAAAATTAAGAACTTTCTCAAATGTAAAATCAGTTAACCAGAAAGATAGCAATGAAAAAAACGCTTACGCATATATGTTCCCTTTTAGTAAAAATTATCCTTGGAATGTAGACAATTATGGCCCTTTAGTTGTACCTAAAAAAGGAGTAACTGTTAATCTTACTATAAATAATTTGCCTATATACAAACGATTAATTCGGATGTATGAGCAAAACAATTTGGAAGTTAAAGACAGTACAATTTATATTAATGGAGAAAAAGCATCTAACTATACATTTAAAATGGACTATTTTTGGATGATGGGTGATAACAGACATAATTCACAAGATTCTCGTTTTTGGGGTTTTGTACCTGAAGACCACATCGTTGGAAAAGCTTCTTTCATATGGCTATCTCTTGATAAAGATAAAAAATTCTTAAATAAAATTAGATGGAATAGATTTTTTAAAGGAATTAATTAATGTCAAAAAAGAAATATATTAACTCTTTATTAGATTGGATAAAAGCATTTCTTATTGCTTTTATCCTTCTTTTAGTTATACGAATTATTTTTATACAGTCGTACACCGTTGAATCTTCATCAATGGAAAAAACTTTGATGCCGGGTGATAATATAATAATCAATAAAACAAAATACGGCTATCGGTTTCCAATAACATTATTAACCATGCCGTTTAATAATAATAAATATCTTGACTGGATAAAGATACCATATTTACGATTCCCCTCATCTGAAAAAATTAAACATAACGACTTAATTGCTTTCAATTATCCCAATCTTTCAGATATTCCTATTGATAAAAAAGAAATTTATATTAAACGATGTATTGCATTGCCAAATGATACAATTGAATGTTATGGAAAAAAAATTACTATAAATAAAAAAGTAATTATTGATAATGAGAATGTTCAAAATAATTATAGAGTTACTACTAATGGTTATAAATTAAAGGAGGATTTTTTTAAAAAATATAATATCTCTGAAGGTCGATTGGTTTCTGATATTGGAGTGTATGACTTACCACTTACCAAAGAACAAGCAATGCTTTTACTTAACGACCCGAAAATTAGATATGTTAGACTTTTAAAAAAATTAAAGGGCGACAACTCTTCTTTTATTTTCCCTCATAGTAGATATTACAATTGGAACAGCGATAACTTCGGACCAATGATTATTCCAAAAAAAGGAAATGTTATAAAAATAAATTTCAAAACTCTGCCTTTATATAAACGAATAATAGAAACTTATGAAGGTAACGATTTGAAAATTGAAAAATATAGAATTTTAATAAATAACAGAGTTCAAAAAACTTACACTTTTAAAAAAAATTACTTCTATGTGATTGACGATAACAGAGACAAAGCTAAAGATTCCCGTTATTGGGGTTTTGTTCCCGAAGACCATGTTATTGGAAAAGCATCATATGTATGGCTATCAATTGACAAGAACAATAAATGGTTGAAAAAAATTAGGTGGTCAAGATTTTTTAAATCAGTAAAATAAATATTTTTTATGATTATTATTAATGAGCCTTTTGTTTCTGAACTATTAAAAGAAACAATTGCAAAAATGAAAATGCCTGTTTTGAAAAATAATTTTTCTAAACAGTTCGAACAAAACTTAAATCTTATTGACGAAGAAAAAGCCGTTGATAAAATTAAAAATGGTGAGATAACAAATATTTACAGTAATTCGGAAAACTGCATTAACTGGATAAATAATAATCTTGGATTCTCTGAACTTCCCGAAAAGATTAAGCTTTTCAAAAACAAATATGAGTTTAGAAAAATGCTAAAACCTGTATATCCTGATTTTTATTTCAAAAAAATTACCATTGATGAAATAGAAACACTTGATATCTCATCAGTAAAATTACCATTTATTATTAAACCGGCTGTTGGTTTCTTTAGCATGGGTATTTATACCGTTACTAACGAAAAAGAATGGGAAGAGACAAAAATACTGCTAAAAGAAGAGCTTAAAACCATAAAAGGACTTTATCCTAAAGAAGTAATGGATGGCTCAGTGTTTTTAATTGAAGATATTATTGAAGGTGAAGAATTCGCTATTGATGCTTATTATAACGAGAATGAGAAACCGGTGATTTTAAATATCTATAAACATATTTTTTCATCGTCAATAGATGTAAGCGACAGAGCATACTATACTTCAAAAACAATTGTTGAAAAACACCACGATGATTTTCTTAAACTTTTAGATGAGATAGGCGATTTGGCTAGACTTCGTAACTTCCCTATGCATATTGAACTACGCATAAACAAACAAGGAAAAGCAATACCTATAGAATCAAACCCATTAAGATTTGCCGGCTGGTGCATGACAGATATGGCTTATTATGCCTACGGAATAAACCCTTACGACTATTTCTTTAATCAAAAACAACCCGACTGGAAAAATATTTTAAAAGATAAAGTTGGCAAACAATACAATGTTACGGTTGCCGATATTTCGAAAGATATTAAACTCAACAATATTGAGAGCATTAATTACGAAGCATTTACAAAAGACTTTAAACATCCTTTAGAATTAAGAAAAATGAATTATAAAACCTATCCTGTTTTTGCCTTTATGTTTTCAGAAACTAATGAAGATGATTCAGAAGAATTTGACTATTTCCTTAAATCTGATTTGAAAAAGTATATTGTTATGAAGGGGGAATAAATTTTGAAGCAAAGCCCTGCGAAGATTTTGAACCCTCATAGGGTTGTTTTTAGACTTTTAATCGTCCGCCGATTGGCGGACATAAAAACGTCTAAAAATATGAAGCCAAAACGTTTTTAAGCAAAATGGATTAACTTATAAAATTCGCACAGAGAGAAGCTAAAAACAAAATTTATTAAAATAACAAACTACCTCAAATTAATATAGTAATAAACAATGCGTTAGCTTTGGTTTAGCTCAACTTTTAAGCTATTAAAAGTACGGAATTTGCGGCTTGCGCGGTTTCCGTATTTTTATTAGC
The DNA here is from genome assembly GCA_015222055.1 of Bacteroidota bacterium. Lineage (GTDB taxonomy): Bacteria > Bacteroidota > Bacteroidia > Bacteroidales > B39-G9 > B39-G9. The sequence goes on along the minus strand of JADFUR010000004.1, from coordinate 102,824 downwards.
AAATTAATTTCTGGTCGCTAATCTAGCAATAATTTCTCCTTGTGAAAAATTAATTTGCGGGCTTTCAAATACGAATCAAGTTTGCAATCCTACAAAACCCGTATTTTTAATGAGCTTTTGTTAGGGGTAGTTTTTGCACTAGTTCATATGTTGCTCTACTAATAATATTTATTAAAAAAATGAATACAAATCAATCTATTAATCATAGTTGTTCTTTTTTATAAGTATAACCTATTGAATAAAAGCCTAAAATTATAGATATCCAAAATATAGGGTAACCCATTTTAGCACTACAAATAGGTAATTCATAGAAGTGATGAGGATCACCAAAACTAAATATTTTTACAGAAATCATACTCAAAGGAAGTACTGATAAAATTAGTAAGTATAAATTCCGGAAATTGCTTTTACTTAAAACTAAAAGTTTTTTTCTTTCACAAGTAAATTCATATAAAATAAGCCCTAAATAAGCCCAAATTAACCAAATCATTAGAAGGGATAAAAAAGTAATATAAAAGTAAAAAGAAGAAGGAACAAAAGAAGCAAAACCATATAGAATAATTAGGGAAATAGCCATTATAATCCAGGTTGATAAATAAAACAAATAATTTATCAAAGAAAAGATGATTAATGTTTCTATTATTTTTTTTAGTTTAATTTCCCTTGATATCCAGATTGGAAATAAAAAACTGACTGCAATTAAGAATGAAATCAAAATAGGACTATAATGAATAGTTTTTAACCAGTTGGTATCATACCATCCGATGATTACTTTGATTTCAAATAACCAGATAAACATGCTTAATAAACTGATTGCAATAGCAAATAAAAGAGCTTTCTTTTTTTTCATAAGATATAATGCTTCTAATTAGATCTTTGTTTAAATTTAATAATAAGTCTAATTAACTGTAAATTTACAAATGTTTGATTTGCTATTAAACGTATTTTAAAAGTTTATCAGTAAACATCCAAAGTAAATATCATTCTGGAATGAGGATAATTACCCCTAACACTTCAATAAGACACACTAGTGTGTCTTATTTTCGTTATATATTTAATAGTTAAAACCAAAGTTAGCAAAAAAAACAAAAAAGACATAAATTGGGATTGCTATTTTTTGTTGGGAGTTTTAAATGATGGGGAAAATTGGCAATATTTTGGTGTTAAAAAATGTCGTAGTTAGAAATTATGAGAAGATGGGGTAGTTTAATTTTTTTTCATTAAATTGATTAAATTATCAACTTCTAAGAACAAAAATTTTAAAAAAAAATATTAAGATTACATAACATCTCAAATTCTCTTCATAAAAAACAATCAGACATTTTTTATTTAGGTCAAAATAGAATATAAAAGCTGTAACTGAGCTTGCTACAATACTTTTATATTCTTGTTGAATTTTGTATGTTAGTCAATATACTTTTTCATATATTTTTTGTATGACATCTGTTTATTTTCACACCATTGATATTTTCCATAAAACATTTCAATAATTTTTTTAGGCATTAATTTTTCGAATGAACGGAGTAGAACAACATCATATTTACGATGGAAATTTATCCAACATTTATTACATGATTTTGTATGCTGTTTTTGTAGTTTAATTGTCTCAGGTGAGTTAAAAATTTCATCTAATGAATTTTCGTATACATTTCCCAATTTTGTCGAAAGGTTTTGGCAAATAGGAACATTTCCATTAGGGTGTATAACTATACTGTCTAGAATACTGTGGCATTTAAGGTTTGTATTTCCATTTCGCCATTCTTCGTACAGCATAAGGAAATCGTAATTTTCTGACGTTGATTTAACCTCATCAGGCACTGCCTTTCTAAAATCTTTATTTATATCTGCTGTTTTTATTTTATCACGAAACTCTTTTGTGTGAGCAGCTTCTTTTGTATCAAAAAAATCAATATTATTATAAATTCCAATTCTTAAATCAATATCATATTTTTTAGAAATTTTTATAACATCCTTTAAATCTTCAAAATTATTGTAAGGCGTAAGTGTAAACATAAGCGATATTGGAATAATGTCTTTACATTCTTCTATTACTTTTATTACTTTATCAAAACCATCTACTCCTCGCATATACTTGTATGTCTCTGCCAGTCCATCGAGAGAAATATACAATCTTTGCATTTTATAATTTTTTACAGCAGCAATAACTTTCTCAGGACTTAAACAATTGGTAAGGAGATCATATTTAGGATGATTTTTTGAGAACCAATCTAATATTTTATCACACTCGGGATGCAATATAAATTCGCCTCCTTCCATTCCTACTGTAGTATCTTTTGTAATACATTTAGAATTCATTATTTCTACAATTTTTTCAAAAGGTAGATGTTGGATTGGGCGTTTTTCCCATATATGGCAATGTAAACACTTTGAGTTGCATAAATCGGTTGAATATAACATCAAAGTTGATATTTTTTTGTGACTGGGTCTTACTACATTATTAGTAAACAATAAGCCTCTTTTTAAATAATCTCCTACTCCGTACATTTATTTATTTATTATTTATTTATTATTTTTGTTAAAATTTCATAAGTATTCAAACAATCCTTCAAAGAGGCATTATTTTCATATTTTTTACCTTCACAGAAATTTATAAAATTCTCAATTTCTCCAAAATACCCACTGGTGTAGAGTTGATTATTTTCAAATATTGGATTAAAATTATTCCTCTTTTTTAATGTTACAGAGGTCATTTTACTTCCAAATATTTTTTCTTTGGGGATATTAAAAATAATTCCTGATTTAGGAGTAAAGGTTAAATTTTCGTTGTTGGTTACCTCATAAACTCCTTTATTTGTATTAATAATCATATTTTCGCTAGCATTTGTCCACGAATAATCTGAAGATAGTTCTACTATTCCATTTGATCCGTTTTCATGCTGTAAATGCAAAAATGCCGTTACTCCTGCTTTTGATTTATTTGTTGCTATATATTTTAATTCTGCAGATCCAAACAAATAAGAAAGCATGGCTATTGGATGAATAAACAGGTCTAAGAAGGGCTCTCCTTCAGGGTAAGCTCCTGTTACGTAACGATAATTATAATAAGATTTGCCTTGTAGCTTTTTCCTTAGTTCAAGGTTAACAGGGGCATATTGTTTTTGCAATCCAACAAAGCATTTACCTTTTGACGATTTTTCGCACTCAATAAGCTCTTTCAGTTCTTCATGGGTGAGACAAGGTGGTTTCTCAACAAACACATTTTTATTAGCTAAAAGTAACTGTTTTACTAAATCGAAATGTGATTTAGGACTTGCACATATAAAAACTCCCTTTATTTGCTCATCATTAATTACTTTTTGTAAATCATTGGTTCCTTCAGAATTGGGATAGTAATCATTAATTAGATTTGCATTCTTACTGCTTTGTGTGACAATATATTTTAATTCTGCCCTTAAATAATTAATTACAGGATAAAGATTATTAATGCTGTGATTGCCTATTCCAACAAAAGCATATTTATGTTTGTAAGATGTAACAATATATTTTTTTTTTCTAATATTTTTAAACTGTTTAATTAATTTATCCATACGTAATTCTTTTATTGTGGCTAACAATAAATAAGACACACAAGGGTGTCTTATTTATTATAATTAAATCTATATTTAATATTTTTTCAAAGTTAACTAAAATATTAAATATGCAAAATATAAATTTGGTTTTTAGCATATAAGACACATTTAGTTTTGCTCAATATTGAGCTAACAGACACTGCTCAAGTGTGATTGTATATTTTTTTGAGGGCTTTTACTCGTTCTCCTTATATCAATATTCATTTCTTCACAATATGAAACAAATTATGTTTGTCTTTTCAACCAATACTTTTGCTTGAAAAGACAAACCACCTTATTCTCCTTATCAACCACAAGAGTATACTTAAATCCTAATTAATTCATTGTCTTAACTTATACTCCTAAAATATAAGTTAATATTTTATCTTCATTTTTATATTTTTGTTTAAACTAATTAATTTCCATCAAAAACTGAAAACATTTCTTTTGCGTTTTCCTTGAAATATTCAACCTCATAAGTCCGTTTAGTCCAATTATCAAAATAAAAAATATATCGCTATTGTCTTCGTTTGAGGATTCAAGAACTTTACAATATGAAAGATATGTTTCGCTTACTTTATTTTAAAATATAGTTTCCAGTTTATAAATTTGCTAAAATAAATTTGTGGTCATAACACAAATTGTTGCAATTAAAAATACTCTTTTCATCTCTTAATATTTTTATTTACTCTCAATATTTTAAAATCATGTCAAACATTAATAACCTGAGTTCGATTGATAACAATGGAATAAAAAAAAATCTATAAGCAGTTTCTATTTCAAATTAGATATTATGCTTAATGCACTAGGCACAATAGAAAATTTTGCAGGTGCATTACCTAAAAATTCACCATCCGCTTCAAGCAAAATATTATGTTTGCTCTCAACATGCAAGCATTTTGTTTTATGTGTTTGTACTTCTTTTAAATTAATAAAAGAGCCATCATATAATTTCTTTACATTTCTAATGACTTTAAATTTCTTTATTCTCTCAATTATAGTTACATCTATCATTCCATCATTAAACACAGCATTGGGGACTTGCATCATTCCGCCACCACTATATTTACAAAGACCGGCATTCAAACTAAAAACATCAACCTCAAACGATTTATTGTCAATAGAAATTGTACATGGCAACGATTTATGTTTAAATAATGTAGTTAAAATATTTTTATAGTATACAACACTACTCACTTTCCCCTTCTCTTTATCTTGATTTGATTTTCGAAGTACAACTGCATCAAAACCCATTCCTGCAACATTTACAAAATACCTGTTACTTTCTTCGCCTTGATTATTGAAAGAGATTTTTGCAATATCTTGAAACACTCTTTTATTATTTTTAATAACCTCAATTGCTTCAATATAATTATTAGGAATATTGAACGTTCTACACCAATCATTACCCGTTCCAATAGGAATCATTCCAATTGCAACCTCATTATAAGGCACTTGAGTTTGAGAAAAAACTCCATTAACAATCTCATTTAATGTTCCATCGCCACCAACTCCAATAATATTCTTATAACCATTTAAAATATTTTCTTTGGCAATTTCAATAGCATGACCACGTTGCTTTGTAAACACACACTTATAAATGAAGCCTGTAGCTTTTAAGCCATCCTCAATTTCCGGCCAATCTTTCTCTCCTTTATTTGCTCCAGCATGAAGATTTGCTATTATTAAAAACTTCTCTTTCATTATTTTTTATTAAAAAAACAGACATCAAAAATACTACTATTTTCTTTTATTTTATCTTATTAATAAAAAAAAACTTTTATAAATTAACTGAATTTGCTCATCTATAATAACATCCGTTTTAGCTGTTATTATTTTAACAATGTTTATTAAAAAACAATAAAATTTTGTATTTTTGATTTATATTTTAACAATAATCATAGAATGTCGAAAACTATTGATACAATAATTAATAAATTTACAAACTCAGATAGGGATAACTTAATCCCTATTCTTCAAGAAATACAAAATGCCTTTGGATATCTTTCCGAGGAAGCTATTGTTAGTGTTAGCAAACATTTTGATTTGCCTACAAGCAAAATATTTGGCATAGCTACTTTTTACGACCAGTTTGTTTTCAAGCCAAAGGGCAAATATCACATATTATTATGTAACGGCACATCTTGCCATACATCCGGCTCTAAAAAAATTTTAACAGAAATTGAAAAAATCCTTAACATAAAAGACGGGGAAACAACAAACGACGGAATATTTAGTTTACAATCTGTTAACTGCATGGGTGCCTGTAGCCTATCTCCTGTAATATCTGTAAATGGTAAATTCTACTCAAAAATTAATTTAATTGAAATAAAAAAAATAATTAAATTTTATCAATCATTAGAAAAGTAAGTCGAGATGTATTCTAAGGACAATAATAACAAAAAAGAATTACTAATAAATCATGTTTTGTTAAACAAAGCCGATAATATTGATAATAAAATTGAAGGGCAAATAAAATTAATAAAACGCGAAAAAGTAACAAAACCAATAATATATATAGGAGCCGGAACTTGTGGATTAGTTGCGGGTGCAAAAGAAACTATAAAAGCTGTAGAGAATTATATCGTTGAACGTAATGTTGAAGCTGAAATAATTCCAGTCGGATGCCTTGGAATATGCTCCTACGAACCATTATTGGACGTTCAGTTACCTGGAAAAAACCGCATCTCTTTTAAACTAATAACAAAAGAAAAAGTAAACACTGTTCTTGATGCCATTTTTAGTAATATTATTGTTGAAGAATATGTGTTAGGCCAATTTAAAAATACAAATCTCGAAGCTTGGCCAAATATTCCTTTTATTGAAGACTTAAATTTTTTCGCATTACAAAAACGTGTTGTTCTAAAAAATTGTGGTAAAATTAATCCGCAATCAATTAACGAATATATCGCAAATGACGGATATAAATCTTTTTTAAAAACCATAAGATATTACACCTCCGAAGAAATATGTAAGCTAATAAAAGAAAGCGGACTAAGAGGAAGAGGAGGAGGTGGTTTTCCAACAGGAAAAAAATGGGAGATTGCATACAACACACCTAGCGAACAACGTTACTTGATTTGTAATGCCGACGAGAGCGACCCTGGGTCATTCATGGATCGTGCCATAATTGAAGGAAATCCTCACAAATTAATAGAAGGTATAGAAATAGCAGCTTACGCTATTGGAGCTACAAAAGCATATATTTATATAAGAACCGAATACTTGCTGGCAGTTGAACGTTTAAAAAATGCTATTAAGCAAGCAAAAGAATATGGATTAATAGGTCATAATATTTTTGAAAGTGGTTTTAATCTTGAGATTGTTATCTCAAAAGGAGCCGGAGCTTTTGTTTGCGGAGAAGAAACGGCATTAATAAACAGTATTGAAGGGAAAAGAGGAATTCCTCGGCAGAAGCCACCCTACCCTGCTGTGAGCGGATTATTTAACAAACCTACTGTTGTTAATAATGTTGAAACACTAGCAAATATTCCCGATATTATTAATAAAGGAGCTAAATGGTATAACTTAATTGGAACAGAAACGAGCAAAGGAACCAAAGTATTTGCGGTAACAGGAAAAACAGAAATAACTGGACTTGTTGAAGTTCCTATGGGAACAAGCGTTAACGACATTATTTTTAAAATATCGGGGGGAATTAAAGAGAATAATAAATTTAAAGCCGTCCAAATTGGAGGACCTACAGGAGGTTGCATTACTGAAGAAAATATTGACATTCCAATTGATTATGAAGCATTAAAAGAAATTGGGGCAATAATGGGTTCAGGAGGAATGTTTGTTATGGACGACAAAACCTGTATTGTTGATGTTGTTAAATTTTTTATGAATTTTGTAAAAAATGAAAGTTGTGGAAAATGTATTCCCTGCCGTGAAGGAACAAAACAAATGTATGATATTCTCGATAATATTACAAAAAAGCCAACTAACGAAAAACAACACAGCTCACTCGAAAGATTTAAAGGTATTACACAATTAGAAAGTCTTGCCAAAGTAATTATTGATACATCTCTTTGTGGCTTAGGACAAACAGCCCCCAATGCAGTATTAAACACTCTAAAATATTTTAAAGAAGAATATGAAGAACATATTTTTGACCGAAAATGCAGAGCCGGTGTTTGCACTGAATTACAAACTTTTTTTATTGATGTTGACAAATGCACCGGCTGTACTATGTGTGCTAAAAAATGTCCTGTTGATGCAATAATTGGCAGCAGCAACAACCCTCATTTTATTATTCAGGATAAATGTATAGGTTGTGGCAATTGTTTTGATGCCTGTAAATTTGGTGCTGTAATTATTAAATAATTTTATATTAATTCATCTAATCTAACAACATTTATTTAAAATGATTATTGATATTGAAGTTAATAATAAAACGATAAAAGCAAATAGAGGAGAGACAATACTCTCTGCACTTAAAAGAAATGGTATTAAAGTTCCTACTTTATGTCATATTGAAGGTTTTGTTCCAACAGGAGCCTGTCGTATTTGTGTTGTTGAAGTTGAAGGTAAAACTAATTTAATTCCAGCTTGCTCCTATCCTGTTGAAGAATGGATGAAAATTAAAACGCACTCTCAAAGAGTTATTAAAGCCCGAAAAACAATTGTAGAATTATTGCTTGCAAACCATCCTGACGATTGTTTATATTGCGAAAGAAATGGAAATTGCGAATTACAAAAATTAGCAGAAGAACTAAATATACGTGAACGAAAATTTTCAAACAATAGAGTTAAACTGAAAATTGACCCATCATGTTCAAGTATTATAAAAGAAGCAGATAAATGCATTCTCTGTGGAAGATGTATTCGTGTTTGTGAAGAAATTCAAGGGGTCACAACTTATGATTTTGCCAAAATAAATAATCGTCACATTATTAGCACTTCGTTTAATAAGCCCCTAAATGTTTCTAATTGTATACTTTGTGGTCAATGCATTTTGGCTTGCCCTACAGGAGCCCTTCACGAGAGAAATAATCTAAATAAAATTCAACAAGTTCTTAATACTGTTAACAAACACGTTGTTGTATTTTATTCTCCAACAATATCTGTTTCTTTAGCAGAAGAATTTAATATGAAACCTGGTAAAAATATTCCCGGTATTATAAATGCTACTTTACGAAAAATTGGTTTTAGCAAAGTTTTTGATTCAACATTTGCATCTGATATTTATATTATTGAACAAGCAAATGAAATTATAAATAGAATTGAAAATAATGAAAATTTACCTCTATTTACAAGCAATTGTCCTGCATGGATTAAATATGCAGAAGAATATTTTCCCGAAATATTAAAAAATATTTCAAGATGTAAATCGCCCCAACAAATAATGGGTAGCATAATAAAAAAAATCTATTCTGAACAAAATAATATACCAACCGAAGATATTTATACTGTTTCTATAGAACCATGTACAGCCAAAAAATTCGAATCACAACGTGAAGAAATGACCAATAAAGGTATTGCCGATGTTGATGTTGCAATAACTACTCGTGAATTAGCTCAACTAATACGTTTACACGGAATTGATTTTAACAATATTGAAGAAGAAATGGCTGATTCTCCTTACAATACGAGAAGCTCTGCCGGAAAACTTACTTCCGTTTCTGGAGGAACTGCCGAAGCTATTTTACGTACATTATATTATAAAATTACAGGTAAAGAATTAAAAAATTTAAAAATAGCTGAACTTCGTAGCAACAAATCTGTTAAAGAATTTAATATAAAAATCGGAAAAATTAATTTTGGAATAGTGGTTATAAGCAGCATGATTAAAGCTCGTGATTTTATTAAGACCTTGCCACAAAGAAATGATATACATTTTATTGAAATAATGGCTTGCCCGTGTGGCTGTGTTAATGGAGGAGGACAAACTCTTAATGCTGACACAAAAGACATTAAATCTCGTGCAAAATCAATATATGAAATTGACAGTAAAGAGTTAATAAAAGTCGCTCACAAAAATTCTCAAATGATTGAATTATACAGCAATTATTTGGACAAATTATCTGAAAAAGAAAAACAAAAAACTTTATTTACTAATTACAGCAAAAGAGATGTTCTTTTATAAGAAATAATGACAACCCAATGACGGTGAAGCCAAATGATGTAAAATAAATGACTATTAAAATAGATATCAACCGAAACCTGTGCTGAAATAATTTCAGTATATAAAAACATAAATTTATGGAAGATATAAATAAAAAAACGATACTAATAGCAGATGATGATTACGACTATCTTTTTCAAATGAAAATGAAAATTGAGGGTTTTGGATATCGTGTTGTTTGTGCAGACAGCCAAAAGGAAGCTGAGAATATTATTAAAACACTAAAGCCTGATTTAGCAATTTTCGACCTTATGATGGAAAATGATGACAGTGGCTTTATTCTTTGCTATCGAATAAAAAAACTTTATCCAGATGTTCCCATAATTATTGCAACCGGAGTTAGTGCTGAAGCAGGATATTCATTTTCTCTAAATTCTGAAAAAAATAAGAGATGGATAAAAGCAGACTTATATCTGGACAAAGGTATTAGAGAAGACCAAATACATAAAGAGATTACGAGACTTCTTGGTTTGAAGGATACTAAACAATAATTACAATAAAAAATATTATGGGGAAACTAAAAATATTAGTTGTTGACGATGAACCGGGAATATGCTCTGGAATAAAACGTATTCTTTCCGACTTCACTGTTACATATCCATTTATGGAAGAGAATATTGAATTCGAAATTGACGATGTTTTGACAGGAGAAGAAGCTGTAGATATAATAACAACAAATCCTCCTGAAATTTTACTCTTAGACAATAAATTGCCGGGAATAAGCGGTGTTGAGATATTAGAAAAAATTACAAAAGAACATATTAATGTTTTGGTTATAATGATAACATCACATGCCTCCATCGATATTGCAGTTAAAGCAACAGCAAACGGGGCTTTCGATTTTGTACCAAAACCGTTTACTCCTCAAGAGCTAAAATCATCAGTCGAGAATATTGCTAAGCATATCTATCTAAAACGTATGACAAAAAAAATGAAAGTTGAAGGGAAGCAAATTCGCTTTCAATTTTTATCTGTATTGTCACACGAACTTAAAGCCCCAATTAATGCCATTGAAGGCTATTTGAAAATAATTAAAGGCAAACAAGTAGGCGACAATATTGACAGTTACATTCCTATGATTGACCGTTCTCTTGCTCGAATAAATGGAATGAGAAATTTGATTATGGATTTATTGGATCTTACTCACATTGAAGCTGGCAAGAAAAAAAGAGAATTAAAACCTGTAAATATTACGAAAACAGCACAAATAGCAATAGACACAATTGAGCCTTTAGCAATTCAGATGGATATTAAAATTAATTTGGATGCCGATAATGACTTCATAATTACTGCTGACCCTGAGGAAATTGAAATAATATTTAACAACCTTTTGTCAAATGCTGTAAAATATAACAAAAAAGGTGGTACTGTTGATTGCCTTATTACTGAAGAAAACAATTCTATAAAAATTTCTGTTTCCGACACAGGAATTGGAATGGCACAAGAAGATATCCCTAAATTATTTAAAGAATTTTTCCGTTTAAAAAACGAAAAAACAAGAAGTATTACGGGTACAGGTTTAGGATTATCAATTGTTAAAGATATTGTTCAATTATATAATGGCAACATTGAAGTTAAAAGTAAAATTAACCAAGGAAGTACTTTTTCATTAACACTAAATAAATAATAAATAAAATCAAGCTGAAAAATTATGCTACCAGCAAAAACTATCGAAAGATTAAGTCAATATAGAAGAACATTATTACAAATATTAGCAAAAGGCAAGTTACATATTTTCTCACATGAACTAGCAGAATTTCACAACATTACGGCAGTTCAAGTCCGTAGAGATATTATGCTTATTGGCTATTCCGGACAATTACGAAAAGGCTACAATGTAAAAAAATTAATCGACGCAATTGGGAAAACAATTGATTCGAAAAATGATCAAAACATAGCAATAATTGGCATTGGTAATTTAGGAAAAGCTATAACATCATACTTCAATGGCAAACGCTCAAACTTAAAAATTATAGCAGCCTTTGATCGTAATCCTGCTAAAGTTGGGAAAGTGATCTCCGGAGTTAAATGTTACCACATTAATGACTTGGTTGACATAATAAAAAAAGAAAATATTAGTATTGGAATTATTACTACACCTCCTGATAATGTAATTGATATTGCAGAAAAACTAACAATGTCGGGGATTAAAGGAATATTAAATTTTACAACGACACCAATTAAAATTTCACAAAATATTTGCCTCGAAGAATATGATATGATTACATCTATTGAAAAACTAACTTACTTCATTAAAGACAAAAACCCATAGTCTCTTTACTTTTATAATTATATTCTTATTTTTTTAATGAATAAAAAATATATAATTTTATAACCTTAATTTTTTAACACCTTGTAATTCGTTATGACGCTTAATAAGAATAAAATATACTATGAATTTGGTAGCTTATCAGATACCGGAAAATTAAAAGAACATAATAAAGACGCTTTTATCGACTTTAAAATAAATGATGGTCATGGTTTTGTTATATGTAACGGGATTGACGGTGACGAAGGCGGAGCTGCTATTGCATCAAAAATTGCAGTAAATAGCATAAAGCAATACTTTGTGAATAAGAATTATATTGATATTATTAAAGCCTTAACTAACGCCATTATTTTTGCTAATTACGAAATATATAAACAAGCTCAAAAAAGCAATAAATATATTAGTATGGGGACAACAATTGTTGTCGTTATATTTATAAAAGATAAAATTTATTATGCCTACGTTGGCAATAGCAGATTATACATATTTAGAAACAACAGTTTACAAGGTCTGACAAAAGACCATACTATTGTTCAAAATCTTATTGATAATGGAAAAATTAACGAAAACGAAGCAAAAGAGCATCCCGATAAAGACAAATTCTTCAACTTATTAGGACTTAAAAAAGAAATAAAATTTGGTATTTGTAAAAAAGCTATCAAAATTGAAAATGAAGATTTGCTTTTATTATGTACTGATGGACTTACAAATATGATTAATGACCAAGGCATTTTAAACATAATAAAAGATAGAAACTCTTCGGTTAAACACAAAACACTTAATCTCATTAATCAAGCTAATGAAAATGGAGGTAATGATAATATTACTGTTCAGTTAATTCGTTTTTTCGATAGTTCTTCACAGCAACACATAGAATTAGATGACAATAATAAATATTCTAAAAAATCACCTAAAAAATATATTCTTGGAATAATTATAACTATTGCTATAATTTTAGGGGGATTTTTAATTTATAATAATTTCTTTTCAAGCAAAAACGAATCGAAAATAACTTCGATGTTAAAAAACGAAAAAAATCATGAAAAACAATTAGCATCAAATGTTATTAACGATACACAAAAAACATCAGGTTCAATTGTTAAATCTAAAATTTTAGACAAAAAAATTATTACAAAAAATAGCAAAACTAAAAAAAAAATTAAAGCATATAAATTAATTTACACCCTACAAAAAGGTGATAATTTTTACAGACTAGGCTTACGTTTTAATCTTACTATAAATAAATTAGAAGAAGTAAATTCAATAAAAGCAATACATCTAAGAGCTCTCCAAAAAATAATTATTCCTTTAACAAATGTTCATACAATAAAAAATGGAGAAACATTATCTCTTATTTCAGAAAAATATAATATTAAACAAAGCTTAATTATAAAAGCAAATAAATTAAAAAATAATAAAGCATTAAAAGTTGGGATGAAACTATATATCCCTCTAAACTAATAATAAACAATAATTTACTAAAGAAAACATGACAATTCCTATTTACTTAGATTACAATGCTACCACGCCTATAGACCCTGAAGTTGCCAATGCAATGAAGCCTTTTTTAGCTGACTATTTTGGCAACCCCTCAAGCTCACACTCTTACGGTATTAAAACAAAAATAGCCGTTGAAAATGCCCGAAAACAAGTTGCTGAGCTTATCAACTGCAATAGCTCTGAAATTATTTTTACAAGTGGAGGTACAGAATCAAACAACTACGCAATAAAAGGCGTTGCTTTTGCCAATAAACATAGAGGAAATCACATTATTACAAGTCAAATTGAACATCCTGCTGTTATAGAGGTATGTAAATATCTTGAAAAAAATGATTTTGATGTTACTTATGTTCCGGTTGACGAATATGGTCTTGTTAATGTTAACGAAATTAAAAAAGCAATAACTTCTAAAACAATTCTAATATCTGTTATGCATGCTAACAATGAAGTAGGTACTATTCAACCTATTTCTGAAATTGCTGTTCTTGCAAAACAAAACAATATTATTTTTCATACCGATGCTGCACAATCAATTGGAAAAATTCAAACTGATGTTCAACAAATGGGGGTTGACTTAATGTCTGTTGCAGGTCATAAATTTTATGCACCAAAAGGAATTGGAGTACTTTATATTAAAGAAGGAGTAAAACTAGAAAAATTGATTCACGGAGCTAATCATGAACAAAACCTGCGTGCAGGAACTGAAAATGTTCTCGAAATTGTTGGTATTGGGAAAGCTTCGGAAATTGCTAAACGTGATTTCGAAAATAATTTTTCACACATGAAAACTCTGCGAGACAAATTATTTAAAGAATTGAAAAATAATTTTGAAAATATTAAACTCAACGGTCATCCAACAAAACGTTTACCAAACACTCTTAGTGTTAGTTTCCCAAATATTGAAGCAAACACACTTTTATCTGAAATCTCAGATGAAATAGCAGCTTCAGCCGGAGCAGCTTGTCATACCGATGATATTGCGGTCTCTTCTACTCTACAGGCAATGATTATTCCCATAAAATATGCAATGGGAACAATTCGCTTTTCAACCGGAAAAAATTTACAATCGAGTGACGTCGATAAAGCAATAGAAATAATAACAAAAGCCGTAAAAAGACTAAACCCTACTGAAAATAATACTGAAAGAAATATTGAAGATAAAGAAATAAAACTTACTCATTACACTCAGGGCATGGGTTGTGCTTGCAAATTACGCCCTAAAGAATTAGAAAAAATTCTTAAAAATTTACCTGTTATCACAAACCCAAATATATTAGTTGGAACAGACACTACAGACGATGCTGCAATATACAAAATTGATAATGAAAGAGCCATTGTTCAAACAGTAGATTTCTTTTCTCCTATTGTTGACGACCCTTATTCTTTTGGAGCAATTTCTGCAGCAAATTCTATTAGTGACATTTATGCAATGGGAGCAAAACCATTGTTTGCCCTAAACATTGTTGGGTTTCCATCAAGCAGATTACCAATGAGTGTTCTCGAAGAAATTCTTAGAGGAGCTCAAGATAAAGCCGAAGAAGCTGGCATCTCTATCGTTGGAGGTCATAGCGTTGATGATATTGAACCAAAATATGGAATGACAGTTACAGGGATTATTGATATTGATAAAATACTTACAAATGCAAATGCAAAATCAGGTGATGCAATAATACTTACAAAACCTATTGGTACAGGAATTATTAGTAATGCAACAAAACGTGGATTAGCTGACCAAGAAACAAAAAAGGAAGCAATTGACACAATGAGCCAATTAAACAAATATGCGGCTGAAGTAATGGAAGAATTCCCTGTAAATTCTTGTACTGATGTTACAGGATTTGGACTTCTGGGGCATTTGTCCGAAATGACAAAATCAAGCAAGATTGATGCAGAAATATTATTCAATAATGTTCCTCTATTAAAAAATGCTTGGGATTTTGCAGTCTCTAACGTAATTCCCGGAGGTTCTCGCAATAATCTGGAATATGTTAAAGATTATGTAGTTTGGTCTAATGAAATAACCGAAACAAAAAAAGCTATTCTTTGTGATGCGCAAACATCAGGAGGTTTGTTAATTTCATTACCTTTTGAATATAAAGACGAAATTATTAATAAATTACATTTATCAGGAATGATAAAAGCATCTTATATTGGTAAGTTCTTAGCTGAAGGTAAAGGAAAAATATTTGTTAAAAATAATTGATTATAAGATAAGTACGAAATAAAATATTCTCTATTTTTTTGATAAACGTTAAGTACTATTTGACGAAAATTTTATCAAAAGTATTTAGAATCAATAATTTTATTTAATTTAGCTCTAAATAAAAATCGAATTCCATATGAACCCAAAAGAAATTGTAAAAAAAATACAAGAACTTCTGAAAAACAATGACTTAGACGCCTATATTATACCAAGTTCTGATCCCCATCAAAGTGAATATGTTGCAAATCATTGGAAAGCTCGTGAATGGGTTTCAGGTTTTACAGGCTCAGCAGGAACTATTGTAATAAGCAAAAATATTGCCGGATTATGGACAGATTCTAGATATTTTATTCAAGCTGAACAACAGCTCAAAGGTTCGGGAATTCAGCTTTTTAAAATGAAAATACCTCATTTCCCATCCTATATTGAGTGGCTAAAAAATAATTTGAAGGAAAATGCAAAAATAGGGTTCGACGGAAATTTAATTTCCGTGAGTCTTGCAAAAATGATCAAATCAACATTATCAGTCAAAAACATTACGGTTGAATCTAATCACGATTTTATTAAACCTTTATGGGAAAACAGACCATCAAAACCTAAAAACAATATTTTTATTCAAGATTTAAAATTTGCAGGCCACACATATGTTGAAAAAATTTCTGAATTAAAAAAAATTATGATTACAAAAAATGTGTCTTCTTATATTATTTCTTCACTTGACGATATCGCTTGGCTTTTTAATATTAGAGGCAACGATATTAAATATAATCCGGTTGTAATAAGTTATGCATTAATTACTTTAAATAATTCATATTTATTTCTAGATAAAGATTTACACGATAATATAAAAAATCTTTTTAAAGAAGATAATATAACTATCCTACCATACAATAGTATTAATGAAAGCATTAAAAAATTCTGCAAAGCACAAAACATTTTAATCGATCCTTCAAAAACAAATAGCTGTATTTTCAATTCAATTCCTTCATCTTGTAAAATTATTGAAGATATTAATATCACAACTACTCTTAAAGCAACAAAGAATGCTACCAAAGTTAAAAATCTTAAAAACGTAATGGTGAGAGATGGTGTTGCTTTAAGTAAATTCTATTATTGGTTAGAAAACAACGTCTTACAAGAAACAATTACTGAATTATCGGCTTCTAAAAAATTAGAATTCTTTAGAAGCCAGCAGAAAAATTTTGTAGGTTTAAGTTTTGGAACTATTGCCGCCTATAAGTCACACGGAGCAATTGTACATTACGAAGCAACAAGAAAAACAGATTTTGAACTGATGAAAGAAGGTATTTTCTTAATCGATTCCGGTGGTCAATATCTTGATGGAACAACTGATATTACTCGTACAATATCCCTTGGAAATC
The DNA here is from genome assembly GCA_015222055.1 of Bacteroidota bacterium. Lineage (GTDB taxonomy): Bacteria > Bacteroidota > Bacteroidia > Bacteroidales > B39-G9 > B39-G9. The sequence goes on along the minus strand of JADFUR010000004.1, from coordinate 85,774 downwards.
CAACACAAGAAATGATTAATAATTTTACTCTTGTATTAAAAGGTCACATAAACATTGCATCTTTAAAATTTCCCTACGGTACAAAAGGATATCAAATTGATATTTTAGCTCGAAAATTTTTATGGGATAATTACAAAAATTATGGTCATGGAACAGGTCACGGAGTTGGATCCTTTTTAAATGTTCATGAAGGTCCTCAAGCAATAGGCTCAAGTGCTAACTCATCATTAGATACTAATTTTGAAGAAGGTATGCTTACATCTAATGAACCCGGAATATACATTGAAAACGAATATGGTATTCGCATCGAAAACTTAATTCTATGCGAAAAAGACAAAAACACAGAATTTGGTCAATTCATGAAGTTTAACACAGTATCACTTTGTTATATTGATAATTCATTAATTAATGTTGATTTACTTACCAATGATGAACTTAACTGGCTCAATGATTACCATAAAAAAGTGTTTGAAAAAATATCTCCATTTTTAAATATTGAAGAAAAAGATTGGCTTAAAGAAAAAACAAAAAGTTTGTAAATTCCCGAATCAATATTAAAAAACTTAAACTATCTGAATATGAAAAAAATATTTTGATAATTCTTTCGTATTTAATAACCGAAAAAGCAGATAATAGAAACATTATTAATATCAAATTAAATATATAAATCATGAAAAAATTTCTTCTACTTATTCCATTAATATTAATAATTATTTCCGGTTTTATCATTGAAAATAACGATGACGAAGAATCAACAAAGCAGACTGACCCATCAATAATAAATTTTGATGACTATTTTATTTCAAAGTCTTTGCGAATTGATTATTTACTTTCAGGTGATGCTAAAGAAGAAACAGTATCATTAAATAAATTAATTCAAGAACCTTTTTGGGGAGGTCCAAAAAAAAATTTAATCGATAAATTTAATTATGGCACATATAGAATTAAAGTGATTGATTCTGTTTCAAACAAATTAATTTACTCCTATGGGTTTTGCACTCTCTTTCAAGAATGGCAGTCAACAGCTGAGGCAAAAAAGTTAAAACGTAGTTTTTCCCAAACATCGATTTTTCCATATCCAAAAAAAACTGTTCGTTTTGAAATTGATAAAAGAGCATATGCAGATGGTAAATTCAATAAAATATTTGAATTATTTATTAATCCTAAAAATTATTTCATCAATAAAGAAAAGCCTAAATTTTATAAATCAAATAAAATAATTTATTCGGGCGATCCTGCTACTAATGTAGATATAGCATTTATTGCCGAGGGTTATACAAAAGAAGAAATGACAAAATTTAATGATGACGTAAAAAGAATTGCAGGATATTTTTTTAAAAGCTCTCCTTATAATAAATACAAAAATAAATTTAATATTTATTCAATAGAATCTGCTTCAGAAGAATCAGGAACAGACATCCCAGGTAAAGGTATTTATAAAAACACAATTATTAATTCAAGTTTCTACACATTTGATATTGACCGTTATTTAACAACATTTGACACTAAATCATTTAGAGATGTTGCTGCGAATGTACCTTACGATCAAATTTACATACTAATAAACACCACAAAATATGGTGGAGGTGGTTTTTACAATCACTACACAGCTTGCTCATCAAATAACGTGCTTACACCTTCTGTTTGCATTCACGAATTTGGACATGGTTTTGCCGGTTTAGCCGATGAATATTACACCTCTGATGTAGCTTACGAAAATTTTTACAATCTAAAAGTAGAACCTTGGGAGCCAAATATCACTACCATGGTTAACTTCGAAAATAAATGGAAAAATATGCTTGACACAAAAACGCCTGTTCCTACTCCAAGAACAAAAAAATATGAAAATAAAATTGGAATATTTGAAGGTGGCGGATACGTTGATAAAGGTGTTTACAGTCCTTATCAAAATTGTAGGATGAAATCAAATCAGTCAGAATTATGTCCTGTTTGTCAAGAAGCAATTTCTAAAATGATTGAATTTGTTTGCGATAGTAAATAAAATTAAATGTAATACTGACTATTCACAAAAAAAAGGAGAAAATATTAATTTTCTCCTTTTTTTTAAATTTATAATAAAAAATTTAAAACTATTTCACTTCCCATGTTTTACCGCTAAGCAATAAATCATCAACACATTTGATTTTACTTTCAGCTTGCACATCTTTAATTTGTTGAGCAAGTTCATTAGCGTAGGTAGGCTCATCAACATTACGAATAACACCAAGAGCAATAGGAAAAGGAGGTTCCATAGTAGCAAGCATAAGGTGAATACCTGAATATTCAACGCCTGAATTATGAACTAAAATATCGTCAATGCTTATGCCATTTTCACCTAACTTAACAACTTTTAGTTTGCCATCTTCCAAAATTAAACCTTTATCTTTTTCTTTACCAAATATCATAGGTTCTCCATCATGAAGAATTATCTGACGTTCTTCTTTAAACTCTTTGTCAGAAAAATAACGGTGAGCTCCATTATTATAAATAACGCAGTTCTGCAATACTTCAACTACAGAAGCACCATCATGTTTAGCAGCAACTTCGAGCACTTCAGCCGTAAGATTTATTTTATTATCCATTGAGCGTGCAAAAAACGTTCCACGAGCACCAATAACTAATGCTCCGGCTTGAAATGGTCTTTCAACTGTACCAAAAGGAGATGTAACAGAAATTTTCCCTTTTGGAGAAGTTGGAGAATACTGACCTTTTGTCAAACCATAAATTTGATTATTAAACATAATAATAGTTATATCCATATTACGTCTAATCTCATGAATAAAATGGTTTCCACCAATAGCAAGAGAATCACCATCACCAGTAATTTGCCAAACACTCAATCTTGGGTTTGCCACTTTAGCTCCTGATGCTATAGCTCCTGCTCTTCCGTGAATTGTGTGAAAACCGTAAGTATTCACATAAAAAGGGAATCTTGATGAACATCCAATACCTGAAATAGTAACATATTTTTCATGTACATAATTCATGTCAGCCATAGCTTTTTGAACGGATGCTAATATTGCATGGTCACCACATCCAGGACACCACTTAACTTCACCTTTACTCTTAAAATCTTTAAAAGTTAATTTATTTTGTTCGTCAGCCATTTTATTTATCCTCCAATATTTTATAAACATTATCTTTCAATTCAACCACAGTAAAAGGTAAACCTTGAATTTTATTATATTGGTCATATTTAAACTCAGGGAATTTAATTCTTAAATAATTAACGAATTGTCCCATATTTAATTCACATACAATAATTTTCTTAAATTTACTAAGCACTTCAGCAGTATTTTTAGGCAATGGATTAATATAATTGAAATGTGCTAAAGCAACTTTTTTACCTTCCTTATTTATTTCATTAGTTGCAGTAGCTAATTGTCCATAAGTACCTCCCCAACCAACTAATAATATATCTGCATCTTTATTTCCTTCTATTTTCAATTCAGGAATATAATTTTCAACCCTTTTAACTTTCTCCTCTCTCAACTTACACATTACTTCGTGGTTTTCTGGATCGTAAGAAATGCTTCCGGTTTCATCTTTTTCTAATCCACCAAGAGTATGTTCTAAGCCTTTAGTTCCAGGAATTGCCCATTTTCTAACTAAAGTTTTCTCGTCTCTTTTATAAGGAATATATTCTTCACCTTCTTTGGCAATAGGAGGATGAATTTCAGGAAAATCTTTCATGCTTGGTATCTTCCAAGGTTCAGTTCCATGGGCAAGATAACCATCTGTCAATAAAATAACAGGAGTCATATGCTCTAAAGCAATTTTTGAAGCTTCAAAAGCAAAATTAAAGCAGTTTGAAGGAGTGCTTGCAGCAATAACAACTACAGGACTCTCTCCGTTTCTACCGTAAAGTGCCTGAAATAAATCAGCTTGTTCTGTTTTTGTAGGTAAACCAGTTGAAGGTCCTCCACGCTGAACATCAATAATAACAATAGGTAGCTCAGACATAACAGCTAAACCAATACCTTCTGTTTTTAAAGCTAAACCAGGGCCTGAAGTAGATGTAATAGCTAAATCACCAGCAAAACTTGCACCAATTGTAGAGCAAACAGCGGCTAATTCATCTTCTGCTTGAAATGATTTTACACCCAAATCTTTTCTCAGTGCTAGATCTTGTAAAATATCTGTTGCTGGAGTAATGGGATATGAACCAATAAATAATTCTAAATTTGATTTTTCTGATGCTGCTAAAAAACCCCACGAAGTTGCAAGGTTCCCATTAATATTTCGGTAAGTACCTTTTTCAATTTTAGCAGGAGCTATAATATGTCTTTCTACAGCTTGAATAGTTTCCGCATAATTAAGTCCTGCTTCCAAAACTCTTTTATTTGCATCTACAATTTGCGGTTTCTTTTTAAACTTATTTTGAAGAAACTCTTCGGCTACATCAAGTTTTTTATTATATAACCAACAAACAATACCAAGAGCAAACATATTTTTACAACGTAAAATACTCTTGTTATCCAAGTCAGAATTTTCTAATGTGTTTTTTGTAAATTCTGAAATTGGGGCTTCAATAATTTTAAAATCCTCTAATTTATCTTCTTTAATAGGATCTTTAATATATCCAGCTTTTTGCAAATTTTTCTCGGTAAAACTAGTTTTATCAAAAATAATTGTACCTCCAGATTTAACCCATTTTGCATTTGCTTTAAGAGCTGCCGGGTTCATAGCTACTAGCACATCAGCAAAATCGCCCGCGGTAAGAACCTTCGAACTACCGACATGTACTTGAAAACCTGAAACTCCCCCAACGGTTCCTTGGGGAGCTCTAATTTCTGCTGGATAATCAGGGAAAGTAACAATGTCATTTCCACTAAAAACAGCAGTGTCCGAAAATAAAGAACCTGTTAATTGCATTCCGTCACCTGAATCTCCTGAAAAACGTATTACAACGTCTTGGATTTCATCAACGTTTGATTTAGTATCCATATCTCTTTTTAATTGATTTAATACTTAAATTATTTATAAAAAAATTACTATATAAGCTGTTCTAATTTTTCTGTAAAAGTAATTGATTTTGTTGTATGTCAAATAAAAACTCCTACTTTTTTTATATGTTAAAAAGAATAAAACTTCCACTTTTAAAACTCTTGCATAAATTAAATTTAATAATTTATTACAATTTTTTATTTACAATAAATTTTGGTAAAAAATAGTTTTGTGTTTATTTTTTGATAATTCCGAAACTATTTTTTTTAAGGTTTCAAGCTCCCCTGTTGTATAGAAGTCATAAAAAACGGAGCTATCAGACTTCTTCATTAATTGATAATTAACAAGTTGTTTTTGGGTTTGTTCTGCCACAGCAATCGAGGGATTGATAATTGTTGCTGAATTTCCAACAATTTTTTTAATCCTTTTATAAAAAAAAGGGTAATGTGTGCAACCCAAAACAATTTGATCAACATGGTCATTAACCATTGGTTTAATATATTGGACTAATAAATCTTCTGCTTCTTTTGTATCTTGTTTAAATTTTTCAACTAACTCAACAAGTCCTACTCCAATTTGAATATTCATTTCAATATTATTAGCATACCTACTACTTGTCTCTTTAAATAGTCTTCCATTAAAAGTTCCCTTAGTAGCTAAAATTCCAATATGACCGGTTTTTGTATTTATTGCTGCGGGCTTCACAGCTGGCTCCATTCCTATAAAAGGAATGTTATATTTTTCTCTGAGTATATCAATAGACGCAGCTGTTGCAGTATTGCAGGCAACAACTATAATTTTGCAATTTTTTGACAGTAAAAATTCTACATTTTTTTTTGAAAGATTAATAATTTCTTTATCCGATTTTGAGCCATAGGGACAATTCTTGCTGTCTGCATAGTAAACTATTGACTCGTTTGGTAAAATATTTATTAATTCTTTCCAAACACTTAATCCTCCAACTCCGGAATCAAATATTCCAATAGGTCTTGTATCTGTCATATTCATAAATAATGAATAAACATAAAAAATAAAGACCATCTTAAAAAGATGGTCTTTTAAACAATTATTACTGTATTGCTAATTTCTTTTTTACTAAAGGCATAACATCCTGACTATCTGGAGACCAGTAAAGAAGTACTCCGGCACTTGTATCGAAAATATAAGTAAACTTATTTTCAGTAGCAACATCTTTAATTGCAGTACGTGCTTTTTCAATTATTGGCTGCATCAAATCACTTTCCTTTTTTTGCAAATCTTGTTGAGCTGTTTGTTGAAATGTTTGAACTCTTTGATACAAACTTTGTAACTCTTCTTCTTTTGTTTGTCTAATCAAATCACTAATAGTATCTTTTTGTTCAACATAATCTTGTTGTTTAGCTTGCATTTCTCTTTGCATTTCTCCTAATTGGTCTTCCAGTTGCTTTGCATATGTTTGTAATTCTGTTTTTGCTTTTTCTCTATCAGGCATTGCTTGAATCAACTGAGAAGCATCAATATGTCCAAATTTAAAATTTTGTGCAAAAGTATTTGAACTAAAAAATAAAACTGTAATTAAAATTAATACACTTAACTTTTTCATTATTTGATTTTTGTTGTTTCTAAGGATAGATGCAACTCACATCTTGTCTATAAAATATTTAACGACAATTTTTTTTCCAATTTAGAAAATAAAACATCCTCCTTAAAATTAAACTTAATTATTTATGTGAGTTTTAAATTATTTACAAATATAAAAATTAATTTCCAAATCCAAGCTTTTTTAATACTTCATCGCTTTTGTCATATTTTGGATCTGTATACAGCATGCTTAAACTTCCTGCACTATCAAATATTACGGCGTAATTACTTTCTACAGCAAGTTCTTTAATAGCATTAAAAACATCGTCTTGAATGGGTTTAATAAGTTCTTGTCTCTTTTTAAACAAGTCTCCGTTTTGACCAAAACGTTTATTTTGCAAGGCTCTAACCTTTTTTTCTTTTTCTTGTATTTGTTTTTGGCGATTAGATTTCATATCGTCGGTTAACAATACCTCTTCAGCTTGATATTCCTTATTCATCATATCAATTTCATTATAAAAATCTTCTACCTCCTTTTGCCATTCGGTTGAAATAAGATTTAATTGCTCTTGAGCAGATTCATAATTTGGAATATTGCTTAAAATATAATTAGTGTTAACATAAGCATATTTCTGCGAAAAAGAAAAACTGACAGAGAATAAAAGAATACTAATTAAAAAAATTATTTTTTTCATTTTTTTTTATTTTTGTATTCGGTATATGTTTATTTATTATAATTTATTTTAATTTATTTTCCATTTTAAGCTTTAAAACCTTTGCCCAATTGAAAATGCAAATTGTCCTTTATTAGCATCTGGTTGGCCGGGAATTTCATCAAAACCGTATCCCCAATCAAGACCTAACATCCCAAGCATTGGTAAAAAGAATTTAACACCAACACCAGCCGAACGTTTCACTTTAAAAGGATTATATTGTTTAATATCGTACCAAGCATTACCTGCTTCAGCGAAAGCTAAAACATATATAGTTGCTGATGCAGCTAACGAAACAGGGTATCTAATTTCTGCTACATATTTTGTATAAAGATTCGCTCCATTAATAGGAGTTAGAGAGCCTTTATTTCTAGCACCATTGTCGTAACCTCTTAAAGCTATTGTTTCGGTTCCATACATATTATATCCTGACAAGCCATCACCACCAACTTGAAAACTCTCAAAAGGAGATGGTCCAATAGTTTTATTATAATAGCCCAAATATCCAATTTCAGCATTTGTATATAATACTAATTTCTCAACTAAAGTTGTGTACCATGCTGACTTAAATTTCCATTTATGATACTCAATCCAGTTATATTTTTCGCCTGTACTTAAGTTTGAATAATCTTTATCACTAAATAATGAATATGGTGGTGTTAATTGTAGTGAAAAAGAAAATAAAGAACCTTTACGAGGATAAATTGGTTGGTCAACAGAATTTCTCGAAAAACTTGTGCTTAAGCTAATATTATTAGAAGTTCCGTTAGAAAAAATATAATAATCGTAGTTATGCAAATCGTAGCGTTGATAAGAAAGACTATTAGACAATACGAAAAAATCGTCTGGCCATTTAAGTCTTCTACCAAGTCCTAGGGAAAGACCCGAAACTTTCATACGTTGGTCTGTTTGATATAAATAATTGCCTAATGTTCTAATTGTATGATAAATTGAAACAGATAATGAATTAGGTTTCTTGCCTCCTAACCATGGCTCAACAAAAGACATGCTATATGCTTGATAAAATGTTCCGTTGGTTTGAGCACGAATAGATAATTGTTGTCCGTCTCCCGAAGGCAATGGTCGATAGGCTTTTGCATTAAATATATTCCTTGCCGAAAAATTATTAAATGTTAATCCTAAGGTACCTATAACCATACCACCTCCCCAACCTCCTGAGAGTTCAATTTGGTCAGATGCCTTTTCTTCAACAACATATTCTATATCAACTGTTCCGTTTGCTGGATTAGGTACTGGTCTTACATCTAATTTTTCGGGATCGAAATAGCCAAGCGTTGCCAATTCTCTGTTTGTTCTGATAATATCAGCCCGACTAAATAATTGTCCTGGTTTTGTTCTTATTTCTCTTCTAACAACATGATCACGAGTTCGTGTATTTCCTGTAACTATTACTTTATTTATTCGGGCTTGCTTGCCTTCAAAAATTCTTAATTCAAGATCAATAGAATCGTTCTCAACCATTACTTCTACAGGAGTAACTTGAAAAAACAAATATCCATTGTCTAAATATAATGAGCTAACAGCGTTATCTTCGACAAAAAGTTTCTTGTTTAATACAGATTCGTCATATATATCTCCATATTTGATACCCAAAACCCTGTCTAAAAATTCACTATTATACTTTGTGTTTCCAATCCAAGAAATATTTCTAAAATAATATTTCTCTCCTTCTTCTATTTTAATTTTTACTTGAATAGTTTTATCATCATAAGGATAAACAGTATCAGTAATAATTTTAGCATCTCGGTATCCTTTTTCATTATATTTTGCAATAATCTTATTTTTATCCTCTTCATAATTAGAGCTGATAAATTTTGACACCTTGAATAAGCGATACCATTTTTTTACTTTTGTTTCCTTCATTGCACGTTTAATTTTGATGCTTGGCAAAACATTATTTCCATCAAACGTAATGTTATGAATCTTTACTTTATTTTTTTTATCAACATTAATTTTCAAAATAACGCTATTACCCATTAAAGTATCTTCTTTTTGCGAAATATCAACTTGTATATTTAAGAATCCTTTATTGATATAAAATTTCTTAATTGAATTAATAGCATTATTAATAACATTATCGGTTACTTGACTACCTCTAATAAGTTTAATTTCATCTCTCAAGTCGCTTGCTTCGCCTTTTTTTACACCGGCAAATGAAAATTTTGACAATCTTGGTCTTTCTTTTAAATATATGTCAAGAAAAATTTTATCGGCAATAATTTTTGTAACTGAAATTTTAATATCAGAAAACAATCCTTGTTTCCAAAGTTTTTTTATTGCTCCTGTTGTTTTATCACCAGGGACAGCGAGAACTTCTCCAATTTTCAATCCTGATAAATGGATTAGAGCATTGTGATCTAAGTACTTAACTCCAGAAATAGTTATTCCACCTAATTCATATTTTATTGGATTTGCATAATCAATTGAAGATAATTTTGAATTTATTGCTTCTTGTGAAAATAAATTTAAAGTTAGGGTTAACAGTACAATAACAAAAATACTTTTTTTAGGCATTCTAAATATTTTAAAAAATTAATGAATTTGTTCACTTGTTTTTCCAAACCGTCGTTCACGATTTTGGAAATTATTTATAGCTTCATAGAAATCTTCTTTCTCAAACTCGGGCCACAACTTTTTGGTAAAATATAATTCAGAGTATGCAATTTGCCATAATAAAAAATTACTTAAGCGATACTCCCCACTTGTTCTAATTAACAATTCAGGATCAGGAATTTGAGAAGTAGTTAAAAACTTATTAAACAATTCATTATTAATATCTTCTATCATAATATTATTTTGTTGAATTTGATATCCAATATTCTTAACTGCATTAACTATTTCCCAACGAGAACTGTAACTTAAAGCAATAATAAGTTTTAAACCTGTATTATTTTTTGTCTTTTCAACAGTTTCTATAATCTTTTTATTTACTTTTTTAGGAACGTCATCTAAATTTCCTATTGTTAATAAACGAACATTATTTTTAATTAGTGTATTAAATTCTGATTTTATTGTAGAGACTAATAACATCATTAAAGAATCAACTTCATCTTTAGGTCTGTTCCAATTTTCAGTAGAAAAGGCATAAAGTGTTAGGTATTCGATTCCAATTTCTCCGGCAGCTTCAACAATTTTATGAACAGTTTCGACTCCTTTTTTGTGTCCAAAGATGCGTGCCTTTCCTCTTTTTTTAGCCCATCTGCCATTACCATCCATAATAACAGCAACATGTTTTGGGAGCTTTTCTTTAATGAGTTTTTCTTTAAAAGACATAGATTATTTTTTTCTTGGGGCAAATTTAATTAAAAGCAGGACAACTTGTATATGTTTTGAATTTATATGTTAAAAAAATTCCAGCAAATGAATACCAATCTTTATCATGTTCGTATCCCAATTGTTTTTGTGCGACACTTGGTTCTAGATATTCAAAGTCAATATCATCACGGAAAGTTTTTCTAAAATTCCATTCAGTCCCTAATGCAATTTGTTTGTTAATATTATATTTAAAACCAAACCCAAAAGGAATAGCAAGGTTATCAAAAATACTACCGAAACCAAAATCTTTCAAATAATAAGTAACTCCAGCTGTAACATATGGAGTATAATTATTCTTTTTTCTATTAGTTTGCTCATAAGGTAAAAAATTAAATTCCGTCAGAAGAGTTATATCAAAAATATTTGTTTTAAAGCTTTGGTTTCTGTCTTTTTGGTATTTACTGTCAAAATCGTTATCATCGCCTGCTAAATTCATATAAAAAATATTTAATCGTAAAGAATAGCGTTTATCTATATCATAACGATAAAATCCTCCATAAGCCAATTGTGTTTTATAAAATTGTTTTGATAAATTAATTTCACCTAAATAATAAGCTCCACCAAAAAAAACTCCTACAACAGTATTTTTTTGGAATTGAGAAATTGCATTTACTTGTGATTCGAAAAATGAATTCTTTTGTGCCTGAGAAAAAGTATAAATAAATAATAAAATAAATAATATATTAAATTTCTTCATAAAAACTTTCATTTTCAAATGAATATCTAAACTATTTTTTAACTTAAGTCATAAATTTTGACAAATCAAAAAACAAAAAAATTATAATTAATTTAAAACAATACTTCTATTAAACGATAATATAATTAGAATTATTTTACCGACAAATGTATATTAATATTAATAAAAATTAAAATGCTGGTGTAAATTTTGGCAATCCTCTTCTTCCTGTTTTAAGTTTACGCGAAATATTGAACAAGAAAAATTGATAAGTATCAATAAACTCTCCACCTTTAGTACTTCCACCCGATGTATAACCTGGCTTAATATTATCTAAGGTATGAGATCTAAAGGATAAAGCGGCAGCTTCTTCACCATAAGCGTTTAAAATTTCTTGCGTATCATAATATTTTCCACCAACATCATCAATATAATCAGTAAATGTAAAACGATAGCCTGCTTCAAAACCCAGATAAGTATAATCAGCTATTTTATATTTAAATCCTATTCCAAAAGGGATAGTTAATGCAATTCGATTATACTTTTTATCTCCTCCGGGCAACCCTTGTCCTTCAGTACCAAAAGGTTGTAAATGATACCACTCGCCCTTATATTTCCCTTTTGGATTAAAATAGAAACCTCCTACACCAACAAAAAGATACGTGGGAATATTTATATTACTCAATATGCTTCGAGAGCCACGAATATTATAAAATATATTTCTTTTGCGTTTTTCTTTAACAATTGAAAATTCAATTTGAGAAGAAGCCTCAATAATACTTGACTTAAAATTAAGATTTCTTCCAGTCCAAGCAGCTCCATTCTCATGGTCGTCAGCAACTATAATACCATACATAAAATTTAATCTAACGCTTAATCTGTCGAGAAAATAATATCTTCCTCCAACAAAAAACACAGGACGTGTTGATGCTAAGTGGAACCAATAATATTTACCTATTCCTTTATTTTCGGGTGAACCAACATCACCGTTAAAATTCGTAAAACCCAGTCCATATACTAATTCATAAGGTTTTTTCTTCCAACGCTGAGCAAAGGAAAGAGAAGGTAAAAGTATCAAAAAAAATAAAATATATAAAAAAAAATGTTTTTTCATAATGTGTTATGCAACTTTAATATATACAATAATACGAATAAATAATTTTAAAAAAAATTAAAATTTAGGCATACCATTACGTCCTGTATACAGTTTATAAGAAAGAGATACAATGGTAAACATATAATAATCATTATTATTGGGATTACCACGTTGAGCTCCAGGGCTATTAACAAACTCTCCTAAACCCGGATTTGCAAGACGACCAGCCAAATCTCCACGCTCATTAACTAACCAATCATTATCTACGTATGTTGTACTAACATCATCAATATAATCGGTAAAAGTAAAACGACCACCATATTCTAAGCCCACACTCAATTTTCTAGAAATTGCATATTTAAAACCTATTCCTAAAGGTATTGACATTTGAACACGATGGTATTTCTGACGTGTTTCAATTAATCCTTGACCTTCAGTACCAAGTGGTTGTAAAGAGTGCCACTTACCATCTCCACCAGGACCATCATCTTTACCGCGTGGGTTAAACCAAAAACCGGCAACGCCTGCAAAAAGATAAGTATTGACTTGTAAATTTTTTAAGCTGAGTTTTCTTGATCTTCTAAGACTATATCTATGTCTTACAGGCTCTTTAATAATTGAAAACTCAAGTTGAGAAGCTAATTCAATAATTGGGGAACGAAATTTTAGATTTCTGTCATGTCGGAATATATTGTTTGTTGTTTCATCGTTACCATGAAGATAACCAAAAGACAAGCCTACTTTAGCTGCTAAAAGTTCAAATATTTTATACCGCATCCCAATATTAAAGAGTGGACGTGATTGCGAAAATTGAAAATCATGATAATAATTTTGTCCAACTTTACCAGAACCACCCAATTCACCCATAAAATTAGCAACACCGATTCCTCCAATTACTTCATATCTTGTTCTTTTCCAATTTCGTCGTTGTGCGTTTACTGCATTAGAAATTAAAAAAAGCAATATTATAAATAATAAGAATTTTGTTTTCATTATATTTTTTTTCAAAATTTAAAAGTAAACGTAAAAATAACAATATTTACCTTTTAATCAAAAATCAGTTTAGTTTTTTAAAGAAAATTCAATAAACACATCTAAATTATGTATGAATTGCTTAATTTCTTTTATCAATGCCCCACATTAATTTATTTCGCAATGTAGTAAAAAAAGAATTATTTTTAAATTTTAAAACATTTACTGAAAATGGTGCTTTCTTAATAGTTAATTCTACGGTAGAATCGATAAGCATTGATTTAGAATCTAATGAAACCGAAAATTTTTCACTTCGCCCTTCAACCTTAATTCTTAGCTCATTGTTATCGTTAATAACAATAGGTCTAACTGTAAGATTATGAGATGCAATTGGTGTGATTATAAAATTTTCCGAATTAGGAACAACAATTGGACCACCAAGACTCATTGAATATGCAGTAGAACCTGTTGGTGTTGAGACAATTAAACCATCTGCCCAATAAGAATTCAGATACTCGTTATTTATGTAAACATGAATTGTTATTAATGATGTTGCCTCTTTTTTATGAATAGTTACATCGTTTAAAGCATATTTAGAATCACTAAACAATTTTTTATCAGTATCTAATTGTAACAAGGTTCTTTTTTCAATTGTAAAATTTTTATCAAAAAAATTATCTATTGCTTCTGATATTTTATCGCTGGGAATATCAGATAAGAATCCCAGTCTACCTGTGTTGATTCCTACTATAGGAATATTTTTATTTCTTACCAGCGAACTTGTTTCTAAAAAAGTACCATCACCACCAATGCTGAACATGAAATCAACATCATCAATATCATAATGTGAATTAAATACTCCACTAATGTTTAATTCAAATGGTAATTTATTAACAACAGAATCGTACAGGGGCTCATAAATAATTATTTCCACTTTATGAGCTTTCATTTTTTGTAAAAGTTCATTAAAACTATCGTAAAAATTTTCATTTAATACTCTTCCGTATATAGCAATTTTCATGAGTTTATAATTTAATTGCGAATTAAAAATTAAAAATTATGGGCGTTTCATGTATTTATATTTTTCAAGACGGTGACCTTTTTAAGTTGCATATTAACCAATTCTTCTTTTCATTCTTAATCCTTAATTTATAGTCTTCCGCTATTGTATTTCTTATTATTAATTAAAATTGGTGCTCCAAAGTGGATAAAAAACCCTTTGTTGCCAAACTTATTAACAGCATATTCTAAACGAATAATTTTATCATAGTAAGTTACGAAATCTATTCCAATTCCCCCGCTATATAGAAATTCATTAAGCATCGTGTTGTTTGTATTGTAAACGTTATCTTTGACATATCCGGAATCAAAAAACAGATTCAAATATACGGAATAATGTATTTTATTAAATTTATTACTGGGTATAAATTCGTAATATTTAATCTTATGTGAAACAATTTCATATTTTAAATTACTTCTAAAAATAAAAAAATCATTTCCGTCAATCACGTTATATTCAAAAGCTCGCAAATAATCATCATATCCTAATGCTCTATTTTCAAAATAAACATCATCACTTTTTAACGATTTCCTAATTTTTAAACCAGAATTAAAATAAAAGTTATTATTCATTTTAAAATACTTGCTATAAATTGCATCAAAATAAAATTTATCTACATCAGAATTTTTTAAAAGGCCATATTTTGTTGCAGATATGCTATAAACATAACCATTTAAAGGATAAACTTTCGAATCGCGTTTATCACTTGTAAAACGGTACGCTAAATTAAAATATGATATCTTTTTTCTACTATTACCCAAATAATCACTATTTAAAATAGATATTGTATCAGCTATGTTAACATTTTTATATTCTAATCTAAAAAAATGTGAAAAATCCCATTGAGGTCTATATGAATAAGATACAAAGATATCAAATATTTCTCTTATATAATTTTGCAACTGATAAAATTGCAATTTATTATTAAAAGTATTAAAAGCAATTTCCTTTTGTCGGAAATAAGCAAAACTTGCTTCAATTCCATTTTTACCTCTTTTGTCGATGTATGGAATTTTATAATTAAGTAAATATTGTTCTTTATATCCGTATCGAGCTTTAATTTTAAAAATTTCGTTTCTACCTCTAAAATTATTTTTTAAAATAAATAATCCGTAATTAATTCTATCCCAATCTTGATTATGAATAAACGAACTAAAATTTCTATCGGCATGTTCAAAGATTGGGTATGGCCATAAATACCACCTTTCTTCTAAATTAATTGAAATATTGAACTTATTATTGTTAATAGCTGACGTTTCTATTGAAACATAATTAAACAAAGACATATTTAAAAGGTTCTCTTTACTTCTCAGTATTAAATTTTGAAGTTCTTTTTTTGAGATAGTATCATTTTTTTTAAATTTCAACTCTCGCAGAACAATCCTCTTTTTTGTAACTTTGTTTCCTTTGATATAAATATTTGATACAATTATTTGGTTAGTATCAAGTAAAATATCATTATTATAAAATGAATTATTTTGGGCGAATGTATGACCAATTAATGCTGAAAGAAATATTAAAAGTATAAATTTTGTCATTAATCAATGAGGTCTAAATATCTAAAAATTTCATGAAAGAATCATACCTATCCTTATACAAATCATCTAAATGGTTATTTTCCATAAAGGTGGCTTTAACATTATAATTATAACGTTCAAAAGTTTGAAGTATTGATGTTATATCCGTTTTATTAATTTTAATTGTTATATTAAGCTTCATTGTATCTGGATGAGAAGCAACGTATAAACTTAAAATTTTAGCATCGTTAGTTTCAATAATTTGAGCAATTTCACTTAATGAATAATCATTAACGTTTAATTCTAATACAATAACACCTCCAGGATTTTTAATAGCCATTAATGATGAAAAATTATGGATAATATCATTCAAATTAATTAAGCCTAAGTATTCCTTATCGTCATTTAATACAGGAATTATGGTTAATTTGAGGCGCGATACGACTTCAATAACTTCATAAATATGTTGATTTTGATATACAAAAGGATTGGATAATGATAATTTATGATTCCCAACCGGATCCTCCGGAGTATTCATATCATAGATATCAACATCAGAAATTAATCCCAACAACTCTTTATTATTAACAATAGGCAAATGTGATATTTTAAATATCTCCATCCAGTTTAAAGCAATTACTGCTGTATCAGAAGTATGTAAAGCAGGTATTGTATCAGAAATTAAATCTTTAGCTAACATAAATTATCTTAATAAAAAAAAACTGTTAATTTTGTAATCTTCAACAAATTTAATAATTTTTATTCATTGTGTAAAGTTATGACAAAATTAAGTGTAAATATAAATAAAATAGCCACATTAAGAAATGCTCGTGGAGGAAACACACCAAATGTTTTAGAAGCTGCAATAAATTGCCAAAATTATGGTGCCGAAGGCATTACAGTTCACCCTCGTCCGGATGAGCGTCATATTAGATATCAAGATGTTTACGACATTAAACCAATAATAACAACAGAATTTAATATTGAAGGTTATCCTTCAAGAGACTTTCTTGATTTGGTAACTAAAATTAAACCAAATCAGGTAACTTTAGTGCCTGACCCACCCGAAGCCTTAACCTCAAGTGCTGGATGGAATACAATAAAGAATAAAAGTTTTTTATCAGATATTATTGCCGAGTTGAAAGAATACAATATTAGAACATCAATTTTTGTTGACACTAATACTGAAAACATAATTGGTGCTCTTGAAACAAAAACTGACAGAATAGAATTATATACAGAGCCTTATGCTACAAATTATAATTTAAATAAAGAAGACGCTATTAAACCTTTCACAACTGCTGCCAATTGTGCAAACGAATTAGGATTAGGTATTAATGCAGGCCACGACTTAAGCCTTGACAACCTTAAATATTTTTATGATAATATTCCCGGTCTGTTAGAAGTATCGATAGGACATGCTCTTATTTCTGAGGCTTTATATTTAGGTTTAGAGAATACTGTTCAGATGTATATGAGGATTTTAAAGTGAGATTTTGAAGTTATAAAATTGTGAAACTGTGAAACTTTTTTATCGAAAATATGGAGAGGGCTATCCCTTAATAATTTTACACGGGTTATATGGATGTTCTGATAACTGGGTAAGTATTGGCAAAGAATTGGCTAAAACATTTCAGGTTTTTATTCCAGATATTCGCAATCACGGGAAATCACCACATAGCAATGAACATAACTATGAAGTTATGACAAATGACCTGATAGAATTTATGAATTTTCATTCAATTGAAAAAGCTGTTCTTTTGGGTCATTCAATGGGTGGAAAAATAATAATGAATTTTTCTGTTCGTTATCCTGAACGAATAGAGAAAATGATAATTCTTGACATTGCTCCAAAAACATATAGTTTTGATGATGATATAAAATCAGATGAACATCGAAAAGTTATAAATGCTTTATTGAACTTTGATATAGCAAAATTTAACAATAGAAAAGATATTGCAATTGAATTTTCAAAAGCAGATATTAATGATAATTATAAAAAATTTTTACTTAAAAATATTTACAGAGACAATGGGAATCATTTTTTGTGGAAAATAAATATTAAAGCAATAAACGAAAATTTACAGCAAATAATGAATGGCTTAGAACAAGAAAGAAATTTTTCGAATAGCTCTAACTGTCTATTTATTAAAGCAGAAAACTCAAATTACATTTTAGAAAACGATTATGCTTTAATAAAAAAGATTTTTACTAATTCACAAATCACAACAATAAAAAATGCAAGCCATTGGTTGCATATTGAATATCCTAAATTAATTATTCAAAAAATTTTAGATTTTACTTCAAATCAGATATAATTTCAATATTTTCATCTGAAATAATATTTTCACCTTTGTAACGCAAAAAAAGTTGCACAAGAGCAACAACATCTTTTTGGCAATATTTAGCAATTCTTTTAAGGTCTTTATCAACCCAATAAACACCGGCAACTTCACTCCCATCAATATCATCTTTTGGCGAAGGGATATTAAAAATACTGGTTAATAAATTTAAGGAAGTATAATGTTTATAATCTCCAAACTTCCATAATTCCAGTGTGTCGAGGTGTTTAATTTCCCAAGGTTTCTTACCAGCAATATCTAACAATTTGGGAAGCTTTAATCCGTTAATTAAAATGCGTCGCGACAAATAAGGAAAATCAAATTCCTTACTATTATGTGCACACAAAAGATGCTCTTTGCGATAAAAGTGTTTGTTTAACAGATTTATAAATTCTTTTAAAATTTGCTTTTCATCGTCACCATAAAATGATTTTAAACGAAGATTTTTGCTCTCCGATTTTGAATTTAAAAAACCTACCGATACACAGACAATTTTACCAAACTCAGCATAAATTCCAGCACGTTGATATAATTCAGCCGATGATTTTTCTTCATCATTATATAAATGAGATGCTTTTATGTCCCATAATTTTTTTGCTCTTTCTTCTAAACTATCATAGTATTCACATTGAGGAACTGTCTCAATATCTAAAAACAAAATATTATTTTCGTATATTTTCTCAAGCATAAGAATTACCTTAATAATTAAATGTTTTAGTTTCCAAATTGATTAATTTGCATCCCTTTTTGTCATAACTAATGATAACAATTCACTAATACAAATCTATCAATATTATTATTTTTTCTTTTCAAGATCCATTTTAATAATTGAAGTCAAGATATTTATAGCTACCAAATTATTTCCACCTTGAGGAATTATTAAATCTGCATAAGTTTTTGATGGCTCAATAAATTCTTCATGCATTGGTTTAACTGATTTAATGTAACGATCAAGCACAACGTCAACCGATCGACCTCTCTCAATAGTGTCTCGTTTTATAACTCGAATAAGTCTATCGTCTGGGTCAGCGTGAACAAACACTTTAACGTCAAACAAATCACGAAGTTTTTTATTTGTTAAAATTAATATCCCCTCAATAATAATTATTTTTTTTGGCAACACAGGTATTGATTCTTTTGACCTGGTACATGTTAAATAAGAGTAAATTGGTTCTTGAATAGTTATACCATTTTTTAACTTTTTAAGATGGTCAATTAGCAACTCAAACTCTAATGCTTTAGGATGGTCAAAATTAATTTTCTGTCTTTCTTCCAAAAGTAAATTACTATTATCACGATAATACGAATCTTGTGATAAAACTGCAACTTCACCCTTAGGTAATCTCTCAACAATCTTTTTTACGACAGTAGTTTTTCCTGAACCTGTTCCTCCTGCAATTCCAATTATTAACATATATTACTTTTTTTTTGTATTTTTACATTTTAAAATTTCCTAAAATTAATCTTTTTTTATTTAAAATTAAAATATAAAATGAACACATTATATCCGTTAAAATTCAAACCTATTTACAAAGAAAAAATTTGGGGTGGCTCAAAAATTAAGACCTTATTAAATAAAAATATTTCAGACTTACAAAATTGTGGTGAAAGTTGGGAAATATCTGGTGTTGAAGAAAATATTTCAATGATTGAAAATGGATTTTTAAAAAATAATAATCTTCAAGAAATTATTGAAGTATATATGGGTGATATTGTTGGCGATGCTGTGTATGAGAAATTTGGAAATGAATTCCCTCTTCTTATTAAATTTATAGATGCTAATGATAATTTATCTGTTCAGGTTCACCCAAATGATGAGCTTGCCAAAGAAAGGCATAGTGCCAATGGAAAAACAGAAATGTGGTATATTATTAATGCTGAAAAAGGAGCACAACTAATTTCCGGTTTTAATAATGGGATTGATAAAAATATTTATCTAAAAAATTTAAAAAACAACACTTTAACTGATATATTAAATTTTGAAGATGTTAGTAATAATGATGTATTCTTTATTCCTGCAGGTAGAGTTCATGCAACAGGCAAAGGAATACTTTTGGCTGAAATTCAACAAACATCTGATGTAACTTACCGCATATTTGATTGGAACAGAAAAGATTCTAATGGCAAATCACGCGAATTACATACAGATCTTGCCATTGATGCTTTAGACTTTTCTCATCATAATGATTATAAAACTGAATATACAAAAAAAAATAATGAGAGTTCTAAACTCATTGATTGTCAGTATTTTACAACAAATATTCTTGAGTTTGATAAAGAATTAGAAAAAGACTATAATTTAATAGATTCTTTTGTAATTTACATGTGTATAGAAGGTTCTTATTCAATAAAATATAACGAAAATGATGAGATAAATATCTCTAAAGGAGAAACAGTTCTTTTACCTGCTGTTATTGAAAATGTTTCGCTTATACCTTGTGAGAAAACAAAAATACTTGAAGTGTATCTTAGTTTCGAAGATTAAAAAGTTAAAAATTGAGCTTTAAAATTAATATCTCAGTTTATAGAACAAATATTTAAACGCCCTCAAAGGATAATGACAAATCATTCGAGGTCCCGACCATCTCATTACAATTCTGATTTTGTTTCTATGTTCTTTATTGAAACAATGGACTTTACATTTTGAACAAACAGGTTTTTTTATTTTGTGCACACAATTGTCAATACGAGATATGGAATAATTATACAGCTCTAAACATTCTTCACAAAGTTCATTCACTGCATCATGATGTTTTTTGCAATACAAATGTATCATCTTGTAAATAGTATCTTTTTCCCAATCTTTTCGTTTTTCAATAATTCCGTTATTCATTTAGTCTGTTCCTTTTTTTGAAATTAAAATTCTTTTTGTTGATTTTAATTCTAAATGCTTGCAACTAATTAAATTTATTTCCACCTTGTCTCTATCCAATTTTCTTGTTGTTCTTGATTGAGAAATGTCCAAACAACTATACGACTTATTTTATTTCCCTGCCCCATTGGGATTGTTTTTACTTCGAGAGCTTCTACTGTTCTTAATAATTTATATACTTCCTTCAAATTAGATTGCTTTGAAATCAATGTAGAAAACAAAAAGCAGGAGTCAGAGAATCTCTTACTTTGAAAAATCATATCTCTCACAAATCCTAATTCTCCTCCTTCGCAACATAATTCATTTTTGTTACCACCAAAATTCAAACTCGCTTTGCTCACTTTTCTATGCTTTAAATTACTTAATTTACGAATAGTAGAAGATTGAGCTTCTTCTAAAGAAGAATGAAAGGGAGGATTGCAAATTGACAAATCATATTTTTCATCCTTTTGGATAATTCCAGAAAAACTATCTCTTGAATTTGATTGTAACCTAATTTCAATATTATCTTTTAAAAATTTATTAAATTTAATTATTTTGTTTGCTGATGTAATTGAAACACTATCGATATCAGTACCTATAAATGACCACCCATATTCTTTATTGCCTATAATTGGATAAACACAATTCGCCCCAACTCCAATGTCTAAACATTTCACCTTATTACCTGTTGGTATTTTTTCATTGTTCTTACTACTCAACAAATCTGCAATATAATGAATGTAGTCTGCTCTTCCTGGTATGGGAGGACATAAATAATTTTGGGGGATATCCCAATAATCTATGTCGTAATAATGCATCAGCAGTGCTTTATTCAGCATTTTCACTGCTTCAGGATTATGAAAATCAATTGATTCGTCGTTATAATTATTCAGCTTAACAAATTCAGCTAAATCAGGGCAACTACTAATAAGCTGTTTAAAATCATATCTCTTTCGATGCTTATTTCGTGGATGTAATTTAGATTTCTCCTTTGGATGCTCTTTCTTTTTATCAACCATATAAATTCCGCCATTTTTTAGTGAATAATATCAAACTATTATTCTTTCAAATGTAATAAATTTTTTTACTTATTTATTACATTAATAAACAAAAAAAGGCACAGCTAAAAGCTATGCCTATCAATAATAATATATATATCTATCTAAAGATGAATAGCCTCATCATTTGCATCTTCAGCAGCATCTTTTATAGATTCTGACATAGTAGGATGTGGATGAATCGTATTTAAAATATCTTTAGAAGTAGCATTCATTTTTCGGGCAACAGCTAGTTCTTCAATCATCTCTGTTACGTTAGCTCCAATAAGATGAGCACCTAATAACAAATCTGTTTTTGCATCAAAAATTAATTTAACAAAACCATCTTTTTCGCCTGCTGAGCTAGCTTTTCCAGATGCTGTAAACGGAAATTTACCAATTTTTAGTTCATTACCAGCTTCAATAGCAGCTCTTTCGGTTAATCCAATTGACGCTACTTCGGGTGAAGTATAAGTACAACCAGGAATATTAGAATAATCGACAGGTGTTGGATTTTTACCTGCAATTTTTTCAACACAAACAATTGCTTCGGCCGAAGCAACATGAGCTAATGCAGGACCATGAACTATATCACCAATAGCATAAACACCATCAAGATTAGTTCTATAAAAATCATCAACTTTTATTTTGCCTTTTTCTAATTCAATACCTAAATCTTCAATACCAATACCTTGTAAATTTGTACTTACACCAACAGCTGATAAAACAATATCGGCTTCATGAATTTCTTCTTTTTTGGGTGTTTTAATGGTAACTTTACATTTATCGCCACTCACGTCAACAGATTCAACTGTTGATTTAAGCATTACTTTAATTTTTGCTTTTTTAAGAGAACGACCCAATTGTTTTGAAACATCTTCATCTTCAACAGGAACAATGTTTGGTAAGAATTCAACTAAAGTAACTTTCGTTCCAATTGAATTATAAAAAAATGCAAGTTCAGTTCCAATTGCTCCTGAACCAACAACAATCATTGATTCTGGTTGTTCTTTTAATGTTAGTGCTTCACGGTAACCAATAATTTTTTTGCCATCTTGTTTTAAATTTGGCAATTCTCTTGAACGAGCACCAGTTGCTAAAATAATATGTTTACTTTCATAAACTGTTTTGTTACCGTCATCATCGGTAACTTCAACTGATTTATTATCAACTAATTTACCAAAACCTTTTATATGGTCAACCTTATTCTTTTTAAAGAGATATTGTATCCCTTTACTCATTCCTTCGGCAACCTGACGGCTACGTTCAACTATTTTTGCAAAGTCAGGTTTTGCTTCACCGTTAACATCAATCCCATAATTCTCGGCATGTTTAATATAGTTAAAGACTTGTGCACTTTTTAACAATGATTTTGTTGGGATGCATCCCCAATTTAAACAAATACCTCCGAGTTCGGCTCTCTCAATAACGCCAACTTTCATTCCTAATTGTGAAGCCCTAATAGCAGCAACATATCCGCCAGGTCCACTACCAATAATTATTAAATCGTAATTCATTTATGTATATATTTAAATATAAAAATAACTATAACTATAACTATGATGCGAAAATATATTTTATTTTTCAGGTTTACAAGGAGTTAAAAAAATATTTTCATTTACCAATTAAAAAAATATCCAGAAAGCCCTACAATTAGGCCAACTATAATATTAATAATTTTGACCCACACAAAACTTTTTTTCGATTCTGCAAAAAGTGGTAACATTCCATGTCCATCTTGAACTATTGAACTAGCCATTAAAACACTAAAAGGTATTGTTCCATTAATAAATAAAGTTATAAAAACCATATGTGGTCCAGATTCGGGTATAATCCCTACCAATACAGCAATAAATAAAATAATTAGTTGATTAGATTGCAACCAATCAGTAATATCAAAATAACTTTCTAAAAAATGAATAAAAATTAATGCACCAAAAACCCATAAAAATATGGTAAGCAGATGATCTTTAATTACATGTCCCCACAAGTGCTCTTTAATAAAATGATCGGGCACAGTAAGAACAATAAATATCGTTGCCAAACCACCAAAGAAAAAAATGTATTTTATCCAATTCCATTTTTCTGGGCCTATTATACCAAAACTTAAGGCAATAAAAAATAAGAAAAAACCACTTATAAATATTGCTCTTTGACGTGTAATATTTTTTAATTGTGGGATAATATTTTTAGGCTGATAACACCCACATATTTCAACATGTTTATGGATTTTGAATTCAAAATCGCTCTTTTCTATTTTCTTGTTTTTCACGAAAAAATTAACAATAAAACCTACAATTATTGAAATAATAAAAATAATTAATGTTAGTTTTAATGCATACTTAGGCATAGTTGAAAACATAACAAAAGCCTCATCGCCTGATGTTGCAATCATTACGGTTACTAGTGCAGCAAAATTTAATATATTATGAGTATATAATGCAACAATAGTAAAAGCTCCAAGACACCCTGGAGTAATACCCATTAATGCTGCAAAAATAATTTGCAACCATGTTGATTTTTGAAATTGTTTGGTCCATGTACCTTTTGACTGCACATTGACATACTCAATAATAAGCATCATCATTAACACAAAAGCTGTGATAGTGATTGCATGCTTAAAATTTTGAAAAAAAACTTCAATCATCTTTCTTGTAATTTAGAATGATTTTGAATAACAAAAATATAATTTTTTTCAAAAAATAACTAATATTTAATTTTTACTTATATAAAATCTTAAAATCTTTTTCTTTTCCTTTTTTCCACCATTCATTAGGAATAACAGTCCAGTTATTTAATTTGTTTGGAGAAATAATTTTTTTCTTTTCAATCCATTTCATTAAAAAATATCGCAAATCTTTTTGGGTTGATGAAATAATTCTTTCCGGCAGTTCATTTTGATTAATTTTAGCTCCATCAACGAGATGACCACCACCACCATTACCACGATATGAATTAATTGCAACTTTATATTTTTTATTCAAATCAAATGAAGAACCATCTGACATTGAAACAATATTAAGCTTGTATCCTAAAGGCTTCGATGCATCAATTGTATATTTTATTCCGGCTGCCGACGAAAAATTATAAAAGGAAGAATATAGTCTATTTGTAGTATTTCCGGTTGAATCAATTTTAAATCTAAGCAGATTATCATTTTCATCTTTCATCTTATTAAACCAGTTATCATAAGAAAATTCAAGATAATTTTTCACTTCTGTTCCAGAGAGTTCCATTGTGTATAATAAATTTTCAAACTTATAGAGTTTAAACATATCTCTAACAAATACTTCACCTTTGTTTATTCTGGCATCGAATAAAAGAGGAGCTGCAAAAGAAATATCAGCTTTAGTTAAATTTAGTTGTATATTTTGTATTAAATCGACAAATGAAGAATTTCCAAATAATGCATCTCTTGTTGAAATAGTCTCAGTAAACTCACCTATTGGTTTCGAAACATAATTTTTCACTTCATTAAAATCTGCCGCGAATTTTTCAATAAATTCGGCATCAGGTTTATAATTCCTCATATCAACCAACTCACCTTCAACAATTTTTTTACACCTATTATTTAGACTATCATAATTTAAAGTAATATTTACAACAGAAACAAAATCGGCATGTCGTGCAGGGTCAAGCAAAATTACTTCGTCACCTTTTGGATTTTTTATTTTCATGTTATATTTATGATGATCGTGACCAGCAAAAATAACATCAAATCCGGGAACTTTTTGTGCTACAAGTTTCGATGCATTTTCATTTCGGTAAGTATCTGCTGTCACATTACCATAAGTATAATCAACACCAGAATGAAACAAGCCAATTAAAACATCAGGATGCTCTTTTTCATTTATTATTTTCACCCATTTTTGTGCAGTCTCAATCATGTCGTTAAAAACAATTCCTTTCCAAATATTTTCGGGAAGCCAATTTGGTATTCCCGGAGTAATCATTCCCAAAACAGCAATTTTAATTCCTTTTCTGAAAATCATAGTATAAGGAACAAAATAAGGTTCTTTTGTTTTATTATCTACTGCATTTGCAGCCATCCATGGAAAATTCAATTCCTTTTTAATTTTATCATATACTTGATGTCCGGGCTCTATATCGTGATTACCAATAGTTGCAGCATCATATTTCATATAATTCATTACCCGCGAACAGATATGTTTCTTTTTAGTATTTTCAAAATTATAATAATAAACAACCGGTTGGCCTTGTAAAATATCACCATTATCTAACAAAATAACCTCTTGGTTTATTTTTGCACGTTCTTGTTTAACATACTCACTAACTTGTGATTGCGAAGTTTGCAATGATAAATCGTTAACAAAATCGTAGGGAAAAATATGACCATGAATATCACTTGTTTCAATAATTTTTAAATTAACTGTTTGTGAATTTGAATTAAAGGAAATAAGAAAACATAATAATAATAAATTACACGCAAATAATATTTTTTTCATAATTAAAAATTCTTTTTTAATAACATTACAAAGAAACAAAAAATATCAATTATTTTTTTAGAAACTTCTTGTCAAAATAAATAAATTTTATTACTTTTCGTTGAATCTAATAATAAAAAAAGGAGACGAAATGTTACCAAAATTTTTAATTGCTGATAATTCACAAGAATTACCAGAAAAAGTATTTATAGTTCATACAAAAGAACCCCGCTATATTGTTGAAAGCGATATTGAAGATTTTAATACTGATCAAAAAATTTATTGGCTTGATAAACCAATAACCGACAATAGTGTTATTTCACAACTACTAAAAGAAGCTGAACAATTTTTTGACACTGAGTTAGATTCTCAAGATGAACTTTTTGATGAAACTTTTAACAAAAACTAATACTTATTTCAATCATGATGAACATAAAAAAATCTAAAGGAACAATTGGAATTTTAACAGGTGGTGGTGATGTTCCCGGACTAAATCCTGCAATTAGAGCAGTAACAATAAGAGCTATACGCGAAGGTTACAGAGTTATAGGAATTAGACATGGATGGAAAGGCTTGATTGATATTATTCGTGATAAAGACGCAGATAATAGCGACAACTACATTACTCTAACAGAAGAACTTGTTAACAAAATTGGTAGAAGCGGAGGAACTTTTCTTCACACTTCTCGCACTAAACCTAGTCACATAGATGTTGTTAATGTTCCTTTACACTTAAAAGAAAAATATATAGATGAAGTAAACGACTTAACGCCTGAAGTAATTCAAAATTTGGATTTCATGGGAATTGATTATTTAATCCCTATTGGGGGTGATGATACTTTAAGTTATGGTGTTCGATTATACAAAGAAGGAGTTAAAGTTGTTGCCATACCCAAAACTATGGATAACGATGTTCCCGGAACAGATTATTGCATAGGTTTTAGCACATGTGTGACTAGAACAATTATGATGACAAATAGTTTACGGACTTCAGCTGGTTCTCACGAAAGAATTTTGGTACTTGAAGTTTTTGGTCGCTATGCAGGTTTTACAGCATTACTACCAACAATGGCAGGTGCAGCTAACAGGTGTGTTATTCCTGAGCATAAGTTTGATATTAACAAATTAGCCGAACTTTTAGTTGAAGACCGCTATGAAAATCCAAGCAAATATTCTGTTGTGCTTGTTTCTGAGGGTGCTACTTTTAAAGGTCAAGATAAAATGATGTTTCTTGATGGTAAAAAAGACGCTTACGGTCACGCAAAACTAGGCGGTATTGGTAATATTGTTGGTTCAAAAATAAAAGAGTTGTCGTCAGATTACAACAATCATAGAACTATTAATGTTATTAATCAAAAACTAGGTTATCTTGTTCGATGTGGAGAGCCTGATGCAATGGATTCTATTGTTCCTATGGCTTTTGGTAATCTTGCTTTAGATCTTATTATTAAAGGAGTTCATGGCCGATTAGTTATTCTTAAAGATGGTAGATACGACAATGCTCCTATTGATGTTGTTACAAGCTCAAAAAAAATTGTAAGTGTAAAAAATTTCTATAATACTGAGAGACTGAGACCTTATTATAAAACTTTTGAATTTAAACCTTTATTTATTATGACTTAAGGTATTGAGTTTAAAGTTCTCTTTGAAAAAAATAAAATATGGAAAAAAAATTAACACGTTCAAACAATAGAGTAATTGCTGGTGTTTGTGCCGGTATTGCTGAATGGTTGGGATGGGATATTGCTTTAGTGAGAATTTTATATTTATTAGTCTCTATCTTTAGTGCAGGTTTCCCCGGGACATTGGCTTATATTATTTTATGGATAGTTATGCCACCAAAAAATTCTAATACGATATATATTTAAGCACTCTGTAATTTTGTATATACTCATTTTCCTTAATATTCAAAATGAGTATATATTTATTTATTTCAAATTAAAATAATCCTCAATTAATATTTTTGCAGCATAAAAAGAACTTATTTCTCCACTCATGACCTTTTCTTCTAATAGTGTCAGTTTACTAATAACATCTGAATTATTATAAAAATGAAATTTCAGATTATCATTTATTGTTTCATACATCCAATATTTTGACTGTTCTTTTCTGTAAGTATTAAAATAATTATTTTCTTGTGTAAGTTTCTTATAATCTAGTATCATATGCCAAATCTCACTAACACCTTTTTTTGAAATAGCAGAACATGTAGTAGCTTTAGCTATCCAATTAGATTTTTTTGGAGGAAATAAATGCAAGGCGTTTTGATATTGAACCTTTGCTAAATTTGCCTTATTAATGTTATCGCCTTCTGCTTTATTAATGGCAATTGCATCAGCCATTTCCATAATCCCTCTTTTCATTCCTTGAAGCTCATCGCCGGCACCTGCTAACATAAGGAGAAGAAAAAAATCGACCATTGAATGCACTGCTGTTTCAGACTGCCCAACTCCTACCGTTTCAATAAAAATTGTATCGAAACCAGCAGCTTCACATAAAACCACCGTTTCTCGGGTTTTGCGAGCAACTCCTCCAAGCGAACCCGCTGATGGTGAAGGACGAATATAAGCATTCTTATCGGTTGCGAGATCTTCCATTCTGGTTTTGTCTCCTAATATACTTCCTTTTGAACGCTCACTGCTAGGGTCGATTGCCAAAACTGCTAATTTTCCACCTACAGAAGTAATTTCTTTTCCTATTGCTTCAATAAATGTACTTTTACCAACTCCTGGCACTCCAGTTATACCAATACGTATTGAATTTCCTGAATAAGGCAAACATTTACCTATTATTTCTTGTGCAATAATTTGATGTTTAGGTAATGAACTTTCAATTAATGTAATTGCTTGACTTAATATGCTACGATCTCCTTTAGTTATTCTTTCTACAAATTCAGAAACAGAATAAACCTGTTTCCTTTTCAGTTGTAGCTTCTTAACTGCATCATTATTAACTGAAGGTGGTTGTTTTATTCCTTTATTTACTTTAAGTGCACTTTTGTCTTTCATATTAATATCAATATTTCGGTAAAATATTATAAAAAATATTAAGTATAAAATTACTTTTTTTCTGTTAAAAAATATCAAAAAGTTATTTTAATAATAAAAAAAATGTGCCTTAAGAAAAGACACACTTTATAAAATATATTAAAACAATTTATTTTTTAGGTACATTAACAAAACCAGATACTTTTAAAACTGTTGAAGCATGTTTTGGATCATTAGAAATAATAGTTATGGTTTTGTTTTGTTGATTGCGTTTTCCTCTAGAGTTGAATACTACTTTTATAGAAGATTCTTCTCCTTTTTTTATTGTTGTTTTATTCATATTAATTGCAGTACATCCACAACTAGCTCTTGTTTTATGAATAATTAAATCGCTTTTGCCTTCATTTTTAAATTTAAAAATATGTTCTACTTTTTCTCCTTGATTAATTTTCCCAAAATTAAAAACTCTCTCTTCAAATTTCATTGAAGGAGCATTTTTTAGTTGTTTTTCTGTAAGTTTTGAAAAATCTTCTTCAACGGTAGAGCTAATAGACATGCGATTTTTTGAAACTTTCACTCCATTAACAAGAACCTCAACCCTATCAATTAAAAATCCCCAATCATTACGAACGGTTGCATCATAAGTTACTTTTACGACTCCTTTTTCTTTAGGCTTAAGTGTTTTAGGCTTAACTTCTAATTTTAAATACGAAGGAACATTTTTAAAAGTTACTTTCATCAATTCTGATGAAGTGTTTATAATAGAATCTTCTTTTATTTTAATTTCTGAGTTTACAATTCTCATAAAAGCAACATGATTGGTTTTTAATCTCAATTTCCCCATTAAATATGGGAAATCATCTTCGACTGTACGAGGCTTAGGAATTACTTCACCAGATATTCTTAAACGCATTGTTTTTCGTTCGCTGTTTGTAGTAACAGTAACAGATTTTGAAAATTTTCCAGGTCTATGTTTTGGATTATAAGAAACAGCAACATAACCTTTTCCCCCTGCAGAAATCGGTTGCTTTGTCCAGTCGGTAGAAGTACACCCACATGATGCACGAACTTGCTCAATTACGAGTGGTTCACTTCCTGTATTAGTGAAGCCGAATTTGAAGGTGGCTTTCCCTCCCAATTCTTTAATTTTTCCAAAATTATGATTAGTTGTTTCAAAAGAAATTGCGGCTTGTTTTTGTTGTGCAAAAATAAAACTTGTAAATAATAATAAAATTATTGATGTAAAAATAAATCTTTTCATAATTAAATATATTTTTTTAATTTAAATGAAGAATAATAATTATAAATAAAAATTATGTTCTAAAATATTTCACTCTCTTATTTAAACATAATTTTTAACGAAAGTTAAATTACTATATTGTAATTAACGATACAAATTTAAGCATTTTATCTTAATGGAAATAATTACTTAATAATTTTTTGAAAATCACTTCCTGTAGGATTTTGAAAAATATTTAAATCAAATTCAGAAATAATTGCCAATACATGGTCAAAAATATTTGCTTGAATTTCTTCATATTTAGACCATTCCTGACTTTTACTAAAAACATATATCTCAAGAGGGATGCCTTTTTCAGTAGGTTGTAATTGTCTAACTAAAAAAGTCATATCGTTATGTATATTAGGCTCTTGTTTTAAATATTCTTCTACATACTTTCTAAAAACACCAATATTTGTTAATCTTCTTCCATTAACAAGAGTTGAGTCATCAACTTTGTTGCTTTTATTATAATCATCAAACTTGCTTTGTTTTTCTATAATATATGAGCTTAACAATTTAATCTTTTGAAATTTGATAAGCATCTCTTTAGAGCAAAACTTAACACTTTTCATATCAATATTAATTGAACGTTTAATTCTTCGGCCTCCCGATTCCTCCATTCCTTTCCAATTATTGAACGATTCTGAAACCAATGCATAAGTAGGTATGGTACTAATTGTTTTATCCCAATTTTGTACCTTAACGGTATTAAGATTTATTTCAGTAACAACACCATCGGAATGATGTGAAGGCATTGATATCCAATCACCAACTTTTACCATATCATTTGCCGAAAGTTGAATACTGGAAACAAAACCTAGAATAGTGTCTTTAAAGACCAACATAAGAACAGCTGCTAATGCACCTAAACCAGCCAAAAGAGATTTTGGCGATTTTCCTAACAAGATTGATAATATCAATATTATTGCACTAAAATAAATAAATATTTTTGTCGATTGAATCAATCCTTTTATAGGTCGATTCCTTGCAATTGTTGTATTTGCATAAATTTGATAAATTGTATCGAAAAATACATTCATTATAGCTACACCCATAATAATAAGATAGATGTAAATGACTGATTTCGCAACAGAAACTATTGAAGGATAGTCGACTAAAAATGTTACTATGGCATAATAAACTACAAGTACTGGTGCAATTTGAGCTATTCGTCTAAAAACTTTTCTCTCATATAAAATATCATCCCATTTATTTTTACTTTTCTTTACAAATCTTGCAATAAATTTTACTATTATTTTTTCTGTTATAATATAAGCAAAAAATGCAAATAAAATGACAATTGTCAGCATGATAATAAATCTTATTGGCGTCACAAAATTATCACTAATACCTAATTTAATTAACCATTCGGTAATAATTTGTCCAATTTTTATATTAATAACTGTATTCATATTATAATATTTTTAGATTTTTACAAAGTAAAAATAAATCAATTTACAATAAAATTAGTCTGTTTTGTGATTTTTTATTATATTTATTTTTAAAATTATCCTGAATAAATGAAAAAAATTAGCTTCATTAAATATTTGATTATCTGCATATTTGTTAATATTACGGTACTTAACGCACAAAATGACACAACAAAATTGGTTAAATATACACCAAACTTTAAGTTTAGAGATGGAATATACTTAAATTTTCTTCAATTAAAGCAAAATAGACCTATTCCAAAATCAAAAATAATATCAAATATAAATTATCACAATATAAATTTTTTCGACAAACTTTTACTTAACAAAAAAATTGAATACATTGATAAATATAGACTTAAACAAGAAGTGCTCACAAATAAAATATGGGGATATTGCCGAAACGGAACTTTATATATTAACTGGGGCAATGACTTTAACAGAATACCTATTATTGGAAGCATCTGTCATTTTGTTGCCACAATAACAGTTTATGAAAATAGATATAACCCATATTCTTACTATCACAATAATTATTATAATACAGAGCCTTCATCTAGATCAAATGTTGAGACAAATCAATATGTTTTAGACTTTGAAACAGGAAAAATATTAGAGTATACTTGTAAGAATATTCTTATCCAGTTAATGAAAGATGAAATACTTTATGACGAGTATAATTCATTAAGAAAAAAGAAACAAAAACAATTAAAATTTATTTATTTAAGAAAATACAATAAAAAACACCCCTTATATTTACCTATAAATTAATTAACTCAAAAAACATTTATTATGAAAAAAAGTATAAATAATAAGTTAAAAAAAAGCACTAAGCTCATTAGCGGTCTGGGAATTTTAGTAATAATGCTTCTAAATTTCAACAGTTTTGCACAACAAACAGTTGGGACACATCAGCAAATTGAGCATTTTTTTAAAACTAAGACATATATTGTTTTAGAAAACAATCCTTTGCTTGAATATAACGGTATAATTAAAGAGACCGTAAAAAATCATTGGGATTTAACTGATTATGAATTTGTTACCTTTGGTAAAAATGAATTTGAAAGAGTTCGCATGGATACTGCTTTTTCTTTTGTAATTTTTCATAAATTATATTTTAATAAAGATAAAACAAGAGCTCAATATAATTTTTTAAGCTTAGAATTGGGCGGAGACTATAAATTTATTAAACAAATGCCTGATTTATGTTCGATTCCTGTTTCTTATGTTGATGTAGAAGAAGATGTATATAATTATAAAATGGGACTAATTATTCGTTTTCTTCAGAGTCATATAAAATTAACACGCGAACATCCTGAACTTAAATCTTCAAATATTATAAAATATTATAATAAGAACACCTCAAACATACATAATAAAACATTATATGTTACTAAAAATGATTTATCAAAAGATGTTAACACTTTAGCAAAAATTAAAAAAATATATCCTTACAAAGTTAAAATTGCTACTAGAGATGAAATAAAACAAGTTGTTGACAGTCACGACAAGAATGCGGTTATTTTACATAAGGTTGGTCCTGAGCATAGTAAAAGAAAAGCTCGTTGCTACAACTCTATTCTTGGAGCAGATGATGCTAAACTATATTATTTTAGCTATCACATGATTTCTGATAAAAAACCAGAGGGTTTACTTGCGAAAGATTTTAAAAAGATGGCAAAAGCAAAATAATTTTTTAACCTGAGATCTTATGTTATTAAAAAAAGCCGCTAAAAGCGGCTTTTTTTTATTTTTTTTGAGTGGTCAGAACCTTGACTTTTAACAAAAAGAAAAAATCATCATTATCTAAAGGCAAAAACTGGTAATCTAATTGTTGCCCTGTTTTACGAGCAATATCAATTAATCCTAAACCTGCACCTCCCCTTTTCGACAATACTCCTTCTTTAATTTGCTTCTTATAAAGTTTTGTTAATTCTTCTTTAGTCATTGAATTAATTGTGTCAATCATTAAACGCAAATCATCAATCTTAACCTTATTAATTTTATTTGCAGTAATAACATTCCACACACCTTCTTTTTTTCCAACAATAAAAAGACCATTACCTATACCATCATCGGCATCATAATCATCTGAATGTTTTGTCATATTTTGAAGACATTCAACCATCACATGAAAAACTTTTCGCTTAACAGCTTTTTCTTCATTGCTTTTATCCATATCTTTTTCAGCCATTGAAGTAAACATCTTCATAATTTGATGACTAAATTCTCCTTCGTATACTAATGAGAATCCATTTGTTGCCATTTCATCGTGTAATGACAAAACTGTTTTAATGAAATTTAAACTACTACTACCATTCATGTCTTCTTAATATTATTTTTTACGAATATAAAAATATAATTTTTTTTTATATTTTCATATTATTTTACGTTTTAAATTTCAATTGAAAAAATAGCCTAAACCAAATTCAATAAAATCAGCCCTTCCCCAATGAGTTTTCAAGGTTAAATTTGCAAAAAAATGTTCAGAAAATTTATATTTAAAACCTAACCTACTATAAAAATCCCTATCAATTGTTGAATATAAATAATATCCCAATTGAGTTGTTAGGGACAACTTGTTAAAAACTAAATCATGTGACAAATGAATCCCTGTACTATATAAATCATTTTTTTTATTTTCTATGTCATTAAGGGTGCCGTTATTATTCATTTTTAAAAACATATCAATTGAACTGTCGTAAAATATATCAATTCCTAAACCTATCTTATGTTTTAAATTCAAATACCTATATGCATTAAACGAAGCTGACGACACTGGATATGTTTTGCCTCCCGGAGGTGCTATTTGTTTAATTCCTCCTGATAAAATAACTGAATATTCATTTCTTTTTTCAAAATTAGGAATTTTATTGTGGATTAATTCTTTATCATTATCATTTAAAAAATATTGTAATCCGGTTTGGCAAGTTATTAAATTTAGTCCGAGATTTGGTTTTTTCACAGCTCCATTTGAGAAATGAGTATACTCCAATCCAGTTATTAGATATAATTGTTTTAAAAGTTTTAATTTAAAATCGAAACCAAAATTAAGATAGACATTCACTTTAGAACCTATGGCAAGGTTATTATAGTTATCACTAGTATTAAAACATTTTTGTAAATAAGAAATCCCAAATGCAAAATTATAATCAAACCTTATTTTATTATTTTTAATAATTGGCA
The DNA here is from genome assembly GCA_015222055.1 of Bacteroidota bacterium. Lineage (GTDB taxonomy): Bacteria > Bacteroidota > Bacteroidia > Bacteroidales > B39-G9 > B39-G9. The sequence continues at coordinate 50,334 of JADFUR010000004.1, read as the reverse complement.
AATTGATATATGAATAAATTGCATTAACATTACCTAAAACTTCAGAATTTCCTAAGTTTGAATTATAAAAGCCTATTCCTATTTCTGGATAACGATACAATTGTTCCCAAAGATGATCTCCATTTGTTGACTTTCCAATCTTAATGTCGAAGCCATTTATATAACTCTGCGTTAAATAAGCAATTGAAGGATGGTGTGCATATAAAAATCCGTTATGATAATTAAATTCAAAATTGATATCCTCAAAAAAAACATTTTTGGATTGTGAATAAACATTATCACAAAAAATTATTAAGAATATAAAAATAATTATTTTTTTACCTCTCATATGAAATTATAATTTTATCAATTTCCCTGATGAAGAGACCTCTCCTTTTATATCATCGGCATCGCCTAAATAATAAATATTACCTTTTCTAATAATATTGTAAATTAATTTTTTGTTTACATTAATAAAAGCATCGCAAGCAGAACAATTTATTATTTCCATATTATTTGAAAACAAGCTATCTGCATGAATAAGAGAAGTTCCTCGAGAATAAATAAAACATTCTTTTGTACTTCCTTTTACAACATAATCACCGGTACTATCATATATTGTTAAAGAAAAATTATTACAATCAACATTCACATTTACTTTGGCTATATCGGCTCGCACTTCAATGCCAAAAGAATTTCTTTTTATACAATTTGTAGAAAAAAGAGTAGATGGTTCGTTAATGGTAATATGCGTTAATGAGCTTGTTGATAAATATATATTAATTTTATCATACTTTTTAAGCCAATAAGATTTGTTGTTGTTTTTAAGGGTTAATATTGAATTTTGAATTTGTGTCTCAATATTTTCTAATAAATTTTCTCCACCTTCAATAACAATTTTATTTATTGTATCGTCGGTAATATAGACATTAAAATATTTATTAATTTCAAGTTGTGAAAAATCATCAAGAATAAATTCCTTTTTAACCAGCTTTCCTGAATTTAAAATACAATTATCTTTTTTACAACTATTTACAGTGAAAAATAAAAGAATGAGTAAAAATATTTTTTGCATTAAATCAATATCATAAATTTATTTTATAAATATAAATTATCTGATTTACATTTGAAGGGTTTAACTTACGCATTACTCTATCGACAAAACTTGGTTGAATTGTAGTCTCGTAAGTTAATTTTGGATAATATTTTTTTATCTCTGCTACTCTTTTTTCAAGATTATTATCATCAAAAAACAAAACAAAATTTGGTTGCTTTTTTTTGCAAAATTGCTTAATATATTTTGGTGTATTAACAGATTTTATGTGACCTGATATTTTTTCGAAATTAGGCATCTTTGTAGTATCGGAATTCTCATACTTTGGTATGTTATACACATCAATCCACTGACCCAAATAAAACATAGGTAACATTGTTACGCCACTTCTGTTAGAATCCTCACAAATTAATGAATTAATATCTTTATATCTTGAAAGATACACCATTGATTCTACTCTCGATTTTTTACTATAGGCAGTTGTAACAAAAGGTAAAACCAAAAAATTAATTGTCCAGAAAAAAACAAAACATGCTTTTAATAATTTTTTGTGATGATTCCAAAATTTCGATTTATCAGCAAATTCATTCCATCCAATAAAGCCTGCAATTATAACAAATGGTACAATTGTTAAAATAAAACGTTCTTGCTTGTTTGGAAATAGCGTGTGAAATAAAAAGAATATAAAACTCGGTAAAAAAAGGATAGTGTATTTTTTCCATGTTCGGAACCAACCAAAAAACAAAAAGATACCAACAGGAGGAATAATAATTCCCATTAAAACCAAAAAATACATATACCAACGATTTGTACCATAATCTGTTTTGTGAGCAATATTATATTTAATATATTCTGTTAGTTCGGCAAACGGACGTCCCCAAATAAAAAGATCAACAATACCTTGAATTGCAATAATTGATAAAACAGAACCTATACCAAAAATAATGGCTTCTTTCCACTTTTTTTGAAACAGCAAAACTAAACCTACACCGCCAATAAATAAACTAGTTTGAAAACGCACAGAAAAACCAATACCCATTATTAATCCTGCAAGCAAATATTGAAATAGAATATTTTTTTTGGTGTCAGAATTAACTATTAACCATGTGCCTATAAGCAGAAAAGGAATACATACTACTCCAACAAGATTATGAACACTCAAAAAAGGCATAAACCAGAGCATTGCTAACAATAAACCAACCTGCTTAGCTGCTTTTTGATTAGATAATTTTTCTGTTATTTTATATGAATATGTAATTACAAGTAAGGAAAATAATGCATGTAAAAATCGAATAATATACATTTTAATAATTGGCGAGAAAATACCAAGTGCCTGTAATAACTTAAATATTAAAAAATGTAAACCAACATAAAAAAAACTATGTCCTTCAGGTACAGGTTCTACATCAGGATTTATCATACGCTGACTACTTGGTAGCCAGTTGTTATAATCCGATCCATCAACCCATGATTGAGATGCCTCTATAACCAAAAAATGATCGTCGTGCATTCCATAACCTTGTGAAAAAACGACAGAAATAATTCTTAACACTAATGCAATAATTACTATAAACATTAGTGGTTGTTCTTTCCAATATTTTTTTAAAAAATTCATTTTATTTTACCTTGTTAAATATAACATACAAAAATAAAAAAAAGTTTGATATTTAAAATTAAAAACCCGAATAATTAATTAATAACTTTTATACTTATTCAAGAACCGAAAAAATAATCACCTCTTAATCTCTTCACATGCTTTTAAATATTGTTGTTTAATTTTTAAATTTTCAAATATTTGAAACGATAATTTTTTGCCATCAAACAATTTACAATATCTATTTTTATTGATATTGCATGCTTTTTTTAAAGCAAGTTCAAAATTCCGGGTGCTAATTCTATCTTCAAAATGACTGCAAAGAGAAATATATGTAAACAACAAATTTTCACTTACATCATTTTTATATATAAAACGTTCTAGGAGTGTAATTGCAAAAGCATAATCTTTATTAGTGATAAAAAAATATGATAAATTTAATGAATTGTTCATATCAATATTCTTAATATCAATAATATTTTTAATTATGCTTAAACTTTCATTAATAATTAATTTATTAGAATTTTCGCTTATAATTTTAAATTGAAGTTTTAAGTTTAATGCATCAGTTGTCTCTTTTGAAAAATTTGAAAGATATAAATTCCGTATACTATTTCGAATTTGTGCAACACTATTTTTGTCATCAAAATTATTAAACATTATATCACAAAATGTTTTGTTGAAATAGATATAATTATTTGAGGAGCTTAATTCATACAATTTATATATATCTGATTTACAAGACTCTAATGTTTTATTATTTTTGTAGACTTCAAGCCATAACTTATTCATTAACAAGCCTGCCATTTTTGTTGTGGAAGGAATCGATTGATTATCTATTGCTACGGATGTGTATTTTTTATTTATAATTTGTTTAAAGATGTATTTCTGAATTGATAGGGCTTCAGACAAATTGTCTTTTTTAACAGCCTTATTAAACTTATATAAAACAAATTGTTGTTCGTCTTTACCGGCAATTTTGTAAGTTACTTTCATATCAATTTTAGCATAACGCTGCTTCGACAAAATAAATTCAAGAGAATCTCCCAAATTTTTACTTTTAATATAATCTCTTGCTTTTTGCAATGTTGTTGTAGCAAGAAAATTATATTTTGTTTTTGTAATATCCTCTTTAAATTGCTCCCAATTATAACCTGCCTTTATATTTATTTTAATATTATGTCTTCCTTCTCTATTTAATGCTTCAACTATGCTTTTGCCACGTTTTTGCTGAAGAATTATATTTCCTTGCTCAGAACCTTCAATTGATGAATAGGCATATAAATTAATCTCATCAATATTAAAATCGGGTATGTTTAATGATTTTATAAATGGCTCAATATCTGTTTTTTTATAACTGTATTTATTCTTTTTAAAAGGTATTTTGAAATGCAATATTTCTGTGCTTGCCTTGGGAATATAATTTGAGATATTATCAGTTGTTATCGTATCTGCTAAAAGGCCGACATCGTCAATATACTCAGCACTATCTGGAAAAATAACATAAGATGGTTTAATGTTTTTACATACATGATTGTCTTTGATAAGCAATAAATTTAATTCATAATCTCCTTTAATTGGGGGCATATCTCCCAATTCAACATCTACCTTATTGCTATTTTTTAATTTTTTTTTAGATGGGAAATTTTTATATAATTTTTTACTGTAAACTTTTCCCAATAATATACCTCTATTAAATAAGTTATTATCAACAATATTATTTCCGTTACTAACATATTGGGCTTTTTGTACAAAATCAACAGAAATAGCATCTTTTGGTTGATTTATAATTTTTTTAAGCCCTTTTAACTTATCCCTATTGAAAAATATTTTATTATTTTTTACATATAAACCTTTTTGTAAATCTTCTATATTTTTAAAATTAGAACATTTTTTACACAGCTTTTTATCATACGATAATAAACCATGCTTTTTTAATGTAAATGGTGCTTCCAATTCATTCCGCCTTTTTGCACCATCATTAAGGGAATTATAGTTTCCTAAAATAATAGAAACAAAAAGTTGTTTGCCCTTTTTATCCACATCTGAGCCAATACCTATAAAGTTATATTTAAAATTAATTAATTCGCTAAAATTATTTTTGTTCGAGTATATCTTAAATACTATATCATCGGCTACACGTTTATAAGTATAAATAGTTTTCCCATTTTTTATAGGAACTTTAAGAACAATCTCTTCAATATTTTTAGAGCCTCCATAATATATCGACCGGAGTTGATAGGTCTTTTTATTTTTGTTTGTTTGCTCATGTGAAACTTGTCCAACATTAGACATGTAAAAAGCCTGATCTTGAGAAATTTTTATCAAAACATCATTTAAAGACAATTTCTCACCGCCTTTTCGTACTCTCAAACTATTTACTTTTTTTAAAAGGACATTTGCAAATAAATGTTTATTGTAATTCTGAAAATCAATTGTACTTTCTGGGTTAAAAGATTGTTTTTCTGCAATAGATATATTTTCTTGAGATTTAGCTAATTGTGCTAATAATAGCAAAACTACTAATCCCAAAATGTTTTTTAAATTTTTCATTCTTTATCGTTTAAAACAGAAAATGTTTTCTTTATGCAAAACTATTATAAATTTAACTATTTTTACAATTTAACAATGTAGTAATTATATTATATTATTTTAAATAATTAGTACGTGTCCGTAAAGTCGACTATTTGTCATTTCAATCCGCCAGTTGGTGGAAAATAAATCTCGGCTCCTTACTATGAGTGAAATAGATTTATCGCAATCGCTCGAAATGACAACTTTACTAAAATTTTCGATGATTTTGTAGATTATAATTAACACATTACATTTAAATAAATAAATTTTGATTTTAGGTCATAAATAATAATTTTATCAGCAAATAAAATGCAAGATTTAGATAAAACAAGAATTGATAAATGGTTATGGGCTGTTCGCATTTTTAAAACCCGTAGCTTAGCCTCAGAGGCATGTAAAAAAGGACGTGTTTTAATCGAAGGAATTGCTGTTAAGTCGTCACGTTTAATAAAAATTGATGAGATTGTAAATGTAAAATTTAATCCAATAATAAAATCTTATAAAGTAAAAAACCTGATAAGCAAAAGGATATCTGCTAAACTCGCTGTTGAATACGTTGAGGATATTACTCCCGAAGCAGAAATTAACAAACTTAGAATTATGAGTTATTCAGGTGGAGGAAATAGAGATAAAGGTTTAGGCAGGCCAACGAAAAAAGACCGCAGAACAATTGAAAAATATCGGAAAATATAATAATCTGCAAATTACTTTTTTGTTCGTCACTAATCATTTTTTACAATGAAAATTATTCTTATCATTGCAAAAACAAAAAAATGTAATTTAAATGCAACATTTAATAAAAACAAAAAAAAATAAATTGTGTGCATATGTACCCTCCTCTTACGAACCCTAATGATTCAAACCAACAAATCAAGATTAAGCAAAGCTTAAATTTTAAATACAAAATATTTCTAAACAAAAAAATAAACATAAAACAATGAACGATCATAAATTAATTTATCTAAATGGTAACGACTTAACCATTGAAGACGTTATAAATATTTCAGAAAACGGATACAAAGTTGATTTCCCTCAAGAAATAAAAAAAGACATAAAAAAAACAAGAAAAGGTCTTGAGAAACAACTTATTGAACATCCTGAAATTCAGATTTACGGGACAAACGTTGGTTGTGGTGATTTAAAAGACACAGTAATAACTCCGGAAGCCTTTGAAACTTACCAAACAAAATATATAAAAGCACACAATTGTGGAACTGGAGATCCTTTACCGATTGAAGTATCAAGAGCAATAGTTGTTATTAGATTAAATTCTTTTGCAAAAGGATTATCAGCAGTAAGAATGGAAACTTGCCAACTTATGATTGACATGCTCAACGCTGGCTTAAGTCCTTGGGTTTTGGAAGAAGGTTCTGTTGGTGCAAGTGGTGATTTAATTCCTCTGGCAATGATTGGTGCTGTGCTTATTGGTTTACCCGAAGCAAAAGCATATTACAAAGGCGAGTTGTTAAATGCTCCTGAAGCTTTCAAAAGAGCAGGATTAAAACCTACAAAATTAGGTGCTAAAGAAGCAATGGGACTTACAAATGGTTCTAACTTTATTTCTGCTTTAGCTGTTTATGCTATTCGTGATGCTGAAAATTTATTAAAAAATGCATCTATATCTGCTTCTCTATCATTAGAAGCTATTCGTGGTGAGAAAAACGCTTTTTCTGAGCTTATTAATAATAACCGACCACATAAAGGTCAAATGCTTATTGCAGGACATATCAGAAATTTAATAAACAACTCAAAAAGAACAACTGAAGAAGCTCAAAAAGTTGCTTATCCAAATCAAATTCCTGAAACGGTAAAAGAAAGAGTTCAAGACAGATATAGTTTTAGAGCTGTTCCTCAAGTTCACGGGCCTGTTTTTGAAGCTTTAGAAAAATTAAGAGACGTTGTAACAATTGAAATTAACTCAGCTACTGATAATCCATTATTTTTTGTTGACGAGAGTGGTTATTTTCAGGCAAAAAGTGGTGCAAATTTTCATGGTCAACCTTTAGCAACAGTTATTGATTATGCTAAATTAAGTTTAACCAGTCTTGGATTAATAACCGACAAACGAACATTCTCATTATTAGACAAATATCTAAATTACGGTTTACCTGCTGATTTAGCTGTTGATCATAATAGCGGAGACACAGGTTTAATGCTTACACAATATGCAGGTGCAGCACGTGCTGCCGAATCTCGTGTTCTTTCAACTCCTGCTTCAGTAACATCTGTATCAACATCTGCTAATCAAGAAGACTTTGTGTCGATGGGAAGCATTGGTGCAGTACATCTTAAAAAAGTAATTTATAACACGCAAATTATTGTTGGTATTGAATTTTTATGTGCTTTACGTGCTCTTCAAATGTCTTATGATAATTTACCTGAAAATTTAAGAGCTCTTGGTGAAGGAACAGATAAAGTATATAAATTCTTATGCGAAAAATTCCCTGCTGTTAGCGAAGATCAATATATGAGATTAGATATTGAAAAAGCTGTTGGCTTTGTAAAATCAGGGGAGTTGGTTGACTTAGTTGGTGATTTGCTTAAATAATAATAGATAATAGAACACAGATAACGCAGATTTAACTGATTTACTCAAATTTTTTCTGCGTTATTTTTTTACTTTGGTTTTATATTTAGGGATTGCTTCGTCGTCCCTCCTCACAATGACGAGCTGTTAATTCCTCTATCAATTCATCAACGGTAACATCCTTTTGTTCACCGGTTTGCATATTTTTCAAATTAACAATACTTTTCTCAATCTCATTTTTACCAACTAAAGCAACATAAGAAATACCTTTTTTATTAGCATAAGTCATTTGCTTTTTCATTTTTGATGATTCGGGATATATTTCGGCATTAATTCCTGCATTTCTAACTTTTGCAAGTAATGGCAAGCAATATTTTTCCTCATCTTTGCCAAAATTAACAAACATCAATTTTGTTGTAGCCTCTGCACTTTCAGGGAAATTATCGAGCTGATTTAATACATCGTAGATTCTGTCGGCACCAAACGAAACGCCAACACCCGAAACATCTTTTAATCCGAAAATACCTGTTAAGTCATCGTAACGACCACCACCGCAAATGCTACCAATTTTTACATCTTTGGCAACTACTTCAAAAATAGCTCCAGTATAATAATTTAAACCTCTGGCAAGTGTAATGTCAAACTCGATATCTGCCTTAAACTCAAAACTATTAATATAAGCAAAAACAGTGTCTAACTCCTCAACACCTTTCATTCCTGTTTCAGAATTCTGAAGCAAGTCACGCATTATATTAAGCTTTTCGGAATTTGTGCCTTTAATAGTGAAAAAAGGTTGCAACTTAGCAATAGCATCATCGGTTAAGCCTTTGCTCAACAATTCTGTATTTACATTTTCTAAGCCAATCTTTTCTAATTTATCAATTGCAACAGTAATATCAACAAATTTATCTTGATGTCCAATAACTTCGGCAATACCGGCTAATACTTTTCTGTTATTGATTTTAATTATTGTATTAAGCTTTAATTTATTAAATACCTCATCAATAATTTGCACTAACTCAAGTTCGTTAAGCAATGAGTTGCTGCCAATAACATCAACATCACATTGAAAAAACTCACGGTAACGACCTTTTTGAGGTCTGTCGGCACGCCAAACAGGCTGAATTTGAAATCTCTTAAATGGAAACTGAATATCGTTTCGGTGTTGAACAACAAATCGTGCAAAAGGAACAGTTAAGTCGTAACGCAAAGCTTTTTCACAAATCTTATAGCTTAGTTTTGATGAATTTTCGCGTGATATTTCTTCTTCCTGTACTTTTGATAAATAATCGCCTGAATTAAGAATTTTAAAAATTAACCTGTCGCCTTCTTCACCATACTTACCCATTAATGTATTTAATGTTTCCATTGCAGGTGTTTCAATTGGCATGTATCCAAATAGTTTGAATACCTTCTTTATTGTATCAAAAATATAATTTCTTCTTACCATTTCAATTGGTAAAAAATCTCTTGTTCCTTTAGGAATTGTTGGTTGTGTTGCCATGTTTTAATTTTAAGAAATATAAAAGACAAAAGTATAAAGAAATTCTTTATTTCTTTTGGGATAAAATCATTTTTATTATTTAAACTCTCGTACAGCAAAAACGTTGAAAACGTCATGCAACCATTTTTAAGATAGCAGTATGAAAAAATTTCTAACATAAACTTGATTGCACTACTGATGTTATAGCTTACTTGTTCGATTTTACAATCTGAAAATTTTGTTTACTTTCACTTATATTCCGACTTTCGTAATGAACTACCTCGCCACAAGCGGACGAGGTATCAGCGAAGGATTTTTTATTTAATTCGCCCCAAGGGGCGGGGAATATGACCCAAAAGAGCAATATGAAAATTGTTTATACATTGACGAAATTTCATGAAATTTTGTTTTTATATTGACGAAATTTATTATATTTGTTATAAATAAATTGCATTTTACTATGAAAACAATTCCAAGAACAGTAAAAAATCTAATAATAAAAAAATTATACCCAAATAAAGTATGTCTGTTATTCGGTGCACGAAGAGTTGGTAAAACAGTTCTTATAAAAGAAATATATAACGAATTTACAGGGAAAAAACTTATTTTAAACGGTGAAGATAATGAGACATTACAACTATTAGCGGAAAGAAGCATTGCCAATTATAAAAGATTATTAAAAAATATTGAATTACTAATTATTGATGAAGCTCAAAATATACCGGAAATTGGTAAAAAATTAAAATTAATAGTAGATGAGATTGAGGGAATAAAAATAATTGCTACAGGTTCATCGGGTTTTGATTTACTTAACGTATCAGGAGAACCTTTAACAGGAAGATGTTTCACATTTTACTTATATCCTATTGCTCAACTTGAACTTAGTGAGAAAGAAAATTTGCTGGAAACAAATAAAAATTTAGAAGAACGATTAATTTATGGAAGTTATCCCGAAATATTACATTATGATGATTTATATGATAAAAAAAGCTATTTGTTAGATTTAATAAATTCATATTTACTAAAAGATATTCTCATAATTGATGGAATAAGAAATTCATCAAAAATGTATGATTTATTAAAGTTAATTGCCTTACAAATAGGACACGAAGTATCATACGATGAGTTAGGCAATCAATTAAATATGAGTAAAAATACAATTTCTAAATATCTTGATTTATTGAGTAAAGTATTTGTGATTTTTAATATACGTGGTTTTAGCAGAAACTTACGCAAAGAAATCAGTAAAAAAAGCAGATGGTACTTTTATGATAATGGGGTTAGAAATGCTTTAATATCTGACTTTAATCCAATATCTATAAGAAAAGATATGGGAGTATTGTGGGAAAATTATATAGTGTCTGAAAGGGTAAAATATCAAGCTTATAATAAAATAATATCAAACAATTATTTCTGGAGAACATATCAGCAACAGGAAATTGATTGGATAGAAGAGATAGAAGGACGCTTGTTTGCTTATGAAATGAAATGGGGAAAAAATAATAAAATAAAAATCCCATCTGCATGGGCAGACGCTTATTCAAATACTGAATTTAAGGTAATTTCAAGAGATAATTATTTAGACTGGATAAGTTAAATTAATGCTCGGATGTTTAAGTTTGCAAAATAAACTATTGAGAAAAGGTATGTATAATGATGTTATTGTTATTAAATAAAAGTTACACGATACAATCGTTGGGGGAGCAGGGGAAGAAACAGGATTTTATCAAAAGATTTAAAACCAGTAAAAATTAATCTCCAAATAATCCTTAAAAGCACTGAGATAATGTTAATTATCTTTACGAAATAATAAGCATCTTACTATAGCAATACTCAATTTTAGCTCAAGAAGTGTTTATTTAAATTGCTTATGAAATTCCGATTCTTCTTTTTTGATAATCATTATAGGAGGATTATTTTCTTCTTTAAATTCTTTTTGGTCGGCGGTTATGTCGATGATGTACCCTTGGTATTCGAGGCAGGAATGAGATTTGCCTTTGCTATTTTCTTTGTCATAAATATATTGGATGTTTTTAAAGCCCGCCTCCGTAAGACTGGGCAGTAACCAATCTTGAGATACATTTCCACAACAACCTGATGGAAATTCATTGCTTCCTATAAATTGAATTTCACTTGAGAGGATTTGCTGTCTTAGCTTGAAGCAAATTTGCCATATTACTTTAATTTCACTTTTAGTCACAAAAAATATTTAAATAAGGTTACAGTTTAATTTTGAGATAGAAATAATTTAAAATCAGCTATACTAATCCCTGAAATAGCTGTTCGTTCTATAACGAATTTGCTATTCCTTTTGTGAGATTCATTACCTAAAATATTACCTAATACTTCAATAGAATTAAACAAAGTATTTGTTAAAGTTTTCAAATATTTGAATAACGGAAATTGATTATTACCAGTTGAAAGAATATCTATAATATCATTACAAATTAAATTACTTGCCGATACTTTGAATGAAAATTCATTATCTATTATATCAATAAATGGCTCCTTGCCATCATGAACAATAGTATCTCTAATTTTTTTAATAACATCTAAATCATGTTTAAGATTAATATAGTAATTTATAATTTCCTGAGGCAATACTTTTTGATGTTTTTCACAATACCCAATAAATGTATTCAGGGATTTATAAGTCTTAGTATTAAGATAGGATTTAACATTTTTAGGCTCCATGAAAATGCGAGCAAAATGTGATAAAAAATCGTAGATGCACCTTAGATTAAATATGTAATTCTCAGTAATTGTTTGGGCATAACTAATTTTAAAACCACCTTCAATTTCTTTATTATGCAAAAAATACTGCAACATATGATAATTGTTAGACAGATTGTAAATGTCATTTATCATACCAAAATATGACTGTTTTATACGACCATAATCACGCCTCATTTCATCTGATATATCCTCTTTATCTAAACAATTAAAATCAGAGCTAATCCATTTTTGAATTACCGATAAACAAACAGATGAAAGCATTTTGGGATTGTTTTCCCATTCAATTTTTGATACACCAACCACTAATGCACTAATAAAAATATCCGACATAATAATATTGTTTTAATTACTCTCCAATTAAATCCCCACCATCTGTTAATTTTACTACCCAATAATCGGCACCCCCATGATTATTTTGCACATTACCTGAAACGGAATTTGACACACCCGCAACAATTATATAACCATACGAATCTTGTGCTACACTTAATGCATTCTCTGCACCTAAACCTCCAATTGAATTTGACCAAATAAGTTCACCTGCATTGTCGGTTTTTATTATCCAAAAATCAGAAGAACCATAATTTATATTTAAATCATTATCATTTGATGTTGAATGCCCTGCAAGAACATAATTACCATCTGAGGTTTTAATTATTTTGTAAAGCCCATCTGTTAAACTTCCTCCATATTCTTTATACCAAATTAAACTACCAGTTGAACTTATGTTTGCCAGACAGCCATTATCGTTAACAGAACCTGAAAGGAATATGTTACCATTATTATCCTCAATAAGAGCATTAAAATTTAAACCCAAATTACTATATGATTTTTCCCAAATTAAAGTACCATTCTCATCTAATTTCACCAACCAAGCTCCAGTAGATAAATTTGAAGATACCTCACCATCGTTTGAAGAAGCTTCACTCGTAATTAAAAAACCATTATCAGATGTTTGAATAGCCGCATACGCTCGTTCATCATCGCTACCACCAAGTGAATATTGCCAATCCAGCTCTCCAGTAGTATTTAATTTTATTACCCAAGCATCACGTTTTCCACCATAATTGCCCGTAACATCACCATCAACTGAATGTGTCGCCCCAACAGCAAGGTACCCACCATCAGATGTTAATATTATATCATTTGAATAGTCAGCACTTGAACCACCATACGATTTTTCCCAAACAATATCGCCAGAAGATGATAGTTTTATAATCCAAAAATCATACAAGAAAGAATTGCCTGTATTTATTGACACATCACCATCATTAGACAGAGAACTTGCGGCTACAATATATCCACCATCGGGCATTTGTCTAATTGATTTTAGTGTTTCACCATTAGTTCCTCCATACGTTTTTTTCCATTCAATTTCGAAATCCGAATTAAGTTTCACAATCCATGCTTCATGTCCTCCATCATTGTCAGAAACATCACCATCATCAGACCAAACTCGCCCTCCTATAATACAACCTCCGTCATTTGTTGCACAAACAGAATAAGCATAATCTTCGTCGGAACCACCTAATGTTTTCTGAATAAAATTTGTTGTAGTGAAGGTTTTGCTATTGCCATAACCAATACCTTTACTGCTAATAGCATAAGCCCGTATATAAAAGGTAGTATTGGCTTGAATATTTTGAATAGCCGACGTAAAACTACCTAATCCATCACCATTAATAATTTTTTCATTATCAATAGTTGGATTCAAATTTTCAGAAAAACAAACACCTCGTTCCGTAACTGAATAACCATAATCATCAATTACAGTACTTTCGAAAGATGCAGTGTTAAATGAAAGGTTTATCAAATTACCAGTCATTACGTAAGGGAAAGCATCGGGTGTTGAAAAACTATATTGATTAGAACTATAATAAGTACCCAACTGATTTGTTACATAGACACGAATATAATAATTGCTTGCAGGGCTTAAATCGGTAATTGTATTATGAAGGTTAAGGGTTTCGGAATTATTCTCTAAAGTGTTATCATCAATTGTTGGCATGGAGTTGATACTCCAACAAAAACCTTTCGATATTATTTCAAGTCCACCGTCATTTGTAATTGTGGCAAATATATTCGCCGCAATTGCAGTTATGGTATTCATGCTATCGAGTTGAATTACAGGAATACCAGTTTTTGTAATAAAACTCTTTTGATTTCCATAAGCAATGCCAGAATTATTTTCTGCAAAAGCTTTAATATAATAGGTTGTATTAAGTTCTAAATCTGGTAAGGAACAGGTAAAATTATTTTGCCCTAATTGAGCTATTATTTTTGAGTTTGCAATGGTAGGATTTTCAGCAATGCTATAACAAATGCCCTGCGAAATAATTTCACTATCACCACTTGAGCTAATTTTTCCACCACTTATAGCACTATTTGCAGTAATTTGACTTACCACGTTTGTTGTTATTTGAGCCAAAACACCTGTCTTAAAGCTCAATTCATTCCCATAAGCAACACCCTTCTCATTTCTGGCATAAGCTCGAACATAATAGTTTGTGTTTGGTTGTAGTTCGGTAATTTCACTTTCAAAAGTACCACTACCTGTTCCATTTAGCGTAAGTGAATCGTTAATTGTTGGACTTGGATTTGCACTGTAACAAACACCTCGCTGCGTTATCTCACTACAAAAATCATTCGTAATATTTCCTCCTGTTTTGCAACTGTAGGGTAAAATATCTGTAGGATTTATTGTTGTAAGTTCTGCTATTTTTGTTTTGGTAGTAAATTGAAATTCATTGCTAAATCCAATTCCCGCTCTATTGGTTGCAAATATTTTTGCATAATATGTTGAATTAGGCTTTAAGTTATTTAGCGTATCATAAAAGGTTAAACTCTCAGAGGTATTTAAAATAAGTGTATCGCTTTGTGAAATGCCAGCACTTGAACCATAATAAAATCCTTTTGTTAAAATCTCACCACCATTATCAGTAATTTTTCCGTAAAGGATGGCGGTATATAAATCGGTATTGGGTTCGGCACTTTTAATGACTATTGGCTTTTGAATGGCTTTAGTGGTAAATAAATTTTCGGTACTATAAGCCGTGTCGGTTCCTAAAACAAAATAAGAACGAACATAATAGTCATTATTGGGGAGTAAGTTGGTAATGGTACTTTTATATTCAACATCGGCTTGGGTGTTTTTATAGATTGTTTTGTTTTTGGCTAAGATGGAATTTGGTAAGGTATCCCAACAATGACCGTATTCTGAAATGCTTCGTTTTTGCAAATTGCTTATGGTTCCGTTAAAAATAGCATCCCAATAGGAAACAGAATCTTGAGTTTGTTCAATTACTATTTGATTGCCTGAGCCTACATGTATTTGGGGGTCTTCATCTTTACAAGTAATGAATGTAAGAAGTATTGTTGCTATTATTAAAAATTTTGTTTTCATACTTAAACTATTTAAAATACTAAACCAATTGAACCAACAAACTCGTACCAGTTAAATGCGGGAGTTGAAGCTCCTGCTGATATTATTAATTTAGAGAATTGAGCTTTTACTCCTATTTCCAGCTCAAAACTGCTAAAAGACTCTTTATTATGTTTTGCATAAGCTGAACCTTGATTATTATGCTGATAGTCGAATTGGTCAATTTCCCAAAGTAGCTCATAATTGGCATAACCACCACCAACATACCAATGAAGGTTCTTTGTGACTTGCCTACTTATTCCAACTGTTAAGGCAAGCCGTTTATTTGTTTGGTTACCATTAAAACTGTAATATCCAGATTCGTTGTAATCTGGAATGGTTTCGCCATCAGTTTCAAAAAATGATGAAGTAAAGTAGGTTGGATTAATGCGTGTACTTAAATAATATCCCCAACGATTTAAAATCCCTAAAGTAATACCCATAGGTGCTTCAAGTGAAGCGGTGTAAGCTATGTAAAAATGTTTCTTTTGTTCTATCATTTTCACATTTGCACGAATATCAAATACTATATTTCCGCTAAAATTCGGTATTTCTTTAAATGCTTCCCATGTAATGGTTTTGTTTCCGTTTAGTACATTTTCACCAACATCGCCAGTTACTTCTTTTAGTGGTCCAATAAAAAAATTGCCACCATCCATACTTACAAATACTGATATTGTGGCTTTCTCATTGTAAGCTAACAACGAAAGCTTATAAGAAACCATAATTTTCTGACCATTTTGTTGAAAGTCTATATTACTAATATTCTGTGAATAGGATAACCTGACTATTGATGCAAGTAATATTATTGTTAGGAGTATTTTATTATTCATGGGTCTCTAATATTTTACAATTACAGTTTGTTTGTTACCGTTAAATTGTGGTGTTTGAATACCTACCAACTTTTTGGATATTTCTTGAACTTTTTGTGTTACAAAGTTTTGTAATTCATCGGCAGTAATGATTTTGTCGGAATTCAAATCGGCTTTACCTTTTAAACCTAAGCACAAATAGTAAGTGAATAAACCTGTTTGACTGTCATCGAATGCTAATGAAGTTTCATTAGATTGGGAAGAGCTAAATATAGTAAAATTTGGATTTGATTTCCATGGTTCTACTACTTTTGGTACTATTTTTACACCTTTCATGTTCATAAGATTTTCGGCAGGTTTTTCAGCACTGGTTTTTGAACCACCCGAGAAACAAGCATCCATGAATACGGTTATACTTTTTGCCCCTAAATCATTTAGGTTGTTGTAAAAGTCGTTTAGATTATAACCCTGTGTGGTTAATCGTTCAATTTTACCATCAGAAGGAAATAAGTAAGCACTTTCACCATTTTTTGAGGGTAAACCATGTCCTGAGTAGAATACAAACACTTCTGTTTCTCCTTTGATTATTTCTTTCTGAAGCTCTCCGTATTTTGCATTAAACACATCGTCAAAAAACAATCCTGTAGCCTCAACACTATTGAATGCCACAATTTTATTAATTCCCAGCGTTTGCTTAAAATAGTCTGCAATAATTTTAGCATCGTTTTCGGCGTAAGGTGCTGGTGGTATGTTATCATAATATTCAATTCCAATTACTACACCAATAGAATTGGTGCGTTTTGTTATTGATTTTGGGGCTTCATTAATCCTTTCAATTGTTCCGATATTGGCAGAGAATTTTTGCGAAGTGTATTCAAATTTTGCCACCTGATTTTGAAGGCGTTTTAGGTTTGTTTCAACATTTAATACCATTGGTTCAGGTGCCGATTGATTTAACGGGATTCCTATTTTATGATTCAATAAACCACCTATTTTCTTATCAATCCTTACGTTTAAAGTTATATCAAAATTTTCTCCCACTCTTTTATTTGGACTTAAACCAACAGTAAATGTTTTTACCTCACCTATTTTAATATCTCCCAATATCTGCTGATTGTCGGTTAAAAAGATGTTTGGATTTTGCGTGTTAATTTCAGTAAGTGCATTAATGGCAGTACTTTGTCCTATATTTTGTACAAAATATTTGATTAATACTTTTTCACCTGATTGTATAAGTCTATCAGGATTTATTGTTGCAGTTCCTTCTCCACTATCAATTATTTCATAACCGCTAAATACTATTTTGGGTTGCTGGTATTGTAAAGTATTAAGCATCAAGTAAGCTTCATCGGTATCGTATCCAAAATGTTCTTTTACTTGTATAGAAAATTTGTGCTGCTTTGTTTCAGAAACTAATCCTGCTTGGAAATTAAAAATCAGATTTATTGCTTTGTTGGGGTATAGATAAAGTATTTCTTTTTGTTTGTCGAATTGTATATCGGGGTCGTAATCTTCTATTTTCAGAATAACCTGAAGTCCTTGAGCAATTCCTTTTCCTTTGTTAGAGACATTAACATGTAATTCAGCTTTTTCTTCCGCTTCTAATACTCCATTTCCGTTGTCGTCGTTAAATTTCAAATCCACGTAAAGGTTTGGTGGAAAATTCTGTTTTTCAAATTGGGCGGTTGGTTTAAACTGTTTCCCTTCCGATTTTCCTGAAATAGTCTTTTGTGCAAATCCAAAGTCTATTATGGCGAGTAAAGCCCAAAGTAACAAAATAATCTTTTTCATTTTTTGTGGTTTAATAACCCAAAGGTATATAAAAAAATCAATCTGTGCGTTTATGTCGTTGTCAAAAGTCAATTCGTTGCGTTTAACATATTATAAAAAAACGATGGCTTGTATGCTTTTGCAATCTTATGTAACTGTTGACAAGCCATTTAAAGCCATTAAATACGTTTGATTATGTTCTTCTTTGCTAACACTTCAATAAGACACACCACTGCATCTTATATCCTCTATCTGTGTTTGTTTAAGTTAATTAAAAAGTAAATTTATAAAAAAATAAACAGTTGTGCGATTTTTCTTAACTGTTAAAAAACAGAGTTTTATCTAAAAATGAATTTAGTTTACACTTTTTAGTTCTTAATCCTATTACAATTTACACTTTATTTTCAATCTGAAGATTATATTTATAGTAGTTTAAAAAACTATAGGAAAAAGGGATGTTTAATGATGTTATTGTTATTAAATAAAAGTTACACGATACAATCTGCTGGAACAGGAGGCTCGAGCGAGGAATCACTTTTTTAATTGATGGGGATTCCTCTCCGCCAGCTGGCGGATCGGAATGACAGTTTGAATGAAATTTCGATGACATTATAGGCAAACAATAATTGCATTACTCAAAATTAACCACAGTAATGCCGGCTCCGCCAAATTCAATTTTCTCATCTTTATACGACTTAATTAAATCAACGCTATGAAGATACTCTCTAATAATCTGTCGCAAAATGCCGTTGCCTTTTCCGTGTAATATTTTCACTTCTTTAGCATTCACCATTATTGCTTCATCAACATACTGCATAACTATTTGCAATGCTTCATCTACCCTTTTGCCCCTCACATCTAATCCGGGCTTGAAATTAAATCTCCTTTGGTTATATTCATCATTATAACTGGAAGGAGTAATGCCTTTTTGCTTGTTTATTCTTTTAAATTCATTTTTGCCTATTTTCTCAAGTTTCTTCTTCTCTACCTGAGTTATCATATTGCCAAAAGCAACCATGCAACTGTTTTTACTAATTTCAATAATCTCTCCAATTACATCATTCTGCCCAATTAATTTAACATTATCGCCTATATTTATCGGTTCATCTTTGCTTTCTTTCTTAAGCTCACTATCAGCAATTTTTACTCGATTTTTTATTTTTTTCAGATTATTAATTTTGTTGGCAATTACTTCATCTTTTTCGTTTTCACGATGTTTTACTTTGTCTTTATAACTTTCTAATTCTGTACGAATATGCTTGGTCTTTTCTTTCTCTGCATTGCTTTCTTTAATAACCCTTATTGTATTCTCAATTATTTTATTCGATTTTTTCAATAACAGTTCGGCTTCAATATTAGCTTTACTAATTATTTCTTTCTTAATTTTAATAGATTGATTTAGTTCTTCTTCTTGCTTTAGAATTAATTCTTCTAGTTTTTTTTCAGATTTACGAATTTTTTTTCTTTTATTTTCCCAATAATTTTTATCTCTGGCAATATCCTTTAAATGCTTATCAAAAGAAATATGTTTAGTGCCAATTTTTTCTTTGGCAGAATTTAATATTTCTTCAGATAGTCCAATTTTGCGGGCAATCTCAAAGGCAAAAGAACTTCCCGGTTTACCAATTTCTAATTTAAAAAGAGGTTCTAACTTATTATTATCGAATAACATCGCCCCATTAACAATTCCATCGGCAGATGCGGCAAAATGCTTTAAATTCGTATAGTGAGTTGTCAACACTCCATAGGTTTGCTGCTCATTCAGTTTTTTAAGAACAGCCTCGGCAATAGCACCACCAAGCATTGGCTCGGTACCTGTACCAAATTCATCAATTAAAATAAGAGATTTAACATCCGATTTCTTGGTGAAATACTTCATATTAATTAAATGAGAACTGTATGTACTCAAATCATTTTCAATAGATTGCTCATCACCAATATCAATAAATATATTATTGAAGAACCCAATTTTTGATTTTTCGCCAACAGGAACCAACATTCCGCATTGAAGCATATATTGAATTAAACCAACTGTTTTCAAACAAACTGATTTTCCACCGGCATTTGGTCCTGAAATAAGTACAATTCTCTGTTCTTCAGATAAATAAATATCAAGTGGTTCAACTTTTTTCTTATCTTTTTTAAACGATAAATATAGCAAAGGGTGTCGTGCTTGAATTAAATCAATAAGCTGTTCATTGCAAAATGTAGGCAACACAGCTTCTGTTTTTATAGCAAACACAGCTTTAGCACGAATAAAATCTGTTATTCCCAAAAAATCATAAGCAAAAAACAGTTCGGACAAATATGGTCGAATAGAATCTGTAAATTCAATAAGGATTTTAATTATTTCGCGTCTTTCTGAATATTCCAGTTCTTTAATTTTGTTGTTTAACTCAACAATTTCGGCAGGCTCAATAAATGATGTTTTTCCGCTTGATGATTCGTCGTGAACTATTCCCTGCACTTTTCGTTTATTCGCAGATTTGATTGGGATAACAGCACGTCCGTCGCGAACAGTTAATGAAACATTATCATCAACAAAACTATCAGACTGAGCCTTTTTCAATATCCGTGCCATTCGCTTGCTTATATTCGATTGAGTATTTAAAAGCTCACGCCTGATGCTGGCAAGTTCTGTAGAGGCATTATTTTTTATCTTGCCTTGTTTATT
This sequence comes from Bacteroidota bacterium, assembly GCA_015222055.1. Lineage (GTDB taxonomy): Bacteria > Bacteroidota > Bacteroidia > Bacteroidales > B39-G9 > B39-G9. The sequence continues at coordinate 29,710 of JADFUR010000004.1, read as the reverse complement.
AATAACATTATCAATTGATTCTATTATGTATGGATAAACATTAATATCTTTTGTCAACTTTTTTAGATACGGATATTTATTTTCATCATCATTTTTAAAAAAATTTAGAATAGATTTAATAACTAACAAGGAACGTCTTAACTCAAACAATTCTTTTTGCTCAAGAAAAATTCCCGGCACCTTAGCTTTTTCAAAATGTTTAGTTATATCAATATAATTATCGGAAGGAAAATCATCTCTTTCTAATAAAATAATTTTAAACTCATTAACTTGATTAATGGAAATATTAATTTGCTCAAAATCATTAGAAAAAGAAAAATTCACAACTCTTTCTTTTCCTAAATCGCCCAAACAAAATTCATTGAGCATCTCTCTTACTTTATCAAAACCTATCTTATTTTCAAAATTCGCTGGATATATCACCTTATCTATAATTATTTAAACCATGAATCCACTCCGAAAAGCCGCTAAGCGGTTAACTTTATAAAAAAACTAAAAGCTATGAATCTGTACATCAATTTGTTATAAATCCGCTAAGCGGCTATAAATTGATAATTTTAGCTTTCAGATAATTATTTAAACTCTGTAAAGTTAATTAGTATCTAAAAAAAAACATCAAAATTCTTAATATTATTACAATAATATTAATTTATATAAAAAAAATAAAAACATATAACATTTGATTAATCAAAATATTACCTTTGCGAAAAATTACAAGACGGTAAATTTTTAATTTTTAATTCTTAATTTTCACATTATGCTTGATATTAGTTTGTTAGAATGGTTTGGTTATCTTGCCTCTGTTATAATTGTAGTATCAATGTTAATGGATTCAATTGTTAAACTCCGATGGTTTAATCTTATTGGTGCTGCATTGTTTTCAACTTATGGATTTTTAATTTTAGCCTTACCTGTAGGGTTTTTAAACCTTTTCATTGTTTTAGCCGACGCTTACTACATTTTTAAAATGTACAACAAAAAAGAATATTTTAGAATATTAGAGATTAGAAGAACGAACTATTATCTTTTAGATTTCATAGAATTTCATAATTTAGATATCCAAAAATATTTTCCCAAATTTGAATATGTAGAAGGATTGAATACAATCACTTGTTTAATATTAAGAGACATGGCTGTTGCTGGTGTTTTCTTAGCTCATGAATTTGGTGAAAAAACTCTGTTTATTGGTTTAGATTATGTTATTCCTCAATATCGTGATTTAAAATTAGGAAGATATATTTTTGAAGAGAATAAAGATTTTTTCATTAAAAAAGGTTACAATAAATTGTGCACTAAATCGCAAAGTGAGACGCATAGTAAATACTTAAAAAAAATGGGATTTGTTGTTGAGACTGTTAATGATGAAAAACTTTTTGTTAAAAATCTTTAATTTTTTTATTAAATAGCTCCGAAGGAGCACAATCATCAACTCAGGGTGAAAGCCCTGTGTAATTAAAATTTGATTACCATAAAGCCCTGAAAGGGCGAAATCTTAATCCCGGAATATTTTTATTTAGATTTCGCCCTTTCAGGGCTTGTTGTTTTTACATTCAATGCACAGGGATAATCCCTGTGCTATTGATTATGCACTTTCAGTGCTTTCTCACAAAAAACAAAAAAAGCAAAAGATGATGAAATAAAATTTTTCACCAACATCACACAGCTATTTCGTTTCAGCATATAAATAAAAAAAAATATTCTTCGGTATAGCTTTAAATTATTAAAAAAACATCTTCCCTACATTTGAAAAAATAAATATTAGAATTAACTTTATAGTTTAAAGTTAATTCTAATAAAATGTCAGAGATATTAATAAAAAACGGGAACATTGTTACATCCAACAATGTTTATAAGAGTGATATCTTAATAAAAGATTCTAAGATTGAACTTATTGACATCAATATAAAAACAAATTCTCCCAACGTAAAAATTATTGATGCACAGTCGATGTATGTTCTGCCCGGAGCAATTGATCCTCATGTGCACATGGAATTACCAACGCCAGCAGGCAACTCTTCAGATGATTTCAGAACCGGCTCTATTGCAGCTTTAGCAGGTGGTACAACTTCAATAATAGATTTTGTTACCCCATCAAAAGGGCAATCTTTTATTGAAGCATTAAACTTGCGAAAAAAGGAAGCAGAAAAAAGTCTTATTGATTACGGTTTCCATATGAGCCCAACATGGTGGGGCAAAAATTCAGCAAATGAAATGAAAAAATGTGTAATTGAAGAAGGTATTACTTCATTTAAAACATATTTGGCTTATAAAAAAGTTGTTGGAATTTCAGATGAAATACTGATAAATGTAATGAAAACGGCTAAAGATCTTAATGCTTTAGTTACCTTACATTGCGAAAATGGCGATATTGTTGATTTTTTAAAAAATAAATTTATTTCTGAAGGCAAAACACAAACCAAATATCATGTTTTGTCGCGACCTCCTGAGGTTGAATCAGAAGCTGTAAATCGTGCAACAACTTTTGCTAAATTAGTTGGATGCCCTATTTATATTGTACATGTATCGACCAAACAATCGATAGATATAATAAAAAAAGCTCAAGAATCAGGACAAAAAGTTTATGCCGAAACATGTCCACACTACCTTTTGCTTGACAAAAATATTTTTAACAAAAATGACTTTTCACAAACAGCACCCTATGTGCTAAGTCCTGCGTTAAGAACAAAAGAGCATAGAAATAAATTATGGAATGCTCTATCAAACAACATAATAAATACTGTTGCAAGCGACCATTGTCCATTTAATGTTATTGGACAAAAAGACGTTGGAATAAATGATTTTACAAAAATCCCAAATGGTGCCGGTGGTGTAGAACACAGGCTTAGCTTGCTATACACCTATGGAGTTAGTGCCAATTTAATAACAATTAATCAATTTGTAGATTTGATTGCAACAAATCCCGCCAAAATTTTTGGACTTAGTCATCGAAAAGGAAAAATTGCAAAAGGAATGGACGCTGATATTGTAATCTGGAATCCTGATAAAGAAGAAATAATATCTGCAAAAACACACAAACAAAACTGTGATTCAAATATTTTTGAAAATTATAAAGTTAAAGGTATGCCCGAAATTGTTATTGCAAATGGGAAAATTGCATTAGAAAACGACACTGTTAATGTTAATGATTTAAAAGGTAATTATTTATTCAGAAAAGTACAGAAATGACATAACATAGATATATATATTTATAACAAACAAATTTGATATTTTAATTAAAATTAATACTTTTAGCAACTAAAATATAAAAATACTGTTATTAACTAAATATTTAAATTATGAAAAAACTAATTGTATTATTATTTATTTCTTTTCTGTTAATTAATCAATCAAATGCACAGTTAAAATTTGGTCTCAAAGGTGGCATTACATCGACCTCTATTAAAGCTGATGAAGTTATAAAAAATGCAAACGATGTAGAAGCATTAAAAATTCAGGGAGAAAATGCCTCTATTGGTTTTCAAGGCGGTTTTTTTGGACGCATCACAATTGCAAATATTTATGTTCAACCCGAATTCCTTTTTTCTTTTACAAAAGCAGAAGTTAAAGTAACAGACTTAACTCTCCCCACAACTGATGAAGCTTATGAAATGATAAAAGATCAGAAATTTAACAAGATTGATATTCCAATAATGGTTGGTATGAAATTTGGACCTGCCCGTGTTCAACTCGGTCCTATTGCTAGTATTGTTCTTAGTAATAAATCTGCTTTAGCTGATTATGGTAATTATGAAGAAGAGTTTAACGGAGCTACTTGGGGTTATCAAGTTGGTGTTGGTTTAGATCTTGGTGAAAGCATAATTATTGATGCAAAATATGAAGGTAGCCTGAGCCGACTTGGGAAAGGTGTTACTGTTGGTGGACAAACAAGAGATTTTGATTCTCGACCAAATCAATTTGTTGTTGGTCTTGGATTTGCTTTCTAACATAACTTTTTTACTACAACAGCAAAGCCCTTTCAAAAATGAGAGGGCTTTGTTGTTTTATTTAAAATTAGGATAGATTATGATAAAATAATTATTGTGTACGATAAATTTTAAAACTGTCTAAATATTTAAACAGGACGTACCTACGGCACTTTAAATTGTTCTTTAAACTCTGTGCTATAAACATATCACCACTACGTGGCTTTTTCAACCTCAAATTAGAGCGTATTTGTTTATAACAAAATATTTATCAAAAACCTAACACTCTAAGTGTAAGCTATTTTGAAATATTAAGATATGCGTCCTCTCCGCAAAATATTTTTCGTCATTCCGAACGAAGCTAATTAATCTCAATATATTGAATTACAAAACTATAGATTGCTTCGTTCCTCTCAATGACGAGTTTTTTCTACTTTTGGGAATGGATTCATATATTCAAGCATTTTCAACACTCAATATAAAATATTCAATTAAATTACTTTTAGTATGAAATATTTTAAATCCTCCCGAATTTTAAAGCGAGGGCTTTGTTGATTAAAAATCGAAACTTGCCGAAAATAAAATTTTATTAAAGAAGGTATTTGTCTCAGGCTTATAATAACAGCCAATTCCAAACTCAAGTGGAAGAAGGAATCTAAAAATATGAAAATCAGAAGTTAGCTCAATACCTGTTGACTTATAATAATTGCTTTTAGAATTAAAAACTCCATGTGCATAGTCGAAAAATAGAGCCATTTTTATCCTCTTTATATAAGCTAAAAACGACAAATCGCAATCAGGATATAATATTGGAAATTTATAAGTAATCGAAACAGAAGAGAGCTCATCATCAAATTTATTATAATAGCCTCGAGGATATGCAACAAAATCCGAGTAACGAAATAAATCTGTGCGTTTTTTTTGAAACCCTGCATAAACTCTAAGTCCGTGATGATTAAATAAACCCGGGAAATAACACACTGTTGATACTGAGAAAATTGAACTGCTATCTTTACTATCAAAAGAAGTATTTCTATAATTTAAATTTAATATTTGCCCCCATCGCGGATAAATGTCTTTTTTCGACGTTTTAATAATATTGTATGTGTATAAGCCATAGCTCATACCATTAAAAGTATTATGCATGGAACTATAAAATTCGGGCGGATAAACCTTCATATAATCATACTTAATTGAAGGCTGTAATTTTCTGTAATATTTTCCTTCCGAGATATTTAATGGCAACTTAGTTCCTATACTAATAATTAATTCGTCTACTTTTATAATATTATAATTATTGTCAATGTCTAGCTTCTCTCCATAATTAAATTTAGTGTCAATTATTGGATAAAACCCTTTATAAGTAAATCCAAAATGATAACTGCCAAGTGTTTGATTTGCATTATAATTATAGCCCAAATCAATAAATGCTGTGCTTAGTTTGTTTTGCGACAATATTGAAAAGCCGGGAGTGAGTTCAAAATTATCTACATTAATAAATAAAGGTGCCCAGCTGTGAACATTTACTAAATTTTTTAATCGGCTAAATTTTTTTGTGGCAAAACGGACATCATTATTATGACTAAAATCAATTGCTCCATTTTCCTGCTTTGAAATTTCTTTATAAAGTTTTATAGAATTATCTTTTATATTATCTAAAGATATCCATTTTGAAGTGTCAACATTAATAACAGCTATTTCGTTACCTTGAGCGGTATAATCTGAATAAATTATTTCATCATTATTTGCTGAAACTTTTGGTGATGAAGCTCCATATTGTGAAGATGTTAGCTGAAAAATATTTTTTGATAAAGTATCTAATGCATAAATATTATCAATACCTGAATATGCTGCCGAAAATAAAATATATTTCTTTAAAAATACTGGTTTAGAAATCTCATCGAATGAATATTTCGTTAAATATTTTACTTGTGAATTCACAGTATTAACAGTTGCTATACATTTACCTTTATTGCTTAACAATATGCAAGCAAGGGTTTTATTATCATTATTCCACGAGGGTGTAATAATAAAATTATTTTGTGGTAGCTTAATTTCTTTCGTTATATTATTAGATTTTAAATCAAAAATAACAATTGAATACTCATTTTGAACAGTAACTTTTACTGCTGCAATTTTCTCTGCATTTGGTGAAATAACAGGAATAAAAAATCTTGATTTTTTAGTAAGCGTCTTTTCTTGTTTAGAGATAATATTATATGATTTTATTTCAGAATAATTTTTATTACTCCAACGCAAATCATTTCTTATTTCTGCCCAAACAACAATATTTTCTGCAAAAGATAAATTTTCATTATTTTTTATTCCAGGAGCGAATAAAATTTTCTCAGCACCATTGTCATCAATTTTCACAAAAGTCTTTATGTTATCTAAACTTGTTTTCTCAGCAATTACAGAACTGTGGTCTATAAAATTTGGCGATTCATAATTAATATATTTCCTTTTTTTATTTTTATTAACAATTTTAAAATCAGAAAAAGTCAATTCTTTTTGTTGGTTACGCCACAAACTCTCAAGTTCAATTAAATTTTGATTATAAAAATTTTTATAATTATAGCCTGTCACTTTCTTTATTCCAAGAGGGAAAGGATTAAATAAAAATGAACGTTTTGCTACATTGTCGAGGGCATTATTCCAAATTTTTGTTCCATATTTTTTTCTTGAATTGGCTACAATATGATATCCCAGCTTATAATAGTTCGGCACAAAATCTTTATAAGAGCCAAAAACAGCTTTTCTGTAAGAATAAATACCTTTTGTTAAAACCTGAGATTTTAATTCCTTCTCAAAAGAAGGTAATCTGCCACGCCCTGAATTACTAAGAGCTGTTTCGGTGCAAACGGCATCGCCTTCGAGAAACCATTTAGGAACACATAATCCAACTATACCTCCAATAGCTTGTTGACCAAAAATGTAATACATAAATTTTGAGAAACCATGATTTAACTTTTCAATCTGCACCACATGCCTAAACTCGTGAGTTGCAAGTTGGTCAAGCCAATCTTGGGCATACGTATTTTGTGGTGGACATGTGTAAATTTGCATTCCTTTTGGTGCCCAAGCAACCATACCATTAGATATAACAGATTGGTTATGAAGAATTACAGGTATTTTTTTTGGTTGTTGATTTAAAGACAATCCTCCTCGTTTATAAACAGAAGTTAACGAATTAGCTAAATGTTGTGCTTGCTTTTCAGAACTTTTTGAGAAAATTATTTGAAAATTATCTGTATTAATCTGAAGCCATTTTAGTTTAAATGGATCTTGTCCGTTATCGTAATATTGAGCTAATAAAATTTTATTGCTAAGAAGCAGGATAATAAAAAACAAAATAAATATTATCCTTTTAACTATTTTAAAATAAGCATTATTGTAAATTATCCATAAATTTTTTTTCATCAATAATATATCTTATGTGAGAGGCAATTCCTATTTCTCCATTTTTATCAAAAGCTAAAATTTGGAAAAATATTTTCTTTCCATCAACTTTTGATACAATAGATTTACAAGTAACTTTTTGACCGGGAAGTGTTGCCTTTTTGTGTTTTATATTTATTTCTATTCCAACTGTTGAAAACCCTTTAGGTAAAATATTTTCTACGCTTTTATACGCTGTATTTTCCATTAATGCAACAAGGGAAGGCGTTGAAAAAACATTTACTAAACCAGAACCAAAAGCTACTGCAGTATCATTTTCTGAGACAATTTTTGATTGTTCGTTTTTAATACCTTCTTTTAAATTAAAAAACATAAAATAAAATATTTTTCTGTAACTTTTATTAATTCTAAACGTTAAATAAGTAGGTTAATAAATAGTTGTTTTTAAATAAAAAAGGGTGTTGCAATTTTATATTGCTTCACCTTTTTTTACTTTAAATCAAGATATTTTCCGGTGTGTTTAATTAAATTATTGAGGAATAGAATGTTTAGCACTAATTTTTCATCTTCATTATAATAAACAGTAACAAAACTCACCCCTTTTTCGATTGTCCAAATGCGTTTTAATTTTTTACTAAAAAAATCAATTTTATCTTGATTTGTCCATTCCGCTCTTTCGTCATCATCTTTACCATAGACATCAAAAACGTTCTCAACAACCGACTTAACATTATCAATATCAATTATAGTATCTTTTGCTAATAATTTAACATTTATTGGGTTACTGCCTGTAATGTTATGTTTATCAAAAAAAACTCTAAATTGTAATGTATCAAAAGCATTCAGTTCAGTCCAAGGAAGTTTTTTTTCATACACTATCATAAATGTCTCTTCAGTTTCTTCACTGTCAACTTCCTCATATTCACCATAAAAAAAAGTGGTTAAATCGTAGGTGAATAAATCTAATATAGTTTTCCCCTTCTTTTCAGAATCAAATAGATCCATAATTATTATAATGTTTAGCTTGTAAATTTAAAAAATATAATCAATTTATCAATTTATTTTTCAAATCTATTTTTTATAATTATAAAAAATAAGGACTAAATTAGCATGTCTTTTTTTATAAATTTAGTTCTTTTCGATTAAATTTATCCATCAAAACAGCACAAGTAGCATCTCCTGTAATATTTAATGCGGTACGTATCATATCAAAAACCCTATCTAAGGCATACAATAATGGCAAACCAATAATAGGAATGTCGGCAGCAATTAAAACGGCTACAACAAGAAGCGTTGGCCCTGGAACACCGGCTTGACCTATTGAGCCAATAGTTGCAGTAATAATTATAGCAACATATTGTGTTGTACCAAGATGAATTCCAAACATCTGAGCAAAAAACACAGCTACCAAAGCGTAATATATTGCATTTCCATCCATATTAATTGTTGCACCAAGAGGAAGCACAAATGAAGTAGTTTCTTTAGATACGCCTAATTCCTTTTCACAAATTTCCATATTTACAGGCAAAGTAGCCATTGACGATGCTGTTGAAAAAGCGACAATCTGTGCTTGCCACATTTTTGAAAAAAATTTTTTTATCGATATTTTAGAAAAAACCTTTAATGTTAACGGATAAAAAACCAATCCTTGAATTAATATTGCTGCTACATATACAATAAATAATTTCATAACAATGCTGAGAATATCATATCCAAAAGTACCTATTGAATCTGCCATTAATCCAAAGACTCCGAATGGTGCAGTGTACATAACAATCTTTATCATCCAAATTAATGCTTCTATTAAATAATTAAATCCTTTAATAAGAGGAGTACTTTTACTTTTAGGCAAAGTTGAAATACCAACACCAAGAAACAAACAAAAAAATAAAATTTGCAATATATTTCCATTAGCAAGAGCTTGTATAGGGTTTGTTGGAATTATTGATATAATTATTTCCCAAAAACTGGGTTGTGAAACGCTTGTTGTTGTCTGAGTAGAAAACATTTCTTTAACAGTATTGATATCGAGACCAATACCGGGCTTAAAAATTTCTCCCATTGCTAGTCCAATTACCACAGCTACAGCCGTTGTAATTATATAATAAAAAAATGTGCCCGCTCCCATCTTACCTGCAGACTTTGTTGCCCCCAGAGATGCAGCACCAGAAATAATCGATATTGCAACCAAAGGAATAACCAACATTTTTATTAAACTAATAAAAACACTTCCTAAAGGTGCAAAAATTGACGCTTTAGGTCCCATAATAACACCTACCACAACACCAATAAGCATTGCTATAATTATTTGAACACCTAAATTCTTTATTAACTTTTTAATCTTTTGCATTATTTAAATTTTGTAATGATTGGTAAGTAATCTAACAAGAGGGCTTACTCCTTGTATCATTGTCCCCTAGAATAATTTTACTAAGATAATATTTAGTTAGCAAACCACAAAAACCCTTGTTTTAGTTTGACTTACTGTTATTCGCAATTATTTTATAAAAAATTTCTAAAGGATAAAATTTAATTAAATCATTTTTTCTACTGTCGCATTATTTATTGGTGAAAATTATCATCATCTACATTCATTTCGACTGTAAAATGAGGTGTCCAATTTTCGGCTTACTAAATAATTTTAGCACAATATATTATTAAAAACAAGCTGATATTTTAAGATGTAGTATAATTATTCATATTAAATATTTACTTTTGTCGCAAATGAAATATCAACATAAAATAAATCAAAGGAGTATTGTTTTCTCAAGATGGACAAGAAAAAGCTATGCCGTTTTTGCAAGCCTTGGTAAAATTGTGAGCATTGGTCATCTTTCTTTTGATACTTGTATGTCGTTTTTTAGTAAGAAAAAAACCAGCCTTAATAAATTAATAAATAATACAGAACCTGTTGAAAACGAAGATATTGAAACAGAAACATTCTTTTCTGAATGGTTAGAGATATTATTAATAGAATTAGGAATTATTAAAATTAATGAAGAATATAATTCAACAAAATTAAATATATATAATTTGATTCAGTCCATATTTTACACATTGTAGAATATGGATTTTTTTTTAATTAAAAGTTATGATAGAAACATTCAAACAAAAAGTATTGGCAGGCATTGCTCTTAGCTACGATGAAGCCGTAAATCTTAGTAAGACAAAAAACAAAGAATCTCTGTACAAAGCCGCTGATGAAATTCGTGAGCACTTTTGCGGTAATGTAATAGACTTATGTTCAATAACAAATGCCAAATCAGGTGTCTGTTCGGAAGATTGTAAATGGTGTAGCCAATCAGCACATTACGAAACAGATATTGAAGAGTATGAAATAGTTGACAAAGAAGAGACTGTAAAAATGGCTCTCAGCAATGCCGCCAAAGGAGTAAAAAGTCACTCGCTGGTAACAAGCGGAAGGAGTGTAAGCGACAAAACACTTGATAATCTTATCTCAATTTATAAGGCAATTAAAAGCAAAAGCGATATTAATTTATGTGCATCAATGGGATTGATTAGCGAAGATCAACTTAAGCGATTAAAAACAGAAGCAAATATTGAACATTATCATTGTAATTTGGAAACAGCACCATCATATTTCACAAATTTAGTAACAACTCATACTATTGACGAAAAGATTGAAGTTATTAAAACAGCTCAAAAATTAGGTATTAAAGTTTGTTCCGGTGGTATTATTGGAATGGGAGAAACTATGGAGCAACGCATAGAATTAGCCATTATATTGAGAAATTTAGCAGTGCAATCTATTCCTATAAATATACTTTCTCCTGTTAAAGGGACACCATTAGAAAACACAGAAGCACTTAGCGAAGAGGAAATACTTACAACAATAGCTATTATCCGTTTTTTAAATCCAAAGGCAAATTTACGTTTTGCAGGCGGAAGACTTCAAATAAAAAAATTTCAAAAAAAAGCTTTACGGGCAGGAATTAATGCTGCAATAACAGGAGATTACCTAACAACTATTGGTTCGAATATTGATGACGATATTAGAGATTTTACAAATGCCGGATTTAAAATTGCATAACTTATGAATAATAAAGAACTTATAGAATTTGACAAAAAACATATTTGGCACCCATATACTTCCGCCACAAAACCACAAGATTGTCTTGTTGTGAAAAAAGCGAATGGAGTTTATATCGAATTAGAAGACGGCAGTAAATTAATCGATGGAATGTCGAGTTGGTGGTCAGTCATTCATGGTTATAACAATTCGGAATTAAATAAGGCCATAAAAAAACAGACCGAAAACATGACACATGTTATGTTCGGTGGCTTAACTCACCGACCTGCCATTGAATTGACGAAATCTCTTTTGAGCATTGTTCCCAAAGGTTTAGAGCATATATTTTACAGTGATTCCGGTTCGGTTGCCGTTGAAGTTGCAATGAAAATGGCTTTGCAATATTGGCATGCAAAAGACAAAAATTTAAAGAACCAATTTCTTACCATCAAGAATGGTTATCATGGCGATACATGGCATGCTATGTCTGTTTGCGACCCCGAAACAGGAATGCACCATATTTTTAATAATAAATTATCAATACAAAATTTTTTACCGGCCCCTAAATCTAAATTTCATGATAAATTTGATCCCGATGAAATTAAACCTGTTGAAGAATTTCTTGCCAAGAAAAATGGGGATATTGCGGCTTTCATTCTCGAACCTATAGTTCAAGGAGCTGGAGGAATGCGATTTTATCATCCTAACTACCTGAAAGCAGTAAGAAATTTATGCACTAAATATAATGTTTTGCTTATTGCCGATGAAATAGCCACGGGATTTGGGCGAACAGGAAAGCTGTTTGCTTGCGAACATGCAAACATATCGCCCGACATTTTATGTATTGGGAAAGCACTTACCGGTGGTTATTTATCTTTTGCAGCTACACTTTGCAGTAGTGATGTTGCAACAACTATCTCTAATGCATCGCCGGGAATTTTTATGCACGGACCTACTTTTATGGGCAATCCTTTGGCATGCTCGGTTGCATTGGCTAGTATTAATTTGCTTTTGAAAAGCAATTGGGAAAGCAATATTAAACGAATAGAAAAGCATTTCAATGATAGCTTACCCGAATTGGAAAAGCTAGAAGCTGTTAGCAATGTGAGAGTTATGGGAGCTATTGGTGTTGTTGAAATGAAAAACCCAGTAAATATGGATGAAATTCAAAAAGAATTTACAAAACAGGGGATTTGGATGCGTCCTTTTGGAAAACTTATATATACAATGCCTCCTTTTATTATCTCAAATAGCGAATTATTAAAGCTCACTTCAGGAATATCTAAAACAATAATAAAACTTTATGGAAACGCTAAATAGATACAGAGAAATATTAGAAACTCTAAAAGCTAACGACAACTATCGTTCTTTTCCTGAAAGTGATTCTGGAAATCTACTCAATTTATGTTCAAACGATTATTTGGGTTTGAATAGCAATAAAGAATTTCACGACAATTTTTTAGCCGAATTTAAGCGCAAAACATACAAATTTAGTTCATGCTCGTCGCGACTTCTTAGTGGTAATTCTATTGAGCACACAAAACTTGAAAAACTACTTGCCGATAGTTATCAATCAGAAGCTTGTCTTTTATATAACAGCGGATACCATGCCAATGTGGGAATTATATCAGCACTAGCATCTAAAAAGGATTTGATAATAGCCGACAAGCTCGTTCACGCAAGTATAATTGACGGTGCGAAATTAAGTAATGCAACAGTAATTAGATTCAAGCATTTAGATTATTTGCATCTTGAAAATATTCTAAAAAAGAACAGAAAAAATTATGAAAACGTTTTTATTATTAGCGAAAGTATTTTTAGCATGGATGGTGATATTGCCGACTTAGAAAGGCTGATTGAACTAAAACAAAAGTATAATTGCTTATTATATATTGACGAAGCCCATGCTTTTGGTGTTAGAGGAAATAATGGACTTGGTTGTGTTGAAGAATCTCAAGTTATAAATGAAATCGATTTTATAGTAGGAACTTTTGGAAAAGCAATAGCATCAATTGGTGCTTTTGTAATTTGTAGTAATCTATTTAGACAATACCTTATTAACCATTCCCGATCACTTATTTTCACAACAGCTTTACCGCCAATAAATATAGCATGGACAATATATATTTTAAAAAAATTACCAGAATTAAATCAGGAAAGGGAAAAATTAAAGTCTCTTAGTATGCAATTTGCCAAAATGCTAAACAGGGAAACGCAAAGCCATATAATTCCATTTATTATTGGCACAAATAAAAATGCTATTGATAAATCAATTGAACTAAAACAAAATGGTTTTACAATTTTGCCAATAAGATACCCAACAGTGCCAAAAGGAACTGCAAGATTACGTTTTTCTTTAAATGCCAATATGGATATAAAACAACTAATTCCGATTAAAAATATACTTAAAAAACAATGAAAAAAAAGTGGTTAAATAAAGAAAACAATAAAAATTGCATTCTATTTTTTAATGGCTGGGGTATGGATGAAAAAGCTGTTTGTCATCTTGATTCGGAAAATTTTGATATTTGTATGTTTAACGAGTACAATTCTATTTTTGAGATAGATGAAAATTTTGATAAATACAAAAATATTTACCTAATAGCTTGGTCACTTGGTGTTTGGGCTTCGGCAAAAGCTTTATATCAATCAAAAATAAAAATCGCAAAGGCAATTGCACTAAACGGCACACAACAGCCAATTGACATAAACAAAGGAATTTCACCAACAGTTTTTAATGCAAGCCTCACAGGTTGGAATGATAAAAGTCGAAACAAATTCAACATGAGAATATTAGGAGGAAGAGAACAATACTCTCTATTTAATAAAAATCTTTCTTTAAGAAATGTTGAAAATCAAAAAGATGAATTGACTCATATTCTTAATGAAGTATCAAAAAATAATACTCACGAAATAAAATTTGATTGTGCACTTGTTGGAAGTAAAGACTTAATTTTTTCGTCAAACAATCAATTGAATTATTGGAATACAAAAACAAGAATAGTTAAAGCAGAAATACCACATTTTCCTTTTTCGGGATTTACAAGTTGGAACGAAATTCTTAAACTTTAATTAATGTATATAACAGATAAAGAAATAGTAAGAAATCGATTTAATCGAAATTTCGTAAGCTATAATCGCGAGGCTGTTGTGCAGCAACAAATAGCTGAAAAACTTGCTTCAATGCTCTCTAAGTTCTGCAAAACAGAGCTTAATAGAGTGCTCGAAATTGGCTGTGGCACAGGTTTCTTAAGCAAAAACATCATCTCTGATTATTTGGTTGACGAATATTTTTTGAACGATATTGCAGAATCTGCCTTTAAAGAAATAGCAATTTATGCTAATAGCAAAAATTTCTATAACTACAAATTTATTCATGGTGATGCAGAAACTGCTGTTTTTCCTGAAAATATAAATACTATTATTTCTACTTCAACTTTTCAATGGTTCAATAATATTGAAAAATTTATTTCAAAAATAAACTATGTGCTTAATGATACCGGGATTATCGCATTTAGCACTTTTGGGAAAAATAATTTTAAAGAAATAAAAGCTGTATCAAATGTAGGATTAGAATATAAAACTCTTAAGGAATTAAAAACAATAATTGAACCTTATTTTAATATTCTTCATGCAGAAGAATGGATACAGAAAGAACAATTTAATAGTCCAAAAGATGTATTAAAACATATAAAATTAACAGGCGTAAATGGCCTGAAAAATGAATTTTTCGGCAAAGAAAAATTAATAAAATTTACAGAAGAATACCAAAAACAATTTTCGAATAACAACAAAACAGTAAATCTAACTTATCACCCAATAATTATTATTGCAAAAAAAAGATATGCATAAAAAAGAATATTTTGTAAGCGGAATAGATACCGATTGCGGTAAAACATATATTACCGGCTTATTAGCTTATAAATTAAAAAAATCCGGAATAAAAATTATAACTTCAAAACTTGTTCAAACAGGTTGTCAAGGTATTTCGGAAGATATATTGGAACACAGAAGAATTATGAAAAGTGAAATACTTTCGGAAGATAAATCTGGCTTAACATGCCCCTTTGTGTATTCCTTTCCTGCATCACCGCATTTATCTGCCAAAATAGATAACAAACCAATGAAATTGGATATAATAAGAGAATCAACAAAACAATTGCTACAAAACTACGACATAGTTTTAGCAGAAGGTGCCGGTGGTTTAATGGTTCCTATAACAGAAAATTATCTTACAATTGATTATATAAAAGAAAATAATCTACCACTTATTTTGGTTAGTTCTTCAAAATTAGGAAGCATAAACCATACACTCTTGAGTATAGAATTGTGCTTACTCAATAAAATAAATTTACATGCGGTAATCTACAATAAATTACCTGATGAAAATAAGGTAATTAGCAAAGAATCTTTCAAGTATATTGCTAGTTATTTAAAAACCAAATTTCCTAATGCTAAAATATTTCAAAGTGATTTGTTAGAAGTAAAAAAGCTGTTCGAATTGTAGCGGGTTACAAAATTAATAAGCTGAGTTTGATATAATATATATTACAGGCATTAAATAAATTAAAAGTGCTGTAGGCGTTGCTCTACAGTACTTTTATGTTTTCAGGTATTAAGCTGCCTTATTCTTTGTAATCAGTTTGTTTCCAGTTTAAATTTCACCAATCGTAACGGATTGCCGTTAGTTTCTTTTAGTGTCTGTAATCCATAGATGTACCCATCTTTAAAAACCATTTTATTAGAACTTATATTTAGTTCATAGTCTTCGCATATAAAAGTACATTTCGTAGAAAACTGTCCAATTTGGTTATAAACCCATACATGAAAAACATTAGCATTCTTTTCTTCGGGAATCTCAAAAAACAATACATTTCCATCCGAATCTTTAATAATATTTGAAAACGATGGTTTTGCTAATGGTGTTTTTATATTAATTAAATCTTCTTCCATCTCAGAAAACATTTGCTTGTATGCATCCATATTTTCTTGCACTTCTTCTCCTCCTTTACTGATATACGATTTATACTTATCAATTGCTTTTTGCTGAGTTGCTTTTTGTTCTTCAACAGAGATTATATTGTTTTGCCAATCAATTTCACTTTTAGATTTCTGGTTGCCTTCTAAATCATATACAAAAATTTCTCCTGTATTAGGAATGGCAACAAGCAGTTCATTGTCTATAGTTGCAATCTGGGGGGGGATACCTTTTCCTGTGCTTTTTGAATAAGGCATGGTTGTGCAGGATATTAAGCCACCTTTTTTTAGTTTAATTTTATAGTTAAAAGGTTGGCGTTTCTTTATTACTTTTTCTCTGCTTGAGCATGACCTATTTGTGAATTTTTCCCAAATCACCTTTTCTTTGTTCGTTTCATAATCAACAATTGATATGAATGATCTAAATTTATCTGACCATATCACCCATCCTACAACTGCAAACTTTCCGTTGTTAAGGGCAATAATATTTTTGGTCATATAATTCAAGGTAAGTGTTTTTTTATAATTACCGTTAAAGTCGGAGCAAGTCATCTTACCCATATTATCAAGGTCAGTAAATAAAGTATTGTCATTTATTACTCCTTTTATAGATTTATGCTCAGCTTTTTTAATTACAAATTCTTTTTCAAATTTTCCATCTGGTGAAAATTTTGTACGATAATCCCTATATGCATGGTTTACTATAATCGAGCCATCTGGTAAAAGAACCAATGATTTTCGATTACCCATCGGTTGGTTATATAAAGTATCATAATAAGAACGGAAAACATTGTTCCAGTCATTTGTTTTGGCATATTCATTATCAGGTACAAGTTTAACAGTTCCTGCTTTGTATTTACTAATCAAATTCTGTGAGAATAAAGGAAATTGAATTATTGTAATAGCTAAAATTATTATATATTTTTTCATTTTATTAAATTTTTAAATGATTAATAATTAACAAATCGTCATTGGTGCAAATATTTAGTGTTTAGTAAGCTTACCTTTTGAATCTATTATTTTAATTACCATTTCTTGTTCCGATAGTGGTAAATTTGCATTAAAATCACTTTCAACATCATATAAATATACATACTCAATCTCATTAGATGGATTTTGATAAAAAATCAAAAAAGAAATAAGTATACAAGCTGCAGCAGCAATAGCAACAATCTTTTTTATATGAATCTTCAAAATCTTTTTATGATTCTCAGGTTCCTGAAATTCGGGTATATGAATTTCATCCCTATTTAGAGAACCTATTAATTCTTTTATTCGATTTGAAGTGTTTCGCCTCTCTTTAACCGCTTGGTCACATTTACTACAGGTTGTAAGATGACTTTGCACCAATGAATTTTCTTTTTCAGAAGTTTCTTTGTCAACAAATTTTTGGATTAACTCTTCACTAATACATCTCATAGTCCATATTTTTTAAAATTTCATACAGCTTGTTAATTGTACGTGATAAAAATTTACCAACAGAGGAAAATTTAATTCCTGATATTTCGGAAATTTCTTTATAAGACATTCCTTCACTGTATAATACTGCAAGTATTTTCTCTTTTGGTTTTAGCTTTGATAATGCCAGTTCTATAATCTCTTTTTCTTGATTTTTTTCTATAGAATCATCTATAACCGAAATAGGCTCTATGCTATCAATTTTCAGATGCTTCTTTTTATACTTTAAATAATCAATACATTTATTAATAGTAGCTCTGATGAGCCAGCTTTGGGGCTTATTTATTGTTTTCCCGCTTTGCAATCTTTTATGGAAATAAATAAATATTTCCTGAATTATATCGCAAACAGCATCTCTATCTTTAATCATATTTAAAGCAATACAATACATCTTTTGATAATTTTCCTTATATATAGTATCGAAATTATTCAATTAATCCTCTTTTATTATAAGTCTATCGTAATTGCTTATTTGTGACAAAATAAAGTGTGTTTTTTTGAAAAAAAATAAAATTTTAGTACAGAATATTAAGCTAACTCATCCCAGTTTATCAGGCCCGCTCTAATGCACCTAACAATTATATAAACGGACTATTCCGTTTATTTCCATTATATATTTGTTTAGCTTATAAGTTAATAAAGAAGTAAATTTATAAAAAAATAATCAGTTTTGGGATTTATTTTAGATGTTAAAGAGCAGTAATTGTGTTAAATACATATATTAATATATTTTATGTTTTTATGGAATACCATGCAAACGCACATTAGCAGGTGAAATTAATCAAAAGTTTATACTAAAATAAAAACTCTATACAAAAACAAAAATTATTAGAATTACATACTGGCTCAAATCACCATCATAATAATCAATCCGCTACCTTTGGTTTCGCTCAACAACGAATATAAAAGCTGTCGCAGACCTTGCTCTACAATTTTTTTTATTCTTAGGTGTTGTAGGGCTTTTTTATTTTATTGAATAATTAGTTCCTGGTCCTATACCAAATTTTTCAATTAAGTTTTGTTTTATCAATTCTGGTAAAATTCTTTTAACCGTTGGACTTGGAATTCCAAGTCGTTTAGCAATCTGTCCAGATTTACAACCTGCATTATTTTCAATAAATATTAAAATCGATTTTTCGCGTGGCGACAACCTTGTTTCAACACCTTTGCTTTTAAGTTTTATAATTAATTGTTTTTGAATATTTCCGAGTGCATTAAAAAAGAATTGAATCCATTCAGTTACATCTTCGTTTGGTCTATGTGCCTGACAACTCCTTAATACTCGATAATATTCGGTTTTTCTACTTTCAATTTCGTGTTCGAAGCTCACATACTGAACCCATTTATATCCATTTTTTAAAAGAAGCAGGGTAGAAAGTAATCTGCTTAATCTTCCGTTTCCGTCTTGAAAAGGATGAATGCTTACAAATTCATAAGTAAACAATGCACATTTTACTAATGGATGAGTTTCTTTGTCATTAAAATACCAATCTATTAACTGTCCCATCGCATCTTGCGTAGGAAATCCAGCTTCCGTTGTTTGAAATATAACTTGTCGTGTTCCATCGGGTAACTTTGCTTCTACAACATTGCTGTGTTGCTTATAATCTCCTTTGTGCCATTCGTCCTTTTTGCTGTGTTTAAGTAAAATGTTATGTAGATTTTTTAAGCTACTTTCGGTAATTGAAATGTTTTCAAAAGATTCCGAGATTAAATCTAATGTTTCGAAGTATCCAACTACTTCTTGTGAATCTCTATCAGCAATTTTAGTGATGTCAATTTCTTTAAGCAACACTTCAACTTCTTCGTTAGACATTTTAGAGCCTTCAATCCTTGTTGATGCTCCAACACTTCGAACCGTAGCAATTGTTTTTAATTGTTTTAAACTCTGTCCTTCTTTTTTTTCGATAGAAGACCACGAAGCATCAAACCTATCAATTTGACTTATCAGTTTAATAAGTTTCCAATCAATATTTAGTCTAAACGTATGTACAGAGTTTTCCATAAGGCTAAGATACAATAAAACTTTGATTTGATACGATATGAGCCGTTTTTATTCGATAATTACCCGAAAATAATGATACGATATGAGCTTATATTATGCGATATTGAGACGTTTTTTTAGATGCCCTATAACGTTATTGTAAGCGTAGTGCGAAATTAAAGCTTTCCACTCTTACAGTTTACTAAGTAGCGAATTTAATTTTTTAACACCGCTATTACAAATTTCATTTCGTTAAGAAATTAAATTTGCGGGGTTAATTAATACCGCAGCCCTTTCATACAGAAGGTTTACTCGCATTACGTTTACAAATTGTTAGCCTTTGTTATTCGTCAATTCTTAAATCTTTCTTTTGTTTTTTTATTCGTCCTTGATGAGAACGTCCAAGATTATTTTCCTTACGCACTATTCTTAGATTTGCCTTTTCCATATGATAATCTCGGAATTTCTTTTCTAATAATTTGTCGGACAGTACAATTTTATTATCATCTTCTTTCTCATATTCAATTTCTTTCAAATCAATATTGTTAAGCTCGATAAACCTGTCTAAAATAACAGATAATGTATTTGGTTGCCTATGGTCAACATTTAATTCTGTCCAAGAACTTAGAATACCAGTTTCTTGACATTTTACTTTTCCCTTTTTTGAGTTGGAGTCAAAAAATTTCTGCTTAACTCCATATAAATCATCCTGTATCGCATTTCTACATGCATTTGTAAACTTCGTTATTGGTTTCCTATCTCCATTAATCGCCAATGTATATGAAAAAATATCAATAGTTTCATTGTTGAAAATTACTTCAAAACATTTGGTTCCATACTGAACTTTTCCAATTTTGATTTCTTTTATACCAGTCTTTACTCTTTCATCATCTGCTTTTGCTTTATAAACCAATGCAGACATATCATTCAAATCTTGACCCGACAAGCTTTCTCCAAAATCATAAGCGTTCAGGATTTTTTTAAAATGCAATAATGCATCTTTTTTAAACTTAAACTCTCTATCTCCTATTTTGATTGACTTTCTCATCTTCTTTAATAAAGGCTAACAATTAAATAAACCTACTATTCCGTTTATATCCATTATATATTTGTCTAACAAAAAAGTAAATTTATAAAAAAATAATCAGTTTTGGGATTTATTTTAGATGTTAAAGAGCAGCAATTGAGTTAAATAGATATATTAATATATTGTTATGTTTTTATGGAATACCATGCAAACGCACATTAGCAGGTGAAATTAATCAAAAGTTTGTACTAAAATCAAAACTCTATACAAAAACAAAAATTATTAGAATTACATACTGGCTCAAATCACCATCATAATAATCAATCAGCTACCTTTGTTTCGCTCAACAACGAATATAAAAGCTGTAGTAGACCTTGCTCTACAGTTTTTTTATATTCTTAGGGGTTGTGTGGAATTATTTAATATTTTTAATTACAGTCCTTTTCAATTTTTCGCAGTCGAAACCTCTTATTATTTTTATTATAACTCCTTCTTTATTTACTAAAATAAATGACGGAGAGATTGTTATGTCAAAATAAGTATGAGCAAAGTTTGTTTTATCCCATAAATCAGTCCATACAACAACTGATTTTAATTTCGCTTTATAATTTTGCCAAGTGTTTTTTTTCTTATCATTCCATATTGTAATGAACTCTATTTCTGTATTATACTTTTCATATAGTTCTGATAATTCAGAAAGTGAGGATAAGGAATAATAACAAGCAGATGACATGAAAGCTAAAAGTTTATATTTTTCAGATTGGTTATATATATTGATAATTTTTCCATTTTTATCTTCTAATCTAAATGATTCAAACTGCTTTCCTTTTTTAGGAGTTTTTAATTTTTTTGCATCAATGTATCCTTTGATTCGTTGAGCATAAAAACACAACTTGTTTCTTTCTAAAATAAGTGTATATAAAGATGAAAGAACTTTTATATTTACGTCTTCCATTTTTTTATATAAAAAGAATAAAGCAGGATACTTATCTAAATTATTTCTTATTAATTTAATTTGATCCTTTTTATCTGATTTTTCTATTTTTTCTGAAAGATTCTGAAAAATATACCTATTGTCTATTTCATATTTAACTTGTTCATTTGAAAAATCTAATTTTATATTTACAGAATCTGAATCCATCCATATTTTGGGAGTTAAATAGCTAATCTTTCCTTTTTTTGAGATTAATGCAAAAGATATTGATATAGGAGATTTACCTTTTTCCACTTCTAAACTAAATTTGTGGTTTTCTATTGTTAATGGAATTAAAGAGCTCTCAGTAGAAAGATAAATCCTTTTATTTTCCCCTAAAATTTCACCTTTTATTTTTGTTTGGGAAAAACTATTACTTAAAACGACAAATAAAAAAAAGGTAATTGTAAATATTTTATTCATTTTAATTTTTTTTAGTTTTTATAAGCTTATCTCAAGTTTGCGATTAGACACAAATTTAAACTTTTTAATCAACTTGTCAAATTGCAAATTTAGCGAGTGTGATTAAACGCACAAAAGCTCCGTAAACCACTGTCGCCCTTATGTTTTATGATGCATTGTTGGCAACTGGGCTTTATTTGCCCTTATTAATTATAATAAACTTTGTGACAAAATTATAATTAAATATTTACTTTATCTTTCCAATGTGGATTTTCTTCTCTCCATTGTTCAACACTTATCCAATTTTTTTGACCTTTCCAAAGTGCAATATATGGATTGTAATCACATTTTGTAGGTTGGGAATAAATATTTTTCGAATCCCTTATAAATGCTCTGCAATCTGTGCATATATGCCTAAATTCACAATCTTGACAAACATCAATTTTATCTTTATTTACTGTCCAATAATCTTTAAAATTAGTTTTTTCAACTATATCTAACAGTTTTGTATTAGAAATATTACCATAATCATTTTGCATACTTGGACAATTCTTTACATAACCTTTTGAGTCTATACTTATTTTACGATTTAAACACGTATTGAAGCATTGCGATTCTGTAAATGTTTCAATATTTATAACAAAATTATGACTTGAAATAACACCACAATCTTTTGATGGGTTTATGTCTTTTTTATCAAATATAATTTTTGAACACGAACTCATTTCGTTTTTCAGACTATTATAAATATATATTCTTTGAAAACGAGGAAATTTATCTGTTAAATAGATTAATGTTTCAAATGTTGTTTCTTCTGAATATTTAATAAAAATTTCAACTGTTAAAATCCGTGTATTTTCTAATAATAAACCTATTTTTTTAAGATCATTAAGTGAACACACTTTTTCAAAACGTATTTGTAGTGCATTACATCTCAGCTCTGATAGTTCTGAAATAATTTTTTTAATTGTCGTTTCTTTTAATGTTGAAATATCTACAATAGCATTTTCAATTATAGAAGCGGATTTCCATGTTAAATCTAACTCTGGGAAGGTTTCTAATTCTTGTTTCGAGCATTTAAATGCAAATTCATTTTTTAATAAAAATTGAAAATAATCATCAATTATTTCATCATACTTATTATTATATTCTTTTTTAATTTTATCTAATGTTTTATTTGGATACTTATCAATAATTTCAAACAAGCTGTTTGGAATGGCATTTGACGCCCCTCCTCTTTGTAAGTCAACTATAAATGATTGTTTGTATCCTTTTACAGGCATACAATTTGAATATAATTTAATGTATTCTTGTTTCATTACAATAGTTTGGAAATAGGTTTATGATACGAACTCGGTTCATATTTATTTGTTTGGTACAAAGCAATATTTATATATTTTCTGTTTTTTACTTCTTTTGGCATTTCCTTTATTTCTACAAATTTATAATTTAAAGGATATTTCCTATTGTTAGTATCTCCAATAATTTCTAAAAAATTCTTTTCACTTTTCATTTGCTAAGTATTTTGCGATTTTTTCATCTAAATAATAATTACACGGGATAGATGTCATACCGTATTGACCAACTGGATTAACTTCGAGGAATATATATTCCAAATCAGGTGTTACAATCATATCTATTGAGCCTGTATCTAAATCCATTTTTTTCATGAATAAATCAAGTCTAGTTTCAATTTGTAAAGGAAGTTTATACGGTACTGTTCTATTAGGATTTTCATAATTATAATTTCTAAAATCTATTTTGGTTTGTTCGTCTTCTTGTGAAAAGATTGCCATTGAATAGAATTCTCCAACAAGATAGAAAATCCTTAGTTCGTATAGTTTAGGTATATTTTTTTGAAAAAACGAAGGGAAAAAATTATTATCCATTTCATCAATATCTATCTTATTTATTAATTCAGTTTTATTATTAAAACCAAGATTATCGGAACCGAAAGATAGTATGCCTTGAATTCCTTTTGTGATAAATTCATTAGATATATTAAATGCTTTTATTAATTTAATCTTTTGTGAAAAAACAAAAGATTTAGGAATTGTTAATCCAATATTTTGAGCAATGGCTAAACTTTTTAATTTATTTGTATCCCCCTGATAGTAGCTTCCAAGTTTGTTTTTTAGTTCCAAAAAATAAATAAAATATTGCTCTATCGTTTTAAGTTCTTCAAATAAAAGATGAGAGTATATCCCTTTATCAATATCTCTACTATTATTTTTCGAAATAATATCTATTATATTATCAAAATTTAGTTTTCCTTTTCTAAACCAAAAATGACTAAACTCATTAACAGAATATTCATTGTTTTTATAAGTAAATGATATTGAAAAACCATTGTTTTTTGATTCAATATTAATTTTGTCTATAGATGTTTCATTATTAATACGCAAAACTTTTTTATTGAATAAACTAAGCCAATCAACAACATCGTTTGTTGAATAATCATCTTCTATTGAAATTATTAATATCATATTTATGGCATTACACGAGTAAACAAAACATTAAAAAATAAACTATTACCTTTAGCTCTAAGTTTAAAATAGTGTTTGTATTTAAGATTTTCCAATTTTTGTAATGCTTCGAATAATGCTAAATCTTCTTGTAAACTTCTAATATAAATACTTGCCCTAAGTTTATTTATTTGTTCTGCTTCAGGTGCTTCAATTATTTTTTTTAAATCAAAATGATACTTTTGTTTAGTTGCAGATTCCCATGCAATACAATAATCCTCAGACGCTTTCATACCTCCCTTTGAACGCTCATGGCATGCCGCATAAAAATTGGGATATATTTTTAGTGTATTTAACCGTGTCTTTAACAAGCTATCTAAATTTGGATAATTATCCAAATTTACATGCCACAAAAAAGAGTTACCTGGTCTTGTGTATGATTTGTAAATGCTTCTATTTTTAATATAGCTATAACCAAAAAAAACAGAATCTTTTTTGTTCTCTCTTATATCTGGAGAATCTATATATTCATAAATTATATCTTTATGAAAAGTATTATTTTTATCATTTGTCCATCTTAAAAAGATACTAGAACCTAAACCTATCTCTTTTTCAGAAAGTATTCCGTATTGATGTATTAAATATATATATTTAGCAACTAATGTATCATAAAATTTTTTCCTTTGTGTAGATTTAAATTTATCTATTTCTGTTTTATAATGAATACGAACATAAGCTAAGTCTATTTGATTTTTTTTATCCAAATATCTTAATTCCTTTTCTAATTCCTTATCAATTGAAGAAAGATAATAATTTTGATAAGTTGTGAACTTATCTTTATAAACTAATAGCTTTTTATCATTTGGTCTTTTCTGAATGAAATAATCTAACTCCACTAAAGACATCCCTCTTTTTAAGAGTATTTCAATGTATCTATATAGACAATTAGTGTCATTAGCAAAATGGGCCACACACGCAGCAGCAGTAATATCTCTTACAAAAGGGTAATTATATTTTACAAATGCCTGATTATAATTTACCAATGATGAATCAAGCTGATTGTTTACAATTTTTTTTTCTGCATTTCTTAATAATAAGTAATAATTATTCTTTGTTTGTGCAAATGTAGTTTGAAAGAATACTAATAATACAATTAAAAACTTATAATGTTTCATTCTCATAATTGGAATTATTTTACACATTTATAATAAAAAAGGCTGTCGATTAGAGCAGCCTTTTATCGTGAAAGATTAATCTCTATAAAACCAATGTTCGATGTTTGTAACTACTCTTTTTTCATTACCACAACCATCATAAATTGTTTTATCTGTATGTCCACAACCTGAATCATACTTATCTACACATCTACCACCTTTAATCTCCTGCATATTTTGAATTTTGCAGTTCTCAAATTTTTGAATTTTTTCCATTGTATTAAATTTAAAAAAAGTTTATGAAATAAATTAACACTGCAAATATGATGTGATTTTAAGGACTATACAAACCATTTTTACTAAACTTTCCGAATCAGCAACTACACTTTCCGAAACTGCAAGTTTGAGGTACAAAACAGTAAATATCAATTTTTAGAAAGGTTAAAAAATATCATTATTTGCTCTAACGCTTCTTGATTTGGGAGTATAATTGCTCCATTTTCTATAATTAACTCTGATTTTGTACCTGTTTTAAATTCTATACATTTTGTCAAGTTTACAATAAAACTACGATTTACATGTAAAAAAGAATCATGCATCTCAAATAAAGATTCAAGGTTTTTTAAAGGTTCGCAAAAAGTATATTTAGAATCTTTTGTTTGAATTATCGAGTAAGCTCTATCTGCCTTACAATATAAAATATCGTCTAAAAACACTTTTCGGTATCTATTTATTCCAATTTTAATAGTAATAAATTTCTTTTCCATAATCAATTATTTTTTAAACGCACTGACTGTTCTTGCCTTGTTGCCAACAAATAAATAAACGGACTATTCCGTTTATATCCATTATATATTTGTTTAACAAAGAAGTAAATTTATAAAAAAATAATCAGTTTTGGGATTTATTTTAGATGTTAAAGAGCAGTAATTGAGTTAAATAGATATATTAATATGTTGTTATGTTTTTATGGAATACCATGCAAACGCACATTAGCAGGTGAAATTAATCAAAAGTTTGTACTAAAATCAGAACTCTATACAAAAACAAAAATTATTAGAATTACATACTGGCTCAAATCACCTTCATAACTAACAATTCGCTAGCTTTGGTTTCGCTCAACAACGAATATAAAAGCTGTAGCAGACCTTGCTCTACAGTTTTTTTATATTCTTAGGGGTTGTGTGGAGTAATTAGTTAAGCAAATATCCAACCATTTATTATATAAGTATTAAATAGATATGTTGTCCAAACTAAATTAACTAGTAATAATAGAATTATCCCATTCTTATAAATTCTACACGATTTCAAATCCTGAAACAGCCAAAAGAATAAGCTTGCAATAAAAACAAAAATACCAAAATCAGAAAAGTTCCAATATGTGGAGTAATCAGCTAAGCCAAGTACTAATAAGCTCGACAATGTAAGTGAACAAATAGAAAAAAGTCGAAAATTTAATGAAATATGTCGTATATAATCAAAAGCAATATAAAGTAGAATATATAAAAATGGGGAGCAAATCGTAAAACGGAACAGGCAGTGAAGGCTTCCTCCACGAAATAGAATAATAAATAAACTATTCCCAATCAGGTATAGCATTGATAAAATCAATAAATAATCTTTTGGCGATTTATAATTTAGAACAGGCTTTTTTTTATTTTCTTTTAGTTGTTTATATAGCAGTTGAAAGATTAAAATCAATAATGGTATAAATATAAAAAAGATTACTCCTATGTTAATTCCAAAACTTTCTTGAGACCAGTCTCTAAGATTATGTGGAATTGATAAAATATTATTCCAGTATTTCTGAACTTTAATAAATTTAAAAAAATCGCCACTACCTTGAGTATATTGAATTAACGAGACAATTATAGTTCCTATTAAAAGAGGTGATATACGATAAAGGGTATTTTTAATTCCTATTTTTATTTTTTTGTGTTTTATTAAATAAAAAAATTCGGTTCCTATTATTGATAATAATAAAAAGGTAAAAGAGGGCCTTGTTAATGAAGCTAAAAGGAATCCAATGAAGAAAATCCAATATTTATTCTTTATAAAGCCATAAATACCAATGCTAACCATTAGCATAAATGTAGCCTCGGTATAGGGAATGAGAAAAATAATTATGCTTGGTAAACTAAGGCTAAGAATCACATTTCTGGCATAACTTTTCGGCTCAGAGAATAATTTTAAAAGAATTAAAATAGAACTAGAAAAAAATATATAATTAAGGAATAGTATTCCAATTGGAGGAAGATTAGTAATTTTCCATATTAAAGGGAAAAAGGGAAAAAACGCAAAAATATAATCACCTCCCGATTTCTCAGTATTATAACCATAATTCTTTATTCGAGAATAGTGTTTGCATCCCATTGGATGTAATTATCATTTGTCAGCTTTTCATACGGTTTATCAACAAGTTTTCTCTCTTCATTTTTGTTTTGCCAATTATCTGAAATTAAGCCTAAACTATTAGAATAAATAGTCTTATTTTGAAAGCCTAAAAATATTAGCCAGAAGCAAATCAATGTTGTTAACTGTATAATAATTGTTTTTTTCATATCTCTTTCAATAAAATCAATTTTCACGACAAAACTTTTTTTACGCCTCACTACGGCAGTTCTTGTCCTCCCCCTCCGTATCTTATTAATTATTTATTCAAAAATAAGACTTTTTGAGCTATCTTCTAAAAAATCTGTTTGTAATTTTTAAAAAATAGTGATGTCTTAAATGAGCAAATTTTGTTTCTAGTAAGATTTATTATGATGGACGATTAGAATTTAGTTTCTCACAAGCCCACATAAGGCTCACTTTAAAATTTGTGTTGATTAAGCATAAATTTCAGAACTCTTGACCCACAAACTGATTATTAATGGATTATAAATATTTATTCACTATAGTTATCGAAAATATTCAATTGTTGCTGACACAGCAAATTTTTCATATTAAAAATTTCATATTGAGTGCTGAATGTTTAAAATGCTGAATATAATAATGTTTCATAATAGCTACCCTTACGAGTGCTTGCTTTTTTGATAATTATTTTTTTATAATCCATCATAATTTAAAATTGACGCCAAAATACTTATATAAGAATGGTTACTTCATCTGCTACATAAATTTTTTAGTGTAACAAAATAGAAAATAGGCTACCAATAATCTTCTCCACGATTAGCTAACTATTTTACAGCAAGAAATTGTATTACCCAAGAGTTATTACTGATGCCTTTACATAAAACGGTAATTTCCGTTCCTTCTTTATTTACAAAAACATAATTTGCACTTATGCAAAAAGGAGAAGTTTCCTCATTAGGTTGGTAGAAGCGATCGTAATAATATTCTTTCACAAGGGTATAGTCATTATCTTCAATCTCGTAAATGCTGGTTGATTCCTCTGATGAATAAGAATTATTTTGTAAAATCCACAAATTATTATTACTGTGATAAATGTATTGAAGTCCATAATAACTTTCATTTTCGGTATTAATTTTATCAATAGAGTTGATATCTGCATCGAATATATCATTTGATTCTGTTGAACTTGTGGTTCTATACACATTTAAATTTTTGGAATAAATGTAGTCACCATTTTCCGAAAACCAGAAATTAGATAATGTCATATGTGAGTAGCTTTTTTTACTTTTTGTAGCAATATCATAAGCAAAAAAACCACTTGGAGAACTACTGTTCCGTTTAATCCATAGATAAGATTTACCTTTTTGTCGGTTTCTAAAAATGTAGCATTTATGTAACTTGCTACTTTATTTAGGATTATTTTATTTATCATTTTTTATCTGTAAGTTTTCTGTAGCAGTGTCCTTTTAGTATGACGTACAACGGTCTTGCTAAGTTTCGTGGGCAATTCAAAGAGTAATCTTATCAATGCGCTAAAGAAGCAAGCCGAGTGAAATTGTTTAT
>JADFUR010000003.1 GCA_015222055.1 Bacteroidota bacterium | reverse complement strand
TAACCCGAGGCGTTGCCATCGGGCTAAATTAAATTGGGCTTTCAGCCCGGATTATAATGATTCTCCACAACTTTTTAAAGTGATACATTTCTTTTGCCAGGAACAGAACAAATAAATGACTATTAATGATAACCAATTGAATTGAATTAAATCCAATCAATAATCAAAAAATCATAATTGATATAGAATTAAACTTAATCTTGATTTATTTACCTTAATTATAAAAAGTTGTGTAAGAAAAAAATAGCAAGTCTATAAGCCGGGTTCTGTATCCCGATAAATCGGGATTTCTATCATTTCTCTAGACCTGATGTTACCAACAGGCTCAATCAACCTACCCTCCGACATTGGGCGAGCAGCCCTCAGCATCGGTTTATTTGGTCTTTCAACCCATGAGGTACACGGCTGTCGATATTACTACCAACACCGGTGAGCTCTTACCTCACCTTTTCACCCTTATCGCAGATAAACCGCGACGGTTATTTTCTGTTGCACTACTATACCCTCACAAACATCTTCCCGTTAGGAAGCATGGTGCTCTATGTTGCCCGGACTTTCCTCTCTTCCTAATTAAAGAAACAGCGATAGAACGACTTGCTATATTTTACAAAATTACTCTTTATTTGCTGTTTTTAGAAATTTAATATTTATATATTTTAGTTCAATCAGGAAAAACGTAATTATAAACTATGATATTAATTTATAAAGTTGAACGTTAGTGTTCACTCCAAAAAATATTTCTCGTCATTGCGAACGATAGTGAAGCAATCCTTATATACTTATTATCAACAGATTGCTTCTCCCGATACTTCACCCTCTCAATAACGGCTATAAAGACTTTTCGTAGTGGACTAAACTAATGAATATTCAGCTCGTCTTTTAATAAATTTCTCTTTAGCCACAATAGAGGTATTATCAAAAATTGACATTTGTTTAATTTTGTCTGAATCTTTCTCTCCGTTAATATTCACAAAAACAATATCTCCTAATTCAGAAGATATATCATTTTTAAAATCATTATATGCACCTATAACTGTCAATTCATTATTACGAATTAAATCAGCATATTTGCTCAGAGCAACATCTACCTGATAATCAATATTTTTCAAGACATTATAAACAACATTATCATTTTCAGAACTATCAGCAAGCTTCAAATCAGCTTTTTCTAGATATTCCAATTCATGCTTTATAGAATCTCTTTCGTTGCTATAACCATTCATAAATGCTTTTATGGCACCGCAATCGGAATGACCCAAGATTAAAAGAATTGGTGTTTTTAGATGAAATATTCCATAGTCAACAGAACCTTCACTAGATAAAATTTGATTACCAACATTCTCAACCATAAAAATTTTATTAGTTGCTTCGGGCAATATCACATTTGGCTGCACTCTCGAATCAGAGCAAGAAACCATTGTTATAAAAGGACTTTGATGGTTTTGAAATTCTTCAAAAAAATTATTTTCATGACTATTAACAAACTCTTTATTTCCTTTGATTATTTGATTAATAATTTTATCAATTTCAACTTTTGTTTTTCCCATTTTTATATTTCTGTTTTTTTTATTCCACGAATGCAAAAATATTTGCCACTAATGCACGAATAATTTTATTTCTTTTTTATTCGTGCATTAGTAGTTAATCTCTTCTTTTTCTTTCCTTATTCGTGAATTAGTGGCTAATCTCTTCTTTTTCTTTCCTTATTTGTGCATTAGTAGCTAATCTCTTCTCTTTCTTTCCTTATTCGTGAATTAGTAGCTAATCTCTTCTCTTTCTTTCCTTATTCGTGCATTAGTGGCTAATCTCTTCTTTTTCTTTCCTTATTCGTGCATTAGTAGCTAATCTCTTCTCTTTCTTTCTTTATTCGTGAATTAGTGGCTATCTTCTTCTTCTCTTATTCGTGAATTAGTGGCTAATCTCTTTTCTTTTTTATTTAATGAAAACCATTGTTGCACCATATCCATATTCTTTAAACGAAGCATCCTGAAATTTCAATTTTTTATATTTTGTACTTAACTCATATCTGAGTTTTGTTTTTAACACACCATTTCCAACTCCATGAATAAAAACAACTTTGTTTGTCTTATTTGTAATTGCTTCATCCAATTTTTTTCTAAATTCATCCATTTGAAATTCAAGCATTTCGCTGTTAGACATGCCCTTACTATTATCTATTAAAGTATTTATATGTAAATCTACCTCATCAATAGCAGCTGCTGCAGCTTTATTTTCCCTTTTTGTTGAAATCCTTGGCCTTTTGCTTCCTAATTCTTTTTCACGGATAATATTTTTAAAGTCTTTTTGAGTTAATTGGTCTAAATCATTTTGAATAGCACTTTTCTCTAAAAGATTAAAAATCAATGAATTTTCTTCAAAAAAATCATTCTCTTTAAAACTGTTTTCTTTATAAAACTTTGTGGGTTTTACTGTAACACTTTGCTGTATTGGAGAATGAACTTCACAACTTCCTTTTTTATAAAAAATAAATTGGAAAACAAATTCGGGCAAATCATTTAGTTCCTCTCTCTTAAAAGATACTAATGATAATTTTGTATTTGCTTCTAACACTCCAGCATCTGTTCCAAAATAATGACCATCTTTGTTTGTGATGTAATTATACATAACGTGATAATTACTATCATTAATTAAAAAAGTATCAAAATCAGAATTAACAATATTATTAGCCTCTTTAGGTACAAATGCAAAATAAACATTCACATCATTATTATCATCAACAATATCTGGTTCTGGATAAAAAACATCCTCTTTTTCAATAGGTTCTGCTGGTATCAAGTCTTCCTGTTCAACAGTTTTAGAAACTTGAGTATATGAACTTTCTTCTTGCGAAATAATCACTTCCGACATAGCAACCGGTACTTCAAAATTATATTCGTTGAGAACCAGTATGTTTTTATTATCAATAATTTTAGCAACAGTGCCACCTCCAACGTCATTTAAAAACTTAATTTTATCCCCTACTTTTATTTTCATTACAATCAATTTTAAAAAAATTTCAATAAGTCACAAAGTTAAGTATTTTTGCAAAAGATTTTTTTAATTATGAATAAATATAAAGATATTTTAATAGATAGTTTCACTTACGATTTACCAAGTGAAAAAATTGCCAAATTCCCTTTGGATAAAAGAGATGAATCAAAACTTTTAGTATATAAAAATAAGACTGTTAGTCAAGATCATTTTAAGAATATTGATAATTATCTAAAAGAAAATAGCTTGCTTGTTTTTAACAATACAAAAGTAATTCAGGCTCGTTTAATTTTTCATAAAGAAACAGGTGCGAGGATCGAAATATTTTGTTTAGAACCTCTTGACCCATCAGATTTTTCTTTGGCTTTTCAAAAAACAAAAAAATGTAAGTGGAAATGTATTGTTGGTAATCTAAAAAAATGGAAAGATAAAAACCTTTCACGCACGTTTCAATTTAATGAAAAAGAATACATTTTAACAGCTAACAAAATTGATAGTAATAATTCATCTCAAGAAATTGAGTTTAGCTGGAATAATAAAGAACTAACATTTAGCGATGTTCTTGAAGCAATTGGCGAAATTCCTATTCCTCCCTACTTAAATCGGGAATCGGAAGAATCTGACAAAAAACAATATCAAACAATTTATTCAAAACATAATGGTTCTGTTGCTGCACCAACTGCCGGTTTACATTTTACCAATGATGTTTTTGATAAACTAAAAAAGAAAAATATTGATTTTGCCGAACTCACTCTTCATGTTGGTGCCGGAACTTTCAAACCGGTAAAATCGCAAACTATTGGCGAGCACGAAATGCACACAGAACATATCTTTATTAATATTGACACCCTGCAACAGTTAATAAATAATATAGGCAAAATAACGGTTGTGGGCACAACATCTGTACGTACTCTTGAGAGCCTTTATTGGTTGGGAGTAAAAATACTTGAACCGAATAATATAGAACCCGAAGATTTAAAAATCACTCAATGGGAGGTTTACGATCTCAATCAAAATATTAGTACTTTAGATGCATTAAAGGCAGTGCATAAATATATGATTGACAAAGAACGAATTACTTTATCGTCAACTACACAAATAATAATTGTTCCCGGTTACAAATTCAGAGTAATAAATTATCTGATAACAAATTTCCATCAACCTCAAAGCACATTACTGCTACTTATTTCCGCTTTTGTTGGTGATGATTGGAAAAAAATATATGATTACGCTTTAAATAATAATTTTCGTTTCCTCAGTTATGGCGATAGTTGCTTGTTGATTAATGATTAATAAAGTTTAAGGTTTAAAATTCAAAGTTTAAAGTTGTGGGTTATTAACAGTCATTGATGGTTATTGATTGTCAAACCGTAAATAACAGCGAAGCAAATGACAGCGAAGCAAAATATTACTTTAACAATTTCACTATTGCCTCATCAAAGGGTTTTGTTTTTGAATAAAAAACATTCAGGAAATTTCCGTTTTCATCAATCATATATTTTTGGAAATTCCATTTTACTTTAGAATCAAGCACACCATTTTTTTCTTTTTGAGTTAACCATTGATAAACAGGATGAATTTCTTTTCCTTTAACATTAATTTTAGCCATCATAATAAACGAAACACCATAATTCCGTTGGCAAAACGATTTTATTTCTTCATTAGTTCCGGGCTCTTGTCTCAAAAAATTATTAGCAGGAAACCCGATTATTAAAAATTTTTTGTCTTTATAGGCTTTGTATAATTTTTCCAAATCTTCATATTGCGGTGTGAAACCACATTTGGAAGCAGTGTTAACAATCATTACTTTTTTTCCTTTTAATTGTTCGAAACTAAAAGTTTCACCTTCAATTGTTTCTGCTTTTAACTCGTAAAAATTTTGTGCATTTGTTGCCATAATCTGAAATAATAGTAAAAATGAAATAATAATTTTCATAAGTTTATATTTTAAAATATATAAATATACAAAATAAATATTGCTTTTGTATAAAAAACATTTATTACAGTCTCTATATCAGACAATTTAAGCTTTAAGGGGAATTATTAATTATAGATGGTCATTGTTAGTCATTGAATATTGTTTATTGAGTGTTGAGTGTTGAATTGAAGTATAAAGTTTAAAGTTCAAAGTTCAAAGTTGTGGGTTATTAATGGTCATTGGCTGTCATTTACTGTTTAATTAATAATTAACATCATCATTTCTAACCAAAATTGAATAGGTTGATTTGTTTGTACCAGCAAAAATACCTACTCCATTATTTACATTTGTATATACAGGAACAGATTCTGTAAATGGACCGCCGTCTTTGGCATTAATTTGTTTGTCTATCGATTTTAGATATAAGTAATAATCGCTGCTAATAGAATATAAATTAAAATGAAACATTGTTGTATCTGAAAAATTTTTGTCAAACTCAATGTTTAATGTGTAGTTTTTACCGTTAATTAAATCATCCTTAAAAACGATTCCATTATTGAGTTTAGAGTCATTATCAACCATAGGGTCATTTGTATCAAAATCAATAAATTTAGAATATGTCTCAACAAAAAAGCACTCCAGACTTTCATCATACGATTTATATGTAATCTTACCAAAAACATTTAAATAATAATAATTACTTACATCTGAAGGATCGGTGAAATGAATTTCACATCGCAACATTTTTTCTTCATCAATAAATGAAGACCCGGAAACGGTGGATGTGTTAATTGAATCTATTTTTACTTTTTCAGGTACAATATTTTCTGCATCAACTTGTTCACAATTTGGCACATTAACTTCTATTTTATATTTATTACCAACAACAGGTTTGAAATTTGCAAGGTAATTACCGTATTCAGTAAATAATAAAGTGTCTTTATACACATTATTTTCATAAATTTTTATTGTCGCATTGCTCACAAAATCAATTTTTGATAATATTGAGTTATTTTCTTCATAATATAAATTTTCGGAACTCTGCAATATGCTTACACTCTTACTAACATTCACTTTTAAGATACTGTCTGAATTCATAACTCCAATAACATCAACATGTTTTTCATTATCAGGATCATCTATAGGAATAATTTTTGAGCACGATGAAAAAACGAAAAACACTAAAAAACTTTTAACTAATAATTTATACATATCTAAATAAATTAAAAAATAAAACTATAAGAAATTGATGGTATAATTGGGAAAAGACTATATTGTTTTAGCACTCTCCTATCATTATTGTAATCTTCTTCAAAATTTAAAAAAAACGGATTCTTTCTGTTATATGCATTATATACTCCAAAGCTCCAAGTTCTCTTGCCCCATTTTTTCTGTTTATGAAAATTTGCACTAAAATCGAAACGATGATAAGCAGCCATTCTATATCCATTGCGTTTTTCATAATGCTCTACATATTCATAGCCATTATCTGTTTTAACAACATACTGTTCGGTTGCCAGAGTAACAGCATTTCCTGTACCATAAACCCAGGTTAATCCGGCATCAATATTATCGCTAAATTTATGAGTTATAACAATACTTATATCATGTCGTCGGTCATATTTATAAGGATATGTTTTTCCAAAATTAATGTCTTCAAATTTACGATTTGACCACGATAATGTATAGCCAATCCAACCAGCTGTTTTCCCAACTTTTTTTTGTACAAAAAACTCAGCACCATAAGACGTTCCTTTTCCCTGAACAACTTTATCTTCCCAGTCGTTTGAAATAGAAAAAAAGCTTGATCCTTCTCTATATTCTATTAGATTACTCATTTCTTTATAAAAACCTTCTACGCTTATATTAATATCATCTGTTATAGCATAAGAAGTACCAAGTGCATATTGAATTGATTTTTGAGGTTTAATTTTATCGGTAACTGGTAACCATAAATCTGTTGGCATAGTCATTGAAGAATTGGTTAGCAACAATAAATACTGGTTCATTACTGAATATGCTGCTTTCACAGATAATTTCTCGTTAAATAAATATCTTACTGATAAACGAGGCTGAACAGAGTGATATAATTTATCTTTAACATAAAAACCCGAATAATGAAGACCAATATTTGCTTTAAGATTACCCGTAATTTTAATATCATCTTCGACATAAACCGAAAATTCATTTGAATAAATGGCATTATTCCCAAAGGTTGTATCAACAGATGTTTGCTCGGCAGAATATTTAAATGCACTTACCCCGGGGTTAAAAGTATGATATATATTATTTATACCAAACCTAATATAATGATTAGTGTTTGGTATATAATCGAAATCAATTTTACCTGCAACATCGTCAATTCCTGAAGAATAGTCAACCTTGAAATGATCTGTTGATGTTGGGTTGCTTTGTTTTTCAGTCATTTCAATACTTGTTAGTAAATTATATTCACTATAGGTTATAGTTGTATTACTAAATAACTTATTATTAATAATATAGTTCCATCGAAGAGCTGTTGTTATATTTCCCCAGTGAAGATCCATATTGTTTTCGAAACTTTGTTCTCCTTCACTATCTTTAACCTTGAAATATGCCTTATCTCTTCCCATATATGAGCTTAAGAACAAACGACTTTTATCAGAAAATTTATGATTTATTTTAGCGTTCAAATCATAAAAATAATAACCAGCTATAAATTTATCATATCCATTTTTTTTTGCAGTATATCTTATTATTGGCTGAGACAAAATATCTAAGTAAGTTCGTCGCCCTGAAATAATAAACGACGTTTTATCATCAATAATTGGTCCTTCGAGAGTTAATTTTGATGATATTATTCCAACAGAACCCTCTCCTTTAAATTCTTTGTTGTTTCCTTCTTTCATCTTAATATCGAGAACCGACGATAAGCGACCTCCATAACGGGCAGGAAAAGCACCTTTGACTAATGAAAGACTTTGCACTGCATCTGCATTAAAAACCGAAAAGAAACCAAAAAGATGATTTGCATTATAGACTGGCACACCGTCTAACAAAATCAAATTCTGATCGGGACCTCCGCCTCTAACATACAATCCGCTCATTCCTTCACCACCTGACTGAACTCCCGGCAACAACTGAATACTTTTAATTATATCGACTTCTCCCATCAGAACAGGCAGAGATTTAATGGTTTGTATAGGAATTTCGGCAACACTCATTCGTGTGCTTTTTACCTGAGTTTTTGCATTATCTAAAACCAATACTTCTTTTAGCTCAATAGTTGGATTAAGCGAGAGATTTATTACTGTATCGCTATTTAAAAAAAACTCTTTTTGTATTGATTGGTAACCAATATACGATATTGTGAACTTTATCTTTCCTTTTGGCAATGTTAAGCTGTAAAATCCATAGTAATTTGAAGCTGTACCTTTATAGGTTAATTCATCGTAAGCATTTGCTCCAAGCAATTTTTCGCCTGTTTTTGCATCTTCAATTGTTCCACTTATGGTATATGTTTGTGAAAAAATTTTCCCAAAAACCAAACAAAGAAATAAAGTTATTATTAAATACTTCATATAAAAAATTTAAACTTATTAATTTCAAATACCGAACCCACTCCGAAAAGCAGAAAATGTACGTAATTGCAAGGGCGAAGCCAAAAAAAATCTATTAATAAGCATGTAGGGATTGCTTCACTACGTTCGCAATGACGGAAACTAATTTATAACAGCTTAGCGACTTTCAAAACTTTAAAAAATTACAACCACTTATTAAACTAACAATTACTAAAAAAATTGTTTAATATTATCTAAAAAAAATTCAGGTGCTTTTACAGGCTTACCGGTTTTCATATCTACAAAAACCAGAGTTGTTTCTCCCACGTTAAGCAACTCATTATTTTGGTTAAAAACTTTATAGTCGAAATGAATTCTGATACCGGGCAATTCATTTATTGTTGCCTGAACTGTTAAAACATCATCATAAAAAGCCGGTTTAATATATTTAACTTTTAATGAATTTACAGGTAACATTATACCCCGTTCTTCCAATTCTTTGTAAGTTACACCATATTTTCTGACAAACTCAGTTCGTGCAACTTCATAATACTGGGCATAGTTACCATAATAGACATAACCCATTTTATCTGTCTCACCATAACGAACCCTTATTTTTGTTTCCGACTGTAACACCTTTTTTTAATTGTTAACTGTTAATGTTTATTTTATATCCGCTTAGCGGATTTGTATTAAAAAGACGAACAAATTTATAGTTCTTCGTCTTTTTTAAAGTTAGCCGCTTAGCGGATTTCATACTTCGTAATTTCGTAATTCCAAATTATTAATTACCAACTGTTCTATTTTTTAGCGAAACCTGGCAGGTTTGCTTTATAACTATCTCGAAACTTTTTCATCTTCTCGTTAATTAATTTGAGAAAACTGCCAGATTTTGTTTTTATATACCTTAGCGAATTTTCGAGAAACCCAGCAGGTTTATTTCTATATCCGCTTAGCGGATTTGTATTAAAAAGACGAACAAATTTATAGTTCCTAGTCTTTTTATAAAGTTAACCGCTTAGCGGATTTCATGCTTCCGAATTCCCAATTATTTAAAAGGCGAATTCGGTTCTTTAGCCATATGCTTATAAGTTAACTTATCTAAAGTCTTTGGCATAATATGTTGAAGTATAGACACCAATTTCCCGTCTAAAGATAATACTTTATTAAGTTTTCTTTTCTTTATCGACTTAATTAATATTTGAGCAACTTTTTCGGCTGGCATCAATTTATTTTCTTTCAAAGGAGTTTCTCCCTGATGTGAACCATCGGCAACAAGAGCAGCTTTTCGCACATTAGATGTTGTAAATCCCGGAGCAAAAGTTAGCACATGCAAACCCTTTTTAAGGTTTTCAATTCTTATTGTTTGTAAAAATCCTGTTATAGCAAATTTCGATGCAGAATAACCTGTTCGTCCGGGTAAACCATGAATTCCTGCTACTGATGTTATTGCAACCAGAGAACCTTTAGTTTCTAATAAATGAGGCAAAGCATATTTTGTGCAATATACTGTTCCCCAAAAATTAACATCCATCAAGCGTTTTATAACAGATAAATCAACATCAGCAAACAAAGCACGCATTGAGATACCTGCATTATTTATTAATATATCAATCTTACCGAATTTATTAATTGTCTGGGAAATTAAATTTTTACAATCTTCCTCAATACTTACATCTGTTTTAACAGATAAGACTTCATAACCTTGTTCTGATAATTCTTTTTCAATAAGCTTTAATTTATCAATGCTGCGGGCAGCAAGTGATAGTTTTGCCCCTTGCTTGGCAAACTCTTTAGCACATGCTTCACCAATTCCCGACGAAGCACCTGTTATTACTACAACTTTATTTTTCATTATATTAAGAATAATTTTTTTTACACAAAATTAAAGAGCAAATGTAAATAAATTAATTTTTATATTAAAGATTATAAAAAGGAATGGGGGAATATAAAGATTAAGGGTGGGTTTATTGGTGTTAGACTTTTGCGTGAAGTTTGATTTTGAAGTAGTTAATTTTTTTTGAGATAGTTGAAGACCGGCTCAGATTGGGGAAATGGGTTGGTTAGTTTAACGGCTAGGCTATGAAGCGTACTTTTTTGTGTTGCGCCTGCGGCAAAAAAGTATGCTTTATGAGCCATTGTTAGGTTTTCGTGCTTTATTTTCAACATGCTATCCGTGCGTTAGGGCAGCCATACTCTTTGACAAGTTTTGGATTGCGAGGCGGCTTTTCGTGTGACTTGGCAATGTGTATGAATGCGAAGCGATGGCTATTTCCTACTCTGTTTTCTATAATTCTCTACAGCTTTATTATAGTCAGTTTTCTTGTCCTTTTGATTCCACTCTGACCAGAAATCAATAGTGCTACTTAATGGACGATTTTCTTCTTTTGGCATATCAAGCATTATTCGTGATGGCAACAATACCGCATCTCCTAATATTATTGCTTCTCCTACATCCAGTGTTGGCAAAATATCAGCAAACACTGTTAAATTATCCGACATGAAAGATTTCACTGTACTCTGGTCTTGTTTATTAGAAAGCCTCAAAGACATGATATTATTACATTGACTAAGTATAGTTTCACTAACATCAGATGGTCTTTGGCTAACTACAAGTAAACTAACCCCATATTTTCTTCCCTCTTTTGCAATCTTCTCAAAATTTTCTAACGCTCTTTTTTCATTTGGATTATTTTCCCCTTTTTTAGGAAGATATAAATGAGCTTCGTCACAAACTAAAGCTAAAGGATGTCTCTCTGATTTTTCTGTCCAAAATTGAATGTTATATAAAATTCGGGCAACTAAACCAATTATTATAGGCATGACATCAGATGGTACTTCTGAGAAATCAATCACTTTAATTCCTGATGTTTTGTCTTTAAACTCTATTAATTGTTCAATTATGCCAGTTAACGCACTATATGAATCTAATTCCGTTGGATGCTTAAACAGAAAACCATATCGCTTATCAGTTACTTTTACATCTAATCGAGTCAGAAGTCTACTAAAGCTACCATTAAAATCTCCTTTTTTTGTTTTTCCAGCAGTTGCTCCTGGTACCATTTCTTCATTTAAACGCTTTAATTCAGAAATAACAGAATCAAGACAATAGGGAATGGGGCTATCAATAGTGAATGAATTAATTACTTCCTCTTTTTTATTTGCAGTTAAATGCTTTAATTTTTCATCCCCAACCAACTTTTGAAACATCATAACTTGATTATGTGCAGAAAACTCTGAGCGGTCAATAAACATAGCTTGCATTTCCTCAGCATTAAGTAGCCAGTATGGCAAAAAGAGGATATCTTCTTTCGTCGTTTTTAAATCATCAGGTCCAGCAATACGCAACTGCTTTGCAAATTTTAAAGTTGAATATTCTCCGTGCAAATCAAATACAATCATTTTAGTAGTAGGCAATTCAGCAGCCTTTTCTAAAATAGAAGCAACAGCCCATGATTTACCTGAACCAGTACTGCCAAGTATTGCAGCATGGCGTTGAAAAAATTTATCGCCATTAAGTTGTGCTCGTGCCTTTTCACTTAATGAATACTTTCCAATATCGAGTGAAACATCTGATTTAGATTTTGCAGAAAGTAACCCCATAAAATTCTCTAAGTTTGAACTTTCTATTGAGAATGCTTCCGCATCAATATCTGGTATCTCCTGAATAGAGCGAGAAAAATAATTTTCTTCTATTCCTTTCTTTCCTTTAAAAGTGGCAACTATTGCAATTGTTACAATATTCGAAACTCTTTCAAGAATTGTATCCGCACTAATTGGATTTGAATCTTCATCCTCATTATTATCTGACTGAATAACATTCCTAAGTTGTTCGCTTGAAGGATTCTTAATAACACGCTCTACGATTGCAATTGCCCATTCTTCAACGGCAGAGGAAATTTTAACAGCAACTAAACGACCAACCCTTGCAAGTTTAAGTTCTTTAGGCTTTACATCTAAACTTAGTTTTGTAGTATCAACATATACCACTTTACCTACATAATCGGTCTCATTATTAAAATCAAAAAGTCTTGCCATTTTCTATAATATTTCGTTCGCAAATTCGTCAATCTGCCAAATCGGTTTAGTGTGTTCAAATTCCTGCCCTTCATACCTAATTGTTGCTCCTCCTTTATAATTGTCACAAATCGCAATTATACTAGGATTCTCATTCAATATTTTTGCAGCATTGCCAATTAAGTCCTTTGTGACAATAATTGCTTTGCGACTGACTTGATTTATATTTTGACATATCTTTTTATCAATATCTATGTCATTAAAACCATAACCTATAAATAAATATGTCTGAGCTTTCTCAATTGCACTATCCATTTCGCGGTAAAAATTTCTATTCTCTACAATTCTTTTATGTTTTGTCTCTCCTGGAGTTATAATAAACCTCTCATAATCAACAATGTTTTCAAAGTATGATAAACTATCATTCCTATATACATTTTCATTTTTCACAAAGTAATTAAGTGAGCCATGAACTTTGTGTAATCTCACATGAGGATATACTTTAGGATATGGTTTTCCTGTTTTTCTATTATCTTCTAACCGATTAAATATTTGCTCTGACTCTATCCAATCAAATTTCTTTTGTATACCACCATAAAAACCATCATTGTAATCAATAGCGCAATGAGATAATGCATTCTCTATAATCAAATCATAATTTGGAGTAATTATGTCAATTATTGGATTTGTGTATGAGAGAGCATTTTTAATCCGTTTAAAGAGTTCAATTATTAGAATGTTTCCCAAGGAAATATTTGAGATGTTATTATAATTTACCTTAGCAACATGTCTCCCTGTTTCAATTATAATATTTTCGAGTAACAAATCAGATTTAACGACATTCAAAGAGTTTTCAAAGTCAATTTTCTTTCCTAGGTTTTCGAGAACTAATTCCCACTCTCTTACAGCTTGTTTGTCTCCCTTTATCGCTGTAGGGATTACTATTTTTAAATGTGATTCTAGAGCACCCATTCCAAATGCAAAATCAACTGAAATTGAGCTACCTGTTCCAATAATTAGAGCAAGTTGCTTTCTTAGTCTATCTTGTATTTCTTGATATATTCCGTCTAAATTCATATTTTAAAATTACTACTTGTGTGTTGGCAAAATTTAGCTCTTTTATAAGCTGAAGAATCAGCCTGTGTGTTGGAGCTTGTAAATGTGCCAAATGTGCGTTGGCTCGTCGCTCTTTGCATGAAACCTAACACCTAAATAAGACACACTAGTGTGTCTTATTTCCTATATATGTGTTTGTTTAATATTACATCCTAAATCAATAAAAAAGTAAATTTATAAAAAAATACTCAGTTTCAAAATTTATTATAGATGTTAAAAAGCAGGAACCTGGTTTTTTTTACATTTAATACTTTAAATATTTTAGATTAATAAAGCAGAGGTATTTAGAGACTAGGTGAAGCGGGAAGTTTTAAAACTACAAAATTTCAATATTCTACAATGTTTACTTATTGCTAATTTTCTCATATTCAACAACTTCTGTTAAGTTTTTTTATTGCGTGTACCACCTATATTTTTATGCTATATTAATATTACCATCAAGTAATTCAACATTAAAATTCACTTTCGCTTTCAGGGCTTTAAAAACTCTTAAAACAGTTTCCAAAGTAACATTTTTAGTATTTCTTTCAAGTCTTGATATTTGGGACTTCTGTACTCCAATCAGTTTCCCAAGTTCTGACTGAGTCAAGTGTCTTTCTTTTCGAGCTTTTTTTATCATTTCTCCTAATATATCAAGCTTAAGTTCATATTCAAACCTGTCTCTTTTATCTGTTCCTATTTTTCCAAGATGCTTATCCTTAGCTTGGTCTAATGTGTACATCTTTAATTCTTTAGTATCTTTCATAATTATTGGTTTTTCTTCTTTTGTTCAAAATACTTTTTCATAATCTGTCTTGCCTTTTCAATCTCACTTTTAAGAACTTTATCTGTCTTTTTAATAATTCCATGAGTTGAAACAACTAAAGTATGAGAACCATCTGTCTTATCCCAAAAAGATAACAATCTATATTGAACTCTTCGATACTTTGCCCTAAAC
The DNA here is from genome assembly GCA_015222055.1 of Bacteroidota bacterium. Lineage (GTDB taxonomy): Bacteria > Bacteroidota > Bacteroidia > Bacteroidales > B39-G9 > B39-G9. The sequence continues at coordinate 681 of JADFUR010000003.1, read as the reverse complement.
TCCCAAATATCTTCGTCCAATTTCTTAAAAAGTTTTGGGTCATTAATATATTTAGCCTTTTCAATGTTATAAAGTATTTTATCCTTGACCTTTTCTTCTAATTTATCTATAAATTCCCAAACTTCTTCAAGCAAAATGATTTCAAATTTCTCATTCATATTTTGCAGATTACTATGCAAATATAATAATAAGTTTTAATATATGGAAACTTTTTATGTTAAATGACGAACCAATATGCTTGGTAACGAATAAAAAAGCCACTCAACAGTGTCTTATATCCAATATATATTTTTGTTTATTATTACATCAAAAATTTATAAAAAAATATTCAATTTTGGGATTTATTGTAGATGTTAAAAAGCAGGAATTGGTTTTTTAACAGCTAATTCATTAAATTTCTTAGATTAATAAAGCATAGGTAGTGAGAGACTAGGTCAAGCGGGAGGTTTGAAAACTACAAAATTTCTTTGAGGTCGAAGGGGGATTATATTTTCTTTGTAAATATTTTATTATAAACAAATACGCTTTAATTTGGACATAAAAATAAACCACGTAGTGGTGATCTGTTTATAGCACAGAGTCTATAAAATATTTTAAAGTGCCGTAGGTCATATGCGTCAACTTACTGTAATTACTTACAGTTCATCTAATAGCAAAACACATGACGACTATTTTTTTGAC
>JADFUR010000002.1 GCA_015222055.1 Bacteroidota bacterium | reverse complement strand
TAGAAATAATAAGTGGAGATCAAAAAAAACATTAATAAATAATTTACATCTTAGTTTTAAAAATCAAAATGTTAAAGAAATATTATGCTGGGCGTAGTTTCCAACTACGCTTTTTCTTTTTCAATAAAAAAAATAAAACCCAGATAATTATTTGTTAACTCAGCCAAAATTTATAATTTTACACGCATTTTAAAATAAAAAACTGTATCTAAAACAGAGCCTTTTTTTGCTACACATTTGATATAACAAAAAATCACTTTTCCTTACAGCTTTAATATTTACCGTTTGTATAATGAGAAAACTCATATTACTATAATAACGAATTATTCTCTTATACAATTTGTTATTTTTAATTTTAAAAAAATCACAACATTCTGATAAAGACAAAAAAATTTATATTAAAAAATAGTGGAATTCAGAAACCACTTTAAAAAACGAGGCGTATTCTGAAAAGCCTTATGAGTAAGAAAATATTAACTCAAACAATATGTTAAAAAAAATGAAAACAATTTTTGCTATGCTTGCAGTAGTAGCAATGATGTCAAGCTGTGCTTTGACTTTACCTGTTAGTGCTACCAGTAATACTATTGGTTCTAAAGTTGGAACAGCAACAGCAACTGGATATTTCGGTATTATCTTTTTGGATGCTGATGCAAGTATAAGAGCAGCAGCAAAAAATGGTGGAATTACAAAAATTTCTACTGTTGATTTGAAGCAAACGAGTGTTCTTAACATAATTACTACTTATGAAACAATTGTAACTGGAAAATAATTACCCATTTGAAAGAAAGGGAGTACAGAAGCCCTTTCTTTCTTTTATAATATTATAAAAATGAAAAAAATATTATCAATATTATTCATAATATCTTTTTTAGCTTGTTCAAAGAGTAAAGAAAAAAAAGAGGTGCCTATTTTCAATAATATATCATTCAAATTATTTGAAAGTGAAAAAATTGTTGATATAAAAAATCAAATAACAAATAACTATCAATCTTATTTTACAAATAGCAATATTCAAATTCCTCTTTTTAAATGTGTTAAAAACAAAGATTACACAATTTATTTAAGCATACCTTACAATACTTCAATCGAAGAGTTAACAAAATTTCAGATATTTGGCAAAACCCTTGGGCAAAAAGAATTACAAACAGACACTCTTTCTTATTTCTTTAAAAAACAGTATATTGACACCGCTTATATTTCGGAATATTCAAAAATCTTTGATGAAAATTTAATTTATATCTTAGCAATAACTAATTCCAAAATAATTTCAGATTCATTATTTAATAATACTGAACTTTCGACTAGATTAATACAGAAATAAAAAAAAATGAAAATTAAATTCTCAAATTTTAACAATATTACATTATTTAAAATATCTATTGTTTTAAGTTTTTTTGTTCTCTTCAGTGCTTGTTCCTCTATAAAACCGGCAGGTATGAAATCAGGAAAAAAATTGTTTGAGACATTTTATGTTGGAGAAGATGGTACCCAATACTTTATTAAACCTTTAATTTTTTCAAACTCTCAAAATAAAGAAAAATTACTAATCGATTTTACGTTTAGATATAAAAATGAAGTAAAAGATTCTGTAGTTATAAATTTTTCTTTGTTAAGCTCCAATATTTTTAAAAATATTGACAGTTTGTCGTTTTCAAATACGACACATAAAATAATGAGCAAAAATGTTAATTTGATGTTTAACGAGAAAAAAAACAAGCTGTTTAATTCTAGATTTTCGACAAAAATTCCATTAATAAATTTTGATAAAATGTTTATAAATGGCGATTGGAATATAATTGTTTATAGCCGAGAGAATAGCTCTACTTATTATTCTGAGAAAAAAACTAAAAAAGCAATAAAAAAACTACAAGATAAAATATTTATTATCTTTCAATAATTAGTCGTTTGATAGTATCAAAGATATAAAATAACAAATAAAATTTTTAGAATTACCCCCAAGCTTGGCTTAGTCTTTATATTTTCAAAACAAACAAAAACCCCGCTCGCAACTTACAACAATATAGTTTTCTTCGGAATTGACTACGTTAATTTTAAGAAGATGTTTGAATAACTAATAATATTGAGAACCTCGCTCGGTGAATTTTATAACTTCGCCGAAGATGAAAAACAAAATAATTAAAAAAAAATAAAAACTCCCCCCCCGCTCGACCTAGTCTTTGGCCATCTCTTTTTATTAAAAAATAACAAAACCCAACAATTTATTTTTTAGCTCATACATAATTTTGTAAATTTACAACAACAATAAAAAACTGTATTTAAAACGATGCCTTTTTACAAAAAAAAACGAATGATATTATTAAAAATGGAACTATAAAGAAAATGACTATAAAAATGTAAATCAAATGAATGAGGATTTAACAAAATTTTTAATTTACTATAATCTTTACAAAAGACATGGTAGCCATAGAAGAGAGCTAAAAGTTAAAACACCATTCAATGCAATTGAAAAATGGGTTGAAATAAAACATTAAAATTTAAAAAAAAATCTTTTGATTTTAAAAATAAAACATTAAAAATAAAAAATAATACAAGTTGTCGACAACAACCTTATAAAAATTAACAATTATGAACATTAAATCTTCAAATTATGATTAAATTATCTAAATTAAAAATCTTAACAGCCTCTCTGATTCTTGGCATAATTTTCTACTCATGTAGTAAAAATGGAAACATCACAAAAGAACCCATTCAAATTAACAAATGTTTAGTTGATGAAGAATTAGCATTGAACGTTGCTGAAAATTTTTTTATTAAATCGAATAGTCTAAAAAGTAGTGAGGTCAAAAAAAAGGGAATTGAACAAATTCACGCCATAAAAGACGATTCGTCTAAAACAGTAATGTATATTGTAAATTATAAAGAAGGTGGCTTTGTAATAGTTTCTGCTGATAATAGGTTATCTCCAATTCTAGCTTATTCAGATACAAATGAATTTAGAATAGATGCTGAAAGTTACTCATCTGGATTGGTAGAATGGTTTACCTTAATAAAAGATAAGATTTCATTTGTAAGGAAAAATAATTTAGGACAATCTGCTGAATTGAGTGACGAATGGAATAAAGTAACAAGGCAAATGATTATTGAAGACCCTGTATGCGAGGATGAGTATGAGCAAGTTGGTTCTTTGCTTTCTACAACATGGCATCAAGGATGCGGCTTTAATGATTACATGCCAACAATGACTTGTGATGTTCCTTGTGGAAGAGCTTACGCAGGATGTGTTCCAATTGCTATTGCACAGGTCCTGAAGTATCATAATTATCCCACAAGTTATAATTGGAGTAGTATGCCAAATAGTTATGGTACCCCAACAACAGCATCATTGATTAATGACATTCATAATTCAATTTCTGGTATTCATTACGATTGCGATGGGACAGGTGTTGATCATGATTATAATGTTGCTAGTGTTTTTACAAACTACTTTAATTATTCATCAGCAAGCCAATCTGGATATAATAGAGAAACAATTAAACAACAATTACGACTGAATAGACCAGTAATTCTTTCTGGTGGTAGAGACGCAGGTTGGTGGATATTTAATAACTATACAGATGGCCATATGTGAGTTTGCGATGGCTTTAGAAGAACTCAAAGTTATAGTGAAGATTGTTCTATGGTATGGAGTTATTTGTATTTTCACATGAATTGGGGCTGGTACAATGGTTCGGAAAATGGGTGGTATGCATATAATAATTTCAACCCAGGGGACTATACTTTCAATTATGATGTAAAAATGGTATACAATATTCAACCCTAAAAATTAACTATAATGAAAAATTTAGTATTAGTAATAAGTATATTTTTATTGTCTGCCTGCCAGAAGGAAGAGAGTAATCAATTTAATTTGGATACAAGTTTTAGTATGTCTGTATTAGATAAAAACAACAATGATCTTCTTAATCCAAACAATAATAATTCATTTAAAGAAGAAAATATTAAAATTTTGTATTTGATTGACGGAGAAAAAATTGAAGTAAACAAACCAATGCTGGACTATCCGAAAGGATTTAGAATTTTTGAACACGAGAATGAGTATAGGATAGCAATTTTTCCTAATAATGAATCCATATTAAAATTTCCTATTACATACATAATTTGGAATAGTACTGAAAGAGATACTATTAAATGTGAAATTCAAGGAACAGATAAATCAGAGATCTGTAAAAAAATATGGTACAATGGGGCATTGACTTGGGATTCCTCTGAAAATAAAGAACGTTTCTTTGAAATTAAAAAATAAACAACATGTAATCAAGTAGGTGCACTGGCGGTCATTTGACCGCCACACCTCGCTAATGCACGATTACACCGCATTCCATAAAAGCAATCACAACTTATTGAGATACTTTGTTTTTACTATTCAGAATAAGTCAAAATAAAATGGTATTAATCTTTTATTTCCCACCTACAAAATTTATAAATTTATCTTAGTAATAAGCAGAATTCGATATAACTAGATTCTGCTTACCTATCCAACCACTTTTTAAAATCGTTAACTCGCTCGCGACTGACAATAATATCATTTTCATCAGTATTGACTAATTTAATTTTTAAGCGACTGTTTGAATAACTTATAATATCGATAACTGAAGCAAGGCTGATTAAATACTTTCGGTTAATTCTAAAAAAGATGTTTGGATCAATCAATGATTCTGCCTGCTCTAAAGAATAATCAATAAGGTAATTTCTGTTTTCGGTAGTATTAATATAAGTAGCTTTTTCAAAACTATAGAAATAATTTATTTGTTCAATATTTATTGGTCTAATATGCTCGCCTACTTTTATAACAAAACGGTTTTTATAATTATTAGTAAGCATATTTTTAAATTTTTCAATAATATCTTGATTAACTGACGATTGCTTAGAGTTTTTAAATTTGTCAACAGCAGTTTTAAGTTCGTCAAAATCAAGCGGTTTTAAAAGGTAATCAATGCTGTTAACTTTAAAAGCACGAATAGCATATTGGTCGTAGGCAGTGATAAAAATTACAGGACTTGTAAGTTGAACTTTATCAAAAATATCGAAACTTATTCCGTCGGCAAGTTGAATATCCATAAAAACTAATTCGGGTTTCTCATTATTTTTGAACCATTGAACTGCATTCTTTACACTTTCAATAACCTCTAAAACAGTAATGCTCTTATCATACTTATGCAATAAATTTGTTAGCTGCTCGGCTGCCAAACTTTCGTCTTCTATAATTAAAACCCTCATATAATTCTTTGTTTTCATTTGATTTCGCTGTCATTATTTGTCATTTGGCTGTGCCGTCATTTTGTTGTCATTTGACTTCGCCGTCATTTGCATCGCTGTCATTACGGTTTGACAATTAATAACAACCAATGACCACCAATAACAACCAATGACCACAATTATCAATAATATCTATTTAATAAATGGCAATTTAACAATAAATTCATCGGCACTTTTCAAGATGTCAACTTTTTTGTCAGACATGAATTCAAATCTCGATTTAATATTTTCTAATCCCAGTCCGTTCGAATCTTTAATCACATTTTTTATTTGCAGATTATTTTTCACAACAATATAATCATCATCCTCATCATAAATATCAATAGTAAGCGGCTGTTCTTTTGAAATAATATTATGCTTAATTGCATTTTCAACAAGCATTTGCAATGACAATGGAACAACTTTATAATTAGAATTTTTAGACGACAAATTTATATCGACTTTTAAATTTTCGTTATGTCTTATTTGTTGCAGATAAACATACGATTTTACAAAATCTAATTCGGTCGATAAATCAACAATCTCATTATCACGCTGGTCTAAAACATATCGATAAACATCAGACAATTGTTTTAAAAATTTTGTGGCAAGCGTCTTATCTTTTTCAATAAGTGACGAAAGAGTATTAAAACTGTTAAACAAAAAATGTGGGTTGACCTGATTTTTCAAGGAATCATATTTCAAAGCAATAACCTGTCGTTTAATTTTTTCTTGATTAATAATTGATTTACGCCAAAATTTAAAAAAGGTTCTTGAATAAAATATTAATGCAAAAACTACAGTAATAATAATTTCCGATAATAAAATCCACTTACCATTAATTAACACTTTTATAAAAGGAACGTCAAATATTATTGTGTACCACAGATAGTTAACTGCAATTATATCGAGCACCGAAAAAACAAATAAGCCACTCAATTGCAACAGCCACATTTTTGTTGGATTCTCTTCCCACGAAAAAATTCTCCTCAGCAAAATACCAATTAATTGATTTCCTTTCCATAAAGAAAATCCTATTATAGCACCATAAAAAGACCAAGTAGATATAGATTGGAAAGTAAATTCAGCACCAAAAGCAAAAGATACCAACAAACCAAAAACAGACATTATTAATAAATCTCTTAACTGTATTAAAATAAAACGCGTGTATTTTTTCATAACTAATTGTCGGGATTTAAAGGATTAACAAAATTTTTATGTGTTTATAATTTAATTACTAATTAGGAATTATTGCTATTTGAACTTTTTTCGATTTCAATAATAATTCTTAATTGAGTTTCATATGTTTACATCTTGTATGATAAAAAAAATGTAAGCAATTAACTCGAAACTTAAAACATTAAACATTACATTTTATTTTACCTTTATATTAAAACTATCTAAAAATAACTATTTCTTTTCTTTATTACAATATTCAAAAAGTTTAATAGTGGTTTTCTCTCCCCAATTTGGCGATATGCTACTTTTCGGTTTAAATATCTTATATTTTGCCTTTGCTTTAGTCAAATAAGGGCATGCAGCATCAGTACCACCGCCAAACATTGAAGGAGTGTGCAATAAATTTTGTCCTAATAAAAAATAAGCTCTCGGATTATTCTCGTTTATTTTTATTGCTTTGTTTAAAGCTTCGCTTGCTTTTACCGAATATTTCATTCCTCTTACCATTGGGGAAACAGATATTCGTGCTTGATGAATAAAACCCTGCATAACATATACTTCCGATTCATTTTTTACAATCTTTTGACAATTATCAATAAATGTCTGTGCTTTATCAATATACAGATCTCTTTTATCACTGTCTTCTTCAAAAAAACTCATTATTACATAAACATGAGCTGCATAATAAGAAGGCAACCATTTCTCTTTTTCAATATTTACAATTCTTTCAAAACTGTTTGCTGTTGCCTGATACTGTTCAAGAGTTGAATCTTTTTTAAAATCAGCAATATTTTTCAGCATCGCATCAGCATAAGTGTTTGATTCACAAAAGCCGGTTAAGCTCATTGTTATTAAAATAAGCATAAAAATTGCATATCTTAAACTTTTTCCAAATCTTTGGGTTACAGAACCGTTAATTTTTTTTGTGCTTACCGTTTTCATAATTACTTTTTTCATTTTTTTAAATTTTGTAAGATTGATGTCTCATTAACATCTTCTCTTGATTATAAATTATATCTCGCAAAGCCACTAAGCGGCTATAAATTGACTATCTCCTGCCCTCTCTAAAATCAGTGTTTAGTTCATAATGTTCGTTTTCAAGGCTTGTGAAGTCAAAAAAAAAAAACGATTTTACTTTTGTAAATGAGCTTTTTTTTTGACAAGCGTAACGAAGAAAAAGGACATTATGAACAAACACTAAATCGAAACAAACACTGCCAACAATAGAAATCGCTTTGCCATTGGTGTAACAGCTCTTGAGTTATAAGAACCATCTGTATTTTGAACCGTTCCGTAACGATATCCAAAAACATTATCGTTAGCCAATACATTACTTACAGAGAAATGAACTATTGTGAAACAATTCATTATTGTAGTAAGATAGCTTGCACTGAAACTCAAATCTTGATAAGCTTTAGTTTTGTCGCTCAAAAAATCTACTGTGTTAGGATTATAATATGTTCGTCCGCTCGACAATGAATATGTAAAGCCAACTTGCGTATTAATTTTCATTATAAAATACTTATACACAACCGCTAAATTATGCTTCGAAACAAAAGTAGGAACTGCTGATTTAGGATAATTTTTAAAATCTCTTTCTGTATCAAGCAATGAATATGAAACCCAAAAATCACCATATTTCAAAATTTTCTTATCTCTGTAAAAAACATCAATGCCACGTGCATATCCATCACCGGAATTATTATATGAACTTGCAAGCGAAGAATTTCCCGTCTCATATTTAACCAAATTATCATAATCTTTATAATACCCCTCAACTCTAAAAGTTCTGTGTTTTGTCATTATCTGATAATTAAGAACATAATGATATGCTTTTTCAAAATCGAGATTATGATTAAAACGCAAATAATCATTTTGCGGAGTTTGATAAAAAATACCAGTTGCCAACGACAGCTGACTGTGCTTACTTATTTTTACCGAAAGTGAAAATCGTGGTGCAATATTCGTTTTATTTAACAAGCTGGAATACTCAAACCTAGCCCCTACTCTTGCAGCCAACAAACTGTTTACCTGCAAATTTGTTTCAACAAAAAAAGCAGAGTTATTATCATCAAATGAGTTGCTATAAGTATTGCTATTAAAATTTTGAAAATAATCCTGATTATATTTCTTATTCAAGAAATCGCCGCCAAACTTAATTTTCACAAAATCTGTTACCTGGTTCGACAAAGTAAATCGTGATTGCAATGTTTGTTCCTTGTCTTTCAAATTATCTTTAGCAAGGTCAATATTATCAAAATTTGAAGAATAAGAAACACCTGCTTTTACTAACCAATCATTATACACATCATTGTAAGTTGTATTCAAATAATTATTATTATTTTTCCTGTTTATCAAAATGGTACTATCATTATTATCAATATTATGAAATAACATAGCTGCATTGTCTTTCCCAAAAGTGCTGAACATTTTTAGCATCCCTTCATCTCTCACTTTTTGTCTGAAAATTACTGTTCCGGTTAACGATTCCGGATATTTTTCCCAATCAACATCTTGGTTCACTGCATTGTAATACGGCTGCAAATTATTATAACCAGATGATACAGATAAAGAGGTATTATCCCATCTTTTAGTATGCGAAATTCCCGTACCTATTGTTAATAGCGACAATCCTGTTTGTGTTTTCTCGGCAAGTCCTTCTGTTTTTAAAATCAAAGCTGATGATAATGCCTGACCATATTCTGCCGAGTAAGCACCTGAATTAAAACTTGTCCCTTTAAACAAATTTGGCGAGAATCGTCCGCGTGAAGGCAAATCCGGCATACTCGAACTATAAGCATTTGAATTCTGCACAAGCATACCGTCAATAAAATTTTTTGTCTCATAACTCTCGCCACCTCTAACAAACAATCGTCCATCTTCACCAACAGTTTGCACACCCGGCAAAGTTCTTAAAGCACCATAAATATCACCAACCGAACTAGCTGTTGTTACAATATCTAAAGGTTTTAAAGCAACTCCTTTTTTCTCATCACTGGCTTCGAAAACGCCTGCCGTTATATTTACAGTGTTAAGGCTGTTTGGCTTCTCTTTTAATACAAAATCAAGACTAATATTAGATTTATCTAAAACGGCTTCTTTCTCAAAACTTTTATATCCAATAAAACTAACAACTATTGTTTGCTTGCCTGTCAAATCTGTAGTAATTAAATATTTACCATTAGCATCGGCAGAAACTCCGATATATGTATTTTTAAAAAAAATATTTGAGCCACATAATAAATTGCCCTTTTTGTCAGTTATTTTACCGGTAATTGTAGTTTGTGAAAAGGCTGTTGCCGATAAAAAAATTAATAATGTTAAAATACTTGCTTTCATTTTCGTTTAATTTTATGATGCAAATATTTATATAAAATTAGAAGTGGGGAAAATTAACTTACCCAAGTGTAAAATTTTCATGATGACTTGTAAAAAAATAATGATGAAGTAAATTGGAATTTTTAAAATTACAAACTCATTTTTTATCTTTCTTGTTCTTTTTGATAACTTTGGGATTGACAATTAAATATATAGTGGAAATAAGACACACTAGTAAATTTTATTTAGGTGTTTTGAACAAGTCAAAAAAAAATTATTTCTCAAACAGTTGTTTCCTTATAAAGAAACTTGTATCTTTGTACTAAATAAAATTTGATTACTAATGAAAAATAGGTTTGAGGTCGAATTTTCACAAGGAGTAATTGATTTTTTTGAAGATCTTGAAAAAAAAACAAGAGAAAAGATTATTTTTAACATCCACAAAACCATAAAAGTAAATGACAACAAATTGTTTAAAAAGTTGTCGGGTGAAATATGGGAATTTAGAACTCTGTACAACAGGAAACAGTATAGATTATTTGCATTTTGGGATAAAACAAAAGACACAAGGACATTGGTGGTCACAACACATGGAATTATAAAAAAAAGTCAAAAGACACCTCCAAAGGAAATATTAAAAGCAATAAAAATTATGAAAAAGTATTATTCAGAACAATAAAATACAGAAAGCAATGAAAACATATTCATTAGACGAAGTAACCGACAAGTATATAGGAAAAAAAGAAATGCCCAAAAGACAAAAATTTGAGCAAGAGCTTAAATTGGAACTTTTAGGCGAAGCAATAAAAAATGCAAGAAAAGAAAGACACTTAACACAAGAAGAATTGGGAAAACTTATAGGAGTAAAGAAAGCACAAATTTCAAAAATTGAAAACAGCTTCACAAATGCCAGATTTGAAACAATCTTGAAAGTATTTCGAGCTTTAAACGTAAAAATTAAATTTAAACTTGAATCCTTAAATGAAAATATAGAGTTAGCTTGATATATAACAAAAACCAATACATAATCAAGTAACCTGCTTACAACACAAATACCCACAACTATTTTCCTCAGCAAGTAAAACTACTTTTCAAAAAATTACAATCACAATTTTTTATCTTTTTTATTTTTTTTTGATAACTTTGGGATTGACTAGTAAATATATAGTGGAAATGAAACATGCTAGGGCGTTTTATTTCATTGTTAACATTCATGTTGGAAAACCTGCAGTATGATTTATGAAAAACAATATATCGAGAGTAAAAAGCTTTTCATGGCTCTTAGTATTGAATTGAAAAATGCTTTTAGTAGCCTAATTCATTTTGATTCAGAAGTATCAATGGAATTAAAAAAAGTCGGTATATACAGACATCTGAAAAAACTGATACCTTGTTTTGATATTTTGTTGGTTGTTTCTAAATCGGATTCAGTTCAGTCTTTGATTACATTGCAAAGAATGATTGTTGATAACTACGCAATTTTCTTTCTGCTAACTAGCCATTCGTCGAAAGAAGAACAAATACTAAGATATTATCTATATCTACTTGACGCTGTAGTTTCTCGCACTAAAATTATAGACCAATTCTCAAAAGGAATTACATCTGAGTTACCAAAAAATGAATACGTTAATGCAAATTCAGCAAATATTTTGGACATTGAATCTGCAAAAAATCTTAAGGAAAAAATTAGAGAAAATCAGAGGAGTATAATTCTTGCTGATGAAATAATAGAAAAAACAAATTGGAAATTTAAAGACCCAAGTTTATCTAATCAAAACAAAAACCGTTACAAGTGGTCTGAATTGTATTCGATATCTAAAATCCCAAATCATCATGCTAAAATGATTCAGAATTACAATTCATCATTTGTTCATGGACTTGGAATTTCAATGATGGTAGGTCATAATGAGAATGACATTTTTCCATTTAGAATCTCAGCTATGGACTTTTGTAGTGTATTAATGTCTTTAATTATCAAAATATTGACGGTCGAATTTGAAAAAGAAATATCTAAGGTAAAATTCAATGATAAAACATTAGTTTTTATAAATAACAACTGGAATAATTGGAAATGAATAAAAAACGAAACACTAACACAACCTACAAGTCATACGGGCTAAGCTGTAAATTTTAACAAACAGATATTTAAAGTAATAATATAAATAAAAATGATATTAGATATAGATACACAAGGATTTTTAAGTGATGAAATAATAATGGCTGCTTTAATTGGGGCAACGGCAACAATTATTATTTCAATTATAAGTTCAATAATTTCATTATTTACAAATAATAAAAATAGGCGATTGTTGAAAGAAGTTGAATTTTTAAAAAATGAATTACAAAAAGATACAATTTCTTATCAAATTTATTTATCTGAATTATCTAAGATAAAATTCAAAAAACTTGATGAATTATATCAGCAACTAATTGAATATATTGATTTTTATAAAAATAAAATAAGTACAGATTATGGATTCTTTTCTGACCCTAATGAGTTAACTAAAGAGAGTTATAAATTAAATTCAAAAACTAAAATTATTTATAGGAAGACAAGAATATACTTAAATGAGGAAGCCTCAAACTTGATAAAAAAATTATTGAAAAATTGTGAGGAGATTACAAAAAATTATTCACTTAGAAATATAGATAAAGAAAGATTTAGTGAAACCACAAATAAAATATCTGGTAATGCAGAAAAAATTGAACCAATATTAGATGAAATTGAAAATGAATTAAGGAAACATTTGAATATAATTAAATATAAACGGGAGGTAACAAAAAAACAAAACCAATAGCGGGTTAAAGAGCAAATTGAAAGAAAACAACTAAGACAATGAACCCGCAGTGTACAATCAATTACCCACCACTGCACCTCTCACAGACCTAGCGAAAGGTTCATCAGACAAAAAAAAAGCTACACCTCTTTGGGCATAGTTCAAAAAAATTGTTTGCTTTGAATGATTGTTTACAGCTAAACCCTTTTTCATTTTTTTCGTTAAAAAAACTTAATTCTTTAACGGACAGTAGCTTAATATTTTCCATATTTGAAAAATTTAACATGAGTAATTAAATATTACACGAATTTGATTGTAATATCAATTTAACTACCTTTGGTTTAATTTAATACGCAATATGGAAACAAAAATTAAAAAAAATATAGACAATCCAGAACAACTTGAAAAGCTATACCGCTCTGACAAAAAAAATTTTAAGAATGCATTCTTTAATATTTATCCAAATATTACTGATTCTAAAATTACTGCCTTTTGGAAGGCAAGATTAGAATTTGTCAATCAAAAAGACACAAAAGTAATATCCCGAAAAACAGATGTTTTATTCTTAATTTTAACATGTCTGATTACCTGGTTCTTAATGAAAATTCCTCAGCTATTTGACATCAAATTAAACGATTATTTCTTCTATGAAAAAAATGCGGGATTAATAATTTTATTGGGACTATCCACATATTTATTTCTGAGGGAAAAACATATAAACTATAAACAGCTAATTATTTCAGCTAGTGTGTTTATTATATCAGCTGTTTACATAAATTTATTACCCTCTGATAGAGATAGTCATTCTATAAATCTGGCGTATATCCATTTACCTTTGTTCTTGTGGTGTGTATATGGCCTTATTTTTATTGACTTTGACACTAAGGATAAAATAAAACGTATTGATTACATAAAATTCAATGGAGATTTAGCAATTCTTGTAGCAATCATTCTAATTGCCGGAGGAATTTTAACCGGAGTTACTCTTGAATTATATTCCGCAATTGATTTAAAAATTGAGACTTTCTATTCCGATTATATCGTTATTCTTGGTTTGGTTTCTTCACCAATTGTAGCAACTTACATAGTAAAAAGCTTTCCTTCAGTAACAAATAAAATAGCACCTATAATTGCGAGTATCTTTAGTCCTTTAGTTCTAATAACCTTGACTATTTATTTGATAAGTATTGTATTGACCGGGAAAAACCCTTATAACGACAGAGATTTTTTATTCATTTTTAATCTAATGCTTCTTGGCGTGATGGCAATTATTGTGTTTTCTGTATCAGAGACTTCATTAAATAAAAAACAAGGTTTTAATGAACTAATTCTTTTTCTACTTTCAATAATCACATTACTTGTAGACTTGATTGCTTTATCTGCAATAATTTACAGATTAGGAGAATATGGATTTACACCAAATAGAATAGCTGTATTGGGATCAAATCTTTTAATTTTCGGAAACCTTGTTTTGATAATGATTGATTTATACAAGGTTCGCTTTAAAGGAAAAGAAATTAAAACAGTAGAGTTGACAATAGCAAAATATTTACCATTGTATACGGCTTGGACTATTTTTATGACTTTCGTATTACCATTTGTGTTTGGACTAAAATAATAATAACAAAAGCCAATCAAATTATTAGCACTGTTTTTTTTGATAACTTTGGAATTGACTATTAAACTAGTGTTTCTTATTTAGGAGTTGTGGTGCATTAAAAGAAATCGCATTCAGATAAAATACAGATAATATTTGGATATTTATAAAAATGAATGTATTTTCGTATTCAGATAAAATACGGATAACAAATGGATAAATATATAAATAAACTAAACTTCGATTTTCAAATAAATCAGAAAATATTAAATTTAATTTCTCAAATTGATTTATATAAAGGCAAATGGAATAGTATTGAAAAGCAAGAGAATATTTACTTAAAAGAATTACGAAAAATTGCTACAATTGAAAGTATTGGTTCATCAACAAGAATTGAAGGAGGAACACTTACAGATAAAGAGATAGAAAAACTTCTGAACGATATAAAAATAACTAAACTAAAAACAAGGGATGAACAAGAAGTTGTCGGTTATTATGATACATTAGAAATAATCTATGAAAATTATGACAACATAAAATTATCGGAAAACTACATTAAACAATTACATCAGAATTTATTAAGACACAGTGATAAAGACACAATGCATCGTGGAGAATACAAGTCTCTCTCAAACAAAGTTGTTGCTAATTATCCAGGCGGAATACAGAAAATAATTTTTAATACAACAGAAGTTCATTTAGTTAACAATGAAATGAATGATTTAATTAGTTGGACGAATACACAATTTGAAAATAAAGAAATTCATCCTTTAATAATCGTTGCAAATCTTGTTTATGAATTCTTATCAATACACCCATTTCAAGATGGGAATGGAAGATTGTCAAGATTATTGACAACTTTGATTTTGTTACAAAAAGATTATTTATTTATTCAATATGTATCTTTTGA
Source organism: Bacteroidota bacterium (assembly GCA_015222055.1). Taxonomy (GTDB): domain Bacteria; phylum Bacteroidota; class Bacteroidia; order Bacteroidales; family B39-G9; genus B39-G9. Next base: position 77,203 of record JADFUR010000002.1, on the reverse strand, counting down.
AAATTTGATAGAAAAAACAAAGAAAGAATACTATCAAGCTTTAATGGAAGGACAAAGAAACAGAAATAAAGAAAATGAAAGCATTTCCAAATGGATATTATATTTTCTCGACAAGTTGAAGGTATTAACTCAAAGTCTTGATGCAAAATACGATGTATTTAAGTTAAAAGGAGGGTATTTAAATGAAAGACAAAAGGAAATAAAGGAATATTTAAAGAAGAATCAACCTCTTAAAATATCTGATTTGGGAAAGCGATTTGAAAACTTAAATATTAATACCATAAAAAAAGACTTGCAGTATTTGAAAAAAGAGCAAATAATTAAGAGTATTGGAAAAGGAAAAGGAACTGTATATATAATTGATGAAGAAAAATAACGACACCACAACAAAGTGTCATATGTAATGCGGGTTTTAGCGGTTTTTTATACTGTGGCACGTTGTTGCAACACCGCCAATTCTTATTTGAAAGTTCATCTCTTTTAATACCGCACTCCACATACAAAAACCGTTGTAGCCAATTTAAACAGAATTAATCATCTTATTATGGATAAAAAAAATATTCACCAAAATGAACAAGCCAATAACCCAATGCACGGTGTGAAATTGATAACGATACTTGAGTTATTAGTGAAACATTATGGTTGGGAAAAATTAGCAATGAAAATTAATATCAATTGTTTTAAAAAGGATCCTTCAATTAAGTCTAGCCTTAAGTTTTTAAGAAAAACACAATGGGCAAGAGATAAGGTTGAACAGCTTTATCTTAATTTGGAAAAAAGAAATAATTAAAACAAGCTACAATAGTGCAGAAGTATGACGGATGAATAACCACCAGTGCCATGCTAGGTGTAATCTTTGACTACATATTGTTATTAAAAAAAACAATAACTAAAAAACTATTTTCATCTCACACAAAAATTAGTAAATTTACCTCAGTAATAAAAAAGGTATCTAAAGTAATGTTTTTTTTGCTACACTTGTTATAACAAAAAATCACAAGCTAATTGATGTCTTTAGAGACAATATGGTATTTGTAAAAAATTAATAAGACAGAAGTAATAATGAAAAAAATACATTTTAACATAATTATAATTATAATAATTGCATTATTTTTAACAACACTTGATATGCTTAATTTACTTGAAAAATCAGGAAAATTTATGTTAATTCCAATTTTCGCATTTTACATTATTGGTCAATATTCAGAAAGAAAATTTAAAAAATGACATGATTGGATATGCTATAGAATTACTATTTGATACAAAAAGTGAAAACAAAATATTCGAATTGGTTGAAACTTTAAAAAAGCACAAAATAAAAAACAAGTTCCTTGAAGTAAAGAGTAAACCTCACATTGCATTATCAGTATTTGACAAGATTGATGAAAATGAAGTCATAAATCTGATAAAAAATATTGAAATTAAAAAAATGAAAATTTCAATGAACGGAATAGGAACTTTTCACGGTAAAGAAAATACAATCTATTTAATTCCCAAAGCTACAACTGAATTATTGAATTTTCAAAAATCTCTACACAAACAATTATTATCTTATTCAAATTGTTGGGATTATTATTATCCTGAAAATTGGATACCTCATTGCACTGTCGCAATGAATGTTGCTGATGATAAATTTTTAAATGCATTTAAACTAATACGTGAAAATTTTTCACCAATAAATGCTACAATAAAAAAAATAAATTTAATTAAATTTCATCCAGTAGAAATACTTTATGAAAAAGAGATTAGTATATAAAAGCTGTACATAAAAAGTCAAACTACAAGCAAGGTTTTGTAATTTGCTGGCTTTAGTACAATTTTTTACTCAACATTTTCCATTTGTGGAATTCAACAAATTTGTTTTATACCCAATCATATTAATGGGATAATTATAATAAATAAACTTTAAATGGTGCAACAATATGGTAGAGACGCATAATTATGCGTCTCTACGTGCCAAAAAACCACAAAACAAATTTGGGCTCAAATATTTAAAAATGCTTGTTATTGTAGAAAAACAAAACAACATATCTAAAAATCTATATATATAAATAAAAACACATATAAATAATTTTTTTGCTCGTTCAAATGTTCTAATTTTGTTGCAGTTAAAATAACTGTTACAAATTAAATTTACTCTTAAAAAAGGAGACAGAATATATGAAATATGATTTTGATTTAATCTGCATCGGCTTAGGTCCTGCCGGAATGGCTGTATCTGCTATGGGTGCTGAAATGGGTTTAAAAGTTTGTGCAATAGAAAAAAACAAAGTTGGTGGCGAATGCATGAATGTAGGATGTATCCCGAGCAAATCTCTACTAAGAATTTCGAAATTCAAAAACTCAATAACAAAGCTTAAAGAGATGAAGCTTCTAGATGAAGACATCCCAAACATAAAACCACCTTTCGCAAAAATTGCCGATTATCTTGACTATATCTCTGAAAAGAAAACAATAAAAATGTTTGATAAAGTTAATCTAATTATTGGCAAAGGCTCAGCAAGTTTCGTTGATTCTCATACTGTTAAAGTTGGTGATAAAACTGTTTCGGCTCAAAAAATATTTATTGCAACAGGAACAGAACCAATAATACTACCTATTGAGGGTATTTCCGATATTGATATTATAACGAATTTAAACATTTTTAATTTATCAGAATTCCCCAAAAGCATGACTATTGTTGGTGGCGGTGCTATAGGTTGTGAAATGGCTCAGGCATTCACCCGTTTAGGAACAAAATGCACTATTGTTCAATGCGATGACTATCTTGTTCCTAATGGCGACAGACAAGCCGGAGAATTGCTCTTAGAAGTATTTAAAAAAGAAGGTATTGATGTATATAATTCTAAAAAATTAAAAAGTGTAAAAAAAGAAGATGGCGAAATAATTTTAGAAACTGAGGATGGTACAATTATTAAATCAGAAAAATTATTAATGGCTGCCGGAAGAAAAATTGTACTCGATGATCTGAAACTTGAAAATGCCGGCATAAAATACAATAATGCTATTACAGTAGATTCAAAATGCAGAACATCGCGAAAACATATTTATGCTGTTGGCGATTGCAATGGTGGAGTAATGCTTTCTCATGCAGCAATGCATCAGGGAATGTTTTCAATTATGAATGCTGTAAGTCCGATTCAATTTTTTAAATATAAAAAATACGTAATACCATGGACGGTCTTTACCGAGCCACAGGTTTCTTTTGTTGGCATGAAAGAAGAAGACCTGAAAAAGAAAAAAATTAAATATGAAACACATATTGTAAAATATGAAGATTATGGAGCTGCAATTGCCGAAAATGTAGGTGTCGGATTTGTTAAAATATTTACAAACTACATGGGCAAAGTTTTTGGTGTAAGCATTGTTGGTGATGGCTCAGGAGAAATGATAAACGAGTGGGCGTTAATAATTCAGAAAAAAATCAGACTTCATAGTGTTATGTTCTTAGCTCATTCTTTCCCAACCATGGGATTCTTAAGCAAACGTGTTGCCGAAACATGGATGATGAAAAAAATGAGTAGCTCAAAAATTCAAAAAATGTGCAAATTTTTTTACAGAAATATGTAATTATTAAATAGTTAAAAAATTCACACAATAAAGTAAAGGCGTAGTTTAAACTACGCCTTATTTTTAAAAAAAAATTTCTCAAAAAACAAATTTCTTAAACAAACAAAAACCAAAAATTCTTTGATAAATAAGGCGAAAATTACTATTTTTCCACAGTAATATAAAATATTGTTTTTCTGCAACTTTAAATTAAATGTTGATTTTTCGAGAATAATAATTAACCAAATTTTGTTGTTATAAAATTTTTATAGTCTATACTATAAAAAAATTTCTATTGAATAATTTATTTAACAGAATTCTTTATTTTTAATAAATTATAAAAGAAATGCAAAAAGAAAATAAAAATTATGACACCCCTGATTTGTTAAACAACAATCCAAAAAAAAATATAGATTACTTAAAACTACTAGAAAAAGAAGAAAGATACCACCAAATGTTTCAATTTTCACCCAATTCTATTATTATTCATGATTTTGATATGAATATTTTGGATGCCAATAATAAAGCAGTAAATGAGTTGGGTTATTCAAAAAAAGAATTACTCGAAAAAAAAATTTATGAATTAAATCCCAACAAAGAATTAAGGAATTCCTCAAAAGTGTTGGCTGCTATGAAAGGGAAAAAGTTACTGACTGTAGAGACAACATTTATGAGAAAAGACGGTTCTGTTTTTTTGGCAGAATCAACTCCTTGCAAATATATGCTCAGAGGCAAATTGATTATTCATGTTGTTATTCGAGATATAACAAAGCGTAAAAAAGCAGAGCAAGACCTGAAAGAAAGTGAAAACAAATATAAAAGACTGGTTGAAAATTCACCTTTTATTACATATGGTTATTCAAAAGAAGGGGAATTTTATGCTTCCGCAAAAATCTATGACATTCTTGGGATTAAACCTTCCGAAATAAAAAACAATCCCTCATTATGGATAAATTTAATTGTTAAAGAAGATTTTCATAAAGTAAAAAATGTTCTTGAAAATCTAAAGGAGGGCTCTTCATTCAATATAGAGTATAGGATTAAAGACAGAAGTGGTAATTTACACTGGTTTAGAGATTGTTCAACAACTTGTTATAAAAACGAAAATGATATTATTGTAGAAGGAATTGCAGAAGATATTACCAATATAAAAATTTCCGAACAAAAATTAAAAGAAATTCAAAAAAACCTTCAGGATGTTGTTGGAAATTCTCCCGATGGAATCATTGTTGCAGATTCTAACGGTCAGCATAAGTATGTAAATAAAAAATTAACAGATATAATTAATTATAGCGAAGCAGAATCTCTTGAATTAACAATAAAGGATATTACTCCTGCCGATGAACTGGAGAAATATGCAAAAATGGATAAAAGCATTATAAAAGGTGAAAAAATACCAAATTTATATCAAAGAACAATTATTGCAAAAGGGGGTGCACAAATACCTATTGAAATAAGAACTACAAGCACTACCTGGAAAGGGGAAAAATGTGGACTTATTTTTATTACAGACATTACAGAACGTGAAAAAGCCGAAAAAGCACTTAAAAAAGCCAAAGAACACGCAGAAAATTGCGACCGTCTAAAATCAGCTTTTCTTGCCAATATGAGCCACGAAATTAGAACTCCCATGAATGGAATTATTGGTTTTGCCAACTTATTGAAAGAACCAAATTTAACAGGCAAACAGCAACAACAATATATCAGCATTATTGAAAAAAGTGGAGATAGAATGCTCAATATCATCAATGATATTATTAACATTTCAAAAATAGAATCCGGCTTAATGGAGCTTAGCTTAAAAAAATCAAATATTAACCAACAAATAGAATACATTTATACCTTTTTCAAACCAGAAATTGAAGCTAAAGGGATTAAATTTTCATTCAAAAATCATTTCGCATTCAGCGATAGTATTATTAAAACTGACAGAGAAAAATTATTTGCCATTTTAACAAATCTTGTAAAAAATGCTATTAAATTCACTAAAAATGGTTCAATAGAATTTGGATATACTAAAAGTGAAAAATTCCTTAAATTTTACGTAAAAGACACAGGTATAGGTATTAATGGTGAAAGACAGAAAGCGATTTTTGATCGTTTTGTGCAAGCTGATATTTCTGATAAACAAGCCTTACAAGGTGCCGGTTTAGGTTTGGCAATTTCCAAAGCTTATGCTGAAATGCTTGGAGGTAAAATGTGGGTTGAAAGCGAAGAAGGGAATGGCTCAATCTTTTATTTTACCATACCTTATGATGTAGGTTTAAAAAAAACAGATTTACTTATAGATAGTAATACAAATATAGATTCCGGAATTAAAATTAAAAATTTAAAAATATTAATTGCAGAAGATGATGAAGCATCTTACTTACTTATGAATACAATTCTGAAAAAAGTATGTGATGATTTATTGCATGCTAAAACCGGAGTTGAAACCATTGAATTTTGTAGGAACAATCCTGATATAGATTTAGTGTTGATGGATATTAGAATGCCTGATATGGATGGATACGAAGCTACTCGTCAAATAAGACAATTTAATAAAAATATTATTATAGTTGCTCAGACGGCCTATGGTCTTGTGGGAGACAAAGAAAAGGCAATTAAGTCTGGTTGTAATGAATATCTTCCAAAACCAATAATAAAAAGCAAATTATTTTCTTTAATAAAAACATATTTTATAAAATAAAGACAACTGGAAAAAAAGCACATATAGTTCGTAATAACTATTCTTAGGCGGAGTTTAAAACTACGCCTTTTTTTTCAAAAAAAAGATTCTGAAAATCTCAAAATCAAGACATATAAATGGAAGATATTTTAAACTTCTCAAAAAAAAAAACAGCTTCGCTACTCAAAATCCCTTGATTTTTTTTTAGAAAATATTTTTTGCCAATATCTTCTAAACAGTTCCTCAACAGTGTTAAACTCTTCACGATAAAGAAAACCAACTCCTTGGGTATAAGGTGATGCATCATAAGTTATTTCATCGTTTTCACGCGTAAAAGCTTTAACATGAAACTTACCGCTTTTAGTAACCTTAACATCAACCATAAAATCACCAACAATATTGCTTGTGTTATTACCCGTAGGTTTATTAACCGGTTGTTGCCCTCCTACTCCTACATTTCCATTAATACTAACTCTGTTATTCAATAATTGAGTTGAAAGAGCCAATTCATATTCCTGAGCAGTCATATCATCGCCCGGACGGTAACTAAAACCAATGTCGAAATCATTACTAATTTGTGACAACCAATTACTTAGCTGGTTAGATAACAACTCACTGGCATTTGTACCTACAGCCGAGGCATTGTTGTCGCTTGTGGTAAGCTCTGTGCCGGGTAAATTCTGAAATCTATTAATTAGCAAAAGCGATAAAATTTGTTTATTTAACTCATCTTGAGGTAAACTATTAATTTGCGACTTAGATTGAATGTAAGGAGATGTTGGAAAATTAATTTTAAATTTAATTAATGGGTTCATTAGCTTACTAGTCATCATCAGATGGCAGTCAACAGGATATCTTTTGTTTATATCTTCTTGACTAAGAGTTAAATCGTATAAGCTGGTTTTTTTCACTTTATAAACAGCATCAATATTAATATCAGCATCGTAAGGGTCGCCATTCCAGCTAATTGAGCTGCCTTTTTGTATAACAAATTTCTTATTAATAATATCTTGTAAAGTAAATAAATAATTTCCGTTTTCAATCTTGTAATCTCCGTAAATATTAAACTCTCCATCTTTGTATTTCATGTTTAAATCGGCATAACCATTACCTCTAAGCAAGTCGCCTACTTTAGAATCGAAAATAAGAAATGCCTCAGCATCGGGAGTAACATGTAAATCGAAATTCAATTTAATTCTAGCAACAGCTATATCTGTAATTTTCTTTTTAATGATTTTGGATTTTTGTGCTGCATTAAATGTAATAAAATCATTTTTTTTAAGAAATCCACTTTGTGTTATAGGAAGATAAATTTTAGTGTTTTTTTCTGTTGTAGCAGATATATCAAAAAGCAGATTTTTAACAGGACCAATTATTTTTATTAAACCAGAAACATAACCTTTTCCATAATATAAAAAATTGTCTTTTTCTTTAGTATCTATTGCTAAAAGATTTTTTGCAGTAATATTCAAATTTAGAAACCAATTTTGGAAATTATTATTTGCAATAAATCCATCACAAACAGCTTTATTATTTTCGAAGTCAAAAACATCAATATTATCAAAAATTAATGTGTCATTTTTAACATGAACAGTATCATTAAAATGATATCTTGTTTTTAAATAATTTACAGTAAATGTAGCATTATTTGCAACTAAACTACCATTGAGAACAGGGTCAAAAATTAATCCGTTTAATTTTACCTTACCTTGTGCAATGCCTGAAAAATCAGATAAATTTTTGTAAAGAAAGGGTTCAAGAATTCTAAGAGGAGTGTTATTAAAACTCAAATCAAAATCTAGTTGCTTTGTTTTTGGAATAATGTTTCCTGTCATAACAAATGTTTTAAAATTATCATCAATTACAGAAGCATTAACATTTATCATTTTTGTATTATTATCCCATTCACTAAAGGCGCTAACATTACCAATTCTTTTCCCATTTATAAAAATATCTTGTATATCAAATTTCGAATCAATAAGTAGGCTGTCATATAAATTAGTTAGCTGAATATCACCATTCATAATTCCGGCTATCTTAAAATTATTAACATTAGTAAGGGTATTAATGTTAGAAAAATCAAGATTCCTTATTTTTGTATTTAGTATATGATTTTTATTTTTTGATATTTTCCCATTTAATGAAATAGACTGATTATTATTTTCAATAAGTAAATTTTTAAAATTAAAACTTGAAGAATCTACTTTAATATTACTCTTATTAATAGTCCAAACACTATCGTTAATAACAACTTTTGATTCCGGTATTAAAATATCGGCTGCGATTAATTTTGGATCTGAAGATTTAAAAAACTCTGTGTTCATTTTAATGTCTCCGCTATATTCTGAAGTATCTTTATTAAACCATTTTAATGCAAAACCAAGCTTATTGTGTTTTAAAGAAGATGATATAGCAACATTTTTTAAGCTGTATTTTTTTAAATAAGACATTTTTTTGCATCCTGCATCAATATTAATAAGACTGTCGTTTGAATTTAATTTGAATGACAAATCAGTAAATTTATTACCTAGAAAAACGAATTTATCAGATTCTGTTTCAAGAGAAATATTTTTATTTTCTGATTTATATCGCCCACTTATAAGAGTATTTTGAGCAATTTCTATTTTTGGAAAAAAAATCTTCGTAATTGGGTTTACATTTTTTATATTAATTGTAAATTTTAGATTATTAACTACTGAAAAATCTTCAGCAATAGTATCTTTTTTTAAGACTGGCAGGTAAAAATAAAATAAATTATTAATAGACTTTACAAAAGACTTGGGTTTATAATCTCCAGTTAGCTCAGCATCAAGCAAATCGGAATTAAGTAAAATATGTTTAAGTTCTTCTCTTTTCTCTGATAAAATTAAAATTTCATTTATCTCTAACTTATTTTTTTTTCTACTTAGCTTTGTTTTATAAATATTTATTTCACCTTCAGTATTATCAAAATTATTCCCTTTAAATTTTGCAATAAATAAGAATGATAAATTAGACAAAGTGTCTTGCTTATCAATATTTAATTTATATAAATTAGCGTTCCCTATATCAGCAGTAAAATCGAAGATTGGTATTTTTTGTGAAAAATCGATCCCTCCCAAAAACTCCATTTTTAAATTTGGGTCATTAATAATTATGTTGCCTTCAAATTTATTGTTTGAAAAGTCTCCATCAACTTTTACGTTTTTTAATACATATTTGTTAAAATCAATTTTACCAAGTGTTCCATTCATAGTGGCTTTTACTTGATTCTTTCCGTAAACAGAACCTTTAATTGTTGTATTAATATTAATATTTCCGAAAATTTTATTTTGATTAACAAACTTACCTAAATTAAAAACTTGCGATTTTACTCTCCCTTCAAAACAAACTTCATCTTTTTCTATATCAGTTTTTATTGAAATATCTGTAGATATATCTCCCAAATCTGTATTAAATTTCCCATACGATACAAAATCATAAACAAAACCGGTAATATTTCCATTATAAGTTATATTTCCTAAATTCTCAATGCTTTGAGGAAGCTCAATATTTTTTTCAGATAAATTTTTATATAACTGTAATGTTTCTAAATCATTTTTATTTGTAAATAGCCTATTTACATCAATATACATAAAAGTCTTTTCCAATTCAGGCAAACCGGTCATGGTCAAATTTCCGTATAGATAAGATGAATTTCCGTAATGAACTTTTACATTTTTGGCTCTAAATTTATTTAGCTTTCCTTTCAAGTTACCCGAAAAATAAAAAGATTGATTAGCATTTTTATAATTGGGTATGAAATACGACAAATCTAAAAAGCCAATTTTTGATGTACCAAAACTAACATTAAATATAACTTTTTTGGTAAAACTACTAAAGTCAGATAATGCATTATATTTTAAAGTAAAAAATTTAGTATTAAAACTGCTCGAAGGTGTATTTAAATGCAAATTATTTAAAACAATATTATGTTGGTAGATTCTTGCTGAGACAACAAAATTATTTACTCTAAAACCACTCTTATCACTAAAACTTAATTTATTGATTTTAAAATTTGCAGAATTTGTATCAACATAAATATCTTTTAAATCAAAATTCAAATTACTTAAATATAAATCATTAAAATTAATTAATTGACTTTCTTTCTGTTCCCATCTATCAGCGTTATAAGAAAAACATGAATTTGTAATTTTAAAATTGTTACAATAAAAATTCCATTCTGATTTTTCCTTATCATGAGAATTTAAGGCATCATATAAAAAAGAATAATTATAATTATTAAGATAATCCTTGGAAATTTTTAAACGAGACTTATCAAAGACAATCCTTTTTAACATTAAACGTTTATCAGCATAACTTACAGATTCTAATTGAGCTTTCAATTTTTTAATATAAACTAAAGTATCATTCGATTTGTCGGAGATATAAACACCTTTAAGAACGACTTGATTAAAAAAAGCTATATCAACATTTTCTACAAAAATATTTGTATTAAATTTTTTTGACAAAAAATAAGCTATATTTTTTGTTGCATAGGTTTGAATATAAGCACTTTGAAAAAGTGCATATGAAGCTATTAGCCATAAAAAAATAGCAAAAAATAAAATTATTAATATTTTAGATGTTTTTTTAATAATTTTGGACTTTAATTAAAATTAAAAAATTAAGGGCTTAAAGTTAATAATAAGATTGTTAAATTGCTAAATTGTTATATTGTTATACAGTAAACGATTAATTCTATAATTTTAATATAATATCATTGTCATTAATAATCATTGCAAAACACAATATCGACTTTGCCAAATGACAACTAATGAGATGAAACAAATAACAGCGAAGCGTAATTACAACAAAAATAAATAAAATTACTAAAAACCAGTCTCGGGTGAGTTTGCCGAAGCATAAAATATAAATTATGAGTATAATTTTAGGAATTGAATCATCATGTGATGATACCTCAGCAGCAATTATTAAAGATGGATTTCTTTTATCAAATGCTATTGCCAATCAGGATGTTCACAAAGCTTATGGCGGAGTTGTCCCTGAATTAGCGTCAAGAGCCCATCAACAAAACATTATTCCGGTTGTTGATCATGCAATAAAGGAAGCCAACATATCGAAAGATGATATTGACGGCATTGCTTTTACAAGAGGCCCAGGTTTGCTAGGGTCATTAATTGTGGGAACCTCTTTTGCCAAAGGATTTTCGTTGGCAAAAAATATCCCTTTAATTGAAGTTAATCACTTGCAAGGTCATATTTTAGTTCATTTTATAAAACTCTTAGCTGAAAAAAATAAAAAGCCTACTTTCCCTTTTTTATGCTTATTGGTTTCAGGTGGTCATTCACAAATTGTAATAGTGAAAGACTATTTTGATATGGAAATTATTGGTCAGACAATTGACGATGCTGCCGGCGAAGCTTTCGATAAATGTGCAAAAATACTCGGGTTACCTTATCCGGGTGGTCCTTTAATTGACAAACTTGCACAAACAGGAAACGAAAATGCTTTTAAATTTACTAAGCCCAGAATAAAAAATCTTGATTACAGCTTTAGCGGATTAAAAACTGCTTTTTTATATTTTATTAGAGATAATCTAAAAGAAAATCCCGATTTCATTACCGAAAATAACGCAGATCTTGCTGCTTCAATTCAAAAAACCATTATTGAAGTATTGTTTGATAAACTAAAAAAAGCCATTGTACAAACAGGAATAAAACAAATTGCTGTCTCAGGTGGTGTTTCTGCTAATTCCCAATTAAGAAAAGATTTAATATCAAATGCAAAAATTAATAACTGGGATATTTTTATGCCAAATAAAGAATTTAGCACTGATAATGCAGCTATGATTGCTATTACCGGTTATTTCAAATATCTAAAAAAAGATTTTGTTGGGCAAGATATAACACCTTTAGCACGTTTACATTTATAAACTAATTTGTGCGTGTCCGTAAAGTCAACAATTAGCGCAAGCGTCCTCGCTTGTGCTTTTATAAAATTAATAAATAAACAATGGTACAAGCGAAGACGCTTGAACCATTTACACATTATAACAATTGAACAATATGATAAAAATTTATTAATAATGTGAGTAATAGAAAAAATTACAAAAATTACAATTTTTTTTTTAGATACTAATTCTCATCAATAATTTTCTCAATCCATTTGCTAACTTTTGGAGCTTTATAATTTTTCATCATTATAATTAGTTCTTCTGGAGATTCACTGCTCATCAACATTTTTCTATGAGGAGATAACAATAATTTTTCTTTAACCATATTATCTAAAAGCATAAATAAACTATCGTAAAAACCATTAATATTTAATATCCCAATAGGTTTTTCGGTAAAACCTAATTGAGCAGCTGTAAGAGTTTCAAAAAGTTCATCCATAGTTCCAAAACCACCTGGCATAGTTATAAATCCATCAGCAAATTCACTCATTTTATCTTTACGCTCAAGCATGGTATCGACTATAATTAACTTAGTTAAATTGCTTGGAGTAAGGTGTTTTTGAGCTAAAAATTCGGTTATTACACCATAAACCTCACCGCCGTTCTTAATTACCTCATCGGCAAGAATTTTCATTAAACCAATATTAGCACCACCATAAATTAGTCTTGTTTTATTTTTAACTAATTCTCCAGCCAACTCAATAGCTTTTTCTCTGTAAATTAAACTATTGCCATTATTTGAGCCGCAATAAACACATATATTTTTCATATTTTAAAAATAAAATAATTAGAATGCAAAGATAATGTTTTTATTAATTATTTATTTTCATTGTTTTAAATTTTGGAAAAGTAAAAAAATATAAACACAATCCAAACGCTTGCACTATAGCATTATATTTTAAACACAGTTCATTCAGAGGGAAGCATAACTGAGGAATCCCCTTTTTATAACTGGGGATTTCTCCTTACGTCGAAATGACAGATGCTGATCCGCCAGCTGGCAAACAGCATAACAAAATAAAAAAGCAATAGAATAGCTGTTCGAGATTTGAAATCACGAACTAACAAGCTGGATATTAATGCTTTCGGATTTTTAATCCGAAAGAGCGAGGATTTTGGATTTTAAATTTTTTTTTCATTAAACAACTTTTGCACAAACAAATACCCATGTATCATCATCTAAAAAAATTTCTTTATTTTCAATAACAGCAGGTGAATCAATAACTTCTTTTTTATCATTATTCACAAAAGCTCTACCAGCAATTAAAATTCCAATACTATCATTAAAATTTAGAATGCTTTCGTGTTTATCTGATACTATTTCCCCTTGCGAAATCCATCGTTTAAGCTTTTTCTCCGACCATGTATTAAAAGGTGTGCTTTTCCTTATAAGATTCTCGGTAATTTTTTGACCTGCAATTTTCCATAGCTTGATTCCTAGCTCCTCATTTTCTTTTACAATTCTAAGTACTTTTATATATCTAATTCGTTCGGCAGTAACAGGAGATTCTGCAATAACGGTTTTTGTTCTACTTCTACCAAGCAATACTGATTGCACTCCAACTAAACTGCCCGATCCCAAAATTTCAACCACCTCTTTCCCTTGCATAACTTTAAGAGTGCCTCTTACAATAATGTAAATACTGTCACCAGCCTCATTTTCTTTCATTAAAGCTTCTCCAACAGTAAAAACCCGACTGCTAAAATGATGTAAAATTTTAGCAAATAATTTAGCATCAACATCTTTCAGCCATTCAGTTTTTCTTAAAACATCTTCAGGCTCAGGAAACTTAATTGATATCGTACTATCCATTAGCTTCTTCATCTGTATTTCAATATTCAAAACCATTTTTGAAGCTTCATCATCATTTAACCTTCCGTTCTTCTGCAATCTTTCTACAGTACGCCTCTCGTAATTTAACAATGACCTGCTCGCTTGACGAGTAGATAAAGCATTATAAATTTCAGGATATTTTTTTCTTAAATTTCTCAAAAAAGTAAGACCATGAATTTTATTTTCATTAATTTCATCTTCTATTATGGCAACATTATTTTGTCCAATTTCATCATTCTCTTCAATACTTCTGCGAATACTCTCTGTTAGTTTTAATGCCTCTTCTTGAGAAACGACAAATCCCTGTGCAGATTCATAACTTATCATTAATTTATTGAAAAACATATTAGTAACAAATTTCCCCAAAACAGGTGTTGATTGCAGTTTATTCAACAACTTTGGTGTTTCCCACAATTCCTCAAGGTCTTTTCTATCTGAAAGGGATGTTAAGCCTTCATTATCTAGAATTTGACTTATTCCATCGGTTAAGTTACTAACAGCCGTTGCCCCAATAAGTCCATCTTGAAACTGATGCCAATAACTGCTTTTTTCTTTTTCCAAAATTAGTCGGCGCATTTCTGCAATTTCTTCTATCTTAGTCTGTTGAAGATTTTCTTCACTATCAATTTCAGGAAGATACCCGTTAACAATATCCCAATCTGAGTGGCTCATAAAACGATCAAGCTTTATTCTTTCAACAGCATTTTCTGAACTTTGTCTGAGATAATCTTTAGCATTCTTTATCATTATTGCTTTTGCAGGACTAATTTTTGTTAATCCCAACTTATTAACAAACCATTTTATTGTTGTGGCATTAACCAATAATGTTAATGTTACTATACCAGCTGTAAGGAATAAAAATTGATTTTTTATTTCCGGCGAAATATATTTATCATCAACGCCTGCAACAATAAGAGCAAGTGCTAAGCCAATAGCTCCACGCAAAGCACCCCACCATAAAACATACGAATCTTTTACAGTTAATCCATAACCGGTTTTTCTCATAAAAGGAAATAACACAATAATTACAATAGCACGCACAGCATTTATTCCAACATAAACAATAGCCAGAATTAAAAAATCATTAGCTGTGAAAACAGTCCTTTGTGCAATTACAAGACCAACAATAATAAAAATTATAGTATTTGCAATAAAAACTGCCAACTCCCAAAATTCATGAAGGAAATGTTCAACTTCGGGACTAATTTTTGTTTTGCCGACTCCTGACATAACCAAACCAAAAGCAACCAAACCCAAAACGCCCGACACATGTAGAAAATATTCAGCAACAAAAAAAGTAAGGTAAGCAAATGCAATAATAACGCTAATTTCAACCATTGGGTCATTAAACACCCGTCGAACCCATGATATTGTTATCCACCCTACAATTAATCCTAAAAAGACCCCGCCAAAAGCAACTGTGCAAAAATCAATAATTGGAGAATTATCTCCAGCAGCACCTGTCAAACTCAAAAAGAAAACCATAAAAAACACAATTGCTGTTCCATCATTTAATAATGATTCTGCTTCAATTAAAGTTCCTAATTTTTTACTCGCTCCCAAATCTTTTAATAAAGAAACAACAGCAACAGGATCGGTAGCACTTATTACAGCTCCAAACATTAAGGCAATACTCCAAGTCCATTGATTTAAACCTATGCCAACAATATTTAAGAGCATAACCAAAGCCCCTGTCAATAATAAAGCAATAATAATACCCGGAACTGCTAATATTACGGCATTAGTAACTGTCTTTTTAAAAGTATGCCCATCCATACCAAAAGCAGCTTCAAAAACCAATGTTGGTAAAAAAACATATAATATTAGATGCGGATCAATATGTCCGGCCCAAGTAAAAGATTCTCCTATACTAGTCAAATGAAATATTTCAAACAAGCCCATTCTATTACTCACGCCTAATAATATCCCAAACAAAAACAACATGCCAGTATATGGCAAGGGACTTTTTCGTAAAAAATGCCTTATTGCTGCACCAATAATTAAAGAAATAATAATGAATAATAATGATGTCATATCACTACCGTGACTAGAAGATTCGTTGTCTTCTTTGTGTTCTTCTTCACTCTTATTAACATTTATATCTGAATTATTTAATAAATCAGATTCATTGTCTGAGCTATTTTCATTAACAATTTGCTCTTGAATTGTATTACTTGCGGTTTTGGTCTCAGCTATTATGTTATTAGAAGAAAAAAAAATTAATAAAAAAAAGATGGGAAATAAAAAAATTATTTTTTTCATAAGGCTAATTTTAACTAAATATTAAAAAAAGGATGTAGTTAAAATTAATAAAATTTTAGATAAAAGACAAAAGGAATTACGAATTAGGAATTAGGAATTAAAGCTCAACTTTACAACCTTTTAACTTTATGAACTCCAAACTCTATGAACTTTAAACTTTATGAACTCCAAACTCTATGAACTCTAAACTCTATGAACTCTAAACTCTATGAACTCTAAACTCTATGAGCTTTAATGCTTAACACATTTTTGTCGGGCAAGTAATAATACGAATGGGAAAGCACCAAAACCAATAATTGATATTATTCTATAAGTAAATTCAAGTCCATATTTATCTGCGAGCACTCCAATAAGCATTATTGTTATTGAATTAACAATAAAACTAGTTGTCATGTAAACGCCGTTGATAAAAGCAGGTCGCTCAACATCAATACTTGTAATAAGTGCAAGTAAAACAGGACCGGAAGCAAAAATAAAAAGTCCTAATAAAATAAGAAGAATAAACGGTAAAACAACTCCTTCAGAAAAAGTAAAAAGCAACATTAAAATTGGAGAAACAATTGAAGCAATTAATAAAGTCTTTTTACCGCCAATTTTATCGGAAATTGTTCCAGATAAAAAAGTGCCTCCAGCACCGGCAAGTTGATATACAGATAAAGCAATACCACCCAGCCACAAACTTTTACCCTGTAAATTCAAATAAGTTGGTAAATAATATGTTAATGCAGACTTAATTATTGATATAAAAATTAAATACCCACCTATAATTAAAAAAACCGATGAAAATTTTTTAACCGTATCAAAACCACCAATTTTTTTATTTTTGTTTTGAAATTCTTTATAAACTGTGATTTTTCTTAATTTGAAATATAAAATGACTGATGCAATTATTGCAAATGGAATTAAACGGTAAGTACCTTTAAATCCCCATAAAGATATAGCAGCTAAAACAACAAGCGGTCCTAATGTTCGTGCTAATTCACCACCAAGCATATAAAAACTCATCCCCATTCCAGCTCTGTCACCCGACACCTTTTTTACCATAACAGGAGCTGGCACATGAAATAAAGAAGAACTTATTCCCGTAACAAACAACATTATAGCTAAAACAGTGTAAGATGAGGCAAATCCTAATAGGCTCATAACTATTGCGGTTATTGTAGGAGTAATAATAATAAAATACCGCAAACTTACTTTATCTGCCAATAAACCTATAAATGGGTTTGCTAGTGATGGCAATGTTCTTATTACAGATAATAAACTCGTTAATGAATAAGAAATCCCCAAATTTTTTATTAGTATTGGTAAAACCGGAGATAAAAAAGCAGAATAGATATCGTGTAACAAATGCGAAAACGAAACAAGTATTACATTACTCGTTTGAAACTTATTCTTTTCTTCTTTACTCCTTATCATTCTTTTATTTTTTCGCAAAGTTAACTGTTAAATAAACAAAATTATTAACATGATGTTAAATTTTTTTTAAATAAATTTCTTAATATCCCCTCACCATAGAATCCTAAAAATCAGCAATTATCTTAAAACTTTAAAAAAAAAAATAAAAGATTAGCTTATTTTTATTTAAAAATAATTTTGTATAATATTTTTTTAAACATTATTTTTACACCTAAATAATTTATGTAAATACTTAATTAACCCACTTAACTAATTTAAGTTAAACTCAAAGAGAATATACATGTTTATAAAAAATTTTTATAAACATGTGGGTAGTATATTAGCTTTGAAAAAACATAAAATTTATGAAAAAAAATTTTACATTTATGATGGTTTTTTGTTTCTTTGCTTTTAGTGCTAATACGCTATTTGCTCAGGGATCTACAACATCAGGGATTAACGGACGAGTTGTTGCTGGAGCAACAAATGAGGCTCTTCCCGGAGCTACAATAGTAGCTATCCACCAAGAAACAGGTTCGCAATATGCATGTATAACTGGTAGCGATGGTTTTTTCCGCCTACCTAATATGAATGTTGGAGGACCATACTCTATTAACATTTCTTTTATTGGTTATCACCCTTTTAAAAAAGAGAATATTTATCTTTCACTTGGTCAAACTTTCAAGTTAAATCCTAAGCTTGTTGAAGATGTTCAAAAGTTATTGGAAGTTAGTGTTGTAGCAAAAAAATACAAAAACGATATTTTTGACGGTAACCGAACAGGAGCCCAAACTGTTGTAGATAAAGAAGCTATTAGTTCAATGCCTTCAATATCTGGCGATTTAAACGATTTTACTCGTTTAACACCTCAAGCAAATATTACAGGCTCAGGTATTTCTATTGCAGGAATGAATAACCGATATAATTCATTAATGATTGACGGTACAGTTAATAATGATGTTTTTGGTTTAGCTGCTAACGGAATGAATGGTGGACAAACAGGTATTTCTCCTATCAGTATTGAGGCTGTTGAACAATTTCAGGTTGTTATTGCTCCTTACGATGTAAAACAAGGTGGTTTTGTTGGTGGTGGAATTAATGCTGTAACTAAAAGTGGTACAAATAAAGTTAAAGGTACAGCATATTTTAAATTCCGTAACCAAAACCTTGCAGGAAAAACTCCAAATGTTGAAGAAGCTGATAGAGAAAAATTACCTGAATTTACGGCCAAAACTTATGGTGTTAATGTTGGTGGACCAATTGTAAAAAATAAAGTATTCTTTTTTGCAAACGCTGAGTTCCAAAAAGATCAAACACCTCAACCTTTTAGTTTTGCTGATTATACAGGAAATTCATCTCAAACAAATTTAACAGATTTAACAAATAAACTAATAAACGATTACGGATACAACCCAGGAGGTTACTTAAATAATACAAGAGAATTAAATGGTCAAAAATTTTTAGTTCGTTTTGATATTAATTTAAACAAAAATCATAAATTGATGCTTCGTCATCAATATACTTATGGAGAATCTCTAAGCCCTTATGCTTCTAATTCAAATAATATTAATTTTTATAATAGCGGAGTATTCTTCCCATCTACTTCAAATACAACTGCAATTGAATTAAAAAGCCGTTTTGGTAATGATTATTCAAACGATTTAAAAATTGGATATACTTCAGTTGTTGACGACCGTGACCCAATGGGTAATAAATTCCCGGGAATTAAAATTTTTGATGGTGATGGTGAAATTGCAGTTGGTGGTGAAGTTTATTCATCAGGTAATAAATTAGATCAAAATATATTAACCCTAACAGATAACTTTGAAATTTATAAAGGACGCCACACTATTACAATTGGTACTCATAACGAATATTATGATATTTATAATCTGTTTATGCGTAGAGCATTTGGTGATTATGAATATAACAATGTACAAGACTTCATAGATGGAAATGATCCTACTAAGTATAGAATTGGTTACTCTTTAAATGATGATATAAGAGGTGACGGTTCAAATGCTGCTGCCGACTTTAATTTTATGCAACTTGGTGCTTATGTACAAGATGAATTTCAAGTTAATGAAAATCTTAAAGTTACAGGTGGTTTACGTATAGATGTGCCTATATTTACTGATGATCCAAAGGCAATTGATGGATTTAACGATACAACAATCGCTAAATTATCTGATGTTTACGATTTAAGTGGTGCTCAAGCAGGTGAAATGCCTAAGACTCAATTTATGTTCTCTCCAAGAGTTGGATTTAACTGGGATGTAACTGGTGACCAAAGCACTCAAGTACGTGGTGGTCTCGGTATTTTTACATCAAGAGTTCCATTTGTATGGCCAGGTGGTTCATATACTAACAATGGTATGATGATTGGTGATTATAAACAATACAGTGGTAATACTTTTAATCCTGATTGGCAAACTCAATATATACCTCCTGTTGATCCTACTGCTACAGTTGGTTCAGGAAGTCAAATTGACTTGTATGCTGAAAACTTCAATTTCCCTCAAATGTTTAGAACAAATCTAGCGGTTGATAAAAAATTACCTGGAGATATGATTGCAACTTTTGAAGTTTTATATACAAAAACTCTTAATAATGTATTATGGAAAGATGTTAATGTAAAAGAAGCATGGGGTACAGCTACAGGAACTCCTGACAACAGACCATTATATAAAACTTATAAAAATGGAGTTGAACCAAATTACGGTCAAATTATGCTTGGGGACAACACTAACGAAGGGTATACATACAGTATAACTGCAAAATTGCAAAAAAGATTTAAATTTGGTCTTGACGCTAGCATTGCTTATACTTATGGACATTCAAAATCAATATTTGACGGAACAAGTTCTCAAAATTCTTCTCAATGGAATTATCTTGTATCAAGCCCTGTTCCTAGAAACGAAGCTGAGCTTGGTATTTCAAATTTTGATATGGGTTCTCGTGTTGTTGGTACTGTATCTTACAGTAAAGAATTTCTTAATCATTTAAAAACTTCTGTATCATTATTCTATAACGGACAATCCGGTCAAGCAATATCATATATTTATAATGATTCAAACGGAGAATTTACTAATGAAGCTTACGGAGGTCCTGAATTAATTTATATCCCTAAAAATTCTAGTGATATTATTTTTGGAGAATGGGATGGAGTAAAATATAGCAATACTGCTATCAGAGATATTGATCAAACAGCATCTTGGACAGAGTTAGATGGATTTATTAATCAAAATGATTATTTATCTGAAAATCGTGGCGAATACGCTGAAAGAAATGCATCTCGTTTACCTTGGGTTAATATTTTTGACTTCCATTTTTCACAAGATTTATTTGTGAATGCTCTTAACAGAAGACAAACATTACAATTTACTATTGATGTGTTTAACATTGGAAATATGATAAATAAAGACTGGGGAGTAAGAACTTATGCTTCAAACAATAATGTTAAATTAATGAAATGGGAAGGATTTGATACTGATGGAACAACTCCAATATTCTCATTCAATCGTCCTAAAGATGATAAACCATGGTTCACTGACGATTCTGGCTTAATGAGCTCTCGTTGGCAAGCACAAATTGGTGTTAGATATATTTTCTAATAATCATTTTTGATATATTAAAAGGCTATCCTCTTGGATAGCCTTTTTTACAATAAGCAATTATCGGCACAACTAGTGCAAGCGTCTTCGCTTGTGCTTTTATAGAAACTGAATAAAATAAGGTACAAGCGAAGACGCTTGCACCATTTACAAAACAATAACAGCTCTTTCGGATTTGTAATCCGAAAGTCTAATTAAAAAAAAACCAAGAGCTTTCGGATTGCAAATCCGAAAGAGTGATGGACAAAAAAACAAAGACATGAAAAAAATAATCTTTATCATATTCAGCCTTTCATTAATTATATTTTTTTCAAATTGTTCACATAAAGAAAAAGAATATGCAACAATATTATATTTTAATGATGCTCATCAAATTTATCCTGTTAAAGATAATTTTGGTGAAAGAGGTGGTGTAGCAAGATTAAAAACAATTGTTGAAAAAGTAAAAAGAGAAAATCGTGAAACAATTATTGTTTTTGGAGGAGACCTTGCAGGAGGAACATTGTTTGGTGGATTATATCACGGGTTCCCAATGATTGAAGCTTTTAACTTAATACCAATAGATATAGCTAATTTTGGACAGCACGACTTTGATTTTGGCTCAAACATTACAAAACAGTTGGTTGATTCTTCAAACTTTAGATGGTTTTCGTCCAACTTAAAAGATAACAAGAACAATGCATTTCATAATTTACCCACTTATATAATTAAACAAAAAGCCGGATTAAAAATATGTTTTATTGGATTAACCGACAAAATGAATACCACAAAACAAGATGGTAAAATTATTCAAGAAGATTTATTTGAATCTTGTAAAAATTCTTTGCTAAAAATAAAAAATGAAAACCCTGATATTATTATTGCACTTACACAAACTGCACTAAAAATAAACGAAAAACTTCTTAATGAGTTTCCTCAAATAAATGCAATATTTACTGAGGAGCAATATGAAAACAGAAGCAATATTTATTATGTTCATAATCGTCCTATTATTTCTCCATGTGGAAATATGGGTTCTGTAGTGAGAGTTGATTTAAATAAAATTGATGATGAAATTGATTTATCTGTAAAAGTACATGCATTAGATTCTTTAGTTGCAGAAAACAAGGAACTCGCCATTCTACAAGAAAAATATAAAAATAAATTAAATGAAGAACTCTCTAAACCAATTGGCAAATTATTATGTGACTTAAAAGTTAAGAACAATTTATATAAAGAAACAAAAGTAGGTAATTTAATCACAGATGCTTTTCGTGACTATTACAATTGCGACATTGCAATAATTAATGGAGCCGGTATT
Organism: Bacteroidota bacterium; assembly: GCA_015222055.1. Classification (GTDB taxonomy): domain Bacteria; phylum Bacteroidota; class Bacteroidia; order Bacteroidales; family B39-G9; genus B39-G9. The sequence continues at coordinate 54,646 of JADFUR010000002.1, read as the reverse complement.
CGTGCAAATGTTGACAAAGGATTAATTACTCTTAAAGATGCTTATTCACTATTGCCTTTTGGGAATAAAATATGCCTTGTTAAATTATCAGGAAAAATGCTTTACGAATATATTCAAAACAGCCTTACAAAAAATATAAGAAACAGCTTTTTACAAATATCGGGTGCCAATTATAAATATATTAATAATAAATTAGTGTCAATAAATATTAACAATAAATCTATTTATGATAACAAAGAATATACTGTTGCAATATCAAACTACCTTATTAAAGGAGGAGAAGGATTTAAAACAATACCAAAAAATAGAATACTTATCACACAAGAAAAAGGCACAAAGGGCGTTGACATACTAATAAATTATTGTGAAAAATTAAAAATTATAAATCCAAAAATTGAATCAAGAATAATTAATTTAAAAAAGATTAAATAGTAAGATTAAACAAATTTTTAGGCGAAAAAAATTCAACTTTTATTAATACCTTTGAGCAAATTATATAAAAAAATATAGAGATGAAAAAAATTAATCACCTTTTTATCAATAATCTAATAATAATATTATTATTACTTACATTATCTCAAACTAGCCATTCTCAAACATTTAACGATGGTATATATAAATTCAGTCGTGTTATGGGATTAGTTAAAACTTTTTATGTTGATACAGTAAATCAACAAAAATTAGTTGATGATGCTATTGTACAAATTTTAAAGAATTTAGATCCTCATTCAATATATATTAGTGCAAAAGAAGTAAAAGAAATGAATGAGCCTTTACAAGGAAGTTTTGATGGTATTGGTGTTCAGTTTAATATTTTTAACGACACATTATTAGTAGTATCTCCAATATCAGGAGGACCTTCAAAAAAAGTAGGTATTATTGCGGGCGACAGAATTCTTTCTGTTGATGGGGAAAACATTGCCGGTGTAGGAATTAAAAATTCACAAGTATTTAAATTACTTAGAGGTAAAAAAGGATCAAAAGTTACACTAGGGATAAAACGAAAAGGTGTAAAAAAAATACTTGACTTTATTATTACTCGCAATAAAATTCCAATCTTTAGTCTTGATGCTTCTTATATGGTTAGCGATGATATTGGTTATATTAAACTAAGCCGTTTTGCTGCAACAAGCATGGATGAATACAAAAAAGCTTTTAAGAAACTTAAAGAAAAAAACGTAAAAAAAATTATTCTCGACTTAACAAATAACGGTGGTGGATATATGAGAACAGCTATTAAACTGGCTGATGAGTTTTTAGACGATAATAAGATGGTGGTTTATACTAATGGAATAAATAATCCTAAAGAAGAGTATAAATCTACAAAAAAAGGTGATTTTGAAGAAGGCAAATTAGTTGTTATGGTTGACGAAGGTTCAGCATCTGCAAGTGAAATTCTTTCCGGTGCTATTCAAGATTGGGACAGAGGTGTTGTGGTTGGCAGACGTTCGTTTGGTAAAGGTTTAGTACAAAGACAATATCCTCTACCCGATGGTTCAATGATTCGTTTAACAATTGCTCATTATTACACTCCAACCGGTAGGTGTATCCAGAAATCATATAAGAACGGACTAAAAGAATACCGAATGGATTTAATAAACAGATATAATAATGGAGAGCTAACAAATCAAGACAGTATTCATTTTCCGGATTCTCTGAAATATCAAACTCTAATTAAGCAAAGGAATGTATATGGTGGCGGAGGTATTATGCCAGATATTTTTGTTTCTATTGACACAACTAAAATCACTGATTATTATACTGATTTATGGAGAAAAGGAATTCTTAATAAATTTGTTTACAAATATGTTGACGATAATAGAAAAAAATTATCAAAACAATACACTGACTTTACAGTGTTTAAAAATGAATATGAATTTGATGAAAATAAATTAAACAAATTTATAAAATTTGCTAAAAAAGAAGGTGTAGATGAAAACGAAGAAGAATTAAACATCTCTAAAGATATTATTAAGGTGCAACTAAAAGCACTAATTGCCAGTAGTTTGTGGGGAACTAGTGAATATTATGAAATGATAAATCAAATTAATCCAATTTTCAAAAAAGCGGTTGAAGTTTTAGATAATCCTTCTTTATACAAAAATAAACTAACTACAATTAAAAATTAGGAATTAAAAATTTAGATTTGGTTTTACACATAAATGGATGATGAAATTGGAAATTAAAAATTTTTTAACGTGATAAATATGAGGCTACTCCGAAAAAACCTGACATGTTTGTGATAACACTGCTGTTCGGGATTTGTAATCCCGAATTAACAAGCTGTATAATAATGCTTTCGGATTACAAATCCGAAAGAGCAGATTAGTAGAAATTAGTGTCTAAAAAATGTTCATGTATTTCTTGTAATACGTGGACTATTATAAATTAAGAATAACGCTCTTTTGGATTTTCAAACCGAAAGAGCGTTAATAAATCTTGACCACATCTCATGTTAGAAATCACACTTAATTGGTTTACAAATCATTACATTGAATTTTTGGGTACAATTTTCGGATTAATTTATATTGTTTTCTCAATAAAACAAAATATCTTACTCTGGCCTGTGGGTATTATTACATCAGCACTTTATATTTATGTGTTTTTTTACTCAAAGTTTTATGCCGACATGAGTTTACAGGTATATTACCTATTTATAAGTATTTATGGTTGGCATAACTGGCTTCATGGTAAAAATAAAAATACAGAGACGAATCAAATACAAATTACTAGAGCAACAAAAAAATTAAGTTTCATTCTAATTTTAACAACTTTTATTTTGTTTGTTTTTATGGCTTTTATACTTAAAAATTATACAGATTCACCTTTACCATATTGGGATTCTTTTACAACATCGGCTAGCATTGTTGCTACTTGGATGTTGACAAAAAAATATATTGAACAATGGATAATTTGGGTAATTGTTGATGCAGTTTCTCTTGGTCTGTATATTTATAAGGGACTTTATTCAACAAGTTTCTTGTTTATTTTTTACACAATTATGGCAATAATAGGTTATTTTGAATGGAAAAAAGAAATGAACAAAACAGAACTCGCATTAAGCGAATAGTAATAATTGGTCCCGAATCAACAGGCAAAACAATACTTAGTAAAAATCTCGCTGAAAATTTTAAAACAGTCTGGGTACCTGAATATGCACGCAAATATGTTGAAAATCTTAAGCGACCATATAACTATGGCGATTTAATTAAAATTTCTGAAAAACAAATTAAAGAATTTAATAATAATTATAGTGACGTCAATAAATTCATTTTTTTTGATACATATTTAATCATTACAAAAATTTGGTTTCAGGTGGTTTATAATAAATTTCCTTTGTTTTTAGACATTGAAATTAAAAAAAGCAATATTGATTTATTTTTGTTATGCAATACCGATATTAAATGGAAACCAGACGGTGTTAGAGAAAATCCCGATAAAAGAGAAGAATTATACAATTTGTATAAAACGGAATTAGAGAATTATAATTTTAACTACAAAATAATATCAGGAGTAGGTAAAAAAAGATTTGAGAATGCTCTAAAATTCTTAAATGAACTAAAATAAAAAAGGGCTTTAAAGCCCTTTTTTGTTAATATGAAAATATATTATGAGAGTCCATTTTCAATAAATAAATCAACATATTTTTTGTCAACATTAGTAAAATGATTAACAATCCATGATTTAACAAAAGTCATAAAATCGTCGAGAAATCTTACTTTACCCTTATTAAAATCATTTTGAAAATTAATAATTTCTTTAATAAATACTTGATGTTCGTTAATATGTGATTTCGTATCAGAAAAACTGAATTTATTAAAATAATTTTCTTCAGTTGAAAAATGATAAGAAGCATAATCAGAGAGACCTTTTATTATTTCTTTAATCTCTTTTTTTCCTTTTTCTTTTTTGAAAGCAACAAACAATTGATTTGCAATATCGACTAATTTTTTGTGTTGTTGGTCAAGTTCATCAATTCCAATTACTAAATCATTCTTCCATTCAACAAGCAATTTTTCTTTTAATATTTCTCTTTCTTTCTTAATTATTGTTTCGGTTTTTTTTGATGAAACAGAATTAATTTCACCAAGTTTTTTTTGCAAATCAGTTATTATTTTCTCTTGTTCTTGATCCTTTTTCTTCAATTCTTGCTTAACTAACTCTAATTCTTCAGCTTTTATTATTAATTTATTTTCATCATTTTCTATTTCATCAGCCTTTTTTTCAAGCTCTTCTGCTTTCAATTTTAAGTCTGTAATATCAAATGCAATTTTCAACACTTTATAAACTTTATCTTCTTTGTCAAAAATTGGAGAATAGGTTTCAGACAACCATAGAGTTTTATCATTATAACAAACTTTATTTATATCTTTTTTTGTAACGCCATTTTTCAAATCATCACAAAACTGACTATAATTTCTCAATTCATTCTCATTTAATTCAAAACCATCTTTATGATGAACCCCTTTAATTCTGTCTTTAGAAACTCCAATAAAATCGGCATAAGAATCATTAACAGCAGTAATATATCCATTCATATCATACTCAACTGTGAAACATGAAGAACTTAAGGCATGAATTAAACCTTGCATTTCAAATTCTTTACGTGAAGCCTCTTCTTGGGTTGCCTGCATCTCTTCTAAATTTTGACGCATTTCTTCTTCCTGAGCGGCTAATTCCTCACCTTGTTGTTGCGATTGAGATAAAAGTCTTGCAGTTCGTGCATTAATTTTTACACTTGAAATTGTGGATGCTATACTTTCTCCAACCTTTTCAATAAATTCAATTTGATGTGGTTCAAACTTACCAAATGATGCTATTTCTATAACACCAAAAACATCATTATTAAGTAATAATGGGACTAATAACACGCAATCTGGATTAGCAGTTCCCATACCTGAAGATATTTTAATATAATCGTCAGGCAAATCGGTCATGTAAATTGTCATGCGTTCATGAGCACACCTTCCAACGAGGCTTTCACCTGACCTATATTGCTTTTTCAATAATTTATCTCTACCGTAAGCAATAGCCGAAATTAATTCGTAATAAATATCCTCTTCGTCATTATCATTCAATATATATAAAGCTCCCTGAGTTGCATCAAGATAGTTACAAAGATTGCTAATAATACTAAAAGAAAGTTCTTTAATATTATTTGCATTTTGCCTCATTACATCACCTAATTTAGCCAATCCATTTGTGACCCATTTTTGTTTTCCTTCTTCAAGTTTCCTTTTTTCATCTTCTTCTTTTGCATGTTTCAGGCTACCTCTCATCTCAAGCAGAGAAGTCCCTAGAACATCTTCATTACTCAGAAGATTAAATTCTTCTTCTAATTTACCTGCTCCTATATCTTGTGCAAATTCGGCAGTACTGTTTAGTCCCTCAATCAATGTATTAACCGATTTAGCCATATCACCTAGTTCATCATTTGAATCTACGTTCAATTTATTTGAATGACTGATTTTACCTTGAGCTAATTTTTGAAGTATATCTGTTGTTTTTCTTAACGGAATGCTTATGCTTCTTGAAATATACCATATTATCAAAACAATAATTAACAGTCCCAATAAGCCAACAAATATTGAAACATAGAAATTATTTCTGGCTTGTTTTGTAATCACTGTTGTTGGCACTGCAATTGCGATTGACCATGGAGTTAAAGTTTCGCCAACTTTAATGGGATAAAAAGAATAAAAATAATCTTCATTATTGTCCTTTTCAGTAAATGAAAACTCTAATCCTTTTTGTATTTTATTTAAGATATCAAATTTTTCAGACTTCTCAGTCTCAACATTATCCATTGATTTTCCAATATAGCTAATGTTTGGGTGAGCTACAATAGCACCTTTATTAGAAACCAAATAAGCATAGCTTCTATCAAAAGGTTTTATCTCTTTAATTAATTCGTTAAATACATCAAGAGATATGTCAACTCCTACAACACCAATAAAATTACCATTATCTAGCATTGGAACAATTAAACTTGTCTCCAAAATTTGGTCTTCTTCTTTTCCTGTATATGAATAATAATAAGGCTCTTCAATTGCATCTTTTCCTATTTCCTTTATTCTGGCATAATCTGCAGGATCTCCGTCCATACTTCTATAGCTAAATTTTTTATTAATCTCGCCTCCCTCACGATAAAACTCATAAACATATCTTCCAAAAGGTTTATCATATGTACTGTCAATATTACTTAGTTCCCAACTATCCCATAAACTAATGAAATCAGGATTAGCTTCAAAAACACTTTCATACATATCCGGATATATCTGTTTTCGCTGCTCTAAAGAAATAGCACTATATTTTTTAAATGATTGTGCTAAAGTTTTTACTTTTGCCATGTGAGTATTTAATCGTGCTTCAATTTTTGAAGCATACTCTTTATCAACCGTTTTTACTATATCTATGGCATCTTGATATCCTGTTTTTTGAGAAGTAATACTTATATATCCAATTGATGCACCATATATAATAATTGACGGAATTATTATAAAAAACAACATCTTTGCACTAATATTATTTTTCATCTTCATATTATAATTTATAAGTTCTATGTGTTTACAATTTTAGCTCAAATTTAAAAAAAATTATCAATTTTTTTGTCTTATACGATTTTAATTAAAAATAAGATCAAAATATTATTCTTTATTAATAAGCTCAATATTATTCTTTTCTTTTTTTGACCACTTTATTTTAATCACTCTATAAGGAAAATTTTTAATCATATATGATGCATTAGGACAACTTGTTTTATGAATTGTAATTCCTTTGTCTACAGTAACAAATCCGAAAATTTTTTCGCCAGATTTTGGTTTACAGCAATTTGCGATAGAAAAATCAATTTTGTCAAGATCCTTATCTGAAAATAAATATTTATCAAACGATTCTCTTTGTTGATCTTTCTTTTCTGTGTTTTTTTTCTCTAGTTTTTTTTTCTCTTCTTTTTCTAAAATAGTAAAAAATTCTTTTATCTGAATAAAATCAATTTTACCATTCCCAACATTTTGATATAACTCAAGAATTTTTTTAAATTTAAAATGAGTAACTAATTTAAAAACATTCTCATCATTAAATTCTACTTTTAATTGTTTTAATTTACGTTTTAAAATATCTTTTCCTTCCTCTGCATCACGATATTGTATCTCGTTTATGGCACGATTAATTTTGTTTTTTGCTCGCGGTGAAATAACAAAAGACAACCAGTCAAGTTTTGGTTTTTGATTTTTTGATGTTAAAATTTCAACTCTATCACCATTAGCTAATACTTGTTTAATTGGAACAATTTTATCGTTAACTTTTGCTCCTGTGCAGGTATCTCCAACATTTGAATGAACAGAATATGCGAAATCAAGCACAGTTGCCCCAGATCTTAATTTTTTAATATCTCCATTTGGTGTAAAAACATAAACATCAGATGAATATTTATCAGCTTTATCAACATCATATAATCCTTTGGCAGTTGGATTTTCAATTACTTCTCTTACTTTTTTAAGCCAATTATCGTGGACTTGATTTTTTGACGCTTCTTTATATTTCCAATGTGCAGCAAGACCTTTCTCTGCTACTTCATCCATTCTTTTTGTTCTTATCTGTATTTCAATCCATTTATTTACACTACCCTCAACTGTTGTATGCAACGATTCATAGCCATTTCCTTTCGGAACAGTTATCCAATCACGCAATCTATCGGTATTTGGCTGGTAATAATTTGTAATTATTGAATAAATATTCCAACAATCAGCTTTCTCGTCTTTACTATTATTAATTATTATTCTAATTGCAAAAATATCATAAACCTCCTCAAAAGGAACTTCTTGTTTCTGCATTTTTTTCCATATTGAATGAACAGATTTAGAACGACCTTTTATTTCACAATCAAATCCTAACTGCTTCAATTCTATAGCAATTGGTTCAATAAATTTATTAATATATAGTTCTCTCTTTTGTTTGGTCTCAATTAATTTTGTTTGAATCGTTTGGTAAATATCCGGTTCTGTATATTTCATTGATAAATCTTCCATCTCGGTCTTAATATTGTACAAACCTAAACGGTGAGCAATTGGTGCATAAAGATTAACGGTCTCAATCAAAATCTGTTTTTGTTCCTTTTCAGAATATGACTCAAAATTTCTTATGCAATTAAAATTATTTGCAAGTTCAATTAGCACTACCCTAACATCATCGGCAATTGATAATAAAATTGAAATAAAATTTTCTGATTGTAAAGGAATTTTTTCAGTATTTAATTCAGAAACTTTAACTAATCCCTTTATTATATACGACACAGATTTACCAAATTTTTCTTCTATCTCTTCAATAGATACATTTTTCAATTTCACAACATCATATAATAATGAGCAAATAATTGATGTTGTAGAAAGCCCCATTTCCTCAACCGCTATTTGTGCAACTGAAATTAAATGAAAAATATATGTTTCTCCCTTTCCACTCTTTGTGTCTGTATGAGTGTCAATTGCAATATCTAAAGCCATTCGTATTAATTGCACATCCTTTTTCTCAAGAAAAATTTTGCACTTTTTTAATAGCTCATGACATTTATTTTTAATAGTATTTTTGTCTTTTTTTATAAAAAATTGAGATTTCATTAATTCATTTTTAATAAAATATTTCCTTAAACTTACACAAAATTTAAAAATATTCCTTAACTTTTTAAACTATAATAAATAATAAATTTTGCTTTTTTTAAACATATTATAAATACTACATAAATTAAATTTAATTGTTTAATTTAGTACAGTAAAAACAATTAAATTTATTGAAATGGATTTAAACAAAAATGATTTACACTATTTAGGACTATTATCAAGAAGTTATCCTACTATACAAAAGGCAAGTACAGAAATAATAAACCTATATTCTATATTAAATCTTCCCAAGGGAACAGAGCATTATATGTCAGACATTCATGGCGAATATGAAGCATTCACTCACATTTTAAACAATGCTTCTGGTGTTATAATGAGAAAGATAAATGATATTTTTAAAGATAACATACGTTCAAAAGAAAAAAAATCATTAGCAACGCTTATTTTTTATCCTAAACGTAAACTAAAAATTGTTTTAAGAGAAGAACAAAATCCTGAAGAATGGTTTCGGTTAACATTACTTCGCTTAATTGAAGTATGTCGATCGGTTTCGTCAAAATATACTCGCTCAAAAGTAAGAAAATCTCTTCCGAAAGACTTTGCTTATGTAATTGAAGAACTGCTTCACGAAAAAGGATCTACTGTTAATAAACAAGACTACTATAATGGTATTATAAATTCAATTATTAGCACTAAAAGGGCAAATGAATTTATTATAGCAATATGTACATTAATACGTAATTTGGTTATCGACAGATTACATATTGTTGGTGATATTTATGATCGTGGAGAAAGTCCCGAAAAAGTTATGGAAGTACTTATGGAGCATAACTCATTAGATATTCAATGGGGAAATCACGATGTTGTATGGATGGGTGCTGCTTTAGGTTGCGAAGCATATATTGCTACGGTTTTACGAATAGCCGCTCGTTACGATAATCTTAGAACTATTGAGGAGAGTTATGGTATTAATACACTTCCTCTTGCTACTTTCAGTTTAGAAATATATCAAAACGATCCCTGTGAACAATTTCTTCCTAAGCTTACCGGTAATTATGAGTACACAAAAAAACAATTAGCTTTACTAAGTAGAATACACAAAGCTATCTCAATAATACAATTTAAACTTGAGGCTCAAATTATTAAACGTAATCCTCAATTTGAAATGAATGATAGACTATTGTTAGACAAAATTGATTATGAAAAAGGAACAATTGTATTAGATGGCAAAACTTATAAACTAAACGACACGAATTTCCCTACAATTGATCCAAAGGATCCATACAAGCTAACAAAGGAAGAAAATGAAGTTATTAACAGATTAAAATTTTCATTTTTAAATAGTGAAAAACTTCAAAAACATATTAAATTTATTTTCGATAAAGGAAGTATGTATTTAGTTTACAACTCTAATCTTCTTTATCATGGATGTATCCCTTTAAACAAAGACGGCTCTTTCAAAAAAATAAAAATATTAGGTAAAGAATATTATGGCAAATCACTTGTTGATAAATTAGATCAAATTGCCAGACGTTATTATTTTAATAAAAACAACAGTATACCAAGTAGTTACGAAATGGATTGTATGTGGTATTTATGGTCAGGACCGGATTCTCCATTATTTGGAAAATCAAAAATGGCTACTTTTGAAAGATATTTTATTAATGATAAAAAAACTCATATTGAAATACCAAATCCATATTTTGATTTAAGAGATGATGTTAAAACTGTTGACAAAATTCTTAAAGAGTTTAATCTTGATCCTGAAACATCACATATTGTTAACGGTCACATTCCTGTTAAATACTGCAAAGGTGAAAATCCCGTAAAGGCAAACGGTAAATTAATTGTTATTGATGGAGGTTTGGCAAAAACTTATCAGCCTGTTACAGGAATAGCCGGTTGTACTCTTATTTACAACTCTTATGGTTTAATTCTTGTTACTCATAAACCTTTTGTTTCAACAAAAGAAGCTATTGAGAAAGATAAAGACGTTTTCTCGTCTCAAAAAATATTAGAACAAAATGCTATCCGCAAAAAAGTTGGGGATACTGATATTGGTATTGAGATTAAACAACAAATTAAGGAACTGGAAAAGTTACTTTATGCTTATCGCGAGGGCTTAATAAATGAATATTACAAAGAGGAATAATATTCTGATGGTTAAAAAAAAATTCCGGTAAACTAACTTTAAGCTTTATTCTAAATTTTGCTTATAAACATTAATATTATGTTTTGTAGCCTTTAGGTTTTGCTTACAAATTTGTAAGGCATTTTTGGCTTGCTGATTATTCGTTTTTGATAAATATTTTACTGCTTTATTATTATATTCTAGAATCTTGTATTCTAATTTCAATAATTTTTCAAAGTCTTGATCTGCCTGAAATTCTTGATTAATTGTAGATAAATAATACGCATAGTTTAAATAAGCAAAACCTAAATTAATTTTGTTTACCGGATTAAACTTATAAGCATGAACAGCAGATTCTAGATTTCTTTCTGCTTCTGGCATGGCTTCATGTTTTGCAATACTATCTTTATAATTAAAACAAAATTCTGTTTTGCTAATTTTGTCTTCTATAAATAAAGAATCTTTTTTAAAATCATTTATTGCTAAGGGGCAATCTAATAACTGCCACATTGGATCAGACGGCAGATGTGTATAAGCAAACTTATTAGCTTCTGTTAAGAAAAAATAATCAGTAAATCTTTTTACAAACTTTTTTTTATCGTTAATATATCCACTACCCCATGTAGCATCAATCAAATACCAATTATTTTTTACAAAAACAATATTCCATGCATGGTCTGTACTTGTAAATTTTTTCCGTGCATCAAACCCATATCCTTTACTGTAACCTTGTATTATGTAACATTTTACTCCTGAATTTTCACACAAAGCCATAAATAAAGTCGAATAACCTTCACACACGGCTTTTCTCTTTGTTAAAACCTCAGTAGCAGTAACTTTTTTATTTTTTGTTTGATTAAAAAAAGTTTTTACATCGTAAGTAATATTCTCAGTTATCCAAACATAAAAAGCTCTAACCTTTTCAGAATCATTTTTAGATGGTTTTATCAGATAATCAGACAAATTTTTTACTGTTCTACTATTACTTCTACTTGCTTTTTTGGCATGATTATCAATATTTGAATAATCATTTTTTTGAGCGAACAGAAAACTAACGCTTGTAAAATAAATAACGACAGAAACCAAAATTGCTTTTCTCATAATAATAAATTTTAAATTAAACAAAAATACATTTTTTCTTATTTAATAAAGTAACAAACTGAACAAAAGATAGATAAACTTTGCTTTCACTCACAAAAAATTGTATATTTAGAATAATTAAATTAATATTTAAGAATATGCATAACTTCATAAGCTTAAGTTTAAAATGTTCTTCATGTGGAAAATCCATAATGGATTCTGAAAAATTAGTGGATAATGAATCAAGTATTAAATTAATTATTGAAACGCCTAAAAACAAAGGCATAATTAGATTAAGTTCAGTTTACGGCAGCTACAATCATATTTCAGATATTATTATTCAAGATAATGAAATTGTTAAATTTTTCTGTCCTCATTGCAAAAATCAGATAACAAGTAAAAATAATTGCGAAACTTGCGGTGCTCTCATGGTAACATTTAATATTAAAATGGGCGGTCAGGTAAGCATCTGCCCACGTAAAGGATGTAAAAAACATTTTATTGAATTTTCTGATAATAATGTTGCATTAAAAAACCTTTATGAACAATACGGCTTGAATGGGAAAAATACTGAGGATGATGACTAAAAATTAAGAAACAAACAATCCGCTACTTTTGGTTTAGCTTAAACGAAAATAAACGCTGTAGCAGACCTTGCTCTATGGGGGTTTTTATATTCTTGAGAGTTAGTGCTTATTATTAATCATCATTTTTATTTTCAATCAATTTTTTTAATTCTTCTTTACTTGGCAAAACTGTTAAATATTTACTTGCAAAAATCTGTTCATTATTTTCTGGTAAAGTAATCTCAACTATTGCATCATTTTTCTTTCGGCATAATACAATTCCTATCGTTTTGTTTTCGTGTTCTAATTTTACAAACCTATCGTAATAGTTTACATACATTTGCATTTGACCCAAATCCTGATGTGTCAACTTTCCTATTTTCAAGTCAATTAAAACAAAACACTGCAATATCCGATTATAAAATACTAAATCAACTCTAAAATGTTCTTCTTCAAATGAAAATCGTACTTGTCTGCCAATGAAAGCAAAACCTTTTCCCAATTCAAGAAGGAAATGTTCTAATTTGTCTATTAATTTTTGCTCCAATTCTGTTTCAGAGTATTTTTTATCTTCCGGCAAGCCTAAAAATTCAAGAACATAAGGGTCTTTTACTGTATCTTCCGGGATTTCTAATATTTGTCCGTTCTGTGTCAACTCTTTAATGCCTGTTTTATCTCGACTTAAAACCAATCGTTGATATAAAGCTGCATCAAATTGTCTACGCAACTCTCTTAAACTCCAATTGTTGTTATACGCTTATATTTCGTAAAATGTTCTTTCTTCTAAATTGTCTAATCCTATTAAAAACAAGTATAATGCGACCAAGTTAATTTAAAATCCTTTTCATTAAAAATCCGAGACACTGTTTCGGAATTTTTTTCATTTAATTTCCGAGACGATTTTTCGGATATTGAATAAGTTAAATAAAACCTACGCATATTTTCCAAATTATCAACCGAAAAACCTTTTTTGAATTCCCTTGTTAATTTTTCTGATAGTCCTTTTAATATCCCTTTTCCGTATTCTGCTCTTGCGTTTCCTTTCTGTTCTTCTTCAACAATTATTCTACCTATTTCAAAATAAGTTAAAACCATTGTCTTGTTTACCGTTCTAACAACTGATTTTCTCGCTTCTTTTAGTAAATCAACTATTTTGATGTAAAAATCTGTATTTGTTTTCTCGATTTCATCCATTTTTAAATTTTTTTCACAAAAAAAATCAGCTTTCATTATTGTCGAAATCTTTTTTTTTCAATAAGCACTAAAAATTATATAAACACAATTACATTTATTCTAATATTTACTAAGTTATTATTTCTTAATACATTATCCAAATTGATTTTTATTCGTTTAAAGATTAAATGATTATTTTCGAAAACTCGGGATTAACTTATAGCTTTTAATCTTTTTATAAAGTTGACAGCTTAGTGGCTTTTCAGAAAAAATTCAAACGGCATAAATATGAAATGTTGGGCACTTTGAAACTCCAATCTTTCAATTTACCACATCGTTTATTTATTGTTAATTCGTTCATATTTAACACTTTCTACCCAATTTTTCATATTGCGTGTTATAGCTTGTTGTTTTTAACATTCTGTTTATCTATTTTTTTAAAGAACTTATAAATATCTTTTTCAAAATTTCGCTCAAATCTTTTAGTTTGCTTCTCTCTGTTTATTAAATATCCGCCCGAACTAATATTCGTCTTAGCAATTGGCTTTGAAACAATCATTTCTTGGTCAATCTCTAAATTAACGACACTGTATGTTGCAGGCAATAATATAGGCCAAATAGGAACTATCCATCCGTATGTTGTTATCAAATAAACTTGTCCACCAATCAATGCAAGACTCAAACACGTTGAAAAGATATTCCTCTTTATACCGACGTAATTAATTGGTTCCATATTCATTATAATTCGATTTGAAGAATTTATAGAATCTAAAACAATATAAAATGATGTCTCTGCATTCAATCGACCAATAGTTCTTTCAAATGCAGAATCATATTTAACCACTTGTTCTCTTTCAAAGGATTGTGGATAATTAATCCAAACACGTATGGTATCAATCTTTAAATTCTTATCCAGTTTTACTCCATACTGTGAATATAATGAGTGACTAATCAAAACATAGACTAAAACCAACATGGTTCTTCTTAATATCAATATCATAAACTTTAAATTAATATGCTATAGTTCGTTCTATGCCAATAAGCTATAACAATTAAATAAACGGACTATTCCGTTTATTTCTCCTATATCACAACAAATAAAAAAATAAATTTATAAAAAAATGAACAGTTTTGGGAATTATTGTAGATGTTAAAAAGCAGGAATTGAGCTTAATAAGAGTATTAGTTCAAAATAATATAAAAGTTTTAGCATACCTTGCTCTATAGGGTTTTTATATTCTTGGGTGTTATGGCCTTTGCTTCGTTAATCTTGAGATAATAAGTTATATAAATCTATATTTAAATAAACAATCTCTTTTCCAATTTTAGTAGAACTTACAATACCAAGTAATTCCATTTGGTTAAGATATTTTTTTGCTGTATTTAAGCTCTTTATATTGTTATCAATCAGTCGTTTTGGACTTATATAAGGTTGTTCAAATAATAATTCTACAGTTTCTTTCCTTATATGTGGTAACTTGTTTGATATTAATTCAAGAGTTGTATTAAATAGGTTATCTATTTCTTCAATTTTATTTATTGTGTACAGTGATGTTTGTTCTACAGCCTTAAGCATATAAATTATCCAAGCTTTCCAATTATTTCGAGTAGTAACGGAATTTAATAAATTGTAGTAATCATCCTTTTCCTTAATAATAAAGGCACTAAGATATAAAATCGGAAATTCTAACAATCCTTTCTGAATTAACATTAATATACTTAATATTCTGCCTGTTCTTCCATTTCCATCACGAAATGGATGTATTGCTTCAAACTGATAATGAGAAATAGCTAATTTAATTAGAGGATCGTAATCATATGTTTCATCATCGTTTATATAGTCAAATAAATTGTTGAGTTTAGCTTTTATTATTTTTATTCCTCTTGGTGGCGTATAAACAACTGTTCCTCCCAGTAAACCACGGTCTCTTTTTTTTACGACTGTTGCTGTTTGAGAAGGTCTTATCCCATCATTTACCTGCTTAATTTCTCTATAAATTTTTATAATTACATCACTATCTATCTGTTTATTGGCTTCTAAATTTTTGACCCCAGTCCATAATGCTTGACGATAAAAAAGCACTTCTTTAGCATTTCCTTTTAATTCCTGACTATTTAGAGTTAATGATTTGTATAATTCATCATCTGTTGTGAAAATATTTTCAATTTCAGTACTAGCTTTTGCCTCTCTTAATGAAATTGTATTAACTAACATTGCTTGATTCGGAAGCATTCTTGCAAGTCCTTTCAATTCAGCAAGAGCTTTATTTGCATCATTTAATGATTTAAGCACCTCAATTGTAATAATATTCTCATCTGGAGGAGGCAACAATGGCAAGTTGTCGAAAGGAATATTTCTATCGTATTTAAATTGTTTTGACATTAAATTATCTTTTTGTCAAATATAGGGAATATTTGACACTGTTCGAAATATTTGTCAAATATTGACACTAAAATATTCAATTGTCAATTATTTTAATCTTTTGACAGTGAGGGATCAATTCTTGCATTGGCCATAACGGTAAATTGTATGAGTAGTGGCAGATTGCGTGGTACTTTCCTGTCAAGCTACAAGAAAATTTAAGCGGGTTGCAACCCTTGAATTTACTACTGTATCGGCTATTATTTTTATACATTGTTATGGGCTTTTATTCATCTTCAAAGTTCATAGATAACTGTCTTTTGTCTTCAATTTCTCGTTTTGCTCTTTTGGTAGGTTTAAAGCTTTCTCCTTCAAAAACCGATTGAACGTCAAAAACATTATAACCAGTAATTTTTATATCTCCTTCGTTATCCATCTCCTTTTCCACTTCTAACGTACATTTTAACATTGTTCCACTAGTAAAACTATATTCCTTATTCAAAACGGATTTTTTAAATTCTTGGTCATTTAAACTGAAACTAAAACTTCTTGAATCATAAAAACCTTTCCACTTAGTCTTTCCAGCCTTAAATACGGGCGAAACAATTTCAATCGTTGCGTTGTCAATTATTTCAGATTCTACTTTGTTACTCTCAATAATAAAAGACCTAAAATTTTCACGCAATACTATATTTTCTTTTGAAATAGGATTGTAGTTTTCATCAAGTTCTGTAGTCGAGATTTTTTCAATCTTTGATTCTTTTAATAACGTTGAATAAAAATTAGATTTATGAAACTTTACTTTATCTGAATTTGATAATACTAAAACAATATTGTTAATAATTACCGTTGTATCATTTTCAGAAAGGTTATCTTCTTCAAGTTCTTGTTTTAATTTTCTAATATTGAGCTTAATTTCTTCTTTCTTAAGATTTTCGTATTCCTTATCTTTCTTTAAGTAATCAGAAGAAACATCCGCTATGACAACGGATAAGATACCTCCTATAAATGTCAGAATAGGTAATATTTTCTTTCTATTCTTTTTCTTAGATAAGAATTTAATAAATTCCCGAATTCCACCTTCTTGAATAGCTTCTAATTCAAAAGATAAATCTAACTCTAGCAGTTCAGAAACCTCAGTTAGTATCTTTAAAACTTCTGATTCAGCTTTATTTTTAACAAATGCATCCATAGCATGAGATTCATTTTCTAAATAATAGTGTAATTCAAGTTTTTCCATGCGTTGGGTTATAAGTAATCAAAGTATCTTGTCCACCAAGTTAATCCATTTTCATAAGGTTCATTAACTCCATCGTAAATATCATCAAGTTCAGAAGAATCTATAAAAACAAATCCCTTATCATTTAATATTTTCATACAAGTCACTGTCTCTTTGTAGTATTCACCTTTTTTATCAGGTAAGTTTAAAATTGTAAAAAGATTTCCAAAATTTGAAAACCTAAAAGAGAAAAGATATCTCAAAGAACCTGTTCCAGTCTTTCGGTCATAGAATTTATCATCTAAAATTCCCAAATCGGTTGTAAATGAAGCGTCTTGAACATTTTTGTCAATATCAAGTTCAAACTTAAATACAGATTCAAAATCTTTCTTTAACTCTTGAATTAGTTTCATTCGCTTATCCCAACGAAATTTCTTTGGATACTCCCAGTTATCCTTTTCGTCTACTGCAATTAATATGTTATGTATCTCTGGTTTCATTCTTTAATTGCCCATAACAATTATATAAACGGACTATTCCGTTTATTTCTCCTATATCACAACTAATAAAAAAGTAAATTTAAAAAAAAATGAACAATTTTTAGATTTATTGTATATGTTAAAAAGCAGGAATTGAGCTTAATAAAAGTATTTTTATATTCTTAGTTGTTAGCCAATGTTATTATTATTCTATTTCAATTCAATTATCATAGCTGATTTTGCAGCTACTTTTATATTCTTTAAATTATCTATTTGTTTGTGTGAAATTATGTCAAATCCTGATTTGTAATCTTTCATGCACTCTGCAAACCTTTTTGTGTTAAGGTCTTTGTCTGCTTCTTCGTTATTATTTAAAATAATCATAACAGTTTTGTTTTCGATATAACGAAAATATACATAAACGCCATCTTCGGGAATAAAATGTTTTAATTCTCCCCTACTTATTACAGCTTGATTTTTTCTCCAAGTTAAAATATTCTGCAAATAATCAAAAGCTTCATTTTGCAAAGCACTCCTTCCCTTAGCTGTAAATGCATTTACTTTGTCATTTTTCCATCCTCCGGGGAAATCTTTACGAATAAAACCATGTCCTTGCGAAGATAAACCATCCATTAAAATTTCTGTTCCATAGTATATTTGGGGAATACCACGAACAGTTAATAAAAAAGCCATTGCCATTTTATACTTTTTAATATCCTTATTTAGTGACGAAAAAGCACGATCTAAATCATGATTATCGACAAAGACAAGCAGATTATTTGGATTAGGATATAAAAAATCTTGTGCTAAAACATAATATAAACGAGCCATTCCTTCTGTCCAGCCTTCTTTCTCGTTAAACGCCTTATTTATTGCAGAGTATAATGGAAAATCGGTTAAGCTGGGAAGCATTGAATTATAGTTGCCTGATATTTTTGAATCTTTTTGCCAATAGGCAGCAAAAGGAACTTTTTGTACCCACGTTTCACCAACAATATTAAAATTTGGATATTCAGCAAATACTCGCATTGTCCATTCTGCCATCATATCTTTATCAGGATATGGATAAGTGTCCATTCTTATTCCGTCGATTCCTGAATATTCTATCCACCAAATACTGTTTTGAATTAAATAATTAGCAAGAAATTTATTTTTTTGATTAAAGTCAGCCATATTTGTGTCAAACCAACCATTTGTCATTACATCTTTATCAATATCTGAAGCATGAGTATCAATAACCGTCGGTGCATGAAAATTTGAGCGCGTAAATTCAGGAAACTGATGTATCCAATCCTTCATTGGCAAATCTTTAATAAAATAGCTTTCTATACCACAATGATTAAACACCATATCCATAATAACTTTTAAATTATGTTTATGGCAAGAATCCACAAGGTTCACATAATCGCTATTTGTACCTAAACGCTTATCAATTTTATAAAAATCGCTTATTGCATATCCATGGTATGAATATTTGGGCATATTGTTTTCTAAAAGCGGATTCATCCAAACTGCCGTAAAACCTAAATTTTCGATGTAATCAACATGATTAATAATACCTTGTATATCACCACCATGACGACCATCAGGATTTTTTCTGTCTGATTTATCAGGCATTAGCTTAATATTATCGTTTGCCGGATTACCATTAAAAAAACGATCGGGCATTAAAAGGTAGATTGCATCCGAAGCATCAAAACCTTTATTAATATCAGTTTTTGTATTTCGTTCTCTTAATTCATATTTATATGTTTCAACAAGTTTGTTGTTTTTTTTAAACTTAATTTCAAAAATACCGGGTTTAGCATTTTTTGAAACAACAATATCAAGAAATAAATAATTAGGATTTTCTACTTTGTTAACTTTTTTTAGTTTAACACCTTCGTAATTAATACTTACTTCAGCTTGTGAAATATTCTCGCCATGAACCAGAAGCTGCAAATCAGGATTTTGCATACCTGCCCACCAAAACATTGGCTCTACTCTCTCTAGAGATATATTATTTGAAAATGATAAGTGTGAAAAGGTGAGTAAAAAAATTATTAGAAATATTAATGTTCTTAAATGAGTTTTATTTTTCATAATTGTCTGATGCTATGCTATAGGGTTAAATTTTATTTTTTATTGATTATTAATCTCTTTCAATATTTTACCAGATATATAATCAATGAAAAAAAGTACTTTTTCCCCATTTTATTTTATTCTATTAAAAATTAAATATCTATTATCTACATTTTTCTTAATAATATTTTTTTCATCATCCAATTCAAATTTTAAACCTTGGAATAAAAATATTCATTGTTGTCTTTTTTTAGTTTAACGATAGCAACATGGTATGTTTGCAACTGCTTTTATTCGGTTTCAATTATTATTATGGGATTTTGTCGACAATCTAAAATATTTACAATTTCAATTCTATTTTTACCATCGTTAACCCAATATAATATCTTATAACTTTTAAAAATTAAATACCTAAATTCTTGTGGTCTGTCAATTAAAAACTCTTCCTTTTGTCCAATATAAGGATTCTTATTAAGTCCAACTGTTTTATCAACAATTCCAATTAATAATTTTCGGGCTATCAAAATATCGGCTTTTGTTTTATAGTAATCAAAAATGTCATCCAGTTTATTCTTTGCAAATTGTGTCCAATAAACTGCTAAGTCCATTTCTCAATTTTAGATTTTAAATTAGTAGCTTTAATAATTCTATCATTTTCGGAATCATCAAGTGCTTGATCAATTTCATTATTAAATTGTTTCAAGTCCATTGGTTTAAGTTCTTTTTTATATAATTCTGATTTCCGTTTTTGTAACAATTTTTCCAATCCACTGATTATATCTTCATTTTGTAGTCGAAGAAATTCCTGAACAAATGTTATTTTTCGTGTCTGTAAATCCATTCTTTATTAATTTTATTCAAATTTATAACTTTTTTTCCAACTTGCAATTTTGTTGCTATTATCGCATTTAGCTTATTGCTAACATATTAATATAATACACTCAGTTAAAACTTCCATTTATCCCTTCAAAGGCGTGCCTTTTCCTAAATAATCGTTACAGCTTTTTGATAAAAATAAAAATTATGAATTAATATATTTCTATAAGAAACACTACTTCTCGAAAACCAAATATTCCCAAGGTTTTAGTTTTAATTCGGTATTTGATTTAAATTCAACATCTTCATTGGTGAAAATATTTTTATAAGCTCCAGCATATTCTTGACCATTTAAAGTAATATCTTGTTCTGTTTCTGATAAATTAAGTATAACAAAAACCTTATCGCCGTCTTTTTCTCTAACAAATGAATAAACAGCTTTATCGTTTGACGAATTTATTTTTATTAAATCACCGCCTTGGTTACCATTCCATAAAGCTTTGTTTTTTGTTTTAAGAGTTAATAAAATTTTATAAAAATCAGCATATTTATAATCACCCCACTCAATAGTATCTTTGTCAAAAAAACGTAATCGTTTACTCATAGCTGCTTCCTGACCGCTATATAATAATGGCATACCTGGAATAGTTGCAGTTAGCACAGCAAAAGCCTTAGCACCTTCACCTAAACGTTCAAAAACAGTTCCATTCCATGAATTTTCGTCATGATTAGTTGTGAAATTCATAAAATAATTATCCTTATCATAATCAATATTTATTTTCGTAAACAAAGTATCAAGTTTATCAGCAGTTTTAATTTTTTTAGCAATATCATTCATCAAACCACTAAGTGACCAGCTATATGTCATATCAAAAGCATGTTTTTGAAGCTCTGGGGATTCCCATTCTGCAAGCATAAAAACAGGTTTTATTTTATCTAATTGTTTTCTGGCTTCGTTCCAAAAATCTATTGGCACCATTCCTGCAACATCACACCTAAAACCATCAATATCGGCTTTCTTAAGCCAAAATTCTAATGCATTAATCATGTATGTTCTCAATTCATTATTATAATAATTTAAATCTGCTACATCGGTCCAGTCTTCAACAGGCGAAACAATATTGCCTAATGTATCGTGGGTGTACCATTCAGGATGCTCGGTAATTAAATTATTGTCCCATGAAGTATGATTTGCAACCCAATCAAGAATAACATACATTTTTAACTCATGTGCCTTATTTACAAGATGTTTAAAATCATCCATTGTTCCAAACTCAGGACTTACTGCTAAATAATCTTTTATTGAATAATAGCTACCCAATTTTCCTTTTTTATTCTTTTCTCCAATAGTCTGAATAGGCATTATCCAAAGAATATCAACACCCATATCTTTTAATCTGGGTAGATTTTTCTCAAAACTTTTAAAATCGCCTTCAGGAGTATATTGGCGTATATTTACTTCATAAATATTTTTGTTTTTTGCCCATTCAGGATGATTTACTTTTGATAATTCTCCTTCATTGTTGCTACAAGAAACGCTTGCTATTGCAATTAACGCTAAAAATATTTTTTTGATGATTTTCATAATTTTATTTTAATTTTTATATTAAACTTTAATTAGTGTCAAAAAAAAACCGTAAAATTTTAGTTATGCTGTCATTTCGAACGAAGTGAGAAATCCCATTCAACTTATATACATTGTGTTATGAGATTTCTCCTTCTAATCGAAATAACAATATGCACGTTTTCTTGCAAATACTAATTCGTTAGTATTTCAAACGAATTAGCTGGCAATTTAACACTTATTATATTTTTCTCTATGTTAAATTCCGCATTAAAACTTGTCTTTAGTTTCCTATTTTCAAACTGTTCAGGTATATTAAACGAAATGTTTTTTTCAATATTATCTTTATTAAAAACGATAATAGATACTTTGTTAAAATATTTTCTTGCGTAAACAAAAGTCTTATCAGAAGCTTCAAGAATTTTAGAATCTCCATAAATAAGCGATAAATTATTTCTTCGTAAAAAAATTAATTTTGTAGTAATTTCTTTAAGCTTTGCTTCTTCGGGTTTTAAATTATCGAAACGCATCATTCGTCTATTGTCAGGATCGTTACCTCCCGGCATTCCAATTTCATCGCCGTAATAAATAACAGGAACTCCGGGTATTGTCATATTAAAAGCTATTAATGAAGCAAGTTTCTTATATCCAACAGGGTTTGTAACTTCAATTTTTCGGGTCCATCCTGCTTTTTTTGCATCTTCGTTAAATAACAAATCGCCACTAGCATAAGATATAAACCTACCTCGGTCTTGATTTCCTGTAATATAACCCATCAGGTTATGATTCCCATAGTATAAAAAGCTTTGAAGAATTGAATTTTTTAATCTTAAAAATGACTGATCATCATTTGCAAAAACAGCAACAGCATCGTCATAAACATTAAAATCAAACTGAGCATCTAGCTCTCCTGAATTTACATAACTCCCTATTAAATCTCTATTTCCATAGGTCTCCCCAATTTGGTATAAAGCTTTGTTTTTAGGTATTTGTAGTTTCAACTTCTTAGTTAAAGTACGCCAAAATACTTCAGGAATGTGCTTAGTAGCATCATGACGAAAGCCATCGAAATCAAAAGTCTTTATCCAGTAAACAGCCGAATCTGTCATTAAATCAACAACTTCTGATTTTGAAAAATCTAATGTTGGCAAAAAAGTATCGAACCATGTTGTCAAGCGGTATTCATCCCACTTCTCAAGATTTCTTGTCCCATCGGGTAAATACATTGAAGTAGCCCAATCAGGATGATTCTTATATAAAGGATGATTTTGATGAACATGATTTGAAACATAATCTAAAAGAACATTGAAATTATCTTTATGTGCAACGTTAATAAAATTTTCGACTTCTTTTTGTGTACCAAACCTGTAATCAACCTTTGACGAAGAGATTGGCCAATAACCATGATAGCCTGAAAATTTTGTGTGTGGTTTTGGATATTCACCATAAGCCCCAAGAGGATTTTGTGCAATTGGTGATATCCAGATTGTGTTTACTCCTAAGTCGGAAAAATAACCTTGTTCAATTTTTTGCACAATGCCAGTTATGTCACCACCAAAATAATTTGCTTTAGGTAAAATATTCGTATCTTTTAAAGGATGGTCGTTATTTTTATCGCCATTATTGAAACGGTCAACCATTAAAAAATACATTACCAGTGCTTGCTTATCACTTCGAATAATCTCTTTAGAATTACTCATAACTTTCCCATAATTGAGAGGAATTAAAATGTCATTAGAAACTCCTTGTTCGTTATATGCCCACACTCTAATGAATGAACGTTTAATTTTTTTTGCTTCATCAGGAATTTTAATACTAATTGTGTTTTTGATAATTTTTACAAAATTTTTATCTAACTCATAATTTTGCCAAAATGCGTAAAACTTACTAATTTTGGAGTTACTGGTTATATTAATCTCATTATCATTGTAATTATTAGTATATAATTCAGGACTAAGCTCAGGATTAAAATTGCCCACTTTCATAAGCGAATTAAAGCCTCCATTGTTATTATCAACAGAATCTTTATTATTAGTGTCTAACATCCACTCACCGTCCAATACAACTTGATAACTATATTTCCCGGGATTTAAACTAATTTCTTTCTCCCAAATACCGTTATTATTTTCTAAATTAGTTGCTTTGGGGTTCCAACCGTTTATATCTCCTGTAATTTGAACGCTAGAATATTTTTTTCCTTTAGCATCAAATTGAATATTATAATTTACTTTTCGTGATTTTTTCACAAGAATATCATATCTAAATCCATCAGACCATATATTAAGACTTGAAAGTTTTGGCAAAAAATTATTTTTTGTTTCAATTGTCAATTGTTGTTTATCGGCAGAAATATCTAAAACTAAGTTACTATCAGCCTTAATTGAATCAATTTCAGCAACATTAATAATAAAATCAGACAAATGAATAATCGTCTTATTCTGGTTAAGATAAATTGGAGTAGCAAGCCCAAAAATTTTCGATTCAAGAGGAATAATCAATTTATTATTGTTCTGACAAGAGAGCAATAATATTAATAATGATGACATTAATATTTTTCTAATCATTTTTTTAGATTTATTTTTAATAAAATTTGTTTACTCATTAAATATAAGCAAATTTGTATTTGTATTTTTAAAGAATAAAAATACAAATTTAATTTTAGCTAATTTACAACATTTATCCTTTGTTTTGAAAAATATTATTGACATACAACAATTTCAAGAATTTGATAATCTTGAGCTTATAGCAAAGCAAGTTGTCGAGGGTTTTATAACCGGCTTACACAAGAGTCCTTTTCATGGTTTTTCTGTTGAATTTGCCGAACACCGAATATACAACAAAGGAGAATCAACAAAACACATTGACTGGAAACTATATGCAAAAACAGATAAACTTTTTGTTAAACGTTATGAAGAAGAAACAAATTTAAGAAGTCATATTATTATTGACACATCATCATCAATGCTATTTCCCGATAATGATAAGCGAGTCAATAAATTATCATTTTCTATTTATTGTGCTTCTGCTTTAATTCATTTATTGAGAAAACAAAGAGATGCTGTTGGCTTAACATTATTCTCCGATAGTATTGAACTTCATACAGATGCACGTTCATCTTCTGTTCATTCAAAAATGTTATATGGTAAATTAAACGAGTTATTATCTGCCGACAAAAAGCAATTTAACAAGGGAACACACGGCACAAAAATTTTGCATCAATTAGCTGAGAATATTCATAAACGTTCGTTAATTATTATTTTTAGTGATATGATGGACAGTGAAAGTCCTGATGAAATATTTTCTGCACTCGAACATTTGCGTTACAATAAACATGAAGTTATTCTTTTTCACGTTATTGATAAAAATCTTGAGCAAAATTTTCAATACAAAAACCGACCTTACCGTTTTATTGATATGGAGACCGGCGATAGCTTAAAATTCAATCCTAACGATGTAAGAAACGATTACACTAAAAGTATAAACGATTACTACAATCAAATAAAATTAAAGTGTGGACAATATAAAATTGACTTAGTAGAAGCAGATATTAATTCTGATTTTGATGAAGTTTTATTGTCTTATCTTATAAAAAGAAAAAAGTTGTATTAACCTCAGTTCGATTTAAGAGAACGATTGAAGTTCATAAAGTCTTTTATATGCACCATCAATCTTTATTAAATCACTGTGTTTACCTTTTTCGATAATTACACCATCTCTTAAAACATAAATTTCATCAACATTAACAACTGTTGATAAACGATGAGCAATAACTATTGAGGTACGATTTTTCATAAGTTTTTCAAGAGCATCTTGTACTAAACGCTCCGATTCTGTATCAAGAGCAGAAGTAGCCTCATCGAGAATCATAATAGGAGGATTTTTTAACACCGCACGAGCAATGCTAATTCGTTGTCGTTGACCACCTGAAAGCTTACTGCCACGGTCACCAATATTTGTTTGGTATCCTTCAGGCATTTTCTCTATAAACTCATGAGCATTAGCAACTTTAGCAGCTTCAACAACTTGGTCTTCAATTGCATCGTCAACACCAAAAGCAATATTATTATAAACAGTATCGTTAAAAAGAATTGCTTCTTGATTAACATTACCCATTAAATTTCTAAGGTCTAAAATTTTATAATCTTTAACTGATAAACCATCTATTAAAATATCACCTTTTAAAAGGTCATAAAAACGAGGTAATAAATCGACCAATGTTGATTTTCCTGAGCCAGATTGTCCTACCAATGCAATCTTTTTTCCTTTTTCAATTTTAATATTAATGTCTTTTAAAACGGTATCTTTTATATAACTAAAAGTAACATTTTTATATTCTATTGATGAAGAAAAATCGCTAATAGATTTTGCATTCTTTTTTTCCTTAATTTCCTGTTTTGATAAAAGAATCTCATCAATTCTATCGGCTGAAGCCATACCTTTTTGAATATTATAAAAAGCCGAAGAGAATGATTTAACAGGAGCAATCAGTAAATAAAACAACATTAGATACCCTATAAACTCTTGAGATGTTAAAACACTTTGGTCGGTTAAAACTAAAGATGAACCATACCACATAATAACAACCATAACAGCTGTACCAAGAAACTCGCTCAAAGGGCTTGCTAAATCACGTCGTCGTAACATGCTTATCATTACTCTGGTATAAGAATTATTCTCTTTATAAAATTTTTCCGAAGTTTTTGCTTCTGCACTAAATGCTTTTATTATTCGAAGACCTCCCAGAGTTTCTTCCATAATTGACAATAGAGACCCCATTTTTGTTTGAGCTATAAAAGATTTTTTTCGTAATTTTTTTCCTAACTGCCCTATTATAAGACCACTTAATGGAAGTAAAACCAAAACAAATAAAGTAAGATTCGTACTCATAAAAAACAATGCACCCAGATATACAATTATTGATATAGGGTCACGAAAAATCATCTCAAGCGAATTCATTATTGACCATTCAATTTCTTGTACATCACTGGTCATTCTCGATATTATATCACCCTTTCGCTCCTCTGAAAAATATGAAAGTGGTAAATTTAAGGTTTTAGTATAAATAGAATTTCTAATATCACGTACTACTCCATTTCTTATTGGCGATAAGAAATACGCTGCAAGGTATTTAAAAAATGTTTTAAAAAAAGTCATTAAAACAATTAGAATGCTAACAAAAAATAAAGCCGAAGCAGCACCTTTATCCATAATCATCTGGCTTAAAAAGTAATAAAAATGTTCTTTTATTGATGCTACTGAAAAGGTAAAAGGTTCTACTGAAGCAACAAGAGATTCATTTTTGAAAAGAATTCCCAAAAAAGGAATTGCCATTGTTACTGAGAATAAAGAGAAAAAAATTGAGAGTATATTAAATGAAATATTTAAAATTGCTTTTCTCCAGTAAGGGACAATATATTTTAAGATTTTAGTAAATTTTTTCAAAATAAATCAATTAATATTATGAGAATATCTAAATTTAAATTCCTGTATAATTCTGAGGTGTTATCATCTTTAATTCATTTTTTATTTTTTCGCTAACCTCTAAGCTATCAATAAAATTAGAAATTGTTTGTTTATTAATAACACTATTTGTTCGAGTAAGTTCTTTTAAAGCCTCATAAGGATTTGGATAAGCTTCGCGTCGAAGAATTGTTTGAATAGCTTCGGCAACAACGCTCCAATTATTTTCCAAATCATTATTAATAACACTTTGGTTAATAATGAGTTTGTCAAGACCTTTTAAAAGTGATTTTATTGAAATCATTGAGTGTGCAATAGGTACTCCAATATTTCTTAAAACAGTAGAATCTGTTAAGTCTCTTTGCATTCTGGATATTGGTAATTTCTGAGATAAATGTTGGAAATAAGCATTTGCTATACCAAGATTTCCTTCTGAATTTTCAAAATCAATAGGATTAACTTTATGAGGCATTGCAGAAGAACCTACTTCTCCCTTTTTAATTGTTTGTTTAAAATATCCCATTGAAATATACATCCAAAAATCACGATCCAAATCAATCAAAATTGTGTTTATTCTTTTGAGATTATCAAAAATAGCTCCAAAATCATCATAATGAGATATTTGAGTTGTCGTTTGTAGCCTTTCTAATCTTAATACATCATTAACAAAAGTATTTGCAAAATTAACCCACTCAATATCAGGATAAGCAACATTATGAGCATTGAAATTACCTGTTGCTCCTCCAAATTTTGCAGAACAAGGTATATCTTTAAGCAACTCTAATTGTTTAGACAAACGTTCTACATAAACCTTTATTTCTTTCCCAAGTCGTGTTGGTGATGCCGGCTGACCATGAGTACGAGCAAGCATAGGAATATCAATCCATACATCAGACAACTGTGTCAATTTTTCAATTAGTCCATCTAATAAAGGATAGTATTCTAAATTTATTGCATCTCTTAGCGAATAAGGTATTGCAGTATTATTAATATCTTGTGAAGTAAGCCCGAAATGAATAAATTCTTTAAAATCTGACAAAGCTAAAACATCAAATTTCTCTTTTAAAAAATATTCAACAGCTTTTACATCATGATTTGTGACTTTTTCTATTTCCTTAACTCTTTTAGCATCTTCAAGATTAAAATTTCTATAAACCTCTCTTATTGCAGTATAATTCTCTTTATCAAATTTTTTTAATTGAGGTAAAGGCAAATCACATAATGCAATAAAATACTCAATTTCAACTAAGGTGCGATACTTTATTAGTGCAAACTCAGAAAAATATATGTCTAATTCTTTTACCTTATCCCTATATCGTCCATCAATAGGTGAAATTGCTGTTAGTTCATTTAAATCCATTACTTTTATTTTTTGAAAACACAAAGTTAAAAAAAATTACCATCCCTTTTAAAAAACTTTCTAATTTAAACGTATTAAAGTAAAAAAAAATTATTTTTACTTTAAGTTATTTTATATTTTTACATCTGATAGATAAAATTATAAATATTAATATTTTAAACTTAAATAAAACTTGGAAGATAAAATTAAAATATCAGTAGTTTCTTATACTAATTCGCAACCTTTTATTTTAGGAATGCAAGATTCTGAATTTATGAAAAATAATTGTCAGATATACGAGGATATGCCATCATTATGTGCACAAAAGCTATTAACCGACAAAGTTGACATAGGTCTTGTTCCTGTTGCAATAATTCCTGAGTTACAACATTATAATATTGTTTCAAATTTCTGCATTGGTGCTACTTCACAAGTTAAAAGTGTTCTTTTAGTTTCCGATGTTCCTATTCAAAAAATAAAAACTATTTATTTAGATTATCAGTCGCGAACGTCTATATTGCTGGCTCAAATATTAGCAAAAAAATTCTGGAAAATAGATGTTAAATTTCTAAAAACAGAACAAGGTTTTGAAAATAAACTATTATCAAAAAATTCAGCTTATGTAATTATTGGAGATCGCACTTTTAATATCAATAATAAATATAAATATAAATACGATTTAGCTGAAGAATGGATAAAATACACAGATTTACCTTTTGTTTTTGCTTGTTGGGTATCAAACAAAAATCTTGACAAACAATTTGTTGATAATTTTAATAATTCGCTTAAATTTGGTGTTAAAAATATTAAATCAGCTATAAACGACTTTAGAGAAAACCATAAGGAGTATAACAATTTTAATATTGAAGAATATTATAATAAAAACATAAGCTATAATCTTGACGAAAAAAAACTTAAAGGAATGCAATTGTTTTTAGATTTAGCTAAGCAAATAAAATAGTTGAAAGTTTCGGAACTTTAAGAACTTTCAACTTTATAACTTTTAAACTAATCTGTTATGAATAAAATTATATTTTTTTTATCAATAATGTTTTTTGCAAATATCTCATTTTCTGAGACACAAAAAGATTCAACAACACAGGAAACAAAAAAAACATTAGTTTTTCAATATGATATAAAGCAAGAGATAGCACCAGCTGTTTGGCGTCACACAAAACAAAGTTTTGAACAAGCCAATAGCACAAAAGCCGACTTAATAATAATTCACATGAACACTTATGGTGGATTGGTCGATATGGCAGATTCAATTCGTACAGAGATACTGAACAGTAAAATACCCGTTTATGTTTTTATTGATAATAATGCAGCATCAGCAGGTGCCTTAATATCAATTGCTTGCAACAAAATTTATATGCGTAAAGGTGCAAATATTGGAGCAGCAACAGTTGTAAATCAAACCGGAGCCGCAATGCCCGACAAATATCAATCATACATGCGTTCAACAATGCGTTCAACAGCTGAATCTCACGGAAAAGACACTATTATAAATGGTAACGATACTATTATTAAATGGATAAGAGACCCTTTAATTGCGGAAGCTATGGTTGACCCTCGAACATATATTGAAGGAATTATAGATACTGGAAAAGTCTTAACATTAACAACCAATGAAGCTATCAAATATGGATATTGCGAAGGACAGGCAGAAACAATTCCAGAGTTATTAAAACTTGAAAAAATTGACAATTACGAAATAAGGAAATTTGAAATAACACCCCTCGAATCAATAATTGACTTATTGGTAAACCCAGCTGTTCACGGTTTGCTCATAATGCTAATAATTGGAGGAATTTATTTTGAGTTACAAACACCTGGTATTGGGTTTCCTCTTGCAATAGCCATATTAGCTGCTGTACTTTATTTTGCACCACTATACCTTGAAGGTTTAGCTGCAAATTGGGAAATATTAATATTTGTTATCGGAATTATTTTAGTTGCTTTAGAAATTTTTGTTATTCCGGGTTTTGGTGTTGCAGGTATTTCGGGAATTATTCTAATTATTGTTGGTTTATCGCTAAGTATGGTAGATAATATTGTTTTCGAATTAGGAGGAGATTATTTAGATCCATTTTTTAAATCTTTAGTTATTGTTGTTACTTCTATGTTTTTTGGTATTATAGCTTCAGTATATTTTAGCAAAAAACTTTTTGACACTGGATATTTTAGCTTTTTAGCTTTAAATTCAACACAAAAATTAGAAGATGGTTATGTAGCTGTAGATAATACTGAAAAATTACTAATTGGAAAACAGGGAGTTGCTTCAACCATATTGCGTCCTTCGGGAAAGGTGAAAATTGAGAATGATACTTATGATGCAAAGGCTCAATATGGATATATATTAAAAAATGATAAAATTGAAGTTGTTGGTCATGAAGCCGGTCAGCTATATGTAAAAAAAATTGATTAATAGAGAGTTACTGATAATCATAAAAATAATAGCAGTCATGCCGAACTTATTTCGGCATCTGCTTGAAAACAGCAATCATTGATAGAAATAAATTCTGAAACAAGTTTAGAATGACCATAGAATTCTGCTTTCTAACTTTACAAACTTTCAAACGAATTTCATGAATTCAAAATATATTATTAGAGATTTTTCAGCCGATGATATTAAACAGATTAATGAAATTTGGCAGCAAACAGATTTAGGTAATGCCGAGCGTGGTGATAACGAAAATATTATAAACAACACAATAAAAATTGGCGGTAAATTTTTAGTTTTAGAAAATTCAGAACACAACGAAATTATTGGCACATCGTGGATTACAACAGACAACAGAAGGCTATATCTTCATCACTTTGGGATTAAACCAGAATATCAAAAAAAAGGACTAGGCATTATGCTTGCAAAAGCCTCTCTTGAATTTGCAAAAAAAAAGAATATGCAAATCAAACTTGAAGTACACGAAAATAATAAAGGTGCTATTGAACTTTATAAAAAATTGGGGTTTAAATACCTTGGCAACTATAAAGTGCTTATTATTAGAGATCTTGAAAAATTATGAGTTTTTTTCTAATTTCTAATTAATGTTCAATCCATTTAGGCATTTCTGCAACTTTTGGTATTCTTCCGTAAAATAAATCATCCATCTTTAATGCGAACCTACGAAAAATCATTGAATTGGAAATTCCCCAACGTATAAAATTATGCATCAAATTATTTGGGTGAGAATAAGGACAAGAAGCCATACATTTTCCACAATCGGTTCCAATAGTACACCAATAAGTAAAACAGGTTTCCTGACAAATTTGCCATCTTAAGGCTCCATTAATAAATTTTCTGTCGTCAAAAGAAATTGAACGTGAAGGACAAACATCTGCACATTTTTTACAAATAGTACAAAAATCAATTACCGAGTTATCTTGTTTTTTCTTATCAATTATTAAAGGAATGTCTGTAGTTACAACAGCTATTCTCACTCTTGAACCCAATTTTGGAGTTATTAATAAGCCCATTCGCCCAATTTCACCTAAACCTGCATCTCGAGCAACAAGCGGACAAATAAGTTCATAATTACCATCTATATGAGCTCGAGCCGAATATCCCATTTCTCTTATAAAAGAAGCAATTTGAACAGCAATAACCCCTGAATTTAAATATTGTTGAGACGATTCCATTATGACAGAACCTTTTGGAGCACATCTCATTAAATCTTCACTCATTTCAACAGTAAATGCAATTGCATATGGATGATTATTAGTTATCTCCTTAGCATACAAATCGCCTCTGCCTTTATGCGAATATAAATGATACTTTTTAAGTTCAGTAACACCAAACGATACTGCTCCATTGCGTTTTGCCCATTTTTTAATAAAATTTGTAATCCTTTGAGGGTTTACTTCAATTTTATTCTCGCTAGATTTTCCATCAACAGCTTTCCTAAAATATTCAATGACATCAAAATTTGCTTTTGCAGCAGAAAAAGAAACTGGGTCATAATACAAAGAATCTTTAGATAACAAGCCCGCTTTCTCTCGAAATTTATCATCTAACTTTTCAAACTCAGGCTTATCTTCATAATAATTATTAAACCTTTCAGTTCCTTTCTCTAGTTCATTTCTAGAGAACATAACGTTTCTTTCATCTAATTTTTTTTCTGGTATATAATACTTTTTATCTTTATAAATATTAATTGGCAAAAATAAAATTAGTACTACAAGTATTGACAATATTAATAAAACAACAGAAAATATATCTCTATAAGGAAAACTAATTAATGAAACAGAAACAAAAGGAGCCGACAAAATAAAGGACAACAAAATTGATATAAAACCTGCTCTATTTTCTTTTTCAATAAAAGAAATAAATGAAATATAAACCATTGATATAAAAATCAATAATCCTAAAAATAAATTTATTAGCAAAATGTTTCTCATAAATTAAAATGCTTAATTTTTATACTTCCAAAATATCATCCCAGCAAGTTGTAAATTCTCTTGATCGCATTTCTGACTTCATTTTCCATTTCTTATCAAAACCCTCACTTGCAGATTTAATTGTTCCTGTTCCCATCTTCTCATTAATATTGTCAATAGTAGTCATCAAAATATTGCTTTTCTTAATATCAACATTATCGAAAAGGCTTAATTGCGTATGTTCTTCAGGAATTATTTCACTCAGCATAATACCAGCTTTTTTATATTTCAATCCATCTACATAAATATTCCGAAGTGCCTCACTAGCAAATGTAATAAATGTAGAAGTATTATTTGTTGGAAGAGGTAGTTTTATAACCTTATGATTGTAATAAAAATGTTCCTTATCAAAACGATTGGTTAAAATATAGATTGTTAAAATATTTGCTAAGGATTTTTGTTTCCTAAGTTTCCTTGATGCAGTAGTAATATAAGATGAAATTGCTTGACGTAAATCTTCATACTCAGTAACAGGTTTGCCAAATGAACGTGATGAAGTAATACCTTTTTTGTTTCTTGCAACTCTTTCAATAGATATGCACGAAAGCCCATTTAATTCTTTAATCGTTCGTAAACCAACAATGCCAAAATTTTTCTTTATCCATTGTTGCTCAGCATTTTTTAATTTAAATACAGTATTAATATTATTTGCTATCAATTTCTTATTAAATTGCTTTCCAATACCCCACACTTCGTTTACAGGAATATCTTTTAAGAAACTATTTAGTTCTTTCTCATCCTTAATTATAAAAACTCCTTTTAAAATATCATTCTTTTTTGCTATATGAGTTGCTATCTTGGCTAATGTTTTTGTTGTTCCAACTCCCACCGATACAGGAATCCCTGTCCATTGAAAAACAATTCGCTTAATTTCACGAGCATAATTTTTAATATTATAATAATCAAAACCTGAAAAATCTAAAAAAGCTTCATCAATTGAATAAATTTCTATGTTTGATGAAAATTTTGCCAAAATTGACATTACTCGCTGCGACATATCGCCGTATAATGAATAGTTTGAAGAAAAAGCTGTTACTTCATTTTGCTTCAAAAAATCTTTAAGCTTAAAAAATGGACTTCCCATTTTTAATCCAAGAGATTTAGCCTCATTAGAACGAGAAATAATACATCCATCATTATTAGAGAGGACAACAACAGGTTTATTTTCTAGCTTAGGATTAAAAACCCGTTCACACGACACGAAAAAATTATTGCAATCAACTAAAGCAAAAAGCTTATTCATTAAAAACTACAATTTATGAATTGCATTTGTAACAACACCCCAAATTTTAAAATCCATACTTTCAGTAATTTCAATAGGAGGGAAATTATCATTTTCAGGAATTAAATAAAACTTATCATCTGATTTATTAATTCTTTTAACAGTAAATTCACCATTAACAACACCAATAACAATTGAATTATTAGCAGGGTCTAAGGAACGATCGACAATTAATATATCGTCCTCAAAAATTCCAATATTTATCATTGAATTCCCCTTTGCTTTAACATAAAACGTTGCCTCTGGGTGTTTAATAAGGTGTTTATTTAAATCTAATTTTTCTTCAATATAATCATCCGCAGGTGAGGGAAACCCGGCTGAAATGGTATCAACAAACAAAGGAATTTCTATCTTTGTTGAATTATCTAAATTAAAGACTTTAAAAAAACTCGTAATTTTATTACTTTTTTTATTCATCTGAAATATAAAATTAAGAATATTATCTCTTTTTATCAAAAAAAATATATAACAAAGCCATAAAATACAATATTTTTATGGCTTATAAAATGATTAAATTCACTAACAAAAAAAATATGAAAATTATGCTTGAGCCGAAGGTCCACCAAAATTCATAGGAATAGGTGTTCCAGAACTCTCAATATTTTTTATTTCGCCATTTGTTGCTTCAAATTTTGCAATATTATCTTTTAAAGCCATCATTAAACGTTTTGCATGTTCGGGAGTTAAAATAACTCTTGATTTAACTTTTGCTTTAGGTATTCCGGGCATTATTCTAATAAAATCAATAACAAATTCAGATGATGAGTGAGTTATAACTGCCAAATTTGAATATACTCCTTGAGCAACTTCTTCGTTTAATTCAATATTAATTTGATTTTTATTTTTCTCTTCCATAATTTCTACAAATTTATTATTTATTGTAATAATGCAAATTTACAAAATAAAAAAAAGGTATAATAATATTATACCTTTTTTTATCATTTTAAGGATGGAATTATTCTTCAATAATTTCATCTTTAACTTCATCTTTAACTTCTTTATTTTTTGCTGCAAGCAATTTATCATACTCTTCTTTAGAGCCTACAACCATTTTTTGATATTTTTTCAATCCTGTTCCTGCAGGAATTAAATGTCCCACAATAACATTCTCTTTTAAACCTTCTAAGTAATCAGTTTTACCTCTAATTGCAGCTTCATTAAGAACTTTTGTTGTTTCTTGGAAAGATGCAGCAGACATAAAACTTTTTGTTTGAAGAGCTGCTTTAGTTATTCCTTGAAGTACTTGACTAGATGTTGCAGGAATAGCATCTCTCGTTTGAATAAGTCTTAAGTCTTTACGTTTCAAAACAGAATTTTCATCACGTAATTTACGTGCACTAATAATTTGACCTGGTTTTAAATTAACAGAATCTCCATTGTCTTCAACCACTTTTTTACCATATAGTAAATCATTTTCTATAGCAAAATCTTTTTTGTCAATTATTTGTTTTTCAAGAAATATAGAATCTCCTTGATCTTCAATAACTACCTTCTGCATCATTTGTCGAACAATAACTTCATAATGCTTATCGTTAATTTTCACACCCTGCATTCTATAAACCTCTTGAGCCTCGTTCACAATATACTCTTGAACTTTTGTAGGTCCTTTAATAGCTAAAATATCGGCAGGTGTAATTGCACCGTCAGAAAGAGGAGTACCAGACTTAACGTAATCGCTTTCCTGAACTAAAATTTGTTTTGATAATGAAACAAGATATTTTTTAATTTGACCGGCTTTTGATTCAATAATTATCTCTCTATTACCTCTTTTAATCTTCCCAAAGGAAACTTGACCATCAATCTCAGCTACCGTAGAGGGATTTGAAGGGTTACGAGCTTCAAATAGCTCTGTAACTCTTGGCAGACCACCAGTAATATCACCACCTTTACCAACGGCACGTGGAATTTTAACAAGAATCTGACCTTTTAACAGCATATCACCATCTTTAACAAAAATATGAGCACCAACAGGTAGGTTATATGATTTTAAAACTTCACCTTCATCGTTTAAAATTCTACATAAAGGATTTTTGGTTTTATCTTTAGTTTCAGTAATAACTTTTTCTTTAAATCCTGTTTGCTCATCAGATTCTTCTTTAAAAGTAATACCTTCAATTACATTTTGGAACGAAATTTTACCTGCTACTTCAGTAATAATTAAAGCATTATAAGGATCCCATTCGCAAATTAATGTTCCTTTTGTAAGTTCTTGACCATTCTTAACATACAATTTTGCACCATAAGGAATATTATTAGTTGCAAGAACAATCTTTGTTTCTTTATCAATAATTCGGATTTCTGCTAATCGACCAATAACAATCTCAACTTTGCTTCCATCATCTTCAACATGTTCAACTGTTCTTAATTCATCAATTTCAGCAATTCCATTAAAACTAGCAGTAATAGTAGTATCTACCGCAATATTAGAAGCAGTACCACCAACGTGGAATGTTCTAAGAGTTAACTGCGTTCCCGGTTCTCCAATTGACTGTGCAGCAATAACACCTACAGCTTCTCCTTTTTGAACCATACGTCCTGTTGCAAGATTTCGTCCATAACATTTAGCACAAACTCCTCTTTTTGATTCACAAGTTAATACTGAGCGTATCTCAACTTGATCTATTGCAGATTCTTCAATCTGTTTTGAAATTTCCTCTGAAAATTCTTCTCCTGATGCAACAATCAAATTTCCTGTCAATGGGTCATATACATCATGAACCGAGGTTCTACCAAGAATTCTTTCGTATAAAGATTCTACAATCTCATCATTATTTTTAAGTGCAGTGGCAAGCAATCCTCTTAAAGTACCACAATCTTTCTCAGTAATAATTACATCTTGAGAAACATCAACTAAACGTCTGGTTAAATAACCAGCATCAGCAGTCTTAAGTGCAGTATCGGCCAGTCCTTTACGAGCACCGTGAGTAGAAATAAAATATTCTAAAACAGAAAGTCCTTCTTTAAAGTTAGCCAAAATAGGATTTTCAATAATTTCAGAACCAGTAGCTCCTGATTTTTGAGGTTTTGCCATCAAGCCCCTCATACCACCTAACTGTCTAATTTGCTCTCGTGAACCACGAGCACCAGAATCAAGCATCATATAAACAGAATTAAATCCTTCGTTATCTAAACTTAACTGTTTCATTAATGTTTGTGTCAAGTTTGCATTAGTATGAGTCCATACATCAATAACTTGATTATATCTTTCATTGTTAGTAATAAATCCCATATTGTAGTTATTCATTACTTCATCAATTTGTCTGTATCCTTCTTTAACTAATCCTTCTTTTTCTTTAGGTACAATAATATCATCTAAATTAAATGATAAGCCTCCTTCAAAAGCCATCCTGTAACCAAGGTTTTTAATATTATCAAGAAAATCAGCGGTAACTGATGTTCCACATTTCTTCAAAACATCACCAATAATATCTCGTAAAGATTTTTTAGTAAGTACTTCATTAATAAAATCTACATTTTTAGGTACAAATTCATTAACAATTACTCTACCTACTGTTGTTTCAATTATTTTACTAACTGTTTTATCTTTTTCAATGAAATCAATCCTAACTTTAATCTTAGCATGAATATCAACAACTTTTTCATTATAGGCTATTTTAACTTCTTCTGGGGAATAAAAAACAAGCCCCTCTCCTTTCATATTTTTTCTTGGCTTTGTAATATAATATAAACCAAGAACCATATCCTGAGAAGGAACAGTAACCGGAGTCCCATTAGCAGGGTTTAAAATATTATGAGAAGCCAACATCAACATTTGAGCCTCTAATACAGCAGCATTACCAAGAGGTAAATGAACAGCCATTTGGTCACCATCAAAGTCAGCGTTAAAACCTGTACATGCCAAAGGATGTAATTGAATAGCTTTTCCTTCAATTAATTTTGGTTGAAATGCCTGAATACCAAGACGGTGAAGCGTTGGAGCTCTGTTTAACATAATAGGATGTCCTTTTAAAACATTTTCCAAGATATCCCATACAACAGGATCTTTTCTATCTACAATTTTTTTTGCAGATTTAACTGTTTTAACAATGCCTCTCTCAATTAATTTTCTAATAATGAAAGGTTTATATAATTCTGCTGCCATTGCTTTAGGAATACCACACTCACCCATCTTTAATTCAGGTCCAACAACAATTACAGAACGGGCAGAATAATCAACTCGTTTACCCAATAAATTTTGTCGGAATCTTCCTTTTTTACCTTTTAAGCTGTCGCTTAATGATTTTAATGGACGATTTGCATCTGTTTTAACAGCATTTGACTTTCTCGAATTATCAAATAATGAATCAACAGCTTCCTGCAACATTCTTTTTTCGTTACGAAGAATAACTTCAGGAGCTTTTATTTCAATAAGACGTTTAAGTCTATTATTTCTGATAATAACACGACGATATAAGTCATTTAAATCTGAAGTTGCAAATCTCCCTCCATCAAGAGGAACAAGAGGACGAAGCTCAGGAGGAATTACCGGAACAATTTTTACAATCATCCATTCGGGATGATTTTTTAATTTTGAAGCACGGAAAGCTTCAACAACCTGAAGTCTTTTTAGAGCTTCATTTTTACGTTGTTGAGAAGTCTCTGTACTAGCTTTATGTCTTAAAGAGTAAGATAATTCATCTAAATCAATACGTGCTAATAAATCATATAGTGCATCAGCACCCATTTTAGCAATAAATTTATTAGGATCGTCATCATCTAACATCTGATTTTCTTTTGGAAGAGCTTCCAAAATATCAAGATATTCTTCTTCAGTTAAAAAATCAAGATATTTGACATCGTCAACTCCTTTTACACCAGGATTTATTACAACATATCTCTCATAATAAACAATAGTATCTAACTTTTTAGTTGGCAAGCCTAACAAATAACCAATTTTATTAGGTAATGATTTGAAATACCAAATATGTGCAACAGGAACAACTAGACTAATATGCCCCATTCGCTCACGTCGTACTTTTTTCTCAGTAACCTCTACACCACATCTATCGCATACAATACCTTTGTATCTTATTCTTTTATATTTGCCACAATGGCATTCGTAATCTTTAACTGGACCAAAAATTCTTTCGCAAAATAAACCATCTCTTTCTGGTTTATATGTACGATAATTAATTGTTTCTGGTTTTAAAACCTCACCATAAGAACGTTCAAGAATTTCTTCTGGTGAAGCAAGGCTAATGGAAATTTTTGAAAATTTGCTTTTTTCTTTGTTGTCCCTTCTGAAAGCCATATATAGAATATTTTAAAATTAAACAAAAAAGCACAGGATATTAACCGGATTGATTAATATCCTATAAATATTATAATTATTCGAAATTTATACTTAAACCTAAACCTCTAAGTTCATGTAATAACACATTAAACGATTCTGGGATACCTGGTTCTGGCATTTGTTCGCCTTTTACAATAGCTTCATAAGCTTTAGCTCTACCAGCAACATCATCAGATTTTATTGTAAGTATCTCTTGTAAAACATTTGCTGCACCAAATGCTTCAAGTGCCCATACTTCCATCTCACCAAATCGCTGTCCACCAAATTGAGCTTTACCTCCAAGTGGTTGTTGAGTTATTAATGAATACGGACCAATTGAACGAGCATGCATTTTATCGTCAACCATATGACCTAATTTAAGCATATAAATAATACCTACAGTAGCTTTTTGGTCAAATTTCTCACCAGTTCCACCATCAAATAATTGTGTTTTCCCAAACATTGGAACATTAGCGTCCTGAGTATATTTATTTATTTCTTCTAAAGAAGCACCATCAAATATAGGAGTAGCGAATTTCATTCCTAAAACCTGGCCTGCCCAACCTAAAACTGTTTCATAAATTTGTCCTAAGTTCATACGAGAAGGTACACCAAGAGGGTTAAGAACAATATCAACAGGCGTTCCATCTTCAAGAAATGGCATATCTGCTGCTCTAACAATTTTGGATACAATACCTTTGTTACCATGGCGACCTGCCATTTTATCTCCCACTTTTAATTTACGCTTTTTAGCGATATAAACTTTTGCTAATTGAATTATACCTCGAGGTAGTTCATCTCCAATTGTTAGATTGAAAATTTTCCTTTTGTATTCTCCTTCAACTTCTTTATGTTTCTTGACAAAATTTAACAATAATAATTTAATTGTTCCATTCTTAATTTTGTCAGTAGTCCACCTATTAGGATTAACATTCAAGAAATCGATATCTTGTAATAATTTTTGAGTAAATTTTGTACCCTTAGGAATAATACTTGTTCCTAAGAAATCTTTTACACCCTGAGAAGTTCTACCGCTAACTAAAATAAATATTTTATCAATTAATCTTGCTTTAAGTTCTTCTAATTTTAATGATAATTCTTCATTAATTTTATCTATAATAGGTTTTTCTGTTGCTTTACTTCTTCTATCTTTTAAAGCACGTGAAAATAATTCTTTTTTTATAACAACTCCATTTAATGAAGGAGAAGCTTTTAATGAAGCATCTTTAACATCACCTGCTTTATCACCAAAAATAGCTCTTAATAGTTTTTCTTCAGGAGATGGATCGGTTTCTCCTTTAGGAGTAATTTTACCAATAAGAATATCACCAGGTTTTACTTCTGCTCCAATTCTTATAATACCATTTTCATCCAAATCTTTAGTTGCTTCTTCGCTAACATTAGGTATATCCGAAGTTAATTCTTCAATACCACGCTTTGTGTCACGTACTTCAAGTGAGTATTCATCTATATGAATTGATGTAAATAAATCTTCCCGAACAACTCGTTCAGAGATAACAATAGCATCCTCAAAATTGTAACCTTTCCAAGGCATGAAAGCAACTTTTAAGTTACGACCTAAAGCTAATTCACCTCCTTCGGTTGCATACCCTTCTGTTAATACTGTGCCTTTATTAACTTTCTCTCCTAATTTAACAATCGGTTTAAGATTTAGACAAGTATTCTGATTCGTTTTTTTAAATTTTGGTATTTTATAATGAACAACTTCATTATCGAAACTAACAAAATTCTCTTCATCTGTTCGTGAATATCTAATAATAATCTCATTAGCATCAACATATTCTACAACTCCATCACCTTCGGATAAAATTACGTTTCGTGAATCTATTGCTACTTTTCCTTCAATACCAGTACCAACAATAGGTGCTCTAGGCTGCATAATAGGAACTGCTTGACGCATCATATTAGACCCCATCAAGGCACGGTTCGCATCATCATGCTCCAAAAATGGAATTAAAGAAGCAGCAATTGATGTAATTTGATTAGGAGCTACATCCATAAGATTAATTTTTTCGGGCTCAGTTACCGGAAAATCTCCTTCATATCTAGCTTTAACCTTCGGACTTAAGAAAACACCATTTTCATCAATAAGTGCATTTGCTTGAGCAATAATTTTTTTCTCTTCTTCTTCAGCACTTAAGTAAATAACATCATCTTTATTTAAATTAACTTTCCCTTGCTCAACATATCTATATGGAGTCTCAATAAAACCAAGATTATTAATTTTAGCATATACACACAATGAAGAAATTAATCCAATATTTGGACCTTCAGGAGTTTCAATTGGACATAAACGTCCATAATGACTATAATGAACGTCACGAACTTCGAAACCTGCTCTTTCTCTTGATAAACCTCCAGGGCCTAATGCAGACATTCTTCTTTTGTGAGTCATCTCCGCTAATGGATTTGTTTGATCTAAGAATTGAGACAAAGCATTTGTTCCGAAAAAAGAATTAATTACAGAAGAAAGTGTTTTGGAATTTATTAAGTCTATAGGAGTAAACACCTCGTTATCACGAACATTCATGCGTTCACGAATTGTACGTGCCATTCTTGCAAGACCAACTCCAAAATGATTATTCAATTGTTCTCCTACTGTACGTACTCTTCTATTACTTAGGTGATCAATATCATCAACGTCAGCTTTAGAATTAATAAGCTGAATAAGATATTTAATAATTTTAATAATATCTTCCTTGGTAAGTACTTTGGTATCAATGTCAGTATTTATACCAAGTTTTTTATTAATTCTAAACCTACCTACTTCACCTAAATCGTATCTACTTTCAGAGAAAAATAATTTATCAATAACATCTCTTGCAGTAGAATCATCTGGTGGTTCAGAATTTCTTAATTGTCGATAAATGTGATAAATTGCCTCTTTCTCAGAATTACAAGGGTCTTTATGTAAAGTATTATAAATAATTGCAAAATCGTTTACATTTAATCCTTCTTTATGTAAAAGGATAGTTTTTGAACCCGAATCGATTATTTGATCAATATGATCATTTTCAAGAACTGTTTCGCGATCAATAATTACTTCATTTCTTTCGATTGAAACAACTTCACCAGTATCTTCATCAACA
The DNA here is from genome assembly GCA_015222055.1 of Bacteroidota bacterium. Taxonomy (GTDB): domain Bacteria; phylum Bacteroidota; class Bacteroidia; order Bacteroidales; family B39-G9; genus B39-G9. Next base: position 11,680 of record JADFUR010000002.1, on the reverse strand, counting down.
AAATCTTCAACCCACGATTTAAGAACTCGTGCCGCAAGTTTTCGTCCTATTAATTTTTTCAAACCGGTTTTTGAAACCTTAACTTCATCAGCTAGGTTAAAAATTTCAAGAATATCTTTATCACTCTCGAAGCCTATAGCTCGAAGTAATGTTGTAACTGGTAATTTCTTTTTACGATCGATGTATGCATACATAACATTATTAATGTCAGTTGAAAACTCAATCCATGAACCTTTAAAAGGAATTACACGTGCTGAATATAATTTTGTACCATTTGCATGGGTACTCTGTCCAAAGAACACTCCCGGAGAACGATGAAGTTGCGAGACAATAACTCTTTCTGCACCATTAATAACAAATGTACCTTTTTTAGTCATATTAGGTATCATTCCAAGATAAACATCTTGAACTACTGTATCAAAATCCTCATGTTCAGGATCGGTACAATAAAGTTTTAATTTAGCTTTTAAGGGTACGCTATAAGTTAAACCTCTGTTAATGCATTCATCTAATGAATACCGTGCTGGTTCTATGTGGAAATCTAAAAATTCAAGAACAAAATTATTACGAGTATCTGTAATAGGAAAATTATCGGTAAAAACTTTGTGTAAAGTTTCCTTTTTCCTTTGATCTTGAGTTGAATTTAATTGAAAAAATTCTCTAAAAGATTTCAATTGTATTTCTAAAAAATCAGGATATTCTAATTGATTTTTTATATTAGCGAAACTAATTCTGCTACTTAATTTGTTAGAAGACATAATAAAAATAAAAAATTGAACTTTAGAAAAACAACAAAAAGGCTTAGAGCAACTCTATTGCTCTAAACCTTAAAAGGGCTATATGTATAAGAATATCTTATTTAAGTTCAACTTCGGCTCCTGCTTCTTCTAATTTAGCTTTTAAAGATTCTGCTTCTTCTTTAGACACTCCTTCTTTAACTTCTTTTGGTGCTGAATCAACAAGTGCTTTAGCTTCTTTCAAACCTAATCCCGTTAATTCTTTAACTAATTTTACAATTTGTAATTTAGCTCCACCTGGTGATTTTAATACTACATCAAATTCAGTTTTTTCTTCTGCAACACCTTCTTCACCTCCAGTAGCTGGTCCTGCTATAACAGCAGCTGCAGCTGGTTCGATTCCATATTCGTCTTTTAATATGTCTGCTAATTCATTAACTTCTTTTACAGTTAAGTTAACTAATTGTTCTGCTAACGCTTTTAAATCTGCCATTTTTTGCTAAAATTTAAATTAAATATTTATTTTTATTTTTTTTCAGATAGTGTTTTAAGTACACCAGTTAATATATTGCCTCCAGATTGTAAAGAAGACATAACATTTTTTAGAGGAGATTGTAATAACATTACGATATCTCCAATAAGTTCATCTTTAGATTTAATATTTGCTAATGTTTCTAATTGGTCATCTCCAAAATAAAAGCTTTCTTCAACAAAAGCACCTTTAATAAGGGGCAATTTATGTTTTCTTCTAAACTCTTTAATTACTTTAGCAGGAACATTGCCTGTTTCTGAAAAAATAATAGATGTATTCCCAACTAAAATATCATACAAAGGGTCAAATTCAGCATCAGATTTTTCTAATGCTTTTTTTAATAGAGTATTCTTAACTACTACTAAATTAATATCTTTTTCAAAACATTTTCTTCGTAGTGTACTTGTATCTAATGCATTTAAACCAGAAACATCAGCTAAATAGAAATGATTTGCTTCATTAATTTGTTTAGTTAAGTTATCAATTATTATATTTTTTTCTTCTAATCTCATAATTACAAATAAGTTAAAAACTATTCAACAATTGATTTAACTTCTACTTGCACACTAGGGCTCATAGTGCTTGACAAATAAACACTTTTAATATATATACCCTTAGCAGCTGATGGTCTTAATTTAACAAGAATATTCATTAATTCTTTTACATTATCAACAACTTTTTCGGCTTCAAAAGAAACTTTACCGATAGAAGTGTGAATAATACCGAATTTATCAACTTTAAAATCAATTTTACCCTGTTTAACTTCTTTTACAGCATTACCAATTTCCATTGTAACCGTACCGCTTTTAGGATTAGGCATTAAACCTCTAGGGCCTAATATTCTACCAAGTTGACCTACTTTTGCCATAACGTCTGGCGAAGTAATAATAACATCAACATCAGTCCATCCTCCTTTAATTTTGCCGATATATTCATCTAGTCCGACAAAATCTGCTCCCGCAGCTTTAGCTTCTTCTTCTTTTGCAGAAGAACATAAAACTAAAACTTTGATATCTTTACCAGTTCCGTGAGGTAATGAAACCACTCCACGAACCATTTGATTAGCTTTTCTTGGATCAACACCTAATCGAACATCAAGATCTAAAGATGCGTCAAACTTAGTTTTTGTTATTTCTTTAACTAGTTTTGCAGCATCTAATATATCAAGTTGTTCTTTATCTCCAATCTTCTCAAAAGCTAACTTTTGATTTTTTGTAAGTTTAGTCATTTTTTTGAAGTATTAATTATTCATTAAATGGAGATTCTCCTTTAATAGTAACACCCATACTCCTAGCCGTGCCAACAACCATTCTCATAGCTGATTTTTGAGTAAACGCATTTAAGTCAGACATTTTTTCGTCTGCAATTTCAGTTACTTGATTCCAAGTAATTGAACCTACTTTAACTCTATTTGATTCAGCAGAACCTGATTTAAGTTTTGCTGCTTCTAATACTTGCACCGCAACGGGTGGTTTTTTAACTACAAAGTCAAAAGATTTGTCAGCATATACTGTAATAATAACAGGTAAAACTTTACCTGCACTATTTTGAGTTCTTGCATTAAATTGCTTGCAAAACTCCATTATATTAACGCCTTTTGCACCTAAGGCAGGGCCTACAGGTGGTGAAGGGTTTGCTGCTCCTCCTTTAATCTGTAATTTAATTATTCCTGATATTGCTTTAGCCATGATAATTAATATACAATTTAAATTAATTAATCTTTTACAACTTGCATAAAACTAAGTTCTAATGGAGTTCTACGACCAAAGATTTTAACGATTACTTTAAGTTTTTTCTTTTCTTCGTTAACTTCTTCAATTATTCCATTAAAACCATTAAAAGGTCCATCTACAACCTTTACAGATTCGCCTACAATAAAAGGAATATTAATTTCCTCATCACTTTCGGCCAGTTCATCGACTTTTCCTAAAATTCTTTTAACTTCATCGTCTCTCAATGGAACAGGAACACCTTGTTTAGTACCTAAAAAACCTAATACATTAGATACATTTTTAATAACATGGGGAACCTCACCTACGAGATTTGCTTCAATTAAAATATAACCCGGAAAAAAACTTCTTTCCTTACTAATTTTTTTACCTTTTCTTATTTGATAAATTTTTTCAGTAGGGATTAAAACTTGTGAAACATAATCTTCTAATTTATTAATTATAATTTCACTTTCAATAAACTCCTTAACTTTCTTTTCTTTACCACTAATAGCTTTTATTACGTACCATTTTTTTTCCATTACTAAAATTTTTTAGCAAAATATTAATAAAATATTCCGTAAATAAAAGACATTATACTACTAAAGCTTACATCCATTAAGTAAATCACAATTGCAATAATTAAGGAAGCAATCATTACAACAATTGAGCTGTTCTGTAAATCTGACCATGAAGGCCAAGAAACCTTATGTATTAATTCGTTATAAACGTCTTTAAAATATAATTTTATTTTTTTCATTATTATATACTTAGCACGGGTAGAGAGGATCGAACTCCCGACCTTTGGTTTTGGAGACCACTGCTCTACCAAGCTGAGCTACACCCGTAAAAATAAGAGGTATTTTTTATAAAACACCTCTTTAATTTTATGTAAATAATGGTATTTATTCAATAATACTTGTTACCTGTCCTGCACCTACAGTTCTACCACCTTCACGAATAGCAAAACGTAATCCTAAATCTAATGCAACAGGAGTAATTAAGTCAACTTCAATTGTTACATTATCACCTGGCATAACCATTTCTGTTCCTTCTGGTAATAGAATTACACCTGTAACATCAAGAGTTCTAATATAAAATTGAGGTCTATAATTATTATGGAAAGGAGTATGACGTCCACCTTCTTCTTTTTTCAAAACATAAATCTCAGCTTTGAATTTAGTATGTGGAGTAATAACGCCTTGATGGGCAACAATCATTCCTCTTTTTACATCTTCTTTATTAATTCCTCTTAATAATAAACCTACGTTATCACCAGCTTGTCCTTCGTCTAATATTTTTCTAAACATTTCAACACCTGTAACAACAGTTTTTTTATGATCAGCACCTAAACCAATAAGTTCAACTGCATCACCAGTATGAACAATACCTGCTTCAATTCTACCTGTAGCAACTGTTCCACGACCTGTAATTGAGAAAACATCTTCAACAGGCATTAGAAATGGCTTATCAACATCACGTGGAGGTATTGGTATCCAAGTATCAACAGCATCCATCAAATCCATGATTTTTTCTTCCCATGCTGGTTCTCCATTTAAACCACCTAAAGCAGATCCAAGAATAATAGGAGTGTTATCACCATCGAATTCATAAAAATCTAATAATTCACGAACTTCCATCTCTACTAATTCAAGTAGTTCAGGATCGTCAACCATATCAACCTTGTTCATGAAAACAACAATTTTTGGTACGTTTACTTGACGTGCTAAAAGGATATGCTCTCTTGTTTGAGGCATAGGACCATCCGTTGCAGCAACTACAAGAATAGCACCGTCCATTTGAGCAGCACCAGTAACCATGTTTTTAACATAGTCAGCGTGACCAGGACAGTCAACATGGGCATAATGACGTTTTTCTGTTTCATACTCAACGTGAGCAGTATTAATAGTAATACCTCTTTCTTTTTCTTCAGGTGCATTATCAATTGAATCAAAAGATTTTATATCACATAAACCTTTTTTTGATAAAACTAGAGTAATTGCAGAAGTTAAAGTAGTTTTTCCATGGTCAACATGACCTATTGTTCCAATATTAACATGAGGCTTTGACCTATCATAATGTTCTTTAGCCATAATTTCAAAATATTTATTAATTTATACAGAAAAAAAGAATTAATTCACAAATATAACATTTTTTTTTATACGAGCCAATGATGGGAATTGAACCCATGACCTCTTCCTTACCAAGGAAACGCTCTACCCCTGAGCTACATCGGCCAAATAAAAGAGCGGGAAACGAGACTCAAACTCGCGACCCTCAGCTTGGAAGGCTGATGCTCTATCAACTGAGCTATTCCCGCTTGTAAAAAAATAAAGTGGGGAGAGGAGGATTCGAACCTCCGAAGGCTTAGCCAACAGATTTACAGTCTGCCCCAGTTGACCGCTTTGGTATCTCCCCATACATAAAAGAAGAGCCGATGGAGGGATTCGAACCCACGACCTGCTGATTACAAATCAGCTGCTCTGACCAACTGAGCTACATCGGCAACTTTTATTATATTTTTTTATCTTTGTAAAAGAACTTTCTTAAAACGGTTTGCAAATGTATAAAATTAATTTAGAAATTCGCAAAAAATTCTTATTTTTTTTAAAATATTATTTTCCTCTTTGTTTTTCTTTGAACTTTGTAATCTGACGACGCAATGCATCTATTGCTGTATCAGTTGATTCTTCAAAACTTTTAGTTTGTTTCTTAGCAAATAATTCGGTCCCAGAAATCTTTAATTTAATTTCTGTAATCTTATTTTCTAAACTTTGATCTTTATCGACTTTTAGAAATACGTCAACTGAAATAATGTCGTCGTAAAATTGATTCAATTTATTTACTTTAGATTCAATAAATTGTTCTAATTTTTGGTCTGCATCAAACTTCAATGAATGAATTTTTACTTGCATATTAAATCCTCCTTTTAGTTACGCTCTTGGATGAGCTTGTTTATATGATTTTTTCAATTTCTCAAATGTATTATGAGTATATATTTGTGTAGCCGATAAATTAGCATGACCTAATAATTCTTTTATAGCATTCAAGTCTGCACCATTATTTAACATATGTGTTGCAAATGTATGGCGTAAAACATGAGGGCTCTTCTTTTCGTTAGTAGTTACAATAGCAAGATATTTATTAACTATTCTATAAACCGATTTCGGATACATCTTTTTTCCCTTTTGTGTTAAAAAGAAAAACTCATTATCATAATTATTATCTATATTAGATTCAAGTTGATCAATATATTGTTTTCGAACAATTTTAAAATCATTTAATGTTTTTAAAAAATTCCGATTAAATGGTATTAGTCGTTCTTTATTTCTTTTACCTAGCACTTTTATAGTAAGCATCTGATAATCGATGTCATTAATTTTAAGATTAATTAATTCGCTTAATCTAATGCCTGTTAAATAAAAAGTTGTTATTATCAGCTTGTCCCTATTTCCCTTATAATCATTAGTAAACTCAACATTATCAAGTAATAAATCCATTTTAGATTTTTCGACAAAACTTGGTAATTTTTTAACAATCTTTGGTGAAATAACTTTATCTAAAGGATTGTTTTCGATAATTTTTTCTCGTATTAAAAATTTATAGAATGTTTTTAATGTTGAAAGCTTTCTCCCAATTGAACGGGAAGATAAATTATTTTCCATTAAAAAAATAATCCACTTACGTATAATCTTATGATTAGCTGAAAGTGGATCAAAATCTTTATAATTTTTTTCACAAAAAGCACAATATTGTTGCAAATCGTTTTTATATGAACGAATTGTGTAAGAAGAATAATGCTTTTCGTATTTTATGTAATTAATAAAAGCTGTTTTGTGCATATTTACAAGAAAAAAATATTACGATTCAACACTATTAATAGAAGAAAAACTATTAAACTATTGAAATAGATTATAAACTTTCCTCTTTATCTTGTAATTGTTGAACATAAATAGCATGCATTTTTTTTTCTCTTTTAACGACAGATGGTTTTCTATAAACTTGTCTTGCTCTTAATTCTTTGATAGCACCTGTTTTTTCAAATTTTCTTTTGAATTTTTTTAATGCTCTGTCAATGTTTTCGTTGTCTTTAATTGGAATAACTATCATAGTTTGTATTTAATTAAATATTACTAAAAATTAAGTTGCAAATTTATTAAATAGAAATTTGTTTTTCAAGTATTATTATTATTATTATTTTTATTTTTAATATAAAAACTAACTATTTAATTTTCAATTAATTGCATATACTATATTTTTGTATAAATATAAGAAAAAAAAGCATTTTTTCCATATTTAATGTCATATTTTTTTATTTTACGTTAATTTTCATCATCTTTATACTTATAACGTGTATATTTTTAAGATATTATTTTACAACTAAATAAGGTTTAATTTTTTCAAAACTTTGTTTTGGGATTAATTTATATTTAACAATATCATTAATGCTTTTAAATTCTCCCATAACTTTTCTGAAATGTATTAAGGCTTTTGTTTCTGAATAGGTAATATAAATATGTTTATTTATTGTTTTAAAATCGGCAGTATTAATATTTATTGTTTTAATTTTTGTTGTGTCAACATAAAAATAATGTTCTATAAGGGAATAGGTTTCTTTAGTCATTCCATATATTTCTAATAATTGTTGCTTTTTATAATAACCTCCAAGAAAGTTTCTATTTTTAACAATACTATTTGCAAAATAGCTACCAATACCTTTAATCTGCTTAAGCATAGTTGTATCGGCAGTATTAATATCAAAAAATATTTTTTTTGTTGTGTCGTTCTGTATTTTTTGAATTTGAATAAATGGTTCAAGACGAATATACATACTACCTGTTATTCCGTATATTTTTTTAAGGTCTTGTTTTTTATAAAACTCACCTCCTTTTTGCAAATAATTTTTTATTGTTTGGGATTGTCTCTCGCTAAGACCTAACAATTGCCATTGTTTTTTAGATATTGAATTAGGATTAAAATCAAATAAGCTGTCTTGTTTCTTTTTTGTTAAGTGTTTGTTTTTTTTAGGTTTAGGGCTATTAATAATAATATACGGTTTTAATTTTTTGTATAATTTTGGAGATATACCATATATCTTTTTTAAATCTTTTGGCAGATAAAACTTACCACCTTTCGATTTATAATTATTAATAGTTTTTATTTGTTTGTCATTAAGCCCTAGTTGTTTCCATTGTTTTTTTGTTGTTTTGTTAGGATCGAAATAAAACAAAGATGCTTTTAATTCTTTTCCCAGATTCTTATTATTTTCTTTTAAAGAATTTTCAAAATCATCAATTTCCTTACTAAACTTAGAGTAATCGTAATAAACATCTTCTTTTTGAAATAAATAGAGAAATTTTGGAACAGCTAATAAAATAATAATTATTGCCAATAAAATTAGGATTCCTTTTTTTTCAGATTGTGAGAATGAAAAATATTCTTTAAAAAAGTTACTCATTAATTTATAATTATTAATTGACTAAAGAGTAATACATTATTATTTTGTCGGTAACTCAACACTTAAAAATTTACTCAGATAAATCATGACCCTTGTCTTTTCTGTTTTTCGAATTAGTGTGAAGTACTCTATAAAAAAAATAGAATGCTAAAGTTGCAACTGTAATCTGAACAGTTAACATTATTATTAGTGCAGTTGTATTCATTTTAGTAGCTCCTTTTTTTAATATTTTTTTTACTTGCTAAATAGATCATTACTATTACACCCGAAAATATTAGCAATAGTAATAGACGAGACATATCTACATAGAACAAATTATTTATAATTTTCCCGGTATAAAGCACATCTCCAACTTTTACATTGTCGCCAATATTAACTTTTAGTTTATTTTTGTCATTATATTTATAAGCAATATTTTTTTTCTCTTTATCATTAAAATGAGATGTGCGAATAAAATTCTGATTATGGTATATATAAATAGAGTCTACTACCCCATCATTCTCCGCATAAAATTCATTGCTAAAATATGTGTTATTTTGTCCAATTCCTTTATGCATTATTTTACCCAGAATACTTTCTTTATGCAATTGCCATCCATTTTTAAAATTTAGCCAATCGTCGTTAACAGGTCTTAATAAAGCACCAATAAATATAAAAATTAAAATAACCGGTGTAATATATTTAATAATAAATTTATAGATATTTGGCACTTTAATATCGGCAGCAAAGGTAATTTCGTGCCAACCTTTTTTTAAACCGAAATACCATGAGAACATTACAGTTTCGAACAATGCGAAAACAACCAGAGCAACTGTTCCTGCCCAGTAGTCGTATTCATCGAAAACTCCTTTTTCAAAAAATAAAATAGAAGGTAAGGCAAGCATTAAAACAATAATCCCGAAAGTTATTGCAGACCGATTTCTACTCCAACTAAATTCGTCTTGAAAAAAACCCATTACAGGAGTTCCCATTGATAGAGATGATGTGATTCCTGCAATAAATAGCAATCCAAAAAATGAGAAGCCTGCTATTGCAGACATCGTTTGTCCCCATTGGTTAAAAAGATATGGCATTGTTCTAAATCCTAAGCCAAGACTTCCTGTATTGGTTAACTCAATAACTTTATCAACTCCAAGGAATCCTATTGAAATAGGAATAATTACAGATGCCCCCAGAACAATTTCGACAAATTCGTTTAGCCAACCTGCCGACATTGCGTTTAAGGCAACGTCATCATTTTTATCAATATAAGATGAGTAACACTGAACACACCCCATACCAACCGAGAGTGTAAAAAATATTTGTCCTGCGGCAGCAAGCCACACTTTTGGATTTTTAAGGGAATCGAAATGAGGAGTCCATAAAAAATCTAAACCTACTACTCCATCAACAACTGCTCCATTATGACCTTGTTTTATTAAAATACCTTTTATGGCAAGAAAAATACCAAAAATAATTAATAAAGGAACTCCAATTTTCGCTACTTTCTCAATTCCTCCTCTCAGCCCCTTGCTCAAAATCCATACATTTAGCACAAGGCATATAAGAAAAAAGACAATTGATTCATAAGGTAAACCGGTTGTTGAGAAATTTAAGCTTAAATAATTATTAAAAAATTCTGCAACCTGTGATTGATCTAATCCTGTAAAAGTTCCTCCAAGTGAGAAATACATATAAGAAAGAGTCCAACTCTCAATATAGCAATAGTAAGCATTGATAACCAAGTTTGAAAACACGCCGAAAACACCTACGTATTTCCATTGTCTTCCTTGTTTTAAACTGTCGAGAATAAAAGGTGTTGAGTGAACATTATGCTTTCCGCCAAAACGACCGGTTGACCACTCGATAAAAAGCAAAGGGATGCCCAGCAACAAGAAACAAACAATATAAGGAATGATAAAGGCTCCTCCTCCATTTTGAATTGCCTGAACAGGGAAACGTAAAAAATTACCAAATCCTACGGCACTTCCTGCCATAGCTAATATTAAACCAATTCGTGAGCCCCATGCCTCTTTGCTTTTACTCATATCTTTATTGTTTTTTTTCAAATAATCTCAAATGTAATAAAAATAGTTAAAGGAAGAAAATTTAATGTTTAAGGTTAAAAGTTTAAGCTTGAATGTTTCACACAATAAAAATTGGGCTTTATGCAAGATTTTTTTATCTAAAAAGCTTCCCAAATTATCACATCATCATTTTATATAATTTTTTATATTCCATCAATAAATTATTTTTATATAAAAAATATATGTATCCATTTCTAATTTTTATTTTCTCCACAAATTGAAAATTTGGTATCTTAATAGTACTTATTAAGCAAGCTGTATTTATATCAATTTCACTTATCGTTGAAATTCCGTTCTTTCGGTAATGAGTATAGGCTTTGTTTGTTACGCCATCAATGAATATTTTTTTTTGCCAATTTGGATATTTATTGAATTCTATTTTAATATTATTAATTAAACTATCGTGAAAATTATAGAACTCTATTTGAGAATCAACAAAATTAAAAATTGCAACTTGGTTTTTTATTATTGAAAAAAACGAATTTATTGGAGTAAAAAATATTTCTTTATCATACGAAATATTACTTTCTTTATGTCTTGTCATTGCCATATTTTTTGACTTTGCTATTAATGATTTTCCTTTAATACTAATCATTTCATTTTGAGTATATCCATATTTTTCAAATAAATAATTATTTTCATTTTTCAGATGATTTAATTTTTCTTTACTTATAATATATGTTATTACTTTCTTTTTTTTTGCTTGATTATCAATATCATAATAAACCACCCCTTGTTTATTATAAAAATTGTCATAAAAAAAATATTTATTACTATCTACTGCTAGACAGGGCAATAATATAGTTTCAAATTTTTTTAATGTTATTGGGTATAATAATTGAATGTTTTTTGGGGAAGGAGTAAAATTTATTTGAAAAGCCGAATCGTTTGTTAATAATTGGATATTCCCGGTACAATCTTTAAACAATTTTTTTGATGATTTATTTACTTTTCTCTGACAAATTACATCACCTATGTAATTCATTAATATTAATTCTTTTTTTGATGATTTTGCATTTTTTAATGCAAGCAATAGAATATTATCATTATATAATTCATAATCAATTATATAAAAAGGTTTTTGTCCTAATATCTTTTCAATTTTATTTGAACTGATAATAATAGGCTTAAGTGTCTCAATTTTAGGTTTTAATACAAAATTTATTATTAATGTGTCG
>JADFUR010000047.1 GCA_015222055.1 Bacteroidota bacterium | reverse complement strand
TTCGAGCCTTCTTTCTGTGCCACAAAAGTATAAAAAATAATTGATAATTTATTTGGAATTTAACACAGTATCTCGATTGTGTGTATGTGCTTAAACTAATATTCCATTTTCTTCTAAAACATTATTTGAGAATGTTAAAAATGGATCTGTATAATAGTATAGTTTCAATACATCTATAAAACTAATCTTCGAAAGTTGAATGTTATGAAAATCTCCCTTCACGTTAGTAGGAAACCTAAAGTGTTGAGAATTCTTATCTAACTGATGAATCACCTCATTTAATTTTGCATACTCAATCAAGTATATTTCAATTTCTTTGTTCAATTCTTGAGAAAGCTTACTGAAATCTACCTTAGTAAGGTAATCATGATAGCAATTAAATAGCCTTGCTAAAGAATGTTCATTAGAATAGTCCTTACCTTTAATTAGAGTTGAAAAATTTTGGACTTCAATAATATTAGATTTTAAAGCTAATTCTAAAGAATGTCTAATCAAAAACATTAATGGTACAAAAATCTCATTTACATCGAACCTATCTTCAATAATTCCAACAACTAACACTTCAATACACTGATCGTATTGTGTTCTTAACGGTCCAAGTAAATTAGCTTCTCCTAGATGAAACGTTAAGTCCCACTTTTTGATTTTGCTAAATTCCATTTCAGGAAATATAGTTCCAATTTCGAATTCTGTAGTATTGTTTAAACTCCAATGTAATTGTAAAATCTCATAAACTTTAGTTACATCCTCATGCGTGAAATAATTTGCATTAGTATCCTTGTTAGCAACATATCTATAGCAAGAACCATCTTTATCTAAATCAATTAGGTGAAGAATTTTTATTAGACTTACCTGAAATTTGTAATCTTCAGGATATGCAGAAATTAAATCTTTAAAAATATGAGAATTAGGTATAGGTAATTTTTTATTATACAAATTTAGTTTAAGACAAAGTTCAATACTGTGACGAATTAGAAATAGAATGCACTTTGCTTTGCAATTTAGATCATAATTTTTACTAAATCCTTCTTCTAAAATACATTTTAATGCATAATTATATGAATTATAGTAATCCTCCCAAGTATTGCAATCAAATTTTTTTGTAATAATAAATTTCTCTATGTGACTTTTGTTTTCAAAGTCAATTTTTTCAAATAGCATTCGTATATTTTAAAGTGATTCATTGCATTACACACAACACTTCAATAAGACACTAGTGTGTCTTATCCCCACTATATATTTAATAGTTAAACTCAAAGTTAGCAAAAAAAAACAAAAAAGATATTAATTGAGATTCTAATTTTTTTAATTCGTTTTAAGTACTAAAAAAAACACAGACAATATGTTGGTGATAGATGGGGGCGTGGTTAGAGACTACGACAAGCAAGGGGAAATAGATTTTCTAAAAAATAATAATTAATAATCCACTAATTGACCAAATTAATATTTTTTTTATTTTTACTGTTTGTTTTGGTTTATTGTTCAGAACGGATGTCTATATGAAATGATGGGCGTTTTGAAATACCAAACTTTCAATTTACTATACTGAAAGTTTATTGCTATTCCATTCATATTTAACACTTTTCACCCAATTTTTTATATTGCGTGTTGTAAAGCGTTATTTTGTTTTTTTTAGAATTCCAGTAGGGTTCATTCTATTGTCAAAAAGTGTAACTACGGTTATTGTCTTTGAGTTAAATCTGTAAAATATTGAAGTCTGTTTTGTAATCACAAGCATTCGCAAACCTTTGACATAATCAGTTTCAGAACTACTTTCTGGAAAATTTTGTATTTGTGAAAGGGATTTGTTAAGTCTTTTCAAAAAATCATTTCTTGCTTTCAAAGACCATTCGTTTTCAAGATATTCAAGCAATTTACTCAATTTATTAGATGATCTTCTTGATAAAACAATCCTTCTCATTATTGATATTCTTTCATAAATTCATTATAATCGACGATTTCACCTCTTTCAACCTCTTCCAGTCCTTCCTGTATATCCTTTTTTTGTTCTTGGGATAAAGTGTCCCAAAAATCAGAACCCTTTCTTTTTGTAAAAAGTTCCTTTATTGATTTCAAAACACTCGGATTATTCGTATCCAAAATCAATCTTACTAATTCTAATTTTTTAGCTGGAATATTCATTATTAACCTTTTTATCAAAATTACAATTTTATTTATATTATTCCAATATTTACAAACTTTATTAAATACTTTTCGTGTCTTCAATGCTTTACAACATTTCAATAAGACACAGTGTGTCTTATTTCCAATATATATTTAATAGTTAAACTCAAAGTTAGCAAAAAAAAACAAAAAAGATATTAATTAAAATTCTAATTTTTTTAATTCGTTTTAAGTATTTGAAAAAACACAGACAATATTTTGGTGATAGATGGGGGCGTGGTTAGAGGCTATGGCAAGTAGGGGGAAATATTTTTTCTAAAATACAAATAATTAATAATCCACTAATTGATCAAATTAATGGATTATTAATTATTGCTGTTTGTTTAGTTTTATTGTTCAGAACGTGTGTCAATATGGGGCGTTTTAATGCCCTATGTTGACTTGTTGTGTGCTGGCTATTTATCTTTTTTTGAAGATCATGATGAAATTATTCATCAGTGACTTTATTCATCAACTTCTTACAAGCATTTTGACCCTTAATAATGTCTTTATATATATTTTTATTCTGTTTTGATTCATCAGAATTATTATAGGCATTTATCGCTTTAAAGTAATACTTCTTGGCACGTATGGTTTTACTAACCAGAATAAACACATCACCAATAGTAAGAAAATCTATATAATCCGGATTTTCTTTTTCCTCTATCAGTTTAATAACTTTTAATAGATTCTCTTCAGCTTTAGCCCTATGTTTTTCAGCGAATTTTATAGGCAAATGATAATCTGTGTAAAGCAAAAAATGAGTACGGGCTTTACTTTTAAGGTAAATAGTGTTGTCTGGGTCTAAAGTTAATGCTTCGTTTAAGTTTTTTAGAGCTTCCTGCTCTTTTCCTTTTATTTGCTGAAGAGCCACTCCCTTGTAATAATATCCTTCTGCAATTTTAGGAGCCAATTTAATAGAAATATCAGCGTAGATAGACAACTCATCAACATTCTTAGTTCTTTCCAAACACTGACAAGCTAAAAGAACGAGTTCTAAGTTTTCAGAATCATTTTCTAATTCAGCAACAATTTTATTTAATGTCGGCTTCACCTTACCAGAATAATACAGTGCTTTAAGTGATTCATAAGTATTTATTTTCACCACTTTCTTTTTCTTTTTAATCTCTTTATTCATTCTTTTTTTAAATTATATTTTAATATTTTGCTCATTGTAGTAATTCATCTACAAAAGGGACAAAGGTACAAATCAAAAAACTTAGGATTGCCTTTAGAGTAATCTATTTGTTCATTTATATTAAAAATTTATTTCATTAACATAATTCACAATGATAGAACTAAAAATTGAAATTAGGAAAAGCGAAATCCAGAGAAAACAGGGATCTATCGTGACTCGTTTTGGCAAATTATAAGAACCAGACTACTAAAAATCTTCCAAACAAGCTAATCCACTGATCTGACATTGTAGCTTTTCCATCTATTTAAATGAAAAAATTAATTTTTTTGCACAAAACACTTCAATAGATAAACTCAAAGTTAGCAAAAAAAAGCAAAAAAGATATTAATTAAAATTCTAATTTTTTTAATCCGTTTTAAGTAGTGAAAAAAACACAGACAATATGTTGGTGCTAGATGGGGGCGTGGGCAGAGACTACGACAAGCAAGACGATGCCCCAAGTTGTTAATATTTAAGCCTTTCAGACTTTTTTAATAAGAAACACAAGAATTTTATTTAATAAATGCAAGATAAGCCTGAAAGGTTTTCACAAAAAAGCTTGGGGCAACGCCCCAAGAGATAAGGCAGACAATAGAAATCAGCCTGAAGGGCTGAGACAAAATAATTTTTGTAAATAGAATTAATCAAGTATTTTTTTATTCTGAAATTTTGGATTTGTGATTTGAACGTGTTAATAGGCAATTTGTTTGTTCAAGATTTTAAATTATTAACAGCAGGGTTTAATAGAGATTAATGATTTAAAAAATTAGTGTGCTTATTTTTTAAATGGATTGGTTTCCAAGTTATCTCTAATTAAATCTTTATCAGTGTATTGATGTGCAGATAATTCTATCTCATTTTTCAATTCTTGATTAGTAAGTAATTTGAATTTATCCGGATGTATTGTATATAAACACTTGACAGGTGTAATGAAAGATTTATTATAATTATTATACCCTTCATAATTATCTTCAATTATTTTATCAGAATAAAAGTAACGCATCTAAAACCACTGATAATTTATGTAACTGTGTACAAGGTTTACCATATCAGTTTCTTTGTTTGGTTTTACATAACGAAATGGACCAAGATAAAGATTACCAAAATCAGGTATTTCTTTTTTTATTTTTTTCATAAAAGAAATAATATCATATCTAATTTCAAATTTGATATAAATATATTTTAGGTTGCATTTACCATTTAAATAGTCAATAATTTCAGGTTCAATAGAATAATTATTTGTTGCAAGTCTACAAGCAATGTGCTTAATATAATACCTAAATACATTTTTTTTACATTCAAGTGCATTTGTCTCAAATATTTTAGTGAAATCAATTTTTTCAGATTTAATTATCAAATCTCTGTTTGTTTCAATGTAAGATATAAACCTATCGTAAGCTTTATCAAAAGGTTGACTAACTTCATTATTACATTTTTTACAAAGAACTTTTTTAAACTTTAAAAGTTTTGAGTTAGGACCCTGAATTTCTATAATTTTATTATTTTTAATGATTACAGGTTTCCCTTCAAATTTTTTTCCAAATATTCGCTTTAAATCAGATTTTTTATGTCTGTGTTCACCAGAATTAGCATCCGAACCACACCACCAACATTTTTTCGATTCTTGTGAAATTTGTTTTATCATTTAATTAAATTTCTGTTTTAAACATAAATTTTACCTGCTTAAATTTTTAGTATATTAACAGGTCACTAACTATTTATTAATTTTATAGTCAAAGTCAAGTTCGATTTTACCAATTTTATCAATATCTTTTTTCAATCGATTTAAATATTGTTCTTTATCTTTTTTTGTTTTATTTCTATCTATTAAAATATATAATGTAGAATAATAAATATCTATCCAATTTATCTGTTTAATAAGCTTCTCTATGGATTTAATATTAATAATCTTAGAATTTCTATCAATTCCTTTTTTCGTAGTTTTACTATGTTTAAGTAAAAATGTATCAGCACTTAATTCCCCTTTAAAATTTTTCCACCCCATCAACATAGAGCCATGAGCAATTGAATTTCTTATTGGAATTATTTTATTAAACTTATCAGATATTTTTTTATTTAATAACAACATTTCATCATCATTTGGAAAGTTGTCATAAATTAATGCTTCTAATTTTTTTCTTAAAGGATCTGATGTTAAACCTTCAAGTAAAGTCTCAGTGTTATTATTTTGAAGTTTTGTGTAATTTGGATAACAGACTTCCAAAATCATTAATCTAATTAAAGCACAAATCTGTTCAAATCTAATTACAAATTCACCTATTAGTGATTTCTGTTTATTTAATTCATTTTCTGTTGGTATGTATATCATATTTGTTCACTTATTATAATGCTTCTTAATCTCTTTTACAATCTATATTTTTCTCTTTAGCAATTTTTTCAATTTCATTTTTTATTTCTATCAAATCATTATAAGGTATCCAACCTAATTCAATGGAGATAAGATTTTTTTCTTTAGAGCTAATTATTAATTTGTTGACTTTTATTTCGATACTCCCTATTTCTTTCCATAAAACTAAATTTTCTTTACGTATTGAAGATGGCTTGAAGTTTAAAGACACATCATCTATCTTAATAGCTCTTTTCATCCAAGTATTAAGAATATTAAACCCGTTCAGTAACCACATTATACCAAGTAAAACATAAAGAGAATTTATTAATAATGTATAGTCAAATACAAGGTTTTTCGTTATTAATATTTTATATAGTCCGGTAACAATAAAAAATATTCCTCCAGATATGAAAAATATTTTAAAGAGTTTCGACTGTTTTTCTCTTTTTGTTAAATCAATGTCTATCATTTTTTTAAAAGTTTTATTGATGCATTTTTTTAAATCAAAAACACAAATAATTAATTACACCCAACTAATCAAATTAATTAATAGCTTAGTTCTAAATTAGTTATTAACAATAAATGTTTAATCAGATTAATTAGCCACAAAGTTTTTAAATATATATTAACTAATAACAAAAACATTTTATTATTAGTAGCAAAATATTATATTTGCAAAATAATTTTAATAATTCAATTATCAATCTATGGAAATAAAGAATAAAAGCATTGAGAATTTAATGCAATTAGGTTTTAATAATCTTGAGGCTGAAATTTATTTTCATTTGCTTTCTAATTTACCAATGACTGCATATAAAATTGGCAGGCAGTTAAACAAACCTACTGCAAATGTTTATAAAGCAATAGATTCTTTATCGAAAAAGGGTGCCGTAATGTTCGAAGACAATAACAAGAAGCACTGCAAGGCTATTTCGCCCGATGAATTTTTTAGTCAATATGAAAAAAATATTATTGATAAGACCAATTCTACTAAAAAATTACTCAATAATATTGATAAAGAAAGTTTCGATGAAAGAAGCTATACAATAGAATCTGTGCCTTTGGTCTTTGAGCGTTTCAATACAATGATGAAGAAATGCAAGGTGGTAGCTGTAATAGATGCTTTTCCCAAAACATTGGAGCTGGTTCTGGATTCAATTAACGAAGCAATTAGTCGTGGCGTTGAAGTCTTTATTGAGGTTTATGAGCCAATAGAAATAAAGGGGGCAAATGTATCTTATGCTAATTTTGGAGGTAAAGTAATTGATTACTGGAAAAGTCAGCAATTAAATCTTATAATTGATGGAGAAGAGCACTTGATTTCATTAATGAATAATGATTTAAGTCAGATAAATCAAGCAACATGGAGTAATAATACATATATGTCGTGTATGCTGTATGCCGGTTTTATGCGAGAGCAAACCATGATGAAAATTATGTCGAAAGTTGATAAGCCAAATTTTGAGAAAGAGGTTAAAAAATTGCTCGAAAACCAAAGGTTCTTTTTTAACAGTAAGGTTCCCGGGTTTGATAAATTATTTAATGTTCGTCTATAATGTCCGATTTCTGCGTTACGCTCATATTTAAAATTAGTCATTTACAAAAGTAAACTCCTGAATTTTAATTATTTCGCAAGCCTTAAACTCGAACATCATAGAACAAACAATGACTTTATGGACAGTCCCTATTTAGTCAAAAATAAACAAATTATGATTCTTCTCTGAAAAGTCGAAAATTCACGTCATTGCGAGGAACGAAGCAATCTGTATATTTGTAATTTAGTGGGTTGGAATTGCTTCACTTCGTTCACAATGACGAAAACATACTTATTGAAGTAAATACAATTATTAAAAATTAATCAATTAAAAGTAAAAAAACATGGAAAAAATTATTCAAAAAATTAAAAGTAACACATTACTTACAATAGCAACAACAATTTTATTAGGTCTTCTAATAATATTTTTGACAAGTATTACAGCCAATTTTTTTAAAACACAAATAGGGAATTACGTAGAGCTTAATTTTTACACAAAAAATGTAATTGGTAAATTTTTTATGTTGTTTTTCTCAATAGTTTTAATTTTGATTGTAAATAAAGGTAAATTTGAGAATTATGGTTTTTCACTTCCTACAAACGTGAAATACACAAAATTTATATTTGTTACTATAGGAATTTGCATTGCAAGTTTTATTTTGGGAAATATAATTTTTACTGGAATATTAAGCCATCTTTTCCCTACGGAAAATACTACATCTTTCCCTAAGCAGTCAATTCTTCAAATGATACTTACTGTTTGGATTTGGTCGACTGTTTGCGAAGAGGTTTTTGTTCGTGGTTTGCTACAAGGATTTATGCAACATCTTAAATCAATTAAATTTCTTAAACTAAGTCTTCCTGTAATTATTTCAGGCTTGTTTTTCGGAGCTATGCATTTATCATTATTAAAAGTTGGTATGGGACATTGGTTTGTGGCATTTATCGTATTTAACACTACTGTAATAGGGCTTTTGGCAGCATTCTATCGCGAAAAAACGAATAGTTTGATAACACCTATTATTGTTCATTTTCTTGCTAATGTAGTAGGCACAACACCTTTTATTATAATGACAGTTCTTGGTAAAGTTTAAAGGTTTTATATATTTTACAATATTGATTTAGAAAAAAAAGAGAGTGAAAAATCATTCTCTTTTTTTTAGTCTTTATTTCTTCAAGCTTTTCCACTGTTTTAAATAAGCTTTTTTAAAGCTGTTATACCATTTATTATTTTTGGTATATTTAATAACTTTTTCTTTATAGTTAGTTTCAGGTTTAGCATTAAAATCACGAATTGAAAGTTGTGTGCCCAGCAATTTTTGGTTGTTTTTTGCCCAACTGCGTTCGTATCCTTTTACAGATAAATCTTTTAACAATATTAAAGCATTGTTAAAATTATTGTTGTTTGTATAATATTTAACAGCAAAATTTACAAAATTTAAGCTTTCGTTATTTTTAATAAAATTGAATAATGTATCTATTTCTAAACCAAATTTTACAATATTGTTTTCAGCATAAAATTTTTCGGCTTCAACATATTTTTTAATTGCACTCTGGTAGCTGTTTTCATCAATTAATTTATCAATACCAAGCATTGTCTTTTGGTATTTTATAACCGGAGCAATTTCTTGTTTTTTATTAAGTGTATTTATTGTAATAATGTGACAAACAGAATTTTCATTAGATATTTTAATTGCTTTGTTTAAAGCATTATCAGCATCAATAAAATTTTTCTTTTCAATAAAATGTAAAGCTGAGTTATACTGAACATTATATTTTAACTGTGAGTTTTTACAGTCTTTCGAGAATATTTTATTGTTAAGCTCTTCAAACCGCTGTTGAATAATAGTATCGTTCTCAACTTTATAATTTTCTTGAATTGTTTTAGCTGTTGACGAAAATTTGCGAGCCTCAAACAGATCATTTTTAAGAACTTCCTTTTCTCCTTGTCTAATCCTGTGAAGCAGGAGCATTCGAGCCGATTTGTATATTAATGTATCCAGCGATTGGTTATGTTCATACGAATATTTTGTTTCAATTTTTTGAGCTTGTTTAAAGTTATTTAATGCATTTTCTGACTTTTCATTCTCATAAAATTTTATGCCTTGAGCTATTAAGTTCAAATACTGCTTATGATTTATTTTAGCAACCAGAATATCAAAATTATCATCTTTAGCAAGATTATAAAATGCACGGTACTTTTCTGCTTTCTGAATTATTTGATATGCACTGTCAACATCATTGCTGTCAAAAACCTGTTGTGCATTTAAAATCATATTTTTATAAATACCTTTTACTGATATTTTTATTTGAGCAGCCATACCTTCTGAGCATTCAACAGCATAATAGTCAGTACAAATCCTTTTTGCTTTTTTTAAATTATCGAAAGCATCTTCGTAATTTTGTTTTTTATTTAAATTTTTACCTTTTACAAAATAAGCATCATAAAGTTTGTTATAAACAACAAAAAGAGCTTCGTCGTTGACAATGAATTTTCTGTAATTTTTTTGATACACTTGAGCCGAATCAACCAATTTTTCTGCTTGACTTAAATCTTCTTTGTCAATTTCAATTTCTGTTTCATCAATAATATTTTTAAACTTTCCGTTATAAGCATGTGCAAATCCAATATCTATTGGCTGAGTACAATTTAAGCCTTTTATGCTGTCGCAGATATTTGTGCATTTGTTTAGTATGCTAAAGGCTTTTTTAAATTTTTTGTTCTCAATCAAATCTTTTGCATCTGCAATATAAATTTTAATAATTTCTTCGCTTAGCTTAACACAGTCGTAACGCGTATCGGTTTTTGGATTTAAAGTATTAAGCACCATGCTTAAAGTAGCTAGTGATTTCTCATATTTTTGATTGTCAAAATCAATTTTTGCTAATTGATAAAGAGAAGGAGGAAAGTTATTTTTCACTTCAAGCGATTTGTTGAAATATTTTTCGGCTTCAAGCAGATTTTTAACACTTAAATAATAAATACCCTTTTTATAATAAGCTTCGTGCATGTTTTTTAAAACGTGCTGAACATCTTTTTTTAGTTTCTCATTGCGTACGTTTAGTTTCGAAAGCTTTGGCAAAAAATTAATTGGGTCGTTTGTTTGCAACGATAATTTTGAAACAAGACGGAGTGATTTAATATTCTTTATTGTTCGGTGTGTCTCATCAATTAATTCTAAATAAGAGTTTAATAAATTTAAACTATCAAGATTAACCTTGTCTAAGTTTTGATTTGCAATTTTTATTCTTACATCTGAATCATAATAAGAATCAATTGTGTTAAATTTCTGATTAAATTTTTCTTCGTTGCTTGCATCAAAAACTAAATTAATGTTTGAGATTTTAAGTTGTGAATTTTTATTATTACTTATGTCGGGAAATGATAGATTAACAATTTTTTTACCCGATTTAAAAACAACATCAGAAAAAGTTTTGTTTTTAAGAACTTCTTTGTTCTTATCAATCCATTTTATTTCAAAATTAATCTTGTTAGGGTAAAGAACATCGCTAATAATAAAACCTTTGTATTGAAATGTTCCTGCAAGTTTTATTTTAGAAATGTCAGCTTTTAATAAAACTTTAGTGCCTCTCTGATTTATTGATGAACTTAATAAATAAGAAAAGTTCAGCTTTGTATCTTGCAGAGGACTGGGAATACTTTGTGATAATTGTTTAATAATTTTATTGTTAATATTGGTTAATTCAGTGTTTGAATATTCAATAACACTTTGTTTTTCAGAAATATCATTGTAAATATTAAGACTTTGCGAGAAGCTGTTAACAAAAAATAATATTAGTGTTGAGAGAATTAGGAATTTTTTAAGCATTATATTGAAATTTTATAAAAAATTATTTACTAAAATAAACCAAAAGAATTGAAAGTACAAAGACTTCTTATTATTTAATTACGAATTACGAATTAAGAATTGTTGATAATAGAACTTTTTTCGGTTTTAATAAGATTGTTGAGTTTTAACTTTAAATCCCGAAGTATCGGGATTTCGCTATCGCTCCACTTTATGAACTATGAATTTTAGAAAAGTCTCTAAGCGTTTACCTTTACAAAAAGACTGAAAGCTATAAACCTGTACGTCAATTTATTACAAATTCGCTAAGCCGCTATAAAACAAGGCTGGAAGGTTTCTTCATGTTTCAACTTTCAACTTTTAACTTTCAACTTTCAACTCCATTCTTTTGTCTTTTCCCTTTTATCTTTATATTTTTACAGACATAAAATATAATTGGTGAATAATTAAATAAAAATATTAAAAAATGAATAATATAAATAAAGTAGTAACAGCAGGGAACAAAGGAAAAAAAGTACGTTCCGATTGCTTTGTAACTCTTGAACTTACTTCATCAGGAGGCATAAATATTGATTTAGTAAGCAAGGTAAAAGTATTGTTCGGTAAATCTATTATTGAATTATGCAAAAAAGAACTTGAATTTTTTGGTATAAAAAATGCAAATATAAAAATTGAAGACACAGGAGCATTGCCTTTTATTTTGCAAGCAAGAATTGAAGCAGCCGTTAAACAAGTTATTGATACTGATAAGGAATATTTGGCTGAAATGATTGAAGCAAATAATTATTCATCAACAAAAGACAGATATCGCTTTTCACGTCTTTATTTACCGGGAAATACACCAAGCATGATGTTAAATGCCGGAATTCATAAACCTGACGGCATTATTCTTGACTTAGAAGATTCTGTTGCTCCTGCCAAAAAAGAAGAAGCACGATTATTGGTTCGTAATGCTTTATTGCAAGTGAATTTTTATGGTGCAGAGAGAATGGTTCGTATTAATCAGGGACAACGCGGAATAGATGATTTAAAATTTGTTATTCCTCACAATGTCCATCTCCTATTAGTTCCAAAATGTGAGAGTGCTGAGTATTTACAAGAATTAGATTTAGAGATAGAAAAAATTAAAAAGCAACATAATATATCACACCCAATTTTTTATATGCCAATTATTGAAAGTGCAATGGGGGTTGAGAAAGCTTTTGAGATTGCTACAGCATCGCCAAATGTTGTTGCATTGGCAATTGGTCTCGAAGATTATACTGCCGACATGGGCGTGAGAAGAACCAGACAAGGTGACGAATCTTTATATGCACGAACAAGAATGGTAAATGCCTGCCACGCTGCAAAAATTCAACCTATCGATTCTGTTTTTTCTGATGTTGGAGATATGGAAGCATTAAAAGTAAATGTGAAAACATCAAAATCATTAGGTTTTGAAGGTATGGGATGTATTCATCCTCGTCAAATAAACGTTATAAAAGATAATTTTTCTCCGGAACCTGAACAGATCGAAAAAGCAAAAAAAATTGTTTTAGCATTTGTCGAAGCGGAGAAAAAAGGCCTTGGAGTTGTTTCATTAGGTACTAAAATGATTGATCCTCCTGTTGTTAAAAGAAATCAAAAAGTTATTAATTTGGCGATTAGTTTAGGTAAATTGTCTGAAAATTGGATGAATGAGATAGAGTAATTTATAAACTTTATTTTTATTATTAAGCACAGGCAGTTTAGTTTGTGCTTTTTTTTTGCCATTCCATAGCTCAATATGTGGCATGAATTTTTTGAGTTGCTTCTGTGCCGTGGAACGGATAAATAAATTAATAACAATGCTGTAAATAATTGTTTTACATTGAATTAATTGTGCCGTGTAACGGCTACTAGTGAAAAGGCTTTACGTTTTATAGTCGCTAAGCGGCTATACCGGCATTGGTGAAAAACCTGCCAGGTTTGGGTGATTAAAAGCCAGAAGTTTAAAACTTTGGTAATATGAATAATTGGAAACCCGGCAGGTTTATGCACAAAAAAATCCCAGTATGAAATAAAAAGAGAAGCCTAAAAAGTGGTTCAAACTATGCTTATACAAAATCCATTATTTCCCAAATTTCTTCTTCATAAAATCATTATTTTTTATAAATAATCAAAATTACTTACTCGGATTATTACTTGTCAATATAATTTTTTTGTAAAAAAATATTATATTTGAAAAAAAAATATCATGAAAAAAATATCATACTTATTATCATTAACTATATTAGTGTTATGTATTTATGGGTGTAACAATTTCAATAAAAAAACAGAAATTGTAACTTCCCCATCAAAAAATATTTCTTTAGAATTTATTTTATCTGGTAATGGCTCTCCTTCCTATTTGGTAAAACATAATGATATAATTATTATTGATTCTTCAAAAATGAGCTTTGATTTTAAAAATCAAGAATCTTTACAAAAAGGTTTTGAAATAATTGAAACAGAACATAATTATAAAGATGAAGATTGGGAAATGCCATGGGGTGAGCAACGAATTGTAAAAAATAATTATAATGAATTGATTGTAAAACTTGAGGAAGATAAAATTCCTAATCGAAAATTAAACATTTATTTTAGAACTTATGACGATGGTATTGCATTCAGATATGAATTTCTTAAGCAAAAAGATGTTGACAGCCTTATTATTATTGATGAAAATACTCAGTTTAAATTAACCGGAGACCATTTATGTTGGTGGATTCCTGGTGATTGGGATATTTATGAACATTTATATAACACAAGTAATTTTTCTGAAATAAATGCTTTATCGAAGCAAAATCATTCTAATCTTGCACAAAGCTATATTCCCGAAAACGCAGTTAACACGCCGTTAACAATGCGTAGCAATGAAGGGCTGTATTTAAGTTTTCACGAAGCTAATTTAACCGATTATGCCGGGATGACTCTTAAAATTGATAAAGAAAATTTATTAATGACTAGTGAATTAGTTGGATCCGACCGTTTTGCTTACAAAGTGAAAAGAGAACTTCCCTTTTTAACTCCATGGAGAACAATACAAATAAGCGAAAATGCCACAGGTTTAATTAAATCAAATTTAATTGTTAATCTTAATGAACCTAACAAATTAGGAGACATTAGCTGGTTTAAACCCAAAAAGTATGTTGGAATTTGGTGGGAAATGCATTTAGGTATGTCAAGTTGGGATTTGGCAAGCGGAAAACATGGAGCTACAACAGCGAATGCTAAAAAATATATTGACTTTGCAGCAGAAAACAATATAACAGGGTTATTGGTTGAAGGATGGAACACAGGTTGGGAACATTGGGTTGGCTTTGAAGAGAGAGAAGGAGTGTTCGATTTTGTTACGCCATATTCTGATTATAATCTTAACGAAGTTGTTAGATATGCAAAAGAAAAAGGCGTTGAATTAATAATGCATCACGAGACTTCTGCAGCACCAAGAACTTATGAAAAACAAATGGATGCAGCTTTTTCTTTAATGAAAAATTTAGGGGTTCATTCGGCAAAAACAGGTTATGTGGGGAAAATTATTCCTAAAGGAGAATATCACCACGGACAATGGATGGTAAATCATTACCGAAAAGTTATTGAGACAGCAGCTAAATACCATATTGCTATTGATGCTCACGAACCAATTAAAGCAACTGGTATTAGAAGAACTTACCCTAATATTGTTTCAAGAGAAGGCTTGCGTGGGCAGGAATTTAACGCATGGTCAAGTGATGGAGGAAATCCGCCTGAGCATTTATCAATTGTTGCTTTTACCAGAATGTTGGCAGGCCCTATTGATTTTACACCCGGAGTTTTTGATATAAAATTAAATTCGAAATTACCAGTTGGTAGTAGTAATCAAGTTAATACTACTCTTGCTCATCAGTTGGCTCTTTATGTTGTAATTTATAGTCCTATACAAATGGCTTGTGATTTGCCGAAAAATTATAATGGGAATCCTGCATTTCAATTTATTAGAGATGTTGGTGTTGATTGGGAACAAACAAAAGTGCTTGATGGAGAAATAGGCGATTTTGTTACTATTGCCCGTCAGGAAAAGGTAACGAAAAATTGGTTTTTGGGAAGCATAACAGATGAAAATAAGCGTGATATTATCATTCAATTTGATTTTCTTGATGAAGGAAAAAAATATGAAGCAACAATCTATAAAGATGGGGCAGAAGCACATTGGAATAACAATCCTACAAGCATCGAAATTGAAAAAGTAATTGTTGAGAAAAACATGAAAAAAATATTTACTTTAGCCGAAGGTGGTGGCTTGGCAATAAGCCTTAAAGTGATGAAGTAAATATAAAGAATTAAAATTATTCTACCAGCTCAGGCTTTTTAGCTTGAGCTTTTTTTTGTCATTTCGAGCTCGTTTCATACACCTTTTGTTGCTTCCAATAACTCGCATTGGATATATTAATCGAAAAGTATCCGCAAAAAAAATTTTTAACGACCTTAATTTTTTATAAAACAGAGTAGATAAAAAATCAATATTGATAATATATAATATTGAAATGGAAAAGTGAAAATTCAATTTCCGGAGAATTAAAAATTAGCCTAAAATTATGTTGAAAAATATTTAATTAAATATTGATTATTTAAGCATCTTAATTAAAAAATTATTTTAAATTCGCCATTTTTTATGGGCAATCATAAAATGGCGATTTTTTTTAATTATAAAATTTAAAATAGATGAAACAGTTTGCATTTTTATTTGTATTGTTATTTTCTTTTGGTTTTGTTAAAGCTCAGCAATCAGAACCTTCTGGCAATGTAAAAAAAGATCAGATTAAAATCGAAAATATTTTTATTTATCAAAAAAATAATGATGGCAAACAGAATTTTTTCTTGCCTTCTACTCTTTTTATTTATGGTTTGAATAAAAATCTTGAAGTAAGAATTTCTGAACAATATGAGTTTTATAAAATAAAAACTGATAATTCAACTTTAAAAACTGATAATTTTGGAAATGTAAAATTAGGTACTAAAATTCAATTAGTAAGAAATGAAAATACTAAAGTTGCACTTTTAAATCACCTTGTTGTTCCCAAAAATAATTTCGAAATCGAAAATTTTGGATTGATAAATATACTTGCTGTTTCTCATCGTTTAACAAAAACTATTAATGTTGGTTATAGCGTGGGTTATACCTATTTCAATCAAAGCTCAGCTTCTTATACTTTGTTTTTTAACAAATATTTTACTAAAAAAATGTATGCTTATGTTGAAGCTTTTGGCGATTATGATTTTAAAAAAAATTACTCAAATATAGCAAATTTAGGCATGGTTTATTCTGTTAATAAACATATAGATATTGATATAGAAGCAGGTAAAGGTCTTAATTCTGATACTGATTTTTATTCATTTATTATTTGCTGGTATTTTTAAAATTTGTTTCTTCAAACATTGTTTTTTTTAGCTCAGGCACTTTAAACTAAAAGCTTGGAATTACCTACAAAATTTATATTAACAACAAAGGAGCACGTTAAAATTCGGGTGGATTATAATAAAATAATTATTGTTGTCCGATAAATTTTAATACTATCTAAATAATGAAATAGGACGTACCTACGGCACTTTAAAATATTTTGTAAATTTTGTGCTATAAACATATCACCACTACGTGGTTATCTTTATTACACCCAAATTAGGGCTAGTTGTTTATAATAAAATATTTATTAAAAAAAAACACTTAAGGGTAAGCTATTTTGAAATATTAATATATTCAAGCATTTTAAAGTTTATCAGTCAACAATGAAAATAATAAAAGAAAAAGTTTTGAAATTTTGGATTCGTTTTTTTTGGCTTTGTAAAAAAATGATGTTTGTTAATAACAATGCAAATAGTCCAAAGGACTAAGACATCTTAACTTGGGACATCGTCCCAAGAAATACAACAAAAAGTATTTCATCAGTCTGTAAGACTGAGACAAAACTTAATAAAATATGATAAGAATTATTTTGGTGATAATTTTTTTCTCCCCTTCATGGTGATTTGAAAATAATTAATTTTATGCTTGAGACGATACTCTTAGTTATATTGTCAAAAACTTTCTTTATTTATACCTGTTAAAATTCAGAAATCCTCACCTATCGTATATTACATTATTGCATTTTATACATTCAACAATCAATAAAAAATTTCAATATTCAATTAAATGACTTCTATTATAAAAAAATTGGTGCGTCAGCAACATTTGAATATTGATTATTGAGTGTTGAATATTGATTATTTGCGATAACTACAGTATATAAACAAATACTTATGATCCATTAATAATTAGGGTAGGAGTTCTGAAATTTTGAAAATTGTAAAAAGAATATCAATAACTACTATTTAAAAAAAAGTTGTAATTTACCATAGGGTAAAATGATTTAAGTTAATCATTATAGTAGACGCACAAAATTACAATTATTAAAAGGCCTTAATAATGTAGGATTAATTATTAATTATTACTTAAAAACTTAAAGCCATGAAAACACATAAAATTAAAATCGGAATAAGTTTGTGTCTGATAGGCATATTTATTTCGTGCAGTTTAATTTCAACTGCCAGCCCGAATTCTTTTTTGAAACAGAAAAATGAAACACAAGAACAAGATTCATCATACATTGCAATAAAAGGGAAAATTGTTGATGATAAAACAAATAACCCTTTAGTATTTGCAAATGTCTATTTGATGGGAACCAATATTGCTACAGTATCTAATTCGGATGGGAAATTCGTTTTAAAAATTCCTGTAGAAAAGAAAACCTCAAAAATTGAATTTTCATATATTGGATATAAAAGCAAGTCAATGTCAATTGATAAATTATTACAGAAGCGGAATTTAATTAGATTGCTTGTTTCTCCAACAAATTTACCAAAAATTCAAGTTAGACCTGAATACCCATTGCATCCCGAACGATTATTGAAAAAAGCGGTTGAAAAAATATCTGATAATTATAGTGTTAAGCCTGATTTGTTAACCGGGTTTTATCGTGAAACGGTTAAGAAAAACAGGCATTATGTTGCAGTATCCGAAGGTGTTGTTGAAATTTATAAGTCGCCTTATAATCGTCTTTCAAGTAGCTTTATAAAACTTCTAAGAGGTCGAAAAAGCAAAGATGTAAAACGAATGGATACTATAAATTTCAAAATTCAGGGAGGTCCATATTCAACTCTGTCAATCGATGTAGTAAAGAACCCGGAAATATTATTTTCACATAATTTTTCGAGTAACTTTAATTACCGATTTTTAAGTATTGTAAAACATAATGAAAAAGATAATTATGTTATTGCCTTTGATCAAATTCCAGTTGATAATAGTACTGTATATTCAGGAAAAATATATTTAGATGTTGAAACTCTGGCTTTTTCAGCCATAGAATTTAATTTAAATCCTGTATATGCCAATAGAGCTACCAGCTTGATGGTAAAAAGAAAACCTTTATTTATGAAAGTTTCTCTTGAGAGTGCAAATTATTATGTTAATTATAAAGAGAATAATGGCAAGTGGTATTTAAATTATGCAAGGGGAGAAGTTGTATTCAAGTGTAAATGGAAAAAGAAACTATTCCGTTCAAAATATACTACTATGTCTGAATTGGCAGTCACCAACAGAGCAGATGACGCTCTTAAATTTAACAAGAAAGAGGTATTGCCATCCAGATCAGTGTTTATTGAAAAAGTGAGTTATTTTAAACCCGATAGCTATTGGGGAGAGTATAATTATATTAAACCTGATGAATCAATAGAATCGGCAGTTAGAAAGTTAAACAGAAAATTTAAAAAGAATTAAGAATAACTTTCCTCGGGGTTTAAAAACCCCGAGGTTTTCAATAAAAAAGCACTATATTTATAATATTATTTCAATATAGTAAATGAAAATATCTGACAAACAAATATTTAAAAAAATTAAGAAAGGCGATATAAAAGCATTTGAATTGTTTTTTAAGCAAAATTATAAAGTTTTGTGTAATTACGCCTTTCATTATTTGAAAAATGCTCAAGATGCAGAAGAAGTAGTACAGGATATTTTTTTTATTATATGGAAAAATCGTAAGGAGTTAAACATTAAATCAATTAAATCATATCTTTTTCAGTCGGTTAAAAATAATTGCTTGCAGCAAATAAGACACAAATCCCTTAATGATAAATATAAAAGTTTTGTAAAACATAGTTATAAAGAGAATAGTGAGCAGGCAGACAAAATTATTAATGCCAAAGAAATGAATGAAATAATTGAAAAAACACTTAATTCATTACCTGAAAGATGCAAACAGATATTTAAGTTGAGCAGATATGAAGGCTTAAAATACAGAGAAATTGCAAAAAAATTATCTATCTCAATAAAAACTGTTGAAGCAAATATGGGAAAAGCATTAATGCATTTTAGAAATAATCTTAAAGCATATATCGAAGTGTGACAGTTGAGTGTAAGCAAAATACCGATACTTCGGGATTAAAAATTGAAAGTGATGAAAAAAAATAATTCAAATAATATAAATTGGAATTTCATTGCAAAGTACTTATCTGATGAAACAAGCGAGACCGACAATGAGGTTTTTGAGATGTGGCTGAAAGATGAGGACAATATGAAAATTTTTAATAATATAAAAACAAGTTGGAAATTAATGGATAAGTCACAAAGAATGAAAGATATTAATACTGAAAATGCTTGGGATAAATTACACGCCAAAATTGATATTGATGAAGAAGATCTATCAATAAAACCGAATTTTTCGATAAAGAAATTTATGCGTTATGCAGCACTATTTATTATTCTAATTGGTTTTTCTTTCTCAGGATATTTACTTTACAATTCACCTTTAAATCCAATTTTATATAATTCGATTGAGGCAGCAAATAACGAATTAAACAAAAAAGTAATTTTACCTGATGGCTCAAGTGTTTATTTATATGCAGATTCTAGGATTAATTTCCCTAAAGAATTTTCAAAAAATAACAGAAAAGTACAATTAACAGGTGAAGCGTTTTTCGAAATTGTAAAAAACACTAAAAAACCGTTTATTGTATCTGCTAAAAATGCAAGAGTAAAAGTTTTAGGTACTTCGTTTAGTGTTAACGCAAATTTGCCAAACAAAAAAGTTGAAGTATTTGTTAAAACTGGGAAAGTAAAATTTTATAAAAAAAATAATGAGCAAGCTAATGTAATTCTTAAACCCGGAAATTTGGGAATTTTTTCTAATAATGAGATTAGTAAAAAACAAAACAACAACATAAATTATCTCTCATGGAAAACAAATGATTTAATATTTAAAAACAATAAATTAGAAGATGTTATAAGTGAAATAAACAAAACTTATAATGTTGAAATATTGTGTGAGACATCGGTAATTAGAAATTTGAGAATGACATCAACATTTAGCAACCAACCAATTGACAATGTTCTCGAAGTTATTTGCTCAACTTTTGATCTGAATTACATGATTAAAGACACCAAAGAAATTGTGTTAACTAAAAATAATAAAGACTCAAACTAACTATTGTGTTAATCGAGTTCGTATATTAAAGAAAAAGAGAAATACAATATTGCTAATTAAAATTTATCGACAATTAATTATTTTGTATCTTACGGAATAATTAATATGACTAACATAAATAAATATAAAAAAACGACAGCAATACAGATACTTGTATTGTTCCTCATTATTGCTTTGCCTATCTGTCTTTTTTCACAAAACGACACAACAAATATCTTAAATAAGAACATATCACTAAAAATAAAAAATGGCAATTTATATGATGCGTTAATTACAATAAGTAAAAAAACCGGATATAATTTCTCATATAACTCCGAGTTGATTAGCGGAGATAAAAAGATTAAGATAAATGTTAAAAATAAGTCTGTTAATGAGATTCTTCATATTTTGTTGTCAGACACTACATTTTGTTTTAAAGTAATTTCAAATCAAATAGTTATATGTGGTAAAAATGAAGATAATTCTATTTTTGAAAATAGCGAAAATTTGAATTATATAATTGTAAAAGGTAAAATCATTGATTCCAAATTTAACAGCTCTTTGTCTTATGCCACAATTTGGGTCGAAGAAACAAATATTGGTACAATATCAAATTCTGACGGCGAATTTATTTTTAAAATCCCTTATCAGAAAAAAAACAAAAACCTTATTGTCTCATTTATTGGGTACAAAAATTTGCAAATACCAATCAATCAATTAACAAAATATAATAATTTGTTAATGCTAGATGCAAATGTAATACCTATTCAGGAAGTAATAATCAGAAGTTCGAGTCCTCAAGCATTACTGAGTTCTGCAATTAGTTTAATACCAAATAATTATTGCATCCAGCCTGCATATTTAACATCATTTTACCGTGAAACAATAAAGCGAGACAATAATTATGTAGCCATTCTCGAAGCAGTAGTTGATATATATAAAACTTCTTATAGCTCAGATTTTTTCGACCGATTGAAAATAATAAAGAGTAGAAAAAATATGAATTATTTGCTTATGGACACTCTGGTAGTTAAGATTAAAGGAGGACTCCAATCTAGTTTAATGCTTGATATTGTTAAGAATAAACCAAATTTTCTTACTTCTGATTATTTTCATTATTATTATTATAACATTGTTGATATTGTTGATTTTGATAACCAATCAGCTTATGTAATTGAATTCAAACCAAAAAAATATATTGATGATGAATTATTATATTCAGGTAAAATTTATTTGGATATTAAGTCTCTCTCAATTAGAAAAATAGAATTTTGGATAGAGCCAAAGATTTTAAAAAAACAAGGACATTTGTTTATTGTAAGTCATTCAAGAAAATTTAAAGTTAAGTCACAAAAAGCAATTTATAAAGTGAGCTACAAAGAGTTAAACAATAAAAATTATTTAAATTATGTAAGTGCCGACATAGAATTTAATGTAAGAAAAAGAGGAGAGCTGTTTTTTGATAAATATAACACTTTAATTGAGTTAGCAGTTAACAAAATTGATACAACCGATGTTGAACGTTTCAAATATAAAGAAATAGTAAAATCAAAAAAGAATTTTTTCGACATTGTCGATAAATATTTAGATAATTATTGGGGCGATTATAATTATATAAAACCCGACGAATCACTTCAAAAAGGTATAGAAAAATTATATCAGGGAAAGTAATTTTTTATAAGCTTGATGAATTTAATCTGCTTTGCGAATTATTTTAAACGATTAAAAATATATTAAAATTCTCAGATATATTATTCAATTTATAGCCCGTTGCACTTTCGGATTTGCAATCTGAAAGTATTAATATATAGATTGTTAGTTATTGCATCTCTGTCATTTCGAACGAAGGGAGAAATCCCCCAGCTATGAAAAGGGGATTCCTCGTTCGTGTCTCACTTCGGAATGACAGCTATGATTAACCACACTCTGCCAGGTTTTTTACCCATGCCGGTATAGCCGCTTACCTGATTGGTAAAAAAATGACATACAGATTTGTAGCTTCCGATCTTTATGAAAACTTAACCGCTTAGCGGCTTTTCTACAGCTTGTTAGTTCGAGATTATAAATCCCGAACCGCAGGTAAAAAAAACTGCCGAATTAAAAAATCGACAGTTTTTATTGTTTTCTATTATTATGAAATATGAACTTTATAATTTCGACATTTTATCCCAAAGTTTTTTACTTAGCTCTTGAGACATCGACAAAATTTCTTGTTCGTCAACGGTTTGAATAATTCTGTTTTTAACAATTAATTTACCTGATGAAATAACATGTTGAACATGTTTTGATTCAATGCCAAAAATGAAATGTCCCAAAAAATTATTTTGGTTAATCTCAGTAGGAGAATCATAGTCTAAAACCACTAAGTTATTATCATCGTCACCAATAAAATTGTTGTCAGCAATGTATTTATGCACTTTTCTAAATCGAGAATAAGCACCCGGAAAATCAATATTATCAAAACCTTGACCTACATAAAAAGCGGCTTTTGCACTACGTAACATGTCGCTGTGCATTCCATCGGTTCCGAGCATTATATTGTCGCCAAGATTTTGCGAATTAAAATAACCAACATTATTGTTTAAGTTGCTTTCGGGATTTTGAACAACATAAGCTTTTGAGTTTCTAACAATTTTTTTCTCATTATCGTCAAGATGAAGACAATGACCAAGTATTGTTTTGGAAGAATTCAAAACGCCATAATCGTTAAATCGTTCAATAATTCGTTTATTATAGTTTTTTATACTGTGATCTTCATCATACTTATCTTCTGCCACATGAACATGAATACCTGAATTGTATTTATTTGATAAGTCAACAGCCTTTTTTAAAGTGTCGTTACAAACAGTAAATGATGCATGCAAGCCAACTAAACCCTGTTGATTTTTTAAATAGTTCTCTGCTTCATTTAAACCTTTTTCGGCAATATCTAAACCATCACGGTCAGATATTTCGTAACATAGCAAGTGTGATACACCAACTTTATCAAAAGCTGCTGCAATAGTTTCTAATGAGCCTTCAATAGCAAAAGGAGAGGCGTGGTGGTCAATAGCAAAAGTAACACCATTTTTTGCACATGCCATTGCAGTTGTTAAAGCACTTGCTTCAATCGTTTCTTTATCAAGGCATTTATCGAGAGTCCACCAAATGTAAGTTAATACATCAAGAAAATTTTCCGGATTTTTTTTAGGAGCACCCATTCCTCTTGATAATGAAGAGTAAACATGATGGTGTCCACATGCAAACGATTTTGTAACAAACTTATTATTACAGTCAATTATCTCGTTTTCATTAATTTTTGTGGGGAGTTTATCAAGAAATTTTATTTTGCCTTTTTTGCCTTCTTCTACCTGTATGTTTGTTTTTTTGAATTCTAATGTCTCGCTGTCTATATATATAGCGTTTTTTAAGTAAATCATATTTAGTTTTATATTTTAAATGTGAAACTACTCCGAAAACTAAAGTTGTCAATTTATAGCCACTTTGCGGATTTATAACAAATTGACTTACAGACTTATAGCTTTCAGTCTTTTTTTAAAGTTAACCGCTTAGCGGCTTTTCTATTTAGTCTAATATTTTAAATGTTAAAAAGTCTCTTCATTAGGAAGAGGAATGAAATTCATAGGAATTTTTATTAAAGAGGCGAAAATTTCACCTTCATTAAAAATTTCTTCATCATCGTAATACCAATTG
Organism: Bacteroidota bacterium; assembly: GCA_015222055.1. Lineage (GTDB taxonomy): Bacteria > Bacteroidota > Bacteroidia > Bacteroidales > B39-G9 > B39-G9. Next base: position 32,212 of record JADFUR010000047.1, on the reverse strand, counting down.
ATTTCAATTTTCGAACCGGAATTATAAAATTCCTCAAGTTTTTTTAGAAACATTAATATAATTCTGTTTGATGCTGAATTAAAGTACTAAATTTTTAATGAAAAAGTTAGTAACTGGTTTCTTAATTCTCCCAAATTTTTATCAATCCAGCTAAAAACAGGTTCGTACTCAGCAATTGGATCTTGAGGATAAGAATGCCCTGAAATTTCAAATTTATTAATCTCAGGAATAAACATTATTTTGGGAAAAGATTTCGATCCTTCAATAATTAGATTGTCCATGTTGATTGTTTTAGAATAAATTATTTATAAACTTATAAATAATTTGTTAAAAACTTTACAAAAGTGATAAGATTTTTTCTAAATCTGATAAATTTGGGTTAATCGGTTCAGGAAAATCAATAAGGCTTTGTACTGAATTCAAGTCTTTCAATCCACTACCTGTCAATAAAACAACATTTTTTGAATTTTTTTGAATTTTTGAATTTTTAGAATATTTTAAGATTCCTGCAAAAGTAGCCGCAGCAGCAGGCTCTGAAAAAATACCGGTATTTTTGCTTAATGTGATAGAGGCCTTCATAATATCCTCGTCTGAAACAGAAATAGTTTCTCCTTTATATTTTTTAATAAAATCTTTAGCCATATAATAATTTCGCGGTATATTTACTGCAATAGAATCCGCAATTGTTTTACTTGGTTTTGATATGAACTTATCATTTTCAAGATTATTAATTATATTACTGCTACCTTCTGATTGTACAGCTACAATTGTTGGTATTTTATTTATGATACCCAAATTTAATAAATCTTCAAAACCTTTATAAACGCCTGATATAATTACACCATCGCCAACGGGAACAAAAATTTTATCGGGGATATGCTTGCCTAGTTGTGAGAATATTTCAAATGAAACCGTTTTTTTTCCTTCAATTGTGAAAGGGTTATATGCAGTATTTCTGTTATACCAGCCAAATTTTTTTGTTGCTTCAATACTGAGATCAAAAGCATCGTCGTATGTTCCTGCAACGGGAATTATTTGTGCACCATACATAACAATTTGTGTTAGCTTTGCTTTGGGTGCCGAAGCAGGGACAAATATTATGGCTTTTTGTTTTTGAGAAGCACAAATACCTGCAAGTGAAGAACCCGCATTTCCGGTTGAAGCAGCAACAATTGTGTTTATTCTGTTTTCTTTTGCATAACCCGAGACTATGTATGAAGCCCGGTCTTTAAATGAGAAGGTTGGATTTTGAGAATCGTCTTTTAAAAAGAGTTCAAAATTTATTTTTTCTCCGTCTATGTCATCAATTTTATATAAAGGTGTTTTGCCAACTCGTAAAAAAGGCAAATTTATTTTTGAATTAACAGGAAGCAGTTCTAAATAATCATCTTTTTCAAGATTATCAAACAAGTCTTTTTGTTTTGCAGACTTTTTTATGTTTTCATATTCATAAACGGTTTTTAAAACACCTTTAGGAGGTCCTGTTTTTGTGTTTTTTTTTTCACAATCAGGACAAAGATAAGTTACTTCGTTCGAAGCATACTTCCTGCCACAGTTTATACATTCAAAATAAAATTTACTCATAATTTTATCTTCTATATATATCTATTTAATAATAATTCATTTATATTAATCAATAGGAATATTTTTTGTTTCAATATTAAGTATTTTGTAACATAAACGTACTTCTACTGCGGCATAAATAACACCATATAACACAGCTATTAATGCAATAATAAATAAGATCCCCGAAATGTTTGATTGAAGAATAGTTTTGCCGTCAAGCAGATACCATCCCAAAGAAAACATTGAAAAAATAAACATTCCAATTGCAATAGTGTATAACCACACAGCATTTCTTAAATAACGCATACGTTTAATAAGCATAGGAAGCTGTAGCAATATATTGTTGATTCTCTCTTTGTTGTTTTTATCAATTTGCCTATATTCCATATTCAAAACTCTAATTCTACTTACAACCATGGAATATTTATTATTCATTCCTAATAAAAGAAGACCACAAGCTGAAATCATTATTCCTGGAGCAAGCATTCCTTTAATTATTTCAATTACTGTTTCGTGCATAATGTAAAAATTTTAATTAAATATTTTATATGATAATTTTATTTTAAATAAAGCTTAAAATTATTAAGTAAAATTCAATTATCAAACCAATTTCAATATTTTTTTTAAACAAATAATAATAAATTATTTAAAATACAATGTGCTTATTAATAAGCAGTTTATTTATGTAGAAAGTTGATTTATCTAGTATTTAACTAAATAAAAAACATTTTTAATTTTAATATTGCTTATAAAAAACAATTATTATTTAAGTTCACTCTGATTTTAATTAATTTGCCTATAATATTTAGAAACTAAATTGTTGTTAATTTCGTATTGAGAAAAAGTAAAAACAAAGTAATCTTAATTATTTAAATGATTTGAAATTATGAATATTCCTATAAATGAGAAAGAACATAAGAATATTATAAATAGTTCACACCAGAGGAGTGAAATTTATGGTGTAGAAAAAAAGAGAATATATTCAAAAAAAATACTTACTGAAAATGAGCTATCATCAATAAAAATTAAAAAACAGAGACTAATTGAATTCGCTGACCCATTTATCGATAGCTTATATGAAATATTAAAAGAATCCGGATTTATTATTTTGTTGACAGACGAACAAGGGTGTATACTAAAAATTCAAGGAAATAAGCAAATAATAAGGGCAGCCCAAAATGTAAATATGAAAGCCGGTGCCTATATGGATGAAGAAAGTATAGGTACTAATGCAATGGGAACTGCAATAAAAGAAGATGTTTCTGTACAAGTAACTGCAAAAGAACATTTTATTACTGCTTATCATAAATGGACATGTTCAGCAGCTCCTATTCATAATACAGATGGGAAAATAATTGGCACTTTAAATTTAACAGCAACCAGCGACAAAGTACATCCTCATACTCTTGGACTGGTAAAATCAACCGTAAAAGCAATTGAAATTAAACTGAGAAATCAATTTATTAATAATCAATTAGTTGATACAAATCAGTTTACTTTTGCAATAATGAATTCTGTTGAATTTGGAATTTTTGCTCTCGATTTAGAAAACAAAATTCAATATGCTAACGATGTTGCTTGTCAGACAGTTAACATAAGAAGGAGAGAACTAATAGATAAGCATATTTCAAAATTAATTGAAAGTTGGGGAGTAATTGAAAGAGAAATAGAAATTGGAAAAAATATCAGAAATGAGGACGTCTTAATTAATACGAGTTTAAAAAAAGAAAAATTCAGCATAAGTGTTTATCCCATAAAAGGGAGAGGCGATAAAACAATAGGTATTGTAATATCGGTGAGAGAAATGCAACGTATTTTTAATATTGTAAATAAATATACCGGTATGCAGGCTCATTATACTTTTGATGATATTGTATACAAAAGTAATAAAATGCTTGAAATTATTAACTATTCTAAAGCAGTATCCGATAGCCCTTCAACAATATTAATTCAAGGAGATAGTGGTACAGGGAAAGAGGTTTTTGCTCAATCTATTCATAATGCCAGTAGTAGGAGCGAACACGGTTTTGTTGCAATTAATTGCGGTGCTATTCCCGAAAATCTTATTGAAAGCGAATTGTTTGGTTATGAGCAAGGTGCTTTTACTGGTGCAAAGAAAGGTGGCCACCCAGGAAAATTTGAACTTGCCAATAAAGGAACTCTCTTTTTAGATGAAATTGGTGAGATGCACGTAGATATGCAGGTTAAACTTTTAAGAGCTATACAAGAAGGAAGTGTTGTTAGAGTAGGAGGAGAAAAATTAATTACAGTTGACGTAAGAATTATTGCTGCTACCAATAAAAACTTATTAAATGAAATTGATAAAGGTAATTTCAGAAGAGATTTATATTACCGACTTAGTGTTATTCCTTTGCAAATACCTTTATTGAAAGATAGAAGAGAAGATATCCCTCTTCTGATAAAGTTCTTTTTAAAACAGAAATCATTAAAATTAACAAAGAAAATTCCTTCTATTGATAAAAACCTTTTGGATCAACTTAATAAATATGATTGGCCGGGGAATATTCGTGAACTGGAAAATTTTATTGAAAAAATTGTTAATTTAGATGGGAAAATTTCTTTTAATGAATTTGTTGAAGATAATAGTAACGAAAAAAGTTCATTACAATCTCTTGACTTAATTGACACTCAAGTTCTTCATCCTATAGATTTTATAGAAGAAAAATTAATTATTCAACATTTTACTGCAAATAATAAGAATGTAAGTAAAACATCAAAATCATTAGGAATAAGTAGAAATACATTATACCAAAAATTTAAAAAATACAACATCACTTAAAAACTGTCATAAATAATTACATGTGTCATAAAAACGAACATTAAAGTGGTCGATTTTATGACACATGTTTTTTATTCAAAAAACTAAATGTTGGCATAAGTAATTGATTAATAAAATGTTATAAACTTTGGCACAAGTATTGTAATTCACTAGTCGAATTTGTTTATTAATTAATTAAATCATAGGAGAAAAATTTATGTCACGATTCACATTACCAAGAGATTTATACTTTGGAGAAAATTCTTTAGAAGTATTAAAAACACTAAAAGGAAAAAAAGCGATGGTAGTAGTTGGCGGTGGTTCAATGAAAAGAAATGGCTTTTTAGCAAAAGTTGAAAATTATCTTAAAGAAGCAGGTATGGAAGTTGCTTTGTACGAAGGTGTAGAACCAGATCCCTCAGTAGAAACAGTAATGGATGGTGCTGCTAAAATGAGAGAATTTGGTCCAGATTGGATTGTTTCAATAGGAGGAGGTTCTCCAATTGACGCTGCAAAAGCAATGTGGATTTTCTATGAACATCCTGAAGCTAAATTCGAAGATGTTGCAAAACCTTTTAATATTCCTGTTTTAAGAAACAAAGCAAAATTTGTTGCAATTCCATCTACAAGTGGTACAGCTACAGAAGTAACTGCATTTTCAGTAATTACAGATTACAAAGCAAAAATTAAATATCCATTAGCAGATTTCGAGATTACCCCAGACATCGCTATTCTTGATTCAGACATAGCTCAAACAATGCCTCCAAAATTAACTGCTCACACAGGTATGGATGCATTAACTCATGCAACAGAAGCTTATGTAGCTGGATTAAGATCAGATTTTACTGATCCTCTTGCCATTAAAGCTATACTAATGATTAAAGAACATTTATTAAATTCATTCAACGGAGATAAAGTTGCTCGCGATAAAATGCATATTGCTCAATGTCTTGCTGGAATGGCTTTTTCTAATGCATTATTAGGTATAGCTCACAGTATGGCTCACAAAACAGGTGCTTTTTTTCACATTCCTCACGGCTGTGCAAATGCTATTTATCTTCCATATGTTATTGATTTCAATAAAAAAGATTGTGCTGAAAGATATGCTGAAATTGCAAGATTTATTGGTCTTAAAGGAAATACAACAGATGAGTTGATTGATGCATACACAGCTATGATTCAAGAAATGAACACTCAAATGGGTATTCCTCTTAGTATGAAAGATTATGGTATTAAAAAAGAAGATTTTGAAGCAAATCTTAAAACAATATCAATAAATTCTGAAGCTGACGCTTGCACTGGTTCTAATCCAAGGGTTACAAAAGCTGCAGACTTTGAAAAAATACTTACTTCAATATACTACGGTAATAAAATAGATTATTAATTAATATAGTAATATATAATTACTCAGGGTAAATTTTAAATTAATTTAAATATTAAAATTCGCTCTGAGTTTTTTTTAAGAAATATGTGCTAAGTCAATTATTCTTAATATTTTTGTGGCTTGAAAAAAATCATAAACAATATAAAAAATGTATAAAATATTAACAAAGAAGAACATTGCTCCTGAGACCTTTTATATGGAAATAGAAGCTCCCAAAGTAGCAAAATCAGCAAAACCGGGTCACTTTATAATGGTAAAAGCTGATGAGCAAGCGGAAAGAATACCGCTTACCGTATGTGACGTTGATACAAAAAAAGGTAGCGTAACAATTATTTTTAAAGCTGTTGGTGCATCAACTGAATTACTGGCTGGTTTTGATGAAGGAGATTCTTATCTTGATTTTGCAGGACCTTTAGGAAATGAAACTGAACTTTTAAGTGAAGATCTTGAAGATTTAAAAACGAAAAAAATAATGTTTATTGCGGGTGGAATTGGAGCCGCTCCGGTTCACCCTCAAATAAAATGGTTGTATGAAAATGGTATTAAACCTGATGTAATTCTAGGTGCTAGATCAAAAGATAATTTAATACTTCTTTCGGAAATTGAAAAAATGGCAGATAATTTTTATACTGTTACAGACGATGGTTCTTATGGTAGAAAAGCATTGGTTACTGAAGTATTAGAAGATCTTATTGTAAAAGAAAAGAAACATTATGACCTAGTTATTACAATTGGTCCTCTTTTGATGATGAAATTTGTTTGTTTGGTAACAAAAAAACATGATGTTAAAACTATTGTAAGTTTAAATACTTTAATGGTTTGTGGAATGGGAATGTGTGGTGCCTGTAGAGCAACAATAAATAATGAGACAAAGTTTACTTGTGTTGATGGCCCTGAATTCGATGGACATCAAGTTGATTTTGATGAAATTTTAAATCGTCAATCAATTTACAAAGATGAGGAAAAAGAAAAACTTTATCAATTTGCTCATTCGGAACAAGAATTTAAAAATAGGAGAAAATAAGATGCTGTCACTAAATAGAATTCCAGTAAGAGAACAAAACCCAGACTTAAGAAAACATAACTTCGAAGAAGTATGTTTTGGCTATAATGAGGAAGAAGCTGTAAAGGAAGCAGCAAGATGTTTAAACTGCAAAAAGCCGATGTGTGTAAGTGGTTGTCCTGTAAGTATTGATATTCCTCGTTTTATTAAACATGTGAAGAACAGTGAATTTGAAAAGGCAGCTCAGGTTATTGCCGAATCTTCATCTTTGCCGGGAGTCTGTGGAAGAGTGTGTCCGCAAGAATCACAATGTGAAGGAAAATGTATTTTGGGTAAAAAAGGTGAAGCTGTTGCAATAGGAAAATTAGAACGTTTTGTTGCCGATTGGTCAAGAGAACACAATATTGACTTAAGTAAGAAAAGTCCTTTTAATGGTAAAACTGTTGCTGTTATAGGAAGCGGACCTTCGGGTTTGAGTTGTGCTGGCGATTTAGCTAAGATGGGATACGGTGTAACTGTTTATGAAGATTTACATGAAATTGGAGGTGTTCTTGTTTATGGAATTCCCGAATTCAGACTTCCTAAAGAAAAAGTAGTTAAACCTGAAATTGATAATTTAAAAAAGCTGGGTGTAAAAATTGAAACAAATATTATTATTGGTAAAACAATTACTGTTGATGATTTGTTTGACAAAGAAGGCTTTAGTGCAATTTTTATTGGTTCAGGTGCAGGTTCTCCACGATTTATGAATATTACCGGAGAAAATTTAAATGGAGTATTTTCTGCAAATGAGTTCCTTACTCGTGTTAATCTTATGAAAGCATACAAAAAAGAATATGACACTCCAGTACATGTAGGAAAAAAAGTTGCTGTTATTGGTGGGGGTAATGTTGCTATTGATGCTGCTAGAACTGCAATCAGACTTGGTTCTGAAGCATTTCTTGTTTATAGAAGATCTAAAGATGAGTTGCCTGCACGTGCCGAAGAAGTTCATCATGCAGAAGAAGAAGGTCTGAATTTTAGACTCCTTTCAAATCCTATTGAAATTATTAGCGACGATAAATTTTGGGTAAAAGGTCTTAAGTGTCTTAAAATGGAATTAGGTGAACCAGATGAATCTGGAAGAAGAAGACCTGTTCCTATTAAAGATTCTGAATTTATTATTGATGTAGATTCTGTTATTATTTCAATCGGAACTTCACCAAATCCTTTAATTACTTCATCTACTAAGGGACTTGAAAAGAATAGCAAAGGATGTATTGTAACTGATGGTGAAGACGGAAGAACTTCAAGAAAAGGTATTTTTGCTGGTGGTGACGCTGTTACAGGTGCAGCTACTGTTATTCTGGCGATGAGTGCTGGTCGTAAAGCTGCTAAAGCAATTGATGAGTATATACAAAACAATTAATATTCATAAAGTATAAATGTCTTATTTTAAAACATTTATACTTTAATAAAAATGAAGGAATAATCATAGACTGAAATTTTTATTATATTAACTGGATTGTTTATCATTAATATTTTGATACTGTTTAAATATAATTTGCGAAATATAATAATACATTTAAATAAATATCAATAATTACAAAAATATATTCGTTAGATAATTCTAAAATTATTAGATTATGCTTAATAATCCAGTTGTATATACAGAAAAAAGCAATTGCCAAAATTGCTATAAATGCATAAAAGAGTGCTTTGTTAAAGCAATTAAAATTGATAATAAAAAAGCAATAATTGACCCATTACTTTGTGTTAATTGTGGACATTGTACTGTAATTTGCCCTTCCGGTTCAAATAAAGCAAGAAATGAACTTGATAGAGTAAAAGATTTTGTGTTATTAGAAGAAAAAATAATTGTTTCTCTCGATACTTCTTATAAAGCAGAGTTTTCAAAATTTTCTGACAATCAAATAATTGCTGCAATTAAATCTTTGGGTATTTCAGATGTTTCTGAAACAGCTCTTGGTGCAGAAATAGTTGCAGATGAGACAATTAATTATATAAATGATAATGATGAAGGTGTTTATTTTTCTAGCACTTGTCCATCAATAGTATCTTTAATATGTAAATATTATTCAGAATATAAAAACAATTTAATTCCATTAATGTCTCCAATGCTAAGTCATGGGAAAATGCTTAAAAAAATGTATGGAGACAATGTCAAAGTGGTTCATATTGGCCCTTGTATTGCAAAAAAGATGGAAGCCGATGAGTATAGTCAATATGTTGATGCCGTGATTACTTATAAAGATTTATCTGATTGGATGGACGTTGAATTTGTGCATTTTTCTGATTTTGAACCAAATAATGAAATAGAATTCATCCCCGAAAAATCAACTATAGGAAATCTTTTTTCGATAGAAGGTGGAATTTTATCTTGCATGCAAAAAAAAGCAGATGAAAATAATATTTCATTAATGTCATTTTCGGGATTTGAAAAAGTTGGATTAGCTCTTAAAGAACTAAATTTACAGGAATTAAAAGGGAAAATATTTGTTGAATTGTCTGCTTGCGATGGTTCATGCATAAATGGACCTGCAAGTAAAAATCAAGAATCCTCAATAATAAAAAAACAGAGTGTACTTGAAGCAATAGACCCAAATAGAAGAAAACAAACATTTCAAAATATAAATATTGATAAAACTTTTAATATACTTCCAGTAAAAAATACAATATATTCAGAAGACCAAATTACAGAAGTTCTTGAATCAATTGGTAAATTTTCAAATATTGATGAGTATAACTGCGGTGCCTGCGGATACTCAAATTGTAAGAATTTCGCAAAGGCTATTCTTGATGGTAAAGCAGATAGAACCATGTGCGTGCCATACATGAAAAAAGTTGCTTTTAATCAAACATCGGCTATATTACACAAAATTCCTTACGGTATTATTTTAATAAATAATGATTTGCGAGTTATTGAAGCAAATATAAATTTCGCAAAAATTTTAGGCGAAGATATTGAAATTGTTTTTAAAAATAAACCGGGACTTGAAAATGCAGACCTAAAAAAATTACTGCCTTGTCACTCTCTTTTTAAGTCTGTTTTAGATTCGGGAGAAGAATTAATTGAAAAGAATTTTGAAATTTCAGGTAAAACAATTCAGATTTCAATTGTTAATATTCAAAAAAATAAAATTATTTGTGCAATAATGAGAGACATGCAATTACCACATGTTACAAGAGAACTTGTGGTTGAAAGAGCTCGCAAAGTTATTGACGAAAGCAGACTGACAGTACAAAATATTGCATATTTACTCGGAGAAAATGCTTCACATACAGAAGCCATGCTTAATTCAATTATAGAATCAAATCAATCTTTATAAAAAATGGAAAGTTCCAAAAATTATATTGATATTGGATGTTATCAATTAAATAAAGCTGAAAATGAAGTATGTGGTGATGTTTTTTTTTCACGAAAAATGAAAAAAGACGACAAGACCTTTGCTGTATTAGCCGATGGGTTAGGAACAGGTATTAAAGCTAATATTATGGCAACAACGGCTGCATCAATGGCTTTAAATTATACTGTAGACAACGCCTCTGTTAAGCAAGCTTCAGAGCTTATTATGAATACTTTTCCTTTCGATTTAAAATCTAAAAAAGCTCAATCAACATTTACTATAATTAATATCGACAATAATGCTGAAACAGAGGTTATTAGTTATGATTGCCCTGAATTTTTACTTATTAGAGGCGATAAAATTATTAATATTCCACACATTGATGTTCAAATTGACGTTTTAAAGAGAAAACAAGAATTATTATACTTTAAGTTTAAACTTGAAAAAGAAGACAGAATTGTAATTTTTACTAATGGTGTAACTAAATCAGGCTTTGGAAATGCAAATATGCTTTTAGGATGGGGAATTGAAAAAATAAAATCTTTCTTATTAAAAAATATTAGTAAAAATAAATTTATTTCTTCACAAGACCTTTCAAAAAAAGTTACACATCAAGCATGTAGTAATGATATTTTGAAGCCACGTGATGATCTTTCTTGTGCTGTTATTTATTTCAGGGAGCCTAGAAAATTATTAATTTCAACAGGACCTCCTTTTTATGAAGAAGAGGATAAGAAACTAGCCGAGATAGTTAGGGATTTTAAAGGCAAAAAAATTATTGCCGGTGGTACAACCTCTCAAATTATTGCTCGTGAATTAGGGAAAAAAATAGAATCTGTTCATTCTTTTTCGCATCTGGAATTACCACCCGTTGCAAAAATTGAAGGAATAGGAATGGTTACCGAAGGAATTTTAACTCTGGGGAAAGTATATGAGAAATTAAAGAATAAAAAATCAACCGATATTTCAGGTGAAGGTCCCGATGTGGAAATCTTGAAAAATATGTTTACCAGTGATATTATTGAATTTATTGTTGGTACAAAAATTAATACAGCTCACCTTAATCCAAATTTACCAATTGAGTTAGAGGTAAGACGCTATATTGTGAAAAAAATTATTAAACTTCTTGAAAATAAATTTTTTAAAGAAGTTCATTTGAAGTTTATATAAAAAATTTTAATAAAAGATATCTCAAATTGTCATGACTTGAGATATCTTTAAAATTAAATATTAATCGTTAAAAGAATACAATGCTTGAGTTGCTTCTATCAATACACTCATTTGTGTCGTAAAATCAAAATTTGCATTTATTATCGATTTGTCTAAATCTGCTTCAATTAATGAGAAATTAGCTTTGTCAAATTTAGCATTAATCTTATTTTCCTTATAGATAAAATAGTTATTATCAGCAATTAACTCCTTACAACCATTCTCATCTTTATAAATTAAATGATTGTTAACTTTTAAGATAAATCCATATTCAGCATCATCAAAACTTTGTCGCAATAAATAAAATTTAGGTTTGTCTCTAAATGGGACTCCTCTTGTAGGACAAAAAGGAGTACAGTTGCCACATTCATTACAGAAATCTCTAATATTTAATATTTGATATTTTTGTTTAATAGAGAAAAACTTATCATCTTCAAAAATAATATTATCACCTTTCCTAATAGCTTTTGTTTCATACGAATAATTAGCTCTATTTGGAAATGGATAGGCAAACGTTACATATCTCATAACAAAACAAGCATCTCGAAGCTTTTTTTTATTTTTCAACAGGTTTAATGTTATATTTTTTGTGAGATTTTTCAATAATATTTTGAGTATCTTTTTCCCCGTCTGCAACAGCACTAATAATTGATGTCCCTCCTGTTAAAGCATCACCGCCAAGAAAAGCATTCTCAATTTTTGTTTCAAATGTAAACTGCATTTCAATGTTTTTATTTTACCTTTTTGCAAATAAGCTAAAATGCAGAATATTTTGCAGACAATTGTTTATTTTTAACCCGCAACAACTAATATTTTAATTAATAATAGATTAGAATTTATAAATAGAATTATAAGTAGAAATGAATATAAAAAATAAATCAAATGAATGTGGATTTAACAAGATTTTTATAGAAGGCACGGTAGAATTAGAAGTTATTTAAAAGTTAAAATATCATTTGATGTAATTAAAAAATGGTGTGAACAGAAACCTGAAATTATTAAAGAAAATCCTTTGTATTTCGAAAAAAAAATATTAAACTTAAAACTTAATAATAATACAAGTTGTCAGCAACAACCTTGTGAAAATTAACAATGATGGAAAAGAAAAAAACTAGTATAGTTATATGTCTTGGTAGCTCTTGTTTCTCAAGGGGTAATAAAGAAAATTTGGAAATTATAAAAGCTTATTTAAAAGAACATAATCTTGAAGATAAAGTTGATTTTAAAGGTGAACTTTGTACTGAGAATTGTAATAAAGGTCCTATTGTGAAAATTAATGGAAAAATATTTCAGGACGTTGATGCAAGAAGCATAGTTGAAATTCTTAATAATTATATTTTATAATATGGCAAATAATTCGGTTGTATATACAGAAAAAAATAATTGCCAAGACTGTTATAAGTGCATCAGAGAATGTCCTGTTAAAGCAATTAAAATAGAATCTCATAGTGCGTCTATTGACCAAGATCTTTGTATTAGTTGTGGACACTGTACTGTTGTTTGCCCTGTTGGTGCTAAAAAAGTCAGAGACGACCTTGATAAAGTAAAATTTTTTATAAAAAACAAATATAAAACTATTGTTTCTTTAGCCCCTTCTTATAATTCTGAATACTCAGATTATTCAGACAGTCAGATAATATCAGCAATAAAATCCCTTGGAGTTACAGATGTCTCAGAAACAGCTCTGGGAGCAGAAATTGTTTCGCATGAGGCTCTTAATTATCTTAAAGATAAAGATGATGGTGTATTTTTTTCAAGTTGCTGTCCTTCAATAGTTTCATTAATTTGTAAATACTATCCTGATTATAAAAGCAATCTTACTCCTATAATGTCGCCAATGATAGCTCATGGCAAATTGCTTAAAAAAATGTATGGAGAAGATACTAAAATAATATTTATAGGCCCTTGTATAGCAAAAAAAATGGAGGCTGACGAATACAACAAATATATTGATGTTGTAATTACTTTTAACGATTTAAAAAGATGGATGGACGATGAATTTATTAATTTTTCTGATTTCAATACAGAAATAAAAAATAAATTCATACCATCAAAATCAACAAGTGGTGCCCTATTCCCTATTGATGGAGGAATGCTAACTTGTATGGATCCTGATGCTAAAACCAGCGATATTTCATTGATGTCATTTTCTGGGGTTAAAAATGTAGAAGCAGCTTTAACAAATTTAAATAAAGCAAAAATTAAAGGTAAAATTTTTATTGAATTAATGGCTTGCGAGGGAGGTTGTATTAACGGTCCTGCTTGCAACAATAATAATTCGTCTATTATTAAAAGACACGATGTTATTGCTTCTTCAGAAAAAATCAGTGCAGAAAATTCATTCTATAATATTGATATTAAATTAAATTACGATAATCTAAAAAAGATTTCTAAAAATGAATATACCGAAGAACAAATAAACGAAAGTTTAGAAACGGTAGGGAAGTTTTCGAGTGCTGATGAATTAAACTGTGGTGGTTGTGGTTACGAAAGTTGTAGAGATTTTGCCAAAGCTATGCTTGATGGCAAAGCTGACCGAACTATGTGCGTTTCGTATATGAGAAAAGTTGCTCATGATAAAGCTACAGTTATTCTTCACAAAATTCCATCAGGGATTGTTATTGTTAACGAAAATTTAAAAATTATTGAAGCTAATATGAACTTTGCCAAACTACTAGGCGATGAAATTATAATGATTTTTAAAAACGATCCCGGACTTGAAAACGCAGATATAAAGAAATTACTCCCTTTTCATAAATTATTCACTTCTGTTTTAGAATATGGTGAAGAATTAATTGATAAAGATGTAAAAATTGAAGAGAAAAATATACAATTATCTATAGTAAATATTCAAAAACACAAAATTGTTTGTGCTATAATACGTGATATGAGATTGCCTCAAGTTAGAGAAGATATTGTTATTGAACGTACGCGTAAGGTTATTAATGAAAATATGAAAACAGTACAAAAAATTGCATATTTACTTGGCGAAAATGTTTCTAACACAGAAGCTATGCTTAATTCTATTATAGAAACTCATAAACCTTAATTAATATGAATACCAGAAAAAATTTTATTGATATTGATCATTATCAATTAAATAAAAATAAAAATGTGGTTTGTGGTGATGTTTTTCTGTCTAAAAAGATTAAAGAAGAAGGGAAAATTATTGCTGTTTTGTCTGATGGTTTAGGCAGTGGAATTAAAGCGAATGTACTTGCCACGATGACTGCTTCTATGGCTTTAAATTTTACTTCTAACAATTCACCTATCCAACATACGGCAGAAATCATCTCTAACACTTTACCTATAGATTCTGAAAGACAAATTTCTTATGCAACTTTTACTATTATTGATATAGATTATGATTCTGAAACAAAAATTATAAACTACGACAATCCCGATTTTTTACTCTTAAGAAACCAAAAATTCATTCCTATTCCAGAAAATTCTATAGAAATTAATATCCTTGGAAAAAACAAAAAAATGTATTCTTTTGACTTTAAAATTCAAAAAGAAGATAGAATAATTGTTTTTACTGATGGTGTAAGTCAATCTGGTATAGGAAACACTAATATGGCTTTTGGATGGGGAATTGATAATGTTAAAATATTTATCATTGATTTAATCAATAAATATAAATTTATTTCCTCACACGATTTGGCAAAAAAAATCGTAAATCAGGCCAATAATAACGATATTTTAAAACCAAGAGACGACATTTCTTGTGCTGTTCTTTATTTTAGAGAACCTAGAAAATTATTAATTTGTACAGGTCCTCCTTTTAATAAATTCGACGATAATAAACTGGGATCTATTATTAAAAAATATAATGGAAAAGTAATTATTTCAGGAGGAACTACGTCTCAAATTGTTTCCCGCTTATTTAATAAAGAAATACATGTAGGTCTAACTCTTGATCATTCAGGTTTACCTCCTATTGCTAAAATGGAAGGTATTGAACTTGTTACCGAGGGTATTTTAACACTTGGTAAAGTATCTGAAATTTTACAAAATATTAACACTACTGAAGTTAATGGCGAAGGTGCTGCTGTTGAAATTATTAAAAACATTTTTAACAACGACATTATTGAATTTGTTGTTGGCACTAAAATAAATAATGCCCACCAAGATCCAAATCTTCCTGTTGAACTAGAAATAAGACGTAACGTAGTAAAAAAAATCATTAAAATATTAGAAGAGAAATTTTTAAAAGAGATTAATTTACATTTTATATAATATTCATTTAAATATTCTGATAATGGAGAAAAAAATTGAAATAAAAATTTGTATCGGTACTCTTTGTTATGTTATGGGAGGTTCCGAACTACAGCTTTTAGCAGAACATCTTCCTGAAAAATTCAAAAAAAGAGTTGATATTATTGGGTCTACTTGTCTGGATTACTGTTTAGATCAAGAGAAATATGGTAAAGCTCCTTTTGTTGAAATTAATGGTGAAGTCATGGCTGAAGCGAGCATTAATAAAGTTATTGATTATCTTATAAAAAAATATTGATGTTATGATATATTCAAATAATGCAACTTTATTAAGAAGAGAACTTATTACAAAATTAGCTAAACTATTCATTGAAGGTGATATTAAAGATATTGATCGTATTCCTTTGCAAATAGCTCCTAGAAATAGTGTGCCAATAAGAGGTTCCATTGCTAAAGATAGAGCTATTTTAAAATATATGCTAATGGCTCTTTTAGGATATAATATTAGTGATGAAGAAGATGAACTAATGACTTTAGCTGAATATGCGAAAAAATCTCTTGAAAATCACAATCCAGGAAAAAATATTTTAACGGTTGTTGACGAAGCTTGTAGCTCTTGTATTAAAACTAATTATATCGTTACAAATTTATGTAGAGGATGTGTTGCCAGACCTTGTACTTTGAATTGTCCCAGACATGCTATCAGTTTTATTGGAGGTAGAGCAAAAATCAACACCGATCTTTGTGTTAATTGCGGAAAATGTATGGAAGTTTGTCCTTATCATGCTATTGTATATGTTCCTGTACCTTGTGAAGAATCGTGCCCTGTTAAAGCTATATCAAAAGATGAAAATGGTATAGAACATATTGATAACGATAAGTGTATACATTGTGGAAAATGTATTTTAGCTTGTCCTTTTGGTGCTATTATGGCTAAATCACAAATAATTAAAATCCTTAAAAGAATTAAAACACCTAACGAAAAAGTTATTGCTTTAGTGGCTCCTTCTATTATTGGTCAATTTAAAGCCTCACTACCCTCTATTCTTGAAGGCATTAAAAGAATTGGTTTCGACAAAGTGATTGAAGTAGCTGATGCCGCTGTTACTGTTGCCGAAAATGAAACAGAAGAGTTTCTTGAAAGAATGGAAAAAGGGGACGATTTTATGACAACTTCTTGTTGCCCTGCTTATACTGAATTGGTCAAAAAGCATGTTCCTCAAATTCAAAAAAATGTATCAAATACAAGAAGTCCAATGCACTTTTCTGCTAAATATGCAAAAGAGCACTTCCCTGAATATTCTACTGTTTTTATTGGCCCTTGCATTGCAAAACAATTTGAAGGAATTTATGATGAATGTGTTGATAATGTTATGAATTTTGAAGAATTAGGCTCTTTATTTATTGCTATGAATATTGATGTTTCTAAAATTGATGCTCCTGAAAAAATTAGTAATGAATCTGAAATAGGTAGATGGTTTGCTGCTTCTGGTGGTGTATCTAATGCTATTGCTGCCACTATTACAGATCCTTCTATGGTAAAAGGTTTAAAAATTAATGGCATTAATAAAAAAACTGCTAATTTATTAAAAATTTATTCTAAAAAATGCCCTGGTAATTTTATAGAAGTTATGGCTTGTGAAGGTGGTTGTATTGCTGGTCCCGTTACTGTTTGTAACCCTAAAGTAGCAGACAAACAACTTAAAAAATTTTTCGAAGACAATAAAAAATAAATTTTTTTTATTTGAATTATAATTACCGGAAATAAAGTAAAAATTTATTTCCGGTTTTTTTATTGAAAATCTAATATCTGAAAATAAATTTTTAGTCTTCAAAAGAATACAATCCCTGAGCTGCTTCTATCAAAACACTCATTTGTGCCGCAAAATCAAAACTGGCTTTGTTAATCGATTTATCTAAAGCTGCCTCAATTAATGAAAAATTAGCTTTGTTAAATTTAGCACTAATCTTATTTTCTTTATATATGAAAGAATTATTATCAGCAATTAATTCCTTAAACCCTTTTTCATCTTTATAAACCAAATGATTTTTTGCTTTTAGGATAAATCCGTATTCAGCATCATTAAAACTTAGTTGTGATAAATAAAATTTAGGTTTATCTCTAAATGGTGCTCCATTTGTAGGGCAAAAAGTAGTACAGTTACCGCATTCATTACAAAAATCACCAATATTTAAAATTTGATGTTTTTGCTTAATAGAGAAAAGTTTATCATCTTCAAAAATAATATCATTACCTTTTCTAACAGCTTTTTGAAGCTTATAAGCAACAGGTTTTGTTTCATAAGAGTAATTGGCTCTATTTGGACAAACTGTTACGCAAACGTTGCATATCTCGTCGCAAAACAAACATCTCGAAGCTTCTTTCATAGCTTCTTTTTTAGTAAGGGTAGAAGTGATGAGATTGAAATTGTTTCTCTCGCTTAAAGCAGTTTCTTTAATTTTTGAACCATATTCTCGTTTAGCACGTTTTACTAACAGCTCATCGTAAGTTATATCTTTTTTATTTTCAACAGGTTTAATATTATATTCTTTGTGAGATTTTTCAATAATATTTTGAGCAACTTTTTTTCCGTCTGCAACAGCACTAATAATTGATGTCCCACCTGTTAAAGCATCACCGCCAAGAAAAACATTCTTGAGCTTTGTTTCAAATGTAAAATCTTTCACTTCCAATAAATCATTATCAACAAAATCAATATCAAGGTCTTGTCCAACCGAAGGTATTATTGTATCGAAAGGAATTTCAAATTCAGAGCCTTTAATTTTTATCGGACGAGCTCTTCCGCTTTCGTCTTTTTCAGAAAGTTTCATTTTACTGCATTTCAATGATTTTATTTTACCTTTTTGTGAAATAATTTCTTCAGGTGAAGTGAGTTCAAGAATTTTAATTCCTTCTTGCAAACAAGCATTAATCTCATAATAATCGGCAGGCATTTGATTAATTGTTCTTCGGTAAACTATTGTTACCT
This sequence comes from Bacteroidota bacterium, assembly GCA_015222055.1. Taxonomy (GTDB): domain Bacteria; phylum Bacteroidota; class Bacteroidia; order Bacteroidales; family B39-G9; genus B39-G9. The sequence continues at coordinate 13,716 of JADFUR010000047.1, read as the reverse complement.
TAGCATTATCTCCGGCAATGCGAAGAGCTGTTCGTGCTGCATCCATAGCAGTATTTCCGCCACCAATAATTGCAATTTTTTTACCAATGTTTACAGGCTTATTATTTTTAACATCAAATAAAAATTGTAACGGTTCAAAAACACCTTTTGATTCAATACCGCTTATTCTTAATTTTTTTGATGCCTGAGCACCTGTTGCCAAATAAATAAAATTGTTTTCTTTTTGTAATTGAGAAAATTTTTCCGTGTCAATTTTAGTATTGTAATTAATTTTAACACCGAGTTTTTCAATTCGTTCAACATCTTTTTTAATATCTTCATCAGTTAATCGGAACGATGGAATTGCATTTGCAACCATTCCTCCTGATTTGCTGTAACCCTCATAAATATTTACTTCAAAGCCTGATAATGCTAAGAAATATGCACACGATAATCCTGACGGACCGGCTCCAATAATAGCAACTTTAATTCCATTTGCTGAGGCTATTTTTGGCATAAAGTTTTTGTGATTTTCAGAAACAAAACGTTTTACATCTTTTATTAACAATGGGCTATCGTAATTTATACGAGTGCATTTTGATTGGCATAAATGGTCACAAACCATCCCGGTAACTGAAGGAAGAGGGTTTGTATTAAGAATAAGCTCAAAAGCTTTATTAAAATCTCCCTTTGATGTGTAATACATATATTCGGGAATTGCCTGGTTACTTGGACAAGTGCCAACACATGGTGCACTTATGCAATCGAAATAAGATAATTCTCTGTTGGTTTTTATGCTTGGCTCTTTAAGATATTGTCTTTTGTAAAGATTGTTATTAAGAACTTCGTCGGCATATCTGTTCAGATTATTGAGAGCTGCTTTTTTAACATCTATATCGTTATCAGATTCGCTTTTTCGTAAAATAAACTGTTCAATTTTTGCAGCTTTATTATCAATAAAATCCTTTTGTAATTCATCAAGATACTGCTTTAAACGGTCATAACCGCCTGGTTTTAATATATCTGACGATACAGTAATTGTATTAAATCCGCAAGAAATTAAATCGCTAATATTAAAACAATTAGCACCTCCTGAAAAAGATATTTCTAATTCACCGTTAAATTCATTTTGAAGTTTTCTTGCCAAATTAACAGAAATTGGATGCAAAGCACGACCGCTCATATACATCATGTCTGCTGTTTCTTTTGCAAAAACGTCTCTGTTATTAATACTTTCGAGAGTATTGGTGAGTTTTAAACCAAAATCAACATTATTCTCTTTTGCACTTTGCCTGAGCGATTTAATAATATTTATGGCATCCTTGTATTTTAAATCGTGCTCAAAAGCAATATCGGGAATAACATCAGTAAAATTTAATTTATTATTTAAAATATCTCTGAGTTCTTTTGCCCCTATAAGAGTTGGATTTAATTTTATTATTGTATTAAGTTTCTTCTCTTCAATTAAATATAAGCCTATTTTTTCAATTTCATCGGATGGGCATCCGTGCATTGTTGATAATGTAATATTATCTGAAATACAATTGGGAATATCAACATTAACTATGTTAGGATAAATCTCTTTTAGTTGATTTATTTTCTCTTCTTTTTCAATCTTACAGTTTTCCATTTTTTCGAAAAACCATTGTACATTTTCATTTAAAATACCTTCAAGATTATATCCTACACTCATATTGAAAATTGTTCCAAGTTCAGTTTTCCATGCAAACTTATCGCGTAAAATATGAATTATTATCCATGCATTAAGATATTCGTCAAATGCTTGGTGAATTTTTAACTCTTGCGACCATTCACAGTTATAGCCTTCGTCTTGCATGTCAATACAAGGTTTTTGAACATCAATTTCGTCCAGTGTTTGAATAGTTTTTAGTTCAATATATCGTGCTCCGCATAACCAAGCAGAAATAATATTTTCAGATAATTGAGTATGTGGGCCGGCAGCAACGCCAATAGGTGTTTCAAGTGATTGTTTAAAACGACTTGTTTCAAAAACATCATATTCTTTAGGTATAAAGAATAAGTCTTTATGAATGCCAAATATTTGATTTCTGGTTTTTTCTTCGTTTAGAATTAATCGTAGAAGTGTTTTAATGTTTGCAGGGAAAAATTTATCCGACATGATTATTCGTGTTTTAAGTAAAAAAAAAAAGACTACAAATATATAAATATAATACATATCTTCTAAATATATTCTCGGCAACTTTGAGTTGACAGCATAAAGTCAAATTTTAAAGGGTTTTGTTTAAAATTATAAATTTTGTAATTTGTGCAGAAACAATAAAGTTTTATTTTTGTAATTGTAATAAAATTAAACTCATTAATATTAAAAATGAATTTACAGAAAAAAAATTGTTCCGCTGTAATTTTGGCTGCAGGAAATTCAGGCAGAATGGGAGAACCAAAGTCTTTACTGAAATGGGATGATAATAAAACCTTTATTCAAAAAATTATTGCTGAGTATAAAGAATTCGGCTGTGATAATATTATTGTAGTTATTAATCAAGAAGTTTTAGACCGCTATAACAAAAATTTATATTGTTTTTTTAGCGATATTACTTTAGTTGTTAATCATCACATAGAATGGGAACGATTTTACTCTGTAAAATTAGCTTTGGGTGAATTGATAAATAGTAAGTTCTGCTTTATTCAAAATGTTGATAATCCTTTTGTTAATGAACATCTATTAGGATTACTATACAACGAAAAAGACGACGCATCTTTTAGTGTTCCATTTTATAAAGGCAAAGGTGGTCATCCAATATTAATTAATACAAAAATTATAAATTCAATTGTTAACACGAAAGAAAACGATTTGAATTTAAAAAATGTTTTATCGCCGTTTAATAAAAAGAAAATTACTGTAAACGACGAAACGATTTTGTATAATATTAATAATAAGAAGGAATATAAGAGATTGTTTAATATTTAGTAAAGAAGATTTACAGTCAAGTGTTTATAATTATTTTGAAAAAAATAATGGGTATTAACTATTTAAAAAATAATAAGATTATGATTTTATACAGACTGAAGAATATTCAAAAGTGGTCTTTTTGGAGAAAAAAGAATAAGTTTGTTTTTTGCCTTGCTTCAGGGCTTTTATATGGAACTGTTATGTTTCTTGGAGCATTTGTTTTTAGATTGATTTTGGGTGATGGAATAGCTCAGATTATTGACAAAACTCTGGGAGTAGTAATTGGCTCATTTATTGCTGGTACTTTTCTTAGTATTGCATTATGGTATGAGAATGAAAGACGGTATAAAAAATGGCTAAAAGAAGAATCTAAATAATTTGAAAGGAGTATAACACAATTTTTTTGTAAGTCATACAGTGTTTTTAATAAACTCATGTGTGGCTTTTTTTATTTAGTATTAGTTGCAAATAATTTGATAATACATTATTTATTGATATTTTTAAAAATTATTGATTGCCCTAAATTTTAATTATTTACTTAGATAATTAAATAAATTATTGAAACACAGATTGTTTGCAATATCTTGTATTAAAGAATTTTGTTTTTATGTAAATACTAATTTTTAAAAATAACGCAAAAATGAACGTTACTCGAACCTTTGACCTTCTCGAAAGATATAAAGATAAATTTGATAAACCCGATGCCTTTGTTTCAAAAAAAAATGGTAAGTGGGTAAAAGTCAGTTCCCAGAAGTATATTGACGATGCATACAATTTTAGTTATGGTTTATTGGCTAAAGGTTTTAAAAAAGGTGATAAAATTGCAACAATATCAAACAATAGACCCGAATGGAATATTATTGATATGGGAATGGCAATGATTGGCGTTGTGAATGTTCCCTTATATACCTCTTTAAGCGGTTCCGAATATGAAAGTATTCTAAAACATTCAGATGCTAAAATTGTTTTTGTTGAAAACAAGTTTTTAAAAAAGATTAAACCAATAAGTGAAAAAATTAATGCTATTGAATGTCTTTATACTTTCGATACTAATAAAGATGAAGCAAATTGGTCTGAAATAATTTCACTCGGAAAAAAAAGTGCAGTATATTACAAAGAAGAACTTGAGAAGATAAAATCAAGTATTAAACCAAACGATTTTGCATCTTTAATATATACCTCAGGAACAACAGGAACACCAAAAGGAGTAATGCTTTCTCACAGCAATCTGGTGGGTAATTTTTTAGCTGCTGCTAAAATTTTTGATATGAAATCTAATCAGAAATATTTATGCATATTACCATTATGTCATGTTGGAGGTCGCATGGGAAACTATCAAACTCAATATAGCGGTTGTAGCATTTATTATGCCGAAAATATGGGAACAATAGCTGCAAACATGAAAGAAATAAGACCTCATGGTTTTGATGCAGTACCTCGAATTCTTGAAAAAATAGTTGATACAATAATAAAAAAAGGAAAAAAACTCAAAGGTGCAAAAAAGCTTATTTTCTTTTGGGCTGTCAAAGTAGGATTAAAGTATAAGGTTGCTTCAGAAAGCAGCTGGTTTTATAAATTAAAATTAAAAATCGCCGATAAGCTTGTTTTTTCAAAATGGAGAGAAGCTATTGGAGGAAATATTGAATCTGTTGGTTGTGGAGGAGCTTCATTACCGGCAAGAATTGAGCGTGTATTTTGGGCTGCAGGAATAAAAGTACTCAATATGTACGGCTTGACAGAAACATCTCCAATTATAACAATTAATAGAAAACAAGAACCTGATTTAAAGCTTGGCTCTGTAGGCCCTTTAATAGATGGCGTTGAAATGAAAATTGCCAAAGATGGAGAAATTCTTTGCAAAGGACATAATGTTATGTTGGGTTACTATAAAGATCCGGAGCTTACAAAAAAGGCATTTACCGATGATGGATGGTTTTGTACCGGAGATATTGGTGTAATTGACGACAATAAATTTTTAAATGTAACAGATCGTAAAAAAGAAATATTTAAGCTCTCAAGTGGAAAATTTATTGTTCCTCAAAAAATTGAAAATAGATTAAAGGAATCGTTATTTATTGAAAATATTATGGTTATTGGTGAACATGAAAAATTTGCAAGTGCAATAATTGCTCCTGATTATTTATATATTAAAGAATGGTGTAATGCAAAGAACATCAATATCAATAATAATGATAAACTTCTGAAAAATAATCCACTAATTGCTGTTTTTAATAAAGAAGTGAATAAGTATAATAAAACAGTTGCAGATTTTGAAAAGATTAACAGATTTAAGTTAATTCCTGATATATGGTCTCCTACTTCAGGAGAACTTTCTCCAACTCTTAAGTTGAAAAGAAAATTTATTACAGAGAAATACCAAGAATTAATTTATCAGATTTATCTAAAAAAAGCTATATAATAAATTTTATAAAATAATAACATTACAGATAATATGAAAATCATTAAAGTTGTTGATAAAAAGACAAGAAAAGAGTTTGTCAATACAGCAAAAATTATTTATAAAAATGACCCAATATGGGTTTGCCCAATCGATAGTGAGATTGATGATATTTTTAATCCTAAAAAAAATGTTTATTACACTCATGGAAAAGCAGAACGCTGGGTTTTAAAAGATGAAAACAATAAATTAATTGGTCGCATAGCAGCGTTTATTGATTATAAACAATCGGAAATAGAAGCTCAACCAACCGGAGGAATAGGTTTTTTTGAGAGTGTTAATAAGCAAGAAGCAGCATCTCTTCTTTTCGATACTGCTAAAGAATGGTTAATAAGTCAAAAAATTGAGGCAATGGACGGACCTATTAATTTTGGTGAAAGAGACAGCTATTGGGGCTTGCTTGTTGGTGGATTTACACATCCTTCTTATGAAGTCGCATACAATCATAAATATTATCAGCAACTATTTGAGACCTACGGATTTAAAACATACTTTAAGCAAGAAGGATTTCATCTTGATGTATCAAAAAAAATGCCTGAGAGATTTCTTCGTATAGCTAATTGGGTAAGCAAAAAACCCGGTTACGAATTCAAGCATTTTACATGGGGAGATGAAGAGAATTTCAGTAATGATTTTGCAGAAGTATTTAATGTTGCTTGGGATTCTTTTCAAGAGAATTTTGAACCTCTAAAAGTTGATTATATAAGAAATGCTATTAAGAAAGCTAAAGATATTATTGAAGAAGAGTTTATTTGGATTGCATATAAAGATGGCAAACCTATATCAATTTATGTGCAGTATCCTGATATTAATTGCATACTAAAACACATGAACGGTAACCTTAATATTTGGAATAAATTGAAATTTCTTTACCTAAAAAAGAAAAAAGTTATATCTCGTGCTCGTGGTGTATTAATGGGTGTTATTCCTGAATTTCAAAACCTTGGCATTGAATCTGCTTTTATTATGAAAGTGTCAGAAGTAATAGAGAGAAAACCTCAATATAAGGAAGTAGAATTTTCATGGGTTGGTGATTTTAATCCAAAGATGAGAAAGATTTTTATTTCGGTAGGAAGTGTACCTGTTAAAGATTATATTACTTATAGATATTTGTTTGACAGAAATGCTGAGTATAAACGATATCCTATTCCTGAATAATTAAAGTTTAAAGTTCAAAGTTCTGCAAATGGGTAGTTTTAATGACAATTAATGACGTGATAAGCTCAAATAAAATTAACAAAATGCAATATGACGTAATTATTATAGGTGCAGGTCTCGGAGGCTTAACTGCAGGAGCAAAATTAGCTAAGGAAGGCAAAAAGGTATTGCTCGTTGAACAGCACTCTGTTCCGGGTGGCTGTGCAACTACTTTTAAACGCAAAGATTTTTTGTTTGAAGTAGGTTTACATGAAATGGACGGATTTCAGAAAAGAGATGTAAAATCAAAAATATTTCGAGATTTAGATGTCTTCAATAATGTAGATTTTGTAAAAGTACCCGAATTTTACCGATTTGTTTATAAAGATTATAACATTGTTATACCACATGATCCTGAAGAAGCTAAAACGGTTTTATTAAAGCATTTTCCTGAAGATCAAAAAGGTATTGAAGCATACTTTTATCAAATTCTTAATGCAAAAGAAATTAATAAGAAAAATGAAGAAAAGGAAGAAAGAAATCTTGGTGAATTTCTCGATTCTATAATTAAAAATAAAGATTTAAAGCTTGCTCTTTTAGGAAATCTGGGTTATTTTCACGACGATCCATACTCATTATCGTTGAGTTATTATTCTATGGCTCAGGGAAGTTATTATTCGGGCGGCGGTTATTTTATAAAAGGAGGTTCGCAAAAATTATCTGATTATTTAAGCAGGTTTATTACTGAAAATGGCGGACAAGTAATTTTTAATCATCTTGTTACAAATATTTTAATTGAAGATGACAAGGCTATAGGTATTTCTTATAAAAAGAACAATACTAACAATATATTAACAGCTTATGCTAATAATATTATTTCAAATTCATCTATTCCTTTAACAACTAATACGTTATTACCTAAAAAGCAAAGAGATATTTTAAAACCATTTGTTGATAAGCGTAAAATAGGGGCATCCCTTCTTACAATTTATTTAGGTTTTAACAAGCCCTTAAAAGAACTCGAATACAATTATTATTCAACATTTATTTTTGACGATTCAATTAATAATATTGCTGATATTAAAAATAATAATCAAGGAGATTTCAAGAATCGCAGTTTTACTTTTATTGATTATGGTCAGATTGATTCTGCCTTAGCACCCAAAGGGAAAAGTGTTGGCGTGATTTGTTGCATTGATTATATTAAAGATTGGGAAAGGCTTGATAAAAAAGGATATGTTTCTAAAAAAGAAGAAGTGGCTCAAATTTTTATTGATAAGCTGGAGTTACTAATTCCCGGTATAAAAAGTATTATTGACTATTATGAAGTTGGAACGTCAAAAACTATTAAACGCTACACACTAAACCCTGAGGGAGCTGTTTATGGTTTTTCACAAACACCCCTAAGAGCAAAACTTGAACCCATTAAATCTATTAAAAATCTTTATTTTTCATCTGCGTGGACTAAAATTGGCGGAGGTTTTTCCGGTGCCATTTTCAACGGTTATCTCTGTGCTTTCGATATTATTAGAAAAAAATAAATTTGTAATGAATAGAAATAAAGATAGTTATTAAAAAAAGTAAAAAAATAATTTTAAATTTTTTTTTACTTGTAAAAAATTTATAGATTTACACAAGTAAATAAATATCATTTTTTTAATATTTATTTCTTTTCTGCCTAAAAAACTACAGAAATATATTTAAACGAACTTTAATACACTAAAAAATTTGTTTAAAATAAATTTATTTAATAAAGCAATTAAATAAGCTTATTTTAAAATTTTATTCTTTATAAAGTTCATTGTAAAATAATTTTAAGGATAATTAAATATCTGTAAAATAAATTGTTTAAATAATTTCAGAATGAAAAAGGATAAACCTACTTACAAAGAATTAGAAGAAAAAATTTTAGTTTTAGAAAATAAATTAAATGACAAACAAAAAAATGAAAACTCCATATATTTTAGTTTATTTAACAAGCTGAATTTTGGAGTAGTAATTTATGAAGTTATTGATAATGGTCGTGAATTTATTTTTAAAGACATTAATAAAACAGCTGAAAAAATTTTTAAACAAAAACGCAAGGACCTTATTGGTAAAAAGATTCTTGATGCTCATCCAAATATAAAAAAAATTGGTCTGCTTGAAACATTTCGTGAAATTTTAAAGACAGGGAATTCAACATATCATAATATAAATGAATATAATGGCAAAATAATTTCTGGTTCGTTTTTTAATTATGTTTTTCAAATACCTACAGGCGAAATAATTACTGTGTTTGAAGATGTTTGCGTAAGAGAAAAATCAAAAAAAAATTTGAAAGAGAGCAAAGAGAAATTAAATAAATTTGTAAACCATTCTCGCTATATTATATATAAATATTCAACTAAAAGAGGAAATTTATTCTGTTCAGACAGACTTTTTGAAATTTCAGGCTATTCTAATGATGAAATAAAAAACACTCCTTTTTTATTCAAAAATTCTTTGCATCCCGACGATAAAAAAAACATAGAAAGAGCCCTTAATGATATTTCCTTCGGTGAAGGAAATAGTATTGAATATCGTGTAAAAACAAAGTCAGGAAAATGGATTTGGTTGCAAAATTTTGTTAATAGAAAAATAATTATTGATGATGAAATAATAATTGAAGGACAGGTAGGTGAGATCACAGCAAAAAAAGAAGCAGAATTCAAATTAAATAAAAGCCAGCAGAGGCTTCAATTATCGCTCAAGACTAATAACGCTTCTATGTTTGAAGCTAATTTTGTGACAAATGAAATGTTTTTTTCGCCTGAATTGTTTAAATATTTAGGATATACGGATAGTCACATTCCAAAAAAAATTGACAGCTTTCTTAAGTTTATCATGCCCGATGATTTAAGCGGTGTATTAAAATTTTTAAAAAAAAATGTAAACAAAAAAAAATTCGATTGTTTTTTAGAATACAGGGCTTGTGACAAAGCTGGTAATTGGCATTGGATTGAAAGCGTAGGAAAAGTAACAAAAAGAAAAACAAATGGCGAAGCTGTTATTTTAACCGGAATTTCAAGAGATATTACTCAAAAAAGAAAATCTGAACAAGAACTGAAACAAAGCGAAACGAAGTTGAGAGACAGTAATACAACAAAAAATAAATTTTTTTCAATAATTGCTCACGATTTAATAAACCCATTTAACTCAATGCTGGGCTTTTCTAAATTACTTTATGAAAATTTTGAGGAATTTGATCAAAAAAAACAAAAAAGTTTTTTAGGAATAGTATATAAAGATTTGAAAATCACATATAATTTGCTTGAGAATTTACTTATCTGGTCGCGTTCTCAAAATGGGAAATTAAATTTTACACCGGAAAGAGAAAATTTATATTTATTAATTAATAAAACTATTGAGCTATCAAGTTTAGTTGCGGATAACAAAAAAATTAATATCGTAAATAAAATTAATAAAGAAATTTTTGTAAATGCTGATAATAATATGCTGTCAGTTATTTTGAGAAATTTAGTTTCTAATGCAATAAAGTTCACGCCAAAATGTGGAGAAATTATTTTAAATGCCAAAAACAACAATAAATTTGTGCAAATCTCTGTAAAAGATAATGGAGTTGGTATGTTGCCAAAATTACAAACGGAATTATTTCAAATTAAAAATACGATTTCTACCGCAGGAACAGAAAAAGAAAAAGGAACTGGCTTAGGTTTAATTATTTGCAAAGAATTTGTTGAAAAACATGGTGGGGAAATTTGGGTCAAAAGTGAAATGAATAAAGGAAGTGAATTTTTATTTACAATACCAGAATCTGTTTAAAACATTACATTTTTTACCAAAGCATATATAAATAAAGAGATTTATACAATTTCGCTTTCATTATTGGAAAAATAATTTTAAAATATTGGGGTATTACAATGGAAGAAAGACCTCAAAATGGCAAGTTGAAAATGATTTTATAAAAAAATACAATTCTTGATATTCTTGAACTAATAGAATAGCTTCAATAATTAATACATTTTCAGGTGGTTTAGTCAAGCCTGTTAAATATAACAATGAACTTAATTCACTTTGTTTCAAAAATATTTTAATCCCTAATTATTTCATCTGTTATTAAAATCATTTATAAGTACTTGCAAACAAGCCTTTAAAGTGTCTTTATTTTTCTCAGTGCTTCCAATATCAGTAGTGTATTTATTTGTTACATTATCGTGAACAAGTTGTAAACTGTCTGATACAAATCCAAAACCATTATTATAGCTGAAAAAAGCAAACGAAGGCGACGTTTTCGATAATAGATTTTTGCTAAAACGATATTTGTCGTTTTTTATTCCCAGTTGTGTTAAAAGAGTTTTTGGTATATCAATTTGAGAACCGTAGGTATGAATTACTGTATCTTGTTTTGTTAGAGCCCCACCTAAGAACAACATTGGTATTTTAAATTTTAATATTGAATTAATTGGTGTGTTATCCGGCAAACGAACCCCATGATCTGCAACTAAAATAAAGATGGTATTTTTCCACCAGTCCCTTTTTTGTGCTTTATCAAAAAATTTTCCAATACATTTATCAGTATAATAAGCAGAATTAAGAAATTTATTATCTTCATCATCACCATTAATAATAGTTTTCATAGGAACGTCAAAAGGTTCATGGCTGCTTAAAGTAAAAAGAACCTTAAAAAATTTTTGGTTTTCTTTATCAATATCATCAAGCAATTTGTTAAACATAATATGATCGTGAACACCCCATTTTGAATTGCAATCTGATTTTTTAAAATCATCTTTTGTAACTGTATTAAAACCTCCATTAGCAAAATAAGACCTCATGTTTGCGAAATTTATATCACCGCCATAATAAAAGGAAGTAGAGTAATCTATTTTAGCAAGCATACGAGATAAATAAGGAAGATTTTGCGTCTTTTGTGGGGATTTTATTATTGATGATGTCGGTTGTGCAGGATACCCGCTTAAGATGGCAACAATTCCCTTGTCGCTTCTATCTCCGCTGGCATAAAAATTATCAAACAAAATACCTTCATGCGATAATTTATTAAAATTTGGCGTTACCTCAGGTCTTCCGCCAAGCACACCTATTATTTTTGATGTAAAACTTTCTAAAATAATTATTACTACATTAGGTTTATCAGTATTAATGAGTTTTTTTGTTTCTCCATTTTCAGAGTATAAGTTGGCAAAAGTTTTATCTGCTTTCTTATCATCCATAAAATTAAATGATTTATTTGTAGATTTAAGATTGGCAAGTGAATAACCAACATTCCACACAACATTAACCGCAGCATTATTTGCGTAATTTGTTTTGCTGAAATATACCATTCCCACATTGATTGGAGCAATCCCAACGCCACCTCTAATAGGTAATATCATGCTTGAACTTATAAACAGAAAAATTAATGCCGATATATAATTATTTGCAGGTAATTGAATAATTTTATTTTTGAAAAATTTGTGAAAAACCCAAGCCGATGCCAAAAAGAAAATTAGCATAAATAATATAAGCATTACAATCATCCATGCATTAACCGATGCAATTGCTTCAGACGGTGTTCGTAGATACAATAATGGAGTTGAATCCATTCGAAATCCCCAATTTCTATACAATTCACAATCAGAAATAATAATAAAACTAAAGATAAATAAAAATATATAGGTAAAAGGACTTAATATTTTGTAAAGAATTTTTCCTTTTGAGAAACTAGTAAAAACAAATGTTAAACCTACTATCCCCATAATATAACCTGTAAGCGAAAGATCGAGACGTAAACCATAAATATTGGCGAGAAAAAATTCCGAAAAAGTTAATTTTCCCGTAAATGGATAGTTGTAAGCTAGAAAGATAAGACGACCAATTATAAAAAAGATCATCCAGAAAAGTGAATACTCAAAGAATAGTGATATTCGTTTTTTCATAAGTATAAAAATTAAATAAAAGACAAAAATAAGAATTTTGATTATAGATTTAAGATTTTCAAATAAAACTTTAAACATTAAACTTTAAACTAATTTCCCCTATCTTTATCATTAAATAAAATTAACAATAATTATGAAAAAAATAAAATTTAAACACATAAAACCCTATTTGTATGCTCTTGTAATATTTTTTGTGCCTTTTTTGTTTATTCCTGTAATTAAAAATGCAAAAAAAGATTTTTTCACTCCGCAAAAACAAATAGAACAGACTGTTATCAATAATAATAAAAGTAATAAATATGTAATAGTAATTCATGCAGGTGCCGGTAATTATTCTAAAAAGGATATTTCAGAAAATATGGAGATTAAGTATAAAGCCAAATTACTTGAAGCTCTTGAAACAGGTGTTGACATTTTAAAAAATGAAGGACATGCACTTGATGCTGTTGAGAACGTAATAAAAATTCTTGAAGATTCTCCTTTGTTTAATGCGGGTAAAGGAGCTGTTTTTACTCACGATGGCAAAAACGAGTTAGATGCTTCTATAATGGATGGCAAAACTCTTAATGCAGGTGCTGTGGCAGAAGTTAGCAATATAAAAAATCCAATTGCAGCTGCTCGAAAAGTAATGACTAATTCTGAACATGTTATGCTGGTGGGCAAAGGAGCATTGAAATTTGCAAAACAGCAAAATCTAGAAATTGTCGATAGTAGTTATTTCTTTACACAAAGACGATGGGATTATCTGCAAAAGCAAATTAGAAAAAACAATATGAGCAAACACGGCACTGTTGGTTGTGTTGTTCTCGATAAATTTGGTGATTTGGCAGCAGGCACATCAACAGGCGGCATATCAAATAAACAATATGGAAGGGTAGGAGACTCGCCAATTATTGGTGCCGGTACTTATGCTGACAATAATACATGTGCTGTTTCTGCAACCGGACATGGTGAATATTTTATTAGATATGTTGTTGCTTACGATATTTCTGCTTTAATGAAATATAAAAACCAAAATCTTAACGATGCTGCCAACTATGTTATTAAAGATAAGCTTGTTAAAGCCGGTGGCGATGGTGGTGTTATTGCTGTAGATAAAAACGGAAATATTGCTGTTAGTTATAACACAAAAAGCATGTTTAGAGCTTATGCCACGTCAAATGGAGATGAAAAGGTAGATTTGTATTAATTTGTTGATAATTGCTGCTAATGCCAAAAAAAAAAGAAATTAGCCACTAATGCACTAATAAGAGAGTAATAAAAAAGGAAATGATTTAAGAATTAGTAAAAATTAT
>JADFUR010000046.1 GCA_015222055.1 Bacteroidota bacterium | reverse complement strand
TATTTATTCTGGCCTCAAAGGCCATAGAAACCAAACAATATTTTTCCAAAATATATAATTCATCTTTGTATTTTAAATTAAAAAAAAAGTCGCAGGTTAAACCTGCGACTTTGATTATTAGGTATAATAATATTATTCAAAATCAGGTTTCCTGCTTTGCATTAGTGCCAAAACGCCACCAATATTTATTTGAATTGAATAATATCACACTATATAAAAGCATAAGTTTTTTTAATTTATTTGTTTAATATTTTTTCAAGAAAAGAATAATATTTATCGTGTCCATCGGGAAATACAGTTACAATTGTTCCTTTTTCAATATTTTTTGCAACTTTAATTGCTCCAGCCAAATTTCCTGCTGATGAAGGACTAAGCAGAAGCCCCTCTGTTGCTGCTGTCTGCTTAATTATCTGTTCAACTTCAGCATCATTAATTCTTATTGTATCATCAACAAGGGAATTGTTATAAATAGCAGGTGTATTTTTACCAGTATAATATTTCCAACCAAAAAGAATATTTTTAACATTAGCCGGTTGTAAAGCAATTGTTTTAATATTTTTATTTTTCTGTTTAAGAAACATAGAGTTTCCTGTAAATGTTCCAGACGTACCTAAACCAGCGACAAAATGTGTGACATCACCCTTTGTTTGTTTAAATATTTCTGCTGCTGTTTTGAAATGTGATTTGTAATTCTCTTTGTTTGAATACTGATTTATATAAAAATATTTTGCAGGATTTGAATCGACAATTTCTTCAACTCTTTTTTGTGATCCTTCAGATCCATAAATTTCGGAAACTACCTCAATATCTGCATTTAAGGATTTCAATATTAATATTTTTTCTTTAGAAATATTATATGGTAAAATTAATTTTACGCGAATGCCTAAAAAAGCACCTATTGAGGCATAAGCTATTCCTGTGTTTCCGCTACTTGCATCAATAATAATTTTATGCTTATCTAATTCTCCTGTTTCAATGGCTTTCTTAATCATTTCAAAAGCTGGTCTTGATTTTATACTGTTGCCCAGTTGTTGCCACTCAATTTTTGCATATATATTTACGTCTTTTTTTTTATAGATATTCTCAATTGGGAACAATGGTGTGTTACCAATAAAAAAACTTAATTTTTCTATTTTATTTTTTATATCTCTATCTATTGTTAATGTGTCCATAATGTTAATAAAAAGTTAGAATGTTGAAAATTTATAAAACTATAAGTCAAATTTCTAGCAGCAACAACAACATCTAAATATTAACAATTTTTTAATAATAGCATCAAACTTGATGTTTGGAAATAAAAAATGCGAATTTTTCATCTCGAACTCATTCATAATAATAATTTTAATGTTTGTTTTTAGAGCAAAAAAAAACCTTTCCGAAATGGAAAGGCTTTTAGCTATATTTTTATTTTTTAATTTCTCTTTATCTAAAAAATTGCAATACAAACCTTTCCATATAAATCTTTATACAGTTCCAACACCAACATAAATTTGTATGAAAAAAAGTTTGGTTCATTTTTTATTATTTTTTACAAAAGTAATAAAGTAAATTTTATTATTCATTTATTTTAAGTTTAAATTTACATTTTATTTTAATATTTCATCTTTAATGATAAAAAGTCTTAGAATGCTATTAATTTTCGCACAATAACAAAACACATTTGATGATTTTATTAAAATTCAAACAAATTTATTGAAATTTTAAAATAGTAAAATGGCTTTTTTACTCAATAATTATTAAGAGAAGATAAATTATTTTTTGTTGATAAATTTGTTTTAAACATTTTTAACTTTACATTTATATACAAGCTATTAATTAAATCTTATTTATATTGAAAATATATTTTGGTATAACTTTTGCTTTATTTTCAAGGCTTTTAAATTTTATATTCATCCTAAATTAAAAATCATGAATTCAAAATATTTTCAAAAATCGTATATTATTATAATTATTTTTTTGATTCTTGTAAGTTTCAAATTTAAAGATTTTTCCAGTAATCAAAATTTAATTATTGATAAACAGGATGATAAAAATAAAAAAGAATGGGCAAAAGTCGATTCTCTTGAAAAAAAAGGACTACCTAAATCTGCTCTAAAAATTGTTGATGGTATTTATAAAAAATCAAAAAAAACGAACAACTCACCTCAATTTATTAAAGCTCTTACTTATAAGTTAAAATTAATTAATCAAACTACCGAAAATGGGTTTGATAATTTAATTATTGATACAAAAAAAGAAGCTCAATTGTCAACATTCCCAAACAACGCAATTTTAAATTCAATGCTTAGCGAAATGTATTATATGTATTACCAAGCTAATCGTTGGAAATTTTATAAACGCTCACAGACAGTAAATTTCGATAATAAAGATTTAAGCACTTGGGATTTGAATGCTATTTTAGAAAAAATTATTTATCATTACAAAGCATCGTTATCAAAAAGCAACAAACTACAGCTAGTTCCTATAAATAAATATGATGACATAATAATAAAGGGTGATAAATCGAAAAATGTACGACCTACTTTATACGATTTTCTTGCATTTAGAGCTGTTGATTTTTTCTCTAAAACAGAATTATCAGTTATCCGGCCAGCAGATATGTTTCAGCTTAAAGAAAATTTTTATTTCGATGATGCCAATCTTTTTGCAAAAAAAAATATAACAACAACAGATACTCTTTCTTTACATTTTTATGCTATTAATATTTTACAAGATTTATTAAACTTCCGACTTAAAAACAATAATGAGGATGCTCTTATTGATGTTGATTTAAAACGGCTAACTTTTGCATACAAATTTTCTGTTAACGAAAAAAAAGATAGTTTATATATTTCTGAATTAAAAAAATTACATTCTAAATATCAAACCAACCCTTATTCGTCGGAAATATCTTATTTGAAAGCTCAGTTTTATAATAAAAGAGCAAAAAAATATAACAGCAAATTTGAAGAAACATCAATATATAAATTTGATAACAAAACTGCTTTTGATATTTGCAACAGAACAATTAATAAATTTCCCAAAACGAATGGTGCAGAAAAATGCAAAAATCTAAAGTCTCAAATTGAAAGAAAAGACCTGACATTTAATTTTGAAAAAAATGTAGTGCCAGGAAAAAATTTCGCTGTTAAAACAAATTACCAAAACGAAACTAATGCATTTTTAAAAATTGTTACTTATGATAAAGAAAAAATAAATAATAGCAAACGAAATTATTCACGCGAAAAGCTGTATGATAAATACATAAAAAACGCCAAAACAATTTGGTCATCATCAATTAACATGCCTAAAGACAATGATTTAAACAGTCATTCTTTAGAATTTATTATTGATAAACTAAATGTTGGACAATATGTTTTGATTGTAGCCGACAATAAAGATTTTTCGTATGACGGCAACATTGTTTCATTTGATATGTTTACCGTAACAAATTTAAGTTATATAAAAAGACAAAAACATGATGGAACAATTCAGTTATTTGTCTTAAACAGAACTACTGGAAAGCCAATTGGCAAAGTAAACGCACAGATTTTTTACAGAAAATATAATTATAAAACCAGAAAATCGGAAAAAACAAAAGGGAAGAATTATATAAGCGACAAGCAAGGATTTTTTGAAATTGAACCCAGTCAAAACAATAAAAATTTCACTATAGATTTTTCTTATAATAATGATTACTTAAGCACAAACAATACTTTTTACTCTTACAAAAATTCAATACGGAAAAATATTATTACAAGAACATTCTTTTTTACCGATCGTGCCATTTATCGTCCCGGACAAACTGTTCACTTTAAAGGGATTGTGATTGAAAACGATGGTGATAAAAATAGTATTATACCAAATTACTCAAGTACAATAATGTTTAAAGATGTAAATTACAAAAATATAAGCAAACTAAATCTTAAGACAAATGAATTTGGAACTTTTTCGGGTTCATTTCAAATTCCCCAAAATACCTTAAACGGACTAATGCAGATAAGAAACAACAGAGGCTCTGTGTCGTTTTCGGTTGAAGAATATAAACGACCTAAATTCTTTGTAAAATTCAATCCCTTAAAAGGAAATTATCTTTTAAACAACAAAATATTAATTACCGGTTTTGCGAAAAGTTATGCAGGGTCAAATCTTACAAATGCAAGCGTTAAATATACTGTTGAGAGAACTCCTTTGTGGGATTTTAAATATTTTTATCCATACATAAACTCAAAAAAAATTATAATTAAAAACGGTGTTTGCACTACAAATAGTAATGGCGAATTTAAGATTGAATTTACAGCAATTCCTGATTTATCAGTCCCAAAAACAAGCGATGCTGCTTTTAACTACAATATTATTGTTGATGTTACGGATATTAACGGAGAGACACAATCTGCCGACAAAAATATTTCTGTAGCTTACAATGCTCTGAAAGTCGACTTGGATATACCCGAAAAATTAAATAAAGAAAAATATTTGTCGACCAAAATAATTACTCAAAATTATAATAATGAATTTATTCCTGCCAAAGGTGATATTAAAATATACAGACTAAAAGAACCTGAAATTATTTTAAGAAATCGCTTGTGGGAAAAGCCAGATAAATTTATTTATAATAATCTGGACTGGGATTCGAAATACCCGAATAACATTTATAAAGATGAAAAAACCGAATTAGAAAAACTTGACATTACTGCCAACATAAAATTTGACACAAAGAAAAATGAAAAAATAAAAATAAAAAATATTAATAAATGGGAATCAGGAAAATATTTAGTCGAAATTTTTTCGACAGATTTATGGGGTAATAAAATTGTTGCAAAAAAATATTTCACTCTTTATTCGCCTAACGATAAAAAAGTCCCCTTCAAAACTATTGACTGGTTTCATGCTATTAAAGACAAAGGAGAACCTGGTGAAAATGCTGTGTTCGTAATTGGAACATCTTTGGAAAAAATAAATATTTTGTATGACATTGAAAGCAAAAACAAAATAATAAGCTCAAAAAATATTCAATTAAAAAATAATCAACAAACAATTAAAATTCCTATTACTGAAAATTTCAGAGGAAACTTTTCCGTTCATTTTACTTTTATTTATAATAACAGAATTTACAAACACAATGCTCTTGTTACAGTTCCTTACACCAACAAAAAACTTGATTTTGAGTTTAGCACTTTTAAAAATAAACTCTTGCCGGGTGAAAGCGAAGAGTGGAAAATAAAAATTAAAAACAATGCCGGCGAAAAAATTGTTGCTGAAATGATGGCAGACCTATACGATGCATCATTAGATAAATTTAAAAAGAACATTTGGAATTTTAATATTTACAAAAATTATTATTCATCACTTTCGTGGGAAACAAATACTTTTTATGCAACTCGTTCAAATTCTATTTATAAAAATATAAATAAATACTATAGTTTCCCTACTGATACTTATAACCGTTTTAACTGGTTTGGCTTTAATTATTACAGACCTCTAATGTATAAAAGCACTAACAGGATGATGGCAGGTGAAAAATCTATGCCTGAAGTATTAGTATTAGAAGAAGAATTAGAAGAAGAATTAAGTATTGCTCCTCCTAAAACCGAACAAGCTTACGGTGAGCAGGATAAACAAAAAGAAGAACCAAACAAAAAAAATATTTTAGAAGAACTGAATTTAATTAAAGCACGAACAAATTTTAACGAAACAGCGTTTTTCTATCCAAACCTTAAAACAGATGATAATGGCGATGTAACAATAAAATTCACTATGCCCGATGCTCTTACAAAATGGCGTCTTATGTGTTTTTCGCATACTAAAAATTTGGAATATGGTTTTATTGATAAAGAAATTATTACTCAAAAAACATTAATGGTATTGCCTAACATTCCTCGTTTTTTCCGACAAGGTGATACAATTGTTTTTCCTGTTAAAATAAGTAATTTATCTGATGAAAAAATTTCTGGAAATACTGTGCTTCAATTCTTTGAAACATTATCGTCAGATACTTTAAAAAATCTTATTATTGATAAGCAAATTATTAAACCTTTCACAATAGATGCCAATGGCAATACATTGGTAAACTGGAAACTTAAAATACCTGATGATATTCAAATTGTTGATTATAAAATAATTGCAAAAGCAGGTAATTTTTCAGATGCTCAACAAGATGTTATTCCTGTTTTATCGAACAGAATGCTGGTAACCGAATCAATGCCCTTACCAATAAGAAAAAAAGGCACTAAAAATTTCACATTTGATAAGCTGATAAATTCAAAAAAATCAAAAACTTTACAAAACTATAAATTAACATTAGAATTTACACAAAATCCTGCTTGGTATGCTATACAAGCATTGCCTTATTTAATGGAACCCAACAATGAAAGCTCTCAAAATATTTTTAGCAGATATTATGCAAATATTTTAGCATCACATATTGTTAACTCATCTCCAAAAATTAAAAAAATATTTGACCATTGGCGAGATTCACAAACATCAATTGAGTTATTATCAAATCTTGAAAAAAATCAGGAACTAAAAAGTCTTCTGCTTAAAGAAACCCCATGGGTTTTAAATGCCGAGAACGAAAGTCAACGAAAAAAGCAGATTGCATTATTTTTTCAAGTCAATAAAATGTCTAATGAATTAAACAATGCATTAAACAAACTCAAAAAAATGCAAACAGCTAACGGAGGATGGTCGTGGTTCGATGGAATGCCCGAAAGTCGCTATATTACACAAAATATTGTTTCGGGTTTTGGTCATCTGTTAAAATTAAATGTTATTAATGATGATGATGCAGAATTAAAAAACATGCTAACAAAAGCCATTACATATTTAGATAACAGAATTAATGACGATTATAAAAAGTTAAAAAAATATTATAAAGGAAAAAAATTGGACAAAAAACATATTTCGGGAATTCAGATTAATTATTTATATGCACGAAGCTTTTTTAACAATATTCCTATAAATAAAGATAACCAAGAAGCATTTAATTATTATAAAAATCAGGCAGCAAAATTCTGGACACAAAACAATAAATATCTACAGGGCATGACTGCTCTTGCACTTTACAGATATGATGACAAAAAAACGCCATACGATATTATTAAATCGTTGAACGAATATGCACAACATTCAGACGAAATGGGAATGTATTGGAAAGATGTTTCGTTGGGATATTACTGGTATCAGGCACCAATTGAGACACAGGCTTTAATGATTGAGCTTTATAACGAGGTTGCAAAAGATGATTTGGCAGTTAAAGATTTGCAGGTATGGTTGCTAAAACAAAAACAAACACAAGACTGGCGTACGCCAAAAGCAACAGTAGAAGCAGTTTATGCATTATTGCTTCAGGGAACAGATATGCTGACAAGCGAAAATGAAGTTAAAATTTCTCTTGGAGATATTAAAATTGAAGCTGAAAAATCTAATTTGATTAAACAAGAAAAAGGAACAGGATATTTTAAAACCTCATGGTCGAAAAATGAGATAAAACCACAAATGGGAAATGTTACACTCACAAGCAATGACGACCATCTGGCTTGGGGTGCTGTTTACTGGCAATATTTTGAACAATTAGACAAGATAACTTCACACAAAACACCTTTGAGCATTACTAAAAAATTGTTTATTGAGAAAAAAACCAAATCGGGGAAAGTTATCGAGCCTGTTGGCAATACCAAATTAAAAGTTGGCAATAAAGTAATTGTAAGAATTGAAATCAGAGTTGACCGACAAATGGAATATGTTCACATGAAAGATATGCGGGCAGCCTGCTTTGAGCCGGTTAATGTTATATCGCGATATAAATATCAAGAAGGTTTAGGCTATTACGAAACGACAAAAGACGCATCAACCGATTTCTTTTTCTCATATCTGCCAAAAGGAAGCTATGTTTTTGAATATCCATTAAGAGTAAATTTTAAAGGCAGTTTCATAAGCGGAATTACAACTCTTCAATGTATGTACGCACCAGAATTTTCATCCCACTCAGAAGGATTTAAGGTTGGGGTTGGGGAGTAATGGGTTTATTTTTAAATGATTATTAATTAAAAAAATGTTTGTAATATTAGTAGGTAATATAGCAACCGGTAAATCAACCTTTTGTAAAAATTTAAAAAAAAATGATAGATATATAGTTTGTCCAGATAATTATAGTGGAGATAAGCGTGAAATTCGAGAAAAAATAATTAATGAAATCGAATACGGAATCAAGAATTATAAACATGTTATTTTAGATGCTCCTTCTTTGACAAAAAAACATCGTAGTAAACTTCTATATTTTGCTAGAAACAATCATAGAACAATCGTATTTGATTTCGGAGCCGGAAATGCTAATTCCCTTAACCGAAAAATTAATGAAAACCCAGAATTATCAGAAAACGAATGGACAGATATACATAATGAAAATTTAAGGGATTATGAAGAGCCATCTATTGATGAGGGTTTTGATAGGATTATTAAAAAAAATAATTCATTCTGAATTACGTTAAAATTTTATTATAGCGAAATTGAAAAAAATATTTTAACAACCACAATAAGTTCTGCTACTAGTCTGATATTTTTAACTAATTAAGGATTATTTTTTTTTATTTTGGAAAAGAATAGTAAATTTAAAAAGAAAAATTAACATAATCTAACGGCAACTTTACAACATATAATGTCAAAATTTACTTAAACAGATATAATAATGAAAAAAAATTTAATAATTATATTAGCAATAGTTGGAGCTAATATTTGTTTTGCAAACGATTCTTCTAATGTTTCTGAATTAACACAAATTGAAAATCAAATAGATTCTTTAAAAAATGAAATTGAATCTATTAAAACAAATTCATATAATAAAGAAATAATTAATGAATACAAACATTTAAACTCTCTTTTTGAATGGGGATTTGGAATTTTACTTGGTTTATTTGGACTTGTCTTTCCTTTAATTATATACATAATTCAAATAAAACCTTCTCTTGAAACAATTAAAGAAACAAAAAAATTAATTAAAAAACTTGATGATGATTTTGAAAAAAGTTTTGAAAATCATCTTAAAAGGAATAGAGACCATTTAATTGACAAAGCCATAGACAATCTTCTAAAGAAAAATACACCATTGATTTCAAATAGTCTTTCTTTATTAGAATCATACGAGAATGGTGGTTTTACAGAACTTCAAGTTGTAAAACTTCTAAAACTTATTAAAACTAATATTGACGATAATACAAAACATTTTATTGCAAAAATATTAACTTTTCAAGAAGATATTAATATTGAAGATTATTTTAGAGAAATAATTATAAAAAATCCAAAAGAAGAAATTTGCACTTGGGGGGCAATTTATTTTGCAACCTACAACAAAACTCAATACATAGATTTAATTGCACAAATAGTTATTAATGGATACTCTATTACAAGTATGGTTTCTTCATTATGTTCAATTTCAAAAGACTTTGCTATTATATTTTTAAATAACGCATTACTTGTTGACCAACTAGATGAAAATGAATTAATAAATTATGTTAATTATGGGTTCAAAGACTTCATTGAAAAAACAAGTAAGCAAGATGCGGAGTCAACGCTCTTATGGAAAAAGTATCAAATCCTAAAGTCTAAAAACCCTGCTAAGGATAACTTGTAGCTACTTCTAAGAGAATTATTGTTTTATTAAAAATAAAATTATTATTTTTTATTATATAAGAACTTTTCATTATAAATAACATCTTTTCCTTCAAATTATTCTAATCAGAAATTAAATCAAACCGCATTAGAAGTTGGCTTAAAGCCGACTATGAAAAAACTTCCTTATCATTTTAACCACCACAATAAATTGTGATAATAATCTGATATTTCAATTTATTTCTTTCCATAATAATAATCGCTCTATTGAATAATAAATACTCCTTATTATTTTTTTTTGTATTTACCTAAATATGATTTATCTTAGTAATTGTAACTGAGATAAACATAAATTTTTGTTTTTTAAATTTTAAAAAAATAAAAATATCAGACTAGCACCACGCTTCAGCGTGGTGACCTATGAATACGAATAAATTTTCAGTCCGCTTCAGCGGACTTCTAATAACATATAAAACAAAAAAATGAAACATACACCCTGTTAGATAAATAAATTAGTAGTAGAAAATATTTGAAATAAATTATCTAACTGGGTAAACATCCTAGTATATGGATACATATTATTTGGACAACAAAAAATAGAGAACGAATTTTATTAAAAGAGCCAAGCAAAAAATTATATCTATTTTTAATGGATAAATCAAAAGAGCTTAATATTGAATTTGAACAACTAAATATTCAACCCGAACATATTCACGCTTTAATTGATATGCCTACAGATATTTGTTTATGCGATTTTATGCGAAAAATTAAAGGTAGCTCATCATATTGGATTAACGATAAAAAAATATTAAAATCAAAATTTTCGTGGCAACGTGGTTACGGAGCTTATTCAGTTAGTGCTTCGCAATTACAAAGGGTAAAAAATTATATAAAAAACCAAACCATTCATCATAAACAAAAAACATTTACAGATGAATATAATGATTGGATAAAAGAATATGGTGTTTTTGATAATTGAGAATAGAAGCCGGCTATAGCGGGCTAACAATAATTATCGTATTTATATTAATAGTTAAGGATATTCAATTAATTAAATTTTAGTGGAAAATGAGATACGATTAGCCTATCAACGTAGCTTGCATCCACATCGTAAAACCTCATTAAAATTACTTTGGAATAATTAATAAACCCAAATTTTTGTGTAGTGAAATTTAAAACTATGCCGGGTTTTTAATAATTATGTAAGCTAATTTCAAAATAACGGTCTTAATTAGGTAAATGTTTTGTCAGAAAATCATAAATATTACATACTCTGATATTCTTTTTCAATAAATAATCATCGCTGTCAGGAGTTATGATAAAGTTATTTTTTGAATTCAAATCATCAAAAGCAAATAATGTTCCTCTTGTTAATTTGGGTGCAGAACTATACTTTATTTCTATTGAAGCAACAGGTTTTTGCGATTTTGCAATAACCAAATCACATTCAGAACCATCGTGTGTGCGATAAAAATATACTTGATATTTATTTGGCAGTATTTCAATAATCTGTTCAATAACAAAACCTTCCCACGAATTGCCTATTAAAGGGTTCGCATACAAATCCTCTTTATCGCTTATGTTTTGTAAATAATGTAATATTCCGGTATCCCTGATATAAATTTTTGGCGATTTTATAATACGTTTTTTCATATTGGTATGAAAAGGCTGAAGTAATCGCACAATAAATGCACTTTCGAAAAAAGTTACATATTTTTTAACAGTATTAGAACTTAAGCCGAGCGATTTTGATAAATTGTTGTAATTAATAATATCACCATGTATATGCGACAACATTTGTAACAATTTAACAAGAATATTTTTGTCAATTTTTAAACCCAAATTTGGCAAATCTCGTTCAATATATGTTTTAATATAGTTGTAGTGCCATTGTTCTGTAATTTTCGGATTATTTACCAAAAACGCATCGGGAAAACCTCCGTTAAGCCATAATTTATTAATAATTTTTTGCTTGGGTTTATATACTTCGGTTAAATTAAAAGGGAATAATTCTATATATGCTATCCTACCGGATAGACTTTCTGATGAATCTCTTATTAATTCCGGGCTTGCCGAACCTAATATAATAAACCTGCAGGCCTCTCTTTTTAAATCTACCATAGAACGTAATACAGAAAACAAATGAGACATATTCTGTATTTCGTCTAATATTATACACTTATCAATATTATCTTCAAAATAAAGAACAGGGTCTTGCAATTTTGCAATATCTCTCGGATTTTCGAGGTCAATATAAATAGTTTCTTTTTTTATTGTTTTCGCTATTTCTTTAGCTATTGTGGTTTTACCGACTTGACGAGGACCTATAATACCTACAATAGGAAAATATTCAAGAGATTCTGCAATTTCTTTTAATTTATTTCGGGGAATCATTTTGTAAAGATACAATCAAGACCGTTATTTTGCAAATGAATTTCAAAATAACGGTCTTGATTTTTAAAACTATGGTGGTTTATTTTATTTCCAACTACAATAAAAACATTATTTTTAATCCTTTAACCTATGAACGCAAACAAAATTCCAGTTCGCTTCAGCGAACTTCTAATTATAGATAAAACTTAAAAAAAAGAAACACACACCCTGTTAGATAAATAAATTAGTAGTAGAAAATATTTGAAATAGATTATCTAACTGGGTAAACATCCTAGTATATGGATACATATTATTTGGACAACAAAAAATTGAGAACGGATTTTATTAAAAGAACCAAGCAAAAAATTATATGCATTTCTAATGGATAAATCAAAAGAGCTTAATATTGAATTTGAACAACTAAATATTCAACCCGAACATGTACATGCTTTAATTGATTTACCAACTGATGATTGTTTAAGCAATTTTATGCAAAATATTAAAGGAGGCTCATCATATTGGATTAACGATAAAAAAATATTGAAATCAAAATTTTCGTGGCAGCGTGGTTACGGAGCATATTCTGTTAGTGCTTCACAATTACAAAAGGTAAAAAATTATATAAAAAATCAGACCGAACATTATAAACAAAAAACATTTACAGATGAATATAATGACTGGGTAAAAGAATATGGTGTTTTTGATGATTGAGAATAGAAGCCCGCTAAAGCGGGCTGCCGATAATTATCGTATTTATATTAATCACCATTCTGAAGAATGGTGCTAATCTGATATTCTTAATTCATCTCCTTAATTAAAATAATCTGTTCATTATTTTTTTTTTGTATTTGCCTAAATAAGATTTATCTTGATATTTGTTACTGTAATACACAAAGAAATCTTGTTTTATGAGCTATAAAAAAATAATTATAGTCAATAAGGAAATAAAAAAATGCCGCTTATCAGAAACCCGCATAAACGCTCTTTGTGGTGAAGGAAACACTAATGCCAAAATCATGTTTATTGCTCAGGATCCCGGAGAAAATGAAGACAGGGAAGGTCGAATGTTTATTGGACCATCGGGAAAAGTATTAGATAAATTATTTATTAAGGCAGGCATAAATAGAAAAGAAATTTACATGACAAACCTTATTAAATGTATGCTCCCGAAAAACAGAAAACCCAAGCAGGACGAAATAAAAATTTGCAGCAATTACCTTAATGAAGAAATAAAATTAGTAAATCCTAAAATGTTAGTTCCTTTGGGTTATTATGCAATTAAATACATTTTTCAAAATTACAATATCTCTTTTCCTTCTAAAGAAAATTTTCATAAGATTTGCGGAAATCAAATTATTTGCAATAATATAATAATATTTCCATTGCAACATCCCGCATCTGTTCTTTATGATAATTCTCGCAAAGATGAAATGACAAAAAATTATATAAAATTAAAAACCTTGATTGATGATTTATCTTAAAAAAATTTTAAATATTTTTATTACTCTCTCAAACTTGCAACCAAACGCTTTGGATTTATAAGTAGTCCTAAAGCATCAAATATTGAAGTTGAAACAATATCTGCACTAATAAGAGTGTTCACACTTGCCCCTTCTGTCTGAATAAGAGCTATTCCTAAAGCAGCAGTTTTAAGCATCATTGCATCGTTTGCTCCATTACCTATGGCACAGACCTTTGTTGCATCTAATTTTTTTACATACTCCTGTTTTTGGTTCCCTTGATTGTCTTTGCCAATGATGCATAAATTACTTATTACATTTTTCAAATTTTCAACAACTTCTCCAAAAGTGTCGGCAGTAATAACGTGCAAGTCAATATTATCAGATAATCTATTTAGTATTTCTTCAAGCCCTTTAAACAAATTACCATCTAAAGCCAAGGTACCATTATAGTCCATCACCAAATGTTCTAATTCCAAAATACCATGTCCGGGAATTTTAATCTTTATCATAACTTTGTATTTAGTTTATTTTTGGTTCTGATTACTCAACTCTTTCTGATTTGCAATCAGAAAGTCTCTATACAAACAAAATTTAAGACTACTCCGAAAACTAAAATCATCAATTAATAGCCGCTTAGCGGATTTATAACAAATTGACGTACAAACTCATAACTTTTAGTCTTTTTGTAAAACGAACCGCTTAGCGACTTTTTGGAGTGGATTCATACTTATAAAAAATAATAAATAGAGAAACTTATAACATTATTAAATTGTCCGTATCTAAGCCACATTGTGCTTTTAAGTGTGTGATTTCTAATTTGATGCATAGAATATGATATTCTTAAATTTAGGATTAATTTATCGGTAATATTATAATTTGCTCCTGCTAAAGCTGAAATCTCAAACTTATTAAAAGGAGGATCCGCAGCAATCAAGCCATAGCCATCATTATCTTCTTGAGCTTTTGCAAGATAAGACACGGTCATACCTGTTTCAAAAGTTATCTTGTTTTTATAATGATATTGCATAATAACAGGTATATCAAAATAATCTAACTTTAGCTTGTAATATGAAGGGTCGTTATTTTTTGAAATTTTTTTGCTTCCTTTTTGGATATATTTAATTTCCAGCTGAGATGACCAAATTTCAGAAAATTTTTTATTCACAAATCCACCAATAATAAGTCCTGCTTTATTATATCCAGAGTAAGAATCGCCATCAATCTGAGTTGCTGTAAAACCAATTATTGGTCCTCCCTTAAAATTCTGTGCAAGAGAAATAAAAGTACAAATTATTAAACTAATAGTTAATATTGTGGTTTTCATAATTCTAAATTACTTATATATATTTTAATTAATAGATCTCGAAATTTCTTAATATTAAAAAAAATCAACTTCCAACTTTATGAGCTTTACAAGCTTAAACCTCTGAAAAAAAGTTCCTTTCATCTTCTAAATTTATATACGGATATTGATGTAAAAGCTTATTAATTTGTTCTAAATTATTTTTTAAAAAGTCTTTATACATTTGCGATTTTGGGTTAAACGGCTTATGGTTTTTATTTTTGACTATTTTTTTAATCTTTTTTATCAAATCTTGTGTATTGTCATCAAAATAAGTTTCCGAAAATTTTTGCCATATATAATTTATTGCAGTTTCGTTTATGTGAAACATGTCATCAGCATAAAAACGATAATCACGCAAATCATCCATCATTATCTCATAAGAAGGGAAATATTCTACATTAGAGAAATGCTTTTTTAACTTATTTACTGCAAGAATTAATGTTGATTTACTTATTTGATTTCCCACAGCACCATCTTTTAAATGTCGAATAGGACTAACTGTAAAAATTATTTTCAGCTTGTTGTTTAATTCCAATAATCGTTTTATTAAAATTAGATAATCTTTATAAATATCGTCAACATCTAATAAAAATCTGTTAAATTGGTTTGCAGGAAGTTTATGACAATTCGATACAATTTCCTTTGTTTCATTCAATTGATATACCCATGCTGTTCCAAATGTAATAAACAAAGTGTCTGCGTTTTCTAAAAACTCTGCTGCCTGCCTTATCTTTTCATTAATCTTAAATAAACATTTTTCTTTGTCAGAATTTGAAAATTTACTGTGATGATAAAAACTAAACCATTGCTCATTAGTAAAATGAATATCATCTTGAGTAAATACTTTTTTATCTATTAAAAAAGACAAACTATTTTTAACAGATTTGGGATTATATTGAATTCCAAAAGGATTAATCTCAACAGGGAACTTTAGCTCATACAGCTTATTACCAATATTTTCAGTAAAACACGAACCTACAAAAATCGTTTTTGAATTATAAGCAATTTTTGAATTCGACTTTGGTATTTCTATATTTGTTCTGAATAAACACATAAAATTATAATTCTTCAATCCAATTTACCATATATTCAAACACTTCATCTCTATTTGTTTCGTTATGAAGCTCATGAAACAAATTATCCCAAATTTTTAGAGTTGTTTGTTCTTTTGAATTTTCGGCAAACTCTGCACTTGCTTTATGGGAAGTAATTTTGTCTGCATTACCATGCATCAATAAAAGAGGCATTGATAATTTCTCAGTATTATTTAAAATCCATCTCCCTTTGTCACAAATTTCGGTATAAAAATGTATATTTAATCGATAATGAATTAATGGGTCATTAATATATTCTTCGACCTTTTCAAAATCATGAGATAAAAATTTAGGATTCAATCCTGTTTTTAAAACTAAAGATGGATAAACCTTTGCCAACAACTTACATATAATAATTTTAATCATTGATGATTGCATTACTAAACTAAGCCAGGGTGATGTTACAATCGCAGCTTTACAGTCAAATTTATGCGTAAGCACATAATTTAATACTAAATTACCACCCAAACTATGTCCATAAATAATTTTAGGAATATTGGGATATATTTTATCTGAATGAGCTAACAAATTATCAATATCCTTCATTATAAAATCATACGACTTAACATATCCAATCCTTCCTTCAGACATACCATGACCACGCAAATCAAAAGTCAAAACAGCATAGCCTGCATCAACAAACTTTTTTGCCAATTCTTCAATTCTTCTGCTATGACTTCCTAACCCATGAATAAAATTAATAATTGCTTTTGGGTAATTATCGGGTTGCCAATTATTTACAAATAAATCCAAGTCATCAAAAGACTTCCATAAATCATTAAAATATTTCATTGTTGACTAAAATTAACATAAATTTAATTGTTAATTTTGTAAATTTACAAAAATGCAAAAAATAATACAAATAAGTACTGACAAACATAATTGCTTGCTTGATATTACTAATGAAGGAATGACAAATATTTATGTTCAAGGTGCTACAGCAGCAATAATGATACAAGAAAATTGGAATTATTCTGTTCAAAATGATGTTGTTACTCTTCTAAATAAATTAATTCCTTCAGGTATTTGAGAACACAATGTCCAAAATAATAATGCTGACACTCACCTAAAAGCTGGAATTGTGGTTCCAATCGAAACAATACCAATTATTAAAGGGTAATTGGGTTTGTCAACTTGACAAAATATTTTTTTATATTAATTTGACGGCTCACGAATTAAAAAAAAAATGTAGTTACAATATTTAATTCCCAATAAACTAATCTATATTTTTGTAAAATAATATTTACATAAAAAATTCTTATGACCAATAATCTTGAAACTCAAATTTTTCAAATTAAAAACTCAATTCAATTTGAAGACTTAGCTTTAAAAATTTTTAGATTTCAATCTGAGAATATCCCTGTGTACGGACAATACATTAAAAATTTAAGTGTAAATACAAAGGATATTAATCATGTTAAAGAAATTCCTTTTATGCCAATTGACTTCTTCAAAACTCACAAAATAATTGCAGATAATTCGAAACATAAACAAATATTTACGAGTAGCGGAACATCAGGTTTAAGTACAAGTAAACATTATGTTACAGATATTTCTTTATATGAAGATAGTTTTAGAAAAGGATTTGACTTTTTTTATGGAGACATTGAAGATTATTGCATTTTAGCACTTCTTCCTTCTTACCTCGAAAGAAAAGGCTCTTCACTTATATATATGGCTGCCGATATGATTAAAAAAAGTCGACATCCTGATAGTGGCTTTTATTTACATAATATTGATGAGCTGGCAGAAAAACTTCTTTATCTTAACAAAACGAAACAAAAAACAATCTTGTTGGGAGTTACTTACGCATTACTTGACTTGGTGGAAAAATACAAATTTCTTCTTGACAATACTATTGTAATGGAAACAGGTGGCATGAAAGGCAAACGCAAAGAAATTATTCGTGAAAAATTACACGAGACATTAACAACAGGACTTGGCGTGAAATCTATACACTCAGAATATGGCATGACAGAACTTTTATCGCAAGCCTATTCAAAAGGCAATGGCATTTTTCTCACTCCACCGTGGATGAAAATATTTATTAGAGACACATACGACCCATTGACTTTAATTCAAAAAAGTAAATCGGGAGGAATAAATATTGTAGATTTAGCAAACATCAATTCATGTTCTTTTATTGAGACAAAAGACTTAGGGAAAATTCATAAAGAAGGTGGCTTCGAAGTGCTTGGTCGCTTTGATAATAGCGATGTTAGAGGTTGTAATCTTTTGGTAGCCGAGTAATTTAAAACAAGTTAATAATTTTTTAAATAAAAAAGGCAGGAATAGAAACCTGCCTTTTTAGTATATTCATGAAAAAAAATTATTTTGCAGGGTGCATAATAATTTCAATATTTTGTTTGTTGTTAAGAACTTTTTTGGCAAACTTTTTAACACTTTTAGCATTCAATGCTTTTACAGTTTCTTCATATTTCTGTCCACTTATAACATCTTCATTATGATAATATTTATGAGCAATTGTTCTTAGCCAAAATTTATTATCTTTTAATTGTTCTTGTCTTGTTTTCAAGAAATGTTCTTTAGCTTTATTTACATCAATCTCTGAAGGACCTTCTTCCTTTAGTTTATTTATCTCATCATAAACTATTTTTGTAAGAATTTCAGTTTTCTCAGGATCACAATCAAATTGGATATTAAGGTTGAAATTTTCATACGGAAATTCTGAAGTTGATGCCCATACACCTACACCATAAGAACCACCTTCTTTTTCTCTAATTGTTTCAGTATAACGCAACTCTAAAATATGGTTTATTGTCTCTAAATAAAGTCTGTTTTTTAAATTATATTTGAAAGGTCCGTTAAAATTTACAAAAACACTAGTTTTAGGCACTTCCATTTTAAATAAAATTTTTTGTTTTACAGCACCTTTAGGAGGTCTTACATTATTATCTTTCCAATTTTCTTTTCTGTTAATATTTGGTAAAGAACCAAGGTATGTTTCAACTAAAGGTTTCACCATTTCTATGTCAATATTTCCAACAAAAACAAAAGTAAAATCACTTGCATCAGCAAAACGATCTTTATAAATTTCTTCAATTTTGTTAAAATCTACATCATTTAATAATTCAACATTAAAAGGCTTGCTTCTTGCATTATGATCATCCATAACAAACATAACAGAATCTCTGAAATTTGATGTTGGATCGGCACTCATGTTTTGAAAATAAGCTTTTAATCTTGACAAATAAGAAGAAAAGGCAACTTTGTCAGAACGAGGATTAGTAAAATAAAGATAAACAAGTTGCATCATTGTTTCAAAATCTTGAGGTGATGAATGCCCGTTAAATCCTTCTTGCATTGTGCTAACAAATGGAGATGCATTTACAACTTTACCTGAAAGTAATTTTTGTAATTCAATATTACTAATATCACCAATTCCGCTCATGTTTACAACGTCATTAAGCAATTTTGCAGAAGCAACATACTCTGAAGGGAATAAAGAATTTCCACCTTTACTAAATGCTTTCATCAATATTTCATCTTCTTTAAAATCAGTCTTTTTAAAAACTACTTTAACACCATTTTCTAAAGTATATTCAACGGTACCATAATCAGCATTTTTAACTTCGTTTGTAAGTTTAGAACCTTTTGGAACTTTAGCAACTAGTGGTTTGTCTGTTACTTTGTCAATATATGCCTGTATATCCGTATTTTTAACCTTCTCAACAATAGATAATACTTCTTCTTTAGTAGGTATTTTAAGTCCTTCTTTTTCAGGACCTGTTACAGTTATTACCATATTCTCATCAGTAATCCATTTTCTTGCTAATGCATTAATCTCGTCAATAGTAATAACAGGAAGAACTTTTTTCAAATAATCATATTCAAATTCAATTCCTGGAGCTGGCTCATTTGTAAGAAAATTTTCAAAATAATCCCAAATATATTTGCTGTTTTTTTGTTTGGTTCTGTCTTTAAACCGTTTTTCAGCATCTCTTAATATGTCTGATTTTGTTCTTTCCAATTCAGTTGAAGTGAATCCGTGTTTACGAACTCTTTCATTTTCTGTCAAAATTGAAGTAAAAGCATTTTCAGGAGTATCATTTTTTGCTCTAACTATTGAAATATAAGCATCTTTAGAACGTACAATATTTCCATAAAAAGAATAAGCAAAAATAAAAGGAGGATTTTCCTGTTGTGCTTTTTCGCCTAATCTACTATTAATCATATTATTGTAAATCTCATGAAGTACAGATAAACGATAATAATCTAAATTTTTATTTTCTGGCTGAACAATATTATGTTTATAATAAATTCTTAAATCAATATTTACAGCTTCAGGATCTGTAGCAATAGCAACTAATGGTTCCTTATTATCAGGTAAATCAAAAACAGGACGGTCTCCAGCATTTTTGGCAGTAGGAATATCTGCAAATAATTTTTTTACCTTTTCTTCCATCTTTTTAACATCAAAATCACCAACAACCATAATGGCTTGTAAATCTGGTCTATACCATTCTCTATAAAAAGATCTCATTGTCTCATATGTGCAATTATCAATAACATCAAGTGTTCCAATAACATCACGTTCAGCATATTTTGAGCCTTTAAATAATATAGGAGAATTTTTACGACTCATTCTAAAATCTGCTGTTCGTCTGGTTCTCCACTCTTCGTGAATAACACCTCGCTCAGCATCTATTTCTTCAGCTTCAAATGATACAAAATGAGACCAGTCATGCAAAATTAATAAAGCAGAATCTGTAATACCTTCTCTAATTACAGGAACATCAGAAAGGTTATAACAAGTAACATCAGTACCAGTAAAAGCATTTACATTATGACCAAATTTAACACCTATCTTTTCAAGAAAGTTTAGGATTCCCTTTTTGGGATAATTTTTTGTCCCGTTAAAAGCCATATGCTCACAAAAATGAGCTAATCCGTTTTGTGCATCATTTTCTAATATAGCACCAACATTATGTACTATATAAAAATCTGCACGCTCTTTTGGTAATTCATTGTGTCTTAGATAATAAGTTAAGCCATTATCTAATTTACCGACAACTACATTTGGGTCTACAGGCATTTTGTTTGCTTGAGCCAGAACACTGCTTGCCGAGAAAACCATTAAAATGGTTAAATAAAATAACAAATTATTTTTTTTCATTTTTTAAAAATTATTAATTTAGTTAAATGTTTAAATTTTTATCAAATGTAGCCAAAAAATATAATAATTTTATTGATTTTTTAATTAAATTTAGGAAGTATTACTAATGATTAAAATTTTTTTGAGAAGGAATGTTTAGCTTAAATTTCACTACAAATATATAAAAAAAAAGCTTCAACTAATAAAAGTTAAAGCTTTTTAATAAGTTAGGGCGACAACCTACTCTCCCGCAATGCAGTACCATC
>JADFUR010000045.1 GCA_015222055.1 Bacteroidota bacterium | reverse complement strand
GGCTGAACCGAGCCTGAGAGCTCACGTAAGTAAAGCCCAATTTAATTTAGCCCGATGGCAACGCCTCGGGTTAGATTATAGATTGTTTTGACGTCCCGAAAGGACAAGTTAACATTAGTCACTCCAAAGATATTTTTCGTTATAACTTATCTTTTGATGGTGTTTTTCCTGAAACTGAATGTATTGTTTTGTCGTACTTTTATGGATTAAGTTTGTAACTTAATCCTGTTAAGCAAAATAGAATGCACTTGGAGATAATCACTGTGACATAATATTTATTTTTTTAAGCGGCCCTTTACAGGGAGATATTTCTCAATTGCTTTAAATGAATCAAGATAACTTCTACATAAAATATTTAAAACACAGCAAATATAAAATTTTAATAAATTTATTTCCGCAACTTTTTAAATTGATTCGTGATTGTCGATATATTTTATAAAAAAGGCAAAAAAATTAGATTTATTAAACATTACTACTCCAAAAAAAACAATGGTTCTAGATGTTTTATTGTAAAGAAGGATAAGTTTTTGCAAATTTTCGACATAATGAAATTAATTTTTTCGTATCTAATAATTGTAGGTGTATTAGGTATTGTTGCGGAAAATTTTTTGTAAAAAATGAGTTTTCGAAATAATTATATTGATTTGGATCTTGTTATATTAATTGATATTCCAATGTATTATTGTAATGTTGTAGATGTTATTTTATTAAAACCATTAATTAGCCATAGTGGACTATTATTAGGGTCTGCAATGATTTTTTATTAAAATCAGCAACTGTTTGTATAACTGCAATAGTTATGTCATTTATAATGGGTTAATTAATATGATTTTTAAATCGCTAAAAATTCAGGATGAATTTAAAAAAAAAGCCATAATTAAAATAATTATGGCTTATCTTTGTGGGCCCACTTGGGCTTGAACCAAGGACACCCTGATTATGAGTCAGGTGCTCTAACCAGCTGAGCTATGGGCCCGAAAAAAATCTTGAAATCGGGAGTGCAATATTACACATTTGTATTAAAACTAACAAATTTTTATGAAAAATTTTAAAAATATTAAGAATATAATTTTCGATCTTGGCGGTGTTGTGTTAAACATTGATAGCCAATTAAGTATTGATGCTTTTGCAAATATTTTAGGTGAAAACAATGTTGAATTTGTGAGAAAGTATAATAAATTTAATTTGTTATACCGATTAGAGACGGGAGAAATTACTCCGAAACAATTCCGAGAAGCTTTAAGGCAGATTATTCCACAAAAAATTAGTAACGAACAAATTGATACTGCATGGAATTCAATGTTGCTAGATTTTCCTAAAGAACGAATTGATTTACTAAAAGAACTTAAAAAAAAGTACCGAACATTTCTATTAAGTAACACGAATAAAATTCACTACATTTCATATACTCAAAAATTAAATGATGAGTTTGGTATAAAAAATTTGTCAGATTTATTTGAAAAAGAATATATGTCTTTTCAATTAAATATGCGAAAGCCGGGGAAAGAAATTTTTTATCATGTGCTAGAGCAAAATAATTTGCTTACCAATGAGACTTTGTTTATTGACGATACAAAAGAAAACATTGAATCTGCTAAACAAATAGGAATTGATGCCTATTTATTAAAAGATGATGAAACGATTAATGATGTTTTGAAATAAGCTGTTTAATTTATTTCTTTTTAAAATTTCCGGTTTTGGTATCGTAGTTAAGAAAATAACTTCCTTTTATTAACCCTGAAATGTCAATTTTGGCGTCGTAACCTTTTAAAATTAGGTTTCCGTAATAATCGTAAATTTCATACATTGTTTCACGAGAAAAAACAATTTCGGTTGTTGGCTTTAATGGAGAAAATGTTACAGGTGGCTTTAAAGATCTGAAATTTACGTCTTTTGAATATCTAGGTTTTTTTGTATAATCAATTTGTTTAATTCTAAATTTATTGTTTCCCGAGTGAGGTTTTACTTTAGCTGAGTAATTATTTATTCCCCGCTTACCTTTGCCGGCAATTTTAGTAATTTTAACCCATTTATTCCATCTAAATTGTTCAACAGTATAAGGAAGCGAACCTGTTTCTTTTGTTGTTGTCCATCTTAATAAGGCTTTTCTATCAACATTAATTGATGTAATATGGTAGGTGCTTTTGGGTTTTATTACTTCAGGATTCAATACTTTTGGTGTGCAATTTTCTTTGTGTTTTATTTTGATAATAATTTTGTCGCCAATTTTAAATTGATAAACAGACAAATCAATTTCGAATGCACTTGAATTAATTTCGTCAGTTGTAACGTTTTCGTTAACAGTTACTTCGTATATACAAAAGCCAACTCCAGAAGCCGCAAAAGGGTTCATAATAAATAAATTTTGACCTTGATAAACGCCTTTTAAAACAATCTCTCCTGAAAAAGAAGTAATTGCTAATGTTAAAAAAAGAAGCGAGATAAAAAGTTTTTTCATCTGTTAATAATTATTTATAATAAATATAAGGCTAAGATAGAGTTTTTTAAACAAAAAAATAAATAAAAATTAAACGGGAATTAATAATCATTCAAAAGGCGAAAATAACATATTATATAGATACTTACAATAGAGACACTATACATTTTTATTAAAATGACAAATTTTTTTTGCTCTATTTATAAAAAGGAATATTAATTTTTTATTCTATAAGAAAAAACCTACATATACAAACACAATTTTATATTTATTATAAGCTTAATTTTAAGCTTATAATAAACCAAAAATCAGAACGGTTTTTTAATTAATTAATAATTTTTAAATTTGTTGTCTTTTTTAATAATTAAATTTGATAATATGGGAGCATTTAAAGCATACGATATTCGTGGCGTTTATAACAAAGATTTTAACAAAGAAGACGTTTATAAAATTGGTTATTTTTTACCAAAATTATTAAAAACAGGCAAGATATTGGTTGGAAGTGATGTTCGTGTTTCTTCGCCTGAGATTTTTGAATATCTTTCAAAAGGAATAACAGATTGTGGTGCAGATGTTTATGATATTGGGCTTGCTACAACACCTTTGGTTTATTTCGCTACTGCAAAGCATAATTTTGATGCATCTGTTCAAATTACAGCTTCACACAATGCAAAACAATATAATGGTTTGAAAGTATCAAAAGCAAACGCTCTTCCTGTTGGTTATGATACAGGACTTGGTGAGCTTGAAAAAATGATAAAAACAAAAGAAATAATACCTGAAGAAAAAAAAGGAAAAATTATTAATTTTGAGGTAAAAGAAGAATATTTGGCTTTTTTAAAGACTTATGTTAAAGATACTTCAAATCTTAAAATAGGAATTGATTGCTCTAACGGAATGGCAGGTCTGTTTGTAAGAGATTTACTTGGAGATAAACCATTGTATATTTTTGAAGATCTTGACGGAACATTCCCAAATCATGAAGCAAATCCATTGCTTCCTGAAAATGTGAAAGATTTACAAAACCTTGTCGTTGAAAATAAATGTGATATTGGAGTTATTTATGATGGTGATGCCGATAGAGTTATGTTTGTTGATGAAAACGGCAAATTTATATTTCCTGATTTAATGATTGCTCTTCTTTCTCATTATTTTCTTGAAGAAAAAGGATTAAAAGGAAATGTTTTGCAAGATATAAGAACATCGAAAGCTGTTGGCGAATATGTTGAAAAATTTGGTGGTAAAATAAATATGTGGCGAGTAGGTAGAGCTTATGCTGCTGCAAAATTGCGCGAAATAGACGGAATTTTTGGAGGTGAGCTTGCTGGTCATTATTATTTCCGTGATTTTTATTATTCAGATTCCGGTATATTAGCGTCATTAATTATTCTTGGAATAATTAGTAAGATGAAATCTCAAGGCAAATCCGTTTCTCAAATAATCGGTAATATTGCCAAATATGAAAATTCAGGCGAGATAAATTTCCGCATTGAGCAAAAAGAAGAAGCAATGGAAGCTCTTAAAGATATTTTTGTTGCAGAAATGAAGCCCGAAGCTCTTTACGATTTTGATGGTTATAGAATTGAATTTAAAGATTGGTGGTTTAATGTTCGTCCATCAAATACTGAGCCTTTGTTGAGACTTCTTGTTGAGGCTAATTCAAAAGAAATACTTAACGAAAAACTTGAAAAAATTAAGGCTGTGTTAAAAGATTTTGAATAAAAAAGATTTTTGAATATTGAAAGAGACATGTTGAGGCATGTCTTTTTTGTTATATTCAAACGAGCACAAATATCAAAACATTCCATCAAGCCAGGTTTTTAGCGAATTTACTTTATCTCTGCTTACAATAATATCCTTATCAAAATTATTGTTTGGTGTAATTTTTAATCTGCTGTTTGAATAAACTATTACATCTTTAATTGTATTTATGTTGACAATAAAAGTTCTGTTTACACGAAAAAACATAGTTGGGTCAAGACTTGTTTCTAATTCTTCAAGTTTGAAGTCGACAATATATTTATTTTGTTTATTTGTTAATAGATAAACGGTTCTTCCTTCTGCAAAAAATAAAGATATATTTGCAGCCTTTACTGATTTGATATGTTCTCCTACCTTTATCATAAATCTTGTTTTAAATAATTTATTAAGTTTCGACAAGGCATTTCCAAATTTTTCGAAATCCATTTTTTTACTGTCAATAAACAAATTTTTTTTAAGCGTTTCTATTTTTTCCATGCTTTGGCAAAAATCAACATAAGAAAATGGTTTAACAAGATAATCAATACTATTGGTTTTAAAGGCTCGTATAGCATATTCGTTGTATGCAGTAACAAAAATTATAGGGGTTTTTACATTTGTTTGTTCAATGATATCAAAAGACAAACCATCGGTTAATTGAATATCCATAAATATAAGGTCGGGTAGATTATCCGTATTATTCAAAAAGTTTACCGTTTCTGAAACTGAGCAAAAAGAATCGATTATTTGATTTCCCGAATTATAATCAGTTATCATCTTTTTAAGTTTCTCTACAGCAGGTTTTTCATCCTCAACAATTATTACTTTCATCGATTTTATATTGTTTTTTTCTTTTTAATTGTATGTCTTAGCAGTGCTGGATTTGTAAACGAATAAAAATTAAATTTCTTCTTCAACGTTTAAAAGTGTTATTTTATAAATTTTAAATCCCTGCTCCTCATTAATAATAAAACTATTTTGTGAAAAATAATTATAAGCGTTCTCTATATATTTTATACGATTATTAGAATTGTTTTTATTAACAATATGGCTGTTGTTTTTATATTTAACAACAATAGAATTATCAGTGCTTTTGACAGAAATATTAAGAGGAAGCGAATTGGTAATAATATTTTCTTCTACAGCTTTTTCCGCAATAGCGAGAAATGTGCCTGGTACAATTTCTGATTTCGCGGAATGAGAATCAATCTGAATATCAAAATTTATATTTCCATTATACTGAACATTTAAAATATTAATAAAATATGTTAGCGAATCTAATTCATCTTTTACCAATACAAGGTCGTTGAATCTGTTGTTAAGTGTGTATCTGTATATTTTTGAAAGCCCAATAATTAACTCATCGGCAGATTCCTTATTACAATACAATTCCGATATTATTGTTTCAAGACTTTTGAATAACAAATTTGGATTAATTTGTGTTTTATATGTTTGTATTTTAAGTTCAAGATTTCTTTTTAATTGATTTTCCTCAATAATTTTTTCTTCATTTTTTAGATTAATAAATTTAATGCTGAAATAAAATAAATTATATAAAAATACGACTAATAGATATAAACAATTGAAAACAATAAGCTCTGTTTTGATAGTGCTAAAACCTACTATCAAAACGAAATAGAGATGTAATAGTATTGATACAAGAAATACAGATAAAACGGATGTAAATATAATTTGATAAATAATTCTGCTCTTTATTTTTTTGTTAAAAACATTTTTTTTATTTAAGAAAAGAATACATAATCGAAGACATTCGGATAAAATAAATGTGAGAGCTATCACAAACATAATTTCCTCGCTAAAAAAATCGTCAAAAATTAGATTAACAGAATCAAAGAACATAAGTATCATAAAATACATAATAAGCCCGCTAAATACCGGAGCTACAATTCTGAAGACTGCATTATTATGGAAGAATTTATTGTTCAAATTTTTTCTTTTTTTATAATTAATGGTAATTTAACAATAAAGCTGTTATCATCAACATCAATAATAATATCCTTATTTGTAAAATATTTATACCGTTTTTTTATGTTTTCAATTCCAATCTTAAAAGACGAGTTATTGTTTTTAAAATAATTTTGTTTGGGTATTATATTATTTTTTACAACAATATATTTAGATTTTTCTGTAAAAACTTCAATCTGCAGATGATTTTTATTACTCACATTGTTATGTTTGAATGAATTTTCAAGAAGTATCTGAAGACACAAGGGCGGAATAAAAGTTTTTTCTATTTCGGAAGATAAATCAATTCTTAAATTAATTAAGTTTTCATATTTTATTTTTTGCATTGAAAAATAGGAATGTATTGCAGCTAATTCATTTTTTACCAAAACAAGTCCGTTTTCATTCGTATTGAGTATGTAGTTGAAGGTTTGTGTGAGATGTCGGATATAAGCCTCAGAAACGCCTACATCTTTGTAAATAAGCGAAGATATTGTATTCAATGAGTTAAAAAGATAATGTGGGCTTAACTGATTTTTTAATGATTCAAATTGAAGGCGTTTTTGTTCAATATTATATTTTATAGCTGCAATCTTTACTAAAAAATATTGGTTATATGAAAAGAAAGAAAAATTAATAATTGAATATATATTGGCAATAACTATTGAAATAATTGAAAATTTGATTCCTGCATTGCGGTAATCCACCCAGAAACTGCTTCCTTCGTTTACGTGAAGTATATGAACTAACCATACTTTTGTAAAAATATAGCCGGTAATTAAAAGGATTAATAAAATTGTTATGGATTCGCAAAAAAAACGCAAAGTAATTTGTTTATTCCATAGTATAATCCGGTTAAAAATGTGGCTAATGGAAACAATGATAATACCACTAATGTTTACAAAAAAGATTGTTAACAGCAGGCTAAGCCAAATTTTGGTAATATCAGGAGTAATACTACTTTCGCTGTAAACAAAGTAAATGAATAAAGCAATGGCAAGTATTGTATTAATAATTATGTTTTTCCAAATCCCCGACATTATATAATGTTTAATTCTTTAATGAAAAATAGATATTAAAAATACAACAAAAAATTAGAATATTGACATTTTTTAAAAACCACAAAAAACAATTAATCTTTTTTGTGGTTTTAATTTACAGTTTTATTTAATTAATATTTTAAAAATTTGAGGTGTTTTTTGGAATAAACTATTCACATTATCTGTTTTAATTATACTTATTTCTCGATTAATTTATCTATTACTTTTTTATAATCACTATTTGAAGATAGCGTTTTTGCAACAGAAATATATTTAGTTTTAATATCTTTATCTTTAATAAATTTTGTTTTACTA
Source organism: Bacteroidota bacterium (assembly GCA_015222055.1). Taxonomy (GTDB): domain Bacteria; phylum Bacteroidota; class Bacteroidia; order Bacteroidales; family B39-G9; genus B39-G9. The sequence continues at coordinate 63,980 of JADFUR010000045.1, read as the reverse complement.
ACACTTATCAAAACAGATGCTTTTTCGGTATTTGAAGACAGATTACGGGCATAATCCAACACTTTCCCGCAAGCATATTTATCAAGCTTATTATTTAAAGCCATTTTTCTCAAGATTGCACCAAGCTCTGTATTTGAAGAAAAAGAAGCTGCGGTATTAAAAAAGGCATCAACAACAGTATCATTCACAGGCATTGCCCCCATTGCTTTATCCATTACAGAACCCATTTCTGTATTAGAAGAAAGTCTTTTAACACTCCTTAACAAATTGATGTAATTTTGGTCATTCAGATTGTGCTTTTTTATAAGTGTGCGAAGGGTATATCCCGCTTCAGTATTGCTCGACATTACATTAATAGCGTTGAAATATGCAGTATTTACTTCAGTATTGCTTAAATTAATGCTATCAAGAGAACGCATAACATAGCCCATTTCTGTATTTGAGCTCAAATTTTTTACACTTATCAATAATCTGATATATGCCTGGTTGTTCAGTGTTTGAGTCGGTTCTAAATTCCTGAGTACCGAACCACATTCAGTATTACTTGACATTCTATCGATACAAGAGAAATAAGCTTCGGTTACTTTTGGATTATCAAAATTAATTTTTTTTGTAATATTTTTTAGCACTGCCCCTGTTTCTGTATTAGAAGAAAGTTTTGAAATACTATTAAAATAGGCAATTGATATACCATCGTTTGTCATAAACAGGTTACTATATTTACGATATAAGCTTCCGCAATATGTGTTTGAACTAATGTCCTCAGATATTGAAGAAACGGTCATAATCATTTCATTTTTGGATAGTTGTGTGTTGCTCAATAATGCATTAAAATATTTTGATGCAACATCGTTTGATTCTATTTTATGTATTTCTTCGAAAAATCCGGTAATCCCTTTTGTTGAATAGATTCTTTTTGTACGCCTTTCTGCATCAATTCCGGTAATTCTAACAATTTCTAAAAGCACTTGTGCGAGCCATTCTTTGCCTGCAGGGTCAAACGATAATTCTTTCCAGCCTTCATAATATTCAAAGTGTAATTTACCGGAGGTGTTGCTTTCAATAATAATAGCTCTTTTGTTTCCAAAGGTTTTTTTGCTGAATTTTAGACAACCTCCGGGAGAGATGCTTTTAATACCGGTATCATCATCATTAACAAGGATAACACCTTTTGTTTTAATATTATATTTCGAAAAACTATCAGTGTATTTATATTGTTTTTCATCATTATTATTTGTTTGATTAAGAACATTGCTATGTGCAACAGGACTAATTGTCAGAAAAAATAACATAAGACATAGAAATCTGACAGAACTATTTTTTAGAGTTTTCATAATGTTTTTGTTTAATTAATATGCAAACAAAATTGTAGATTATCATTTAATATAAAAAATGATTTGTATTGAACTGTCGGGAAAATGTAGTGAATTGCAGAATTCGTGTAATAAATTTTTTCAGTGAAATTATTTTATCTGTGCTTGCAAATATTCTAAATTGTACTTAGCCTCCATATAATCAGGCCACACTTGCAACGCTTTTTTAAAATATGAAATTGCTTCGTTATTGTTATTCATCGCCGCATATCCAAAAGCAATTTTATTAAAAATTATGGCAAGCTCTTTATCGTTTTTCAGACAGTCGTAAAAAATATTTATATCAAATTTGCGAAGCTTTTTTTTATCAATTCTTTCGTTAATTTTGAATTGAATAATATGTTGTAACTCTTCATCGTTTCTGTATGTGAACAAGCTTTGTTTTAATGCACCGCTATAAAAATAGCCCGGGTTTGTTCTCTTTTTTGCTGCATTTTGTAATATTGAAATAAGCTTATCCCATTGTTGACTGTCTTTATATAATTGAGATAAATCTAAACAGGTATTAATAGCAAAAGGGTCTGTTTCTAAAGATTTGTTGTAGTAGTATATTGCTTTGTTTGAATTTTTATTTACAGAGTAAATATGTGCAAGTTCTTGATAAATGAGATATGGGAATTCTGTGTTTTTTAAACTATTGTTTAATAGACTAATCGACTTGTCGGCAAAGCCAATATTTTGATATAATGTGCTGAGTTTTATTAAAGCTCCAACATTATTAGGGTTAGTTTTTAAAATGCCCATATATTTTTTTGTAGCATCGTCATATTTTTTGTTTAAAATATCGATATCGGCTATTGTGATTGTTTCACTTATCTGGTTTTGTTTTTGCCTAGGTATTTTAGAAACAAGTTCGGGATTGGTTTTTGCTATTACCCCAAAAAAAATAAGCAATATCCAAAATCCAACAATGATGTATGTGAAAATATTTTTTTTGTTTTTTTGCATCTTTTCTTTTTTTTAACTTTCCTCTTTCCCCTTTTAACCTTAGCCTTTCCCCTTTCCCCTTTAGCCTTTAGCCTTTAGCCTTTCCCCTTTAGCCTTTCCCCGTTACTTCACCCACATTAAAATTACACAAACTCCATTTTTTAGTCAGTATTATGAATTATAAAAACAACATTTTTTCCTTCGGCTTTCAGCTTATTATATTCAGCACAAGCTTGTTCATTTTTCAGATTAATGACCTGAACCATGCTTTTTAATTTTGAGTTGAATAAAAATTGCACTTCGTAAGGAGCAGGAAAGCCTTCACCGCCTCTTCCGTGTATGCCTCTTCCAATTAAAATAATATCGGGTGAATATTTAAGAATAGTGGAAATATCTGTTTGAGTAAATATTTGTTTTTTGTCAACCAATCGATAGCAGCCCGAAGGTTTTATTAAAACATCAAAATAAGGAATAACAAGTCCTTTATAAACAGTTATACCATTTGCATTATAAACAATATTTTTGTTTTTATATTTTAGAATAAAGGCTATTTGACTTATTACCGCAATTATGAAAAAAATTGTAAAGAAACGCCTGAATGTTTTATATTGAAAATAATGAATTGCGAAAAAAATAATGCTAAAGAGAAAAAGAGTTATTAGAATGGTAATAATGCAATATTTTATGTCGGTCAGTAATGGCGATATGATAAGAAAGAAAAACGATAGTATTAATGAATAAAAAATAACAGAGAAAGGATTTTTAATATAATCGTTGAATTTTTTGTGTTGAATTTGTGAATTTGTTTTTAAAACAATGTTTTTTTCGATAATAAAAAACACAAAAATCACACCGATTATCGCACCCCAAAAATCTTTAGCAATATCTGAAATATCAAAGGTTCGCGATGAAAGAAATAATTGAAAAACCTCATCGAAAGTTGATAATGAGACAGCAATAAGCAATGTTTTTAAAATGATTTTATTTGGAGAAATGTTTTTTGTTTTACAATACCGATACATCAAAAAAGAAAAAATGCTATAAGCAATATAATGCCAATTTTGTTGCAGGTCGTAAAATTTCATGTTTAAATAAAAATCGGAAACACTATGTCCAATAAAGATTAAAAAAATAACGAATAGGAGAGTGTAAAAAGTTTTTTTATTTAATGTTTTTCGAAATTTGAGAAACACAAAAATTAATAAAGCAAAAGCAATTACCAAAATATAAGGGACACTAAAATTATTGATTGAAAAACTTAATCTCGAAAAATATGCAATTGACAATTGCAGATAGTTTTGCAACATAATAAAAGGAGTTGCAGTTAAAAGCAAACTATATAAGATTAAATCAATTAATGTGGTTTTTGTTTTATTCATTTTAATAATTTTGATTTTTAACCCAATATTGCATTCTTTTTTTGTTGTTTTTAAATTCTAGTTTTATTTCATTTTTTGACATAAAATAGATAAAGCTCTTGTTGTATTTTTCGACAACCCTATCGCCAAATGTGTTTACAATAATATCAAAATCTGATAAAGAGTATTTATTATTATTGATTTTATTTATATTTTTCCATTTAAGATCATTAAAAACAAAGCCATTTTTTTGTGCCATTGTAGGTAAAAATACTATTCTGCCAACACAATTATTGTTTTCTTTTTTTACAGAAATTTTCATACGGGCATAATTATCGCCTACGCGTGTCCACGTTCCCAACAGCTTGTCATTTTCAGGCAAATTATTATCATTACATGAAGTAATCAGGGTGATTAAAAAAATTATGCTCAATAAATTTATATGTTTTATCATGGGTAGATTGATTATTCCAATTTTTGCTAAAATACAATAATTGTGGCACACAAATTAATTAATAATTATAAGATTTAGAATAATTTATTAATTTCCGCAAGGCATCGGTTAACAATGTAAGGTAGAGAATAGATGAAAAAACCCAGATTATTAATAGATTAAACCAAAAAGTGTCTATTGTTTGCCCTTGAATTATTTTAACGGGAGAAAAAAAATGAGCACGACCAAAATTTGATTCCGGGAACATAAATATTGGGTCTTTTTTTTGAACGAAACGGTTTTCTGTTTCATAAATTTTTAATACTTCTCTTTTATTTAGAACCATTTCGGCGAGATCTTTATTGTAATAATCATGCATTAGTTGATAAATATTTTCTTTGCCAAGGGAATCTGCCAAATAAAGATATCTATTGTCTTTTGCCGAAGATGCTGCTTTTGATTTTTCATTACTGTTAATTTTAATAAACTCTAAGTAATCAAATGTTTCTTCAGCAATTCTTTCGTCAAAACGAGATTCTACAAGATAATCGACATATTCATAAGGAAGAATATCGTACCTTTTTTCAAGTTTTAGAATTTCATTTTTTATTAGACTGAGATTTTTTGTTAATAAATTTTTGTTGTGTAAGAATTGAATGTTCCTGTCGCATTCTTCAACCTTCGATTGTAATTGAGGTATTAAAAAAGTTGCCAGATAAGTAGCATCACTTATTTCTTTTTCATATTCGTAAAATATTTTTTCATATTTATTGTCTTTAAATTGTTTAACAGCTATTGCCTCGTATGCCCAGCGAGAGGTCATTACATCGCCAACCAAGGGGACATAAATTCTTTTTGTAAGACTTTTATGTAAATCGTCAAAGTGAACTATCACACCACTCATCATTATTTGTGGAATAAGAATGAATGGAACGAGAATATAAATATTAATTACAGAATCTAATCCCGAAGAAATGTTTAAACCAAGCAAATTTGCAAAGCATGAAGTACTGAATAAAATTAACCAGTAAGGGAATAGCATCCCTTTTATTTCTAGAATGGAGTTGCCAACAAGCACAAAAGTTAATGTTTGTATAGCTGAGACAACAAATAAAAATATAATTTTAGAATTTATATAGCTGAACCAACTTAAGTTGAGAAAAGATTCCCGTTCTAATATTTTTCTATCTTTAATAATTTCTTCAGAACTAACGGTAAGCCCAATAAATAGGGAAACAATAATACTCATAAACAGATAAGCCGGAATGTTTTTATTGTCAGAAAAAACATAATCGTTAACACTTACATATTTTGTAAAATATGCCAGAATAAAAGCTAGCACAGGAGCTTCAAGAAAATTTATAAATAAATATTGTGTGTTAGTTAATTTCGTACACAAATTTCTAATGCTAAATATTTTAAATTGATTTTTTCTATCAGGTATTTTAAAATTATTAGCGGGAAGTTTTTTTTCGGAATTTTTTCGTATAAAACTGGGCCCAAAATTTTTACAGTAATGATTATACCATTCTTCTGGTTGTATCTTTCGCTCAAAAGAATATTTACCAGTTTCGTCAATAGTGTGATATTCAATAATTTGTAATATTTGTTCAACATTGACGTTTCCACATGAAGGACATTCCGATTCTAAAGCATCAATATTTGTACTTATGGTTTTAAAATATTCTAATGCTTCGATAGGATTGCCTGAATATATTACATATCCACCTTTGTCAAGTAACCAGAGTTTGTCAAAAAGTTTAAAAATAGCTGATGATGGCTGATGAATATTTGCGAATATTAGTTTTCCTTTTAATGCAAGCTGTTTTAAAAGAGTTATTACAATTTCGGAATCCCTTGACGACAAGCCGGATGTGGGCTCATCAATAAATAGAATAGATGGTTCTCTCATTAACTCAAGAGCAATATTTATTCTTTTTCTTTGTCCTCCACTAATAATTTTTTTTAATGGATTTCCTACTGTAAAATTTTTAATGTCTGTTAATTGTAAATCGTGGAGTATGTTTTTTACAATTTCATTTATTTTTTTTTCGGAAGATTTGCCAAAACACAATTTAGCATTATAATATAAATTTTGATAAACGGTTAGTTCGTTAAATAGTAAGTCGTCTTGGGGAACATATCCAATAACGCCGTTTATCAACATTTTGTTTTTGTGAATATCAAAGCCGTTAATATCAATTTTGCCTTTTTTTAATGGTAATCTTCCATTTAGAACATTGAGCAGGGTCGATTTCCCAACTCCACTCCCCCCCATTATACTAATTAACTGACCGGATTCCTCAGAAAAAGAAAATGGTTTAATACCGTTATCACTGTTAAAAAATTTGAATTCAATTTCTTCTCCGGTAAGAACAATTTGAGTTTTTGTTTCTTCTTTAAAAAATTTTACCGTAATGTCATTGTAGTATAAAGGTTTTATGTTTTGTCCTTTTATTACGGAGCCATTGTCTAAAATATAAAATTTGCCGGGCAAGATGTTTTTGCCTTTAAGAGATAGGAAATCTGCCCCAAAATATTTTATTATAAATAAATTTATACTTTTTAAGAATAAAACATTTATTCGTCCTTCAAAATTTTCAATATATAGTCTTTTTGTTTTGGTGTCAGATTGCGATGTTTTTTTTTCAAGATTAAAAGGGTTTGTTTTGGACGGTTTGTCTTGTTTTTTTCTTTCAATAATAAGAAGCCTCTTTCTTTCAAGAGGTTCAATGTTTTTGTTGAGAATAAAAGCCTCACAATTTTTTTTTTCGGTTTTATCTATATTGAACGCCAGAGAGATTACTGATAATATTTCAATTTCATCGGGACTTACAATATTGTCTTCGTTAACAAACTCTAATAATCGAAGATAAATTATTACCCTTTTGTTTTTGTGAAGACCGCAAGTTAATTGAACACATAAATTTTTTAATTCTTCATGGTTTTCTAAAATGGATTTAGATTGAACTTTGTTTTCGTGACATTTAGCTATATATCCATCAAATAATTGGAGATAGTTTTCAATTTTTATGTGCGGGATATTTTCTCTTAAAAAAGATTCGACAATACTACGACCAATGTCAGAAACTTTAGGTCCGTTTACATTAGCAACTATTGCAAATAAGTGCATTAATGCGTTTAGTACAGGCTCATTCATCTACAAAGTTTTATATTTAAATGCCCACTAAAAAGCGGGCATTTAAATGTAAATTCGTATATGTATAATTAAATAATACTATTTCTTATTTTTTCAATTTTTTTAGATAGATTGTTTAATTGCTCGTCAGAAAGGGTCTCTTGCTCTGTTGTTAATATTTCTTTAAGTTCTTTTAATTTTGTTTCCAATTCTGCAATTTTTTTATCATTATTATATTGTTTCATAATGCTAATAAGCTCGTCTAAAGTAACTCCTTGTTGAGCAATAATTTTTTTCAATTCAGTTTTGTCTTTTGATAAAGATGTAACCTGTGTGGCAATATGAATACCCTCAATCCAACTTCCTGTCATAATTAATACTGAAATGTTATCTTTTCCGTTTTTTGTAAGAAAGTTGTAACTGTCGTAGAAAGATTCTGTAATTATTGCAATTAAAGTATCTTTATTGTCAATGTTTTTTTCAATTTTTTTGATTAGCGTTTTATTAAAAGCAGAACTGATATTTAAGTCATCAACAAGTTTTTTAGAAACATTTATTAACAACATTGTCTCTTGCTTTTTGCAATAAGTACTTGCATAACTAAGGTCTGCACCATAAATTCCAAGATTAAGAGCCTTTTCTTTTTCAGTAAAATATTTGTCGGCGTTTTCAAGTTTGTTTGAAATATCAAAAATATAACTTGCTCCTGCATTGTTAAGCAATTTGGTTAATTCAAAAGCTGTTGGTAAAGGATATTTTTGGTCTCCTAATTTTACAACATTTTTGGTTTGCTCAATAGTTTCTTCAGTAATGTTATCAGAATGTTTTTTGTTCTTTTTGTGATCAACATTATTGCAAGCAACAAAAGCAAAGGCAATAACTAAGGTTAATAAACTTACCCTTGAACTAAATTTAAAAATCATAGATGTTTTCATGTAACGAAGATTTAAAAAATTATTTAATATATTAATTATTTAATTTGCTGTAATTTACTAATTTTTTTTTAAACAAAAAAAACAAATTTTATGTTGGGGGTTTATTAAATTTTGTTAGAATCGGTTTTGAAAAGAATGTAAAACAAAAAACATATAAATTTTAAGATAAATGTAATTATAAAATTCTTGCTTAACAGGAAATAGACTTAAATAATTAATGGTCTGTTATAAATACAATAAAACATAAAAAATTTGTGTTCTATAAAATAATCTTCTTATTTTTGAAGTTTAATATCTATTGTGATTCTCATATTTAAAAATTGATAAAATGTTACTTAATTATATTACATGGAATGTAAATCCTGAAATTTTTCATATTGGCAGTTTGTCTATTCGATGGTATGGCTTGTTGTTTGCAATGTCGTTTTTTTTCGGTTATGTGATAATGCAAAAGTTTTTCAAAAAAGAAAAATTGCCAATAGAGCTACTTGATAAACTAACGTTTTATATGTTTTTAGGAACAGTTATAGGTGCTCGTTTGGGTCATTGTTTATTTTATGAGCCTAGCTATTATCTTAATAATCCTTTCGAAATAATTAAAATTTGGCACGGAGGATTGGCAAGCCACGGAGCTGCAATAGGTATTCTTATTGCATTGTATTTATTTTCAAGAAAAGTTCACAAACCATTTTTATGGACAATGGACAGGGTTGTTATTGTTGTTGCTTTAGCTGGATTTCTTATTAGAACAGGAAATTTAATGAACTCGGAAATTATTGGAAATCCCACAACTGTTGCATGGGCATTTATTTTTGAAAGAATTGACAATATTCCACGACACCCTGCTCAAATTTATGAAGCATTATCATATTTATTATTATTTGTTGTTTTATACAGGCTTTTTGTAAAAACAGATATCTCGAAAAAACAAGGGTTGATTTTTAGCATATTTTTAGTTGTTTTATTTTTAGCCCGATTTTTTATTGAATTTTTAAAAGCTGTTCAGGTGAATTTCGAAAATCATATGACTCTTGATATGGGACAGTGGTTAAGTATTCCGTTTATAATTATTGGAGTGGTGATGTTTTTTGTTTTAAACAAAAAGTATCAAGTAAAGGAAAAGATCTAATATTTATTTTAGAGTGAGGAGGGAAATTATAAATGCAGATTTTTAAAATAAAAAAATGAAAAGAAAAACTTCATATTCGTATTGGATTAAAGAATTAATATTATTATTTATTTTAGTAATATCTTTTTCTTGCCAAAAAGAAAACGATCCTTCTGTTATTTCTCCTAAAAGTTATTTCCCGGCTTATCCTGGTTCTTATTGGGTTTATACTGATGGTGAAACAAGAACTGTTGAGCCTGATTATTGCTTACATTCGTACCAGCAAGGTGTGGTTGGTCCTGATTTTTCAGAAGAAGCATATGTACCCAAAATGGGACAACAGTATGTTTACGAATATGGGATTACACAAAATTCAGTTACCCATCCGTTAAAGCAATTGTTATCTGAAAAATTAAATGATACTTGGGTTGTTAAAGATTGGAACAACGAAGAAATAATAAGAAAAGTTATTGCCATTAACGACACTGTAAAAATTAACCAATATCCTTCAACAAGCAATAAAATAAACTCTTATAATCCTGTTATTGTGGTAATTGAATATTCAAGCTCAGAGGGTGAAAAACACTGGCGTTCTAAAGAATATTATGCAAAAAATATTGGTCTCATAAGAAGAGACATTAACATTTCTCGTGAAATTATTGAGCCGGTTATTGTTTTTGAATTAGTAAGCTGCTCAATTAATCATGTGTTTGATGACGAATAAACACATTATAGAACAAACACTGACTTTATGGACAGACACTAAATAATTGCTAAATATAAAAAATGTCATTTCCACAGACATATAAAAACAATATTTGTTTTGATTATTCAGACAGCAAAAATATTGACGCAATAAACAGTTCTTTAATAAAAAATTTAAAATTAGCCGGTGCCACAAATTTTAAATTTACAGAAAACACAATTCATTTTAATTTAAAAAAATCAATATTACATTTTAAGTATTCGGCAAATTTTAAAATTATTAATGATAAAGAACGTCTAAAAATTGAATATGAATTTTCATTAATTCCGGTGTTTGAAATATCATTATTTGTAATAATATTTTCTTTATTTGCCTCTAATTTTAGCGTGTACTCTTTAATAAAGTTCTCAATAATATTTTTGATAATTTTTTATTCTGTAAATATTTTTTTTATCAGTAATGAATTACGAAAATTAATTAAAGCTTCATATTTTTCTTTATTTCCTGAAAACAACAGTGATTATTCAAAAGAACAACAAGAATGGATAAACAACCCCAATAAATGCCCTGCTTGTGGGGAATACATAAATGAGTATTCTTTAAAATGTATAAATTGCGGATTGACATTAAAACATGGGAAACGAATAAAATCAACCACAGACCAAACTTTTGGCAGGAATAAAAAAATCACATATCATTATAAAAAAACGAAATGAGAAAAATTGCAGCAAATTATATTTTTCCAATCACTAAAGAACCAATAAAAAATGGGATTATTGTTGTTGACGATAATGGCACAATAACCGATATTATTGACACCAAAGGAGAGATTAAAGAAACCGAAAATCTTGAGTTTTATAGTGGGATTCTTGTCCCGGGATTTGTTAATTCCCATTGTCATCTTGAATTATCGTATCTGAAAAAAAAGATTGAAAAGCATAAAGGATTAAGTTCGTTTGTTACTCAAGTTAGAGAGTTGCGAGACGATGATGAAAAAAATATTATTAAAGCTTTAAAAAAAGCCGATAACGAAATGAGTGCAAACGGAATTGTTGCTGTTGGCGATATTTCTAATTGCAATGTTTCGTTTCAAACAAAAAAACAAAGCAAAATTTCATACCACACTTTTATTGAATCTTTTGGTTTTGATGAAAAAAACGCTGAAAAAATTTTCAAAAATTCCGTTTCTTTGTTCAACGAGATTAATGATGTGTATGGTTTAAATGCCTCGTTAGTTCCACATTCTCCATACTCTGTATCAAACAATTTATTTAATAAAATATCGCAATTCGCTATACAAAACAAAAGCATTATCTCTTTTCATAATCAAGAAAGCGAAGCTGAAAACAGTTTATTTTTGAACAAAACGGGGAAATTGTATGAAAGATTAAAATCAATTGGCATAAATTTTTCAAACTGGAAACCATCGGGAAAATCTTCATTACAATCGACTTTACCACATTTGCCAAAACAAAACAAAACCTTGTTAATTCACAACACATTTAGCAACCAACAAGACATTGATTTTGCATTAAATTATTTTGACGAAAATAAAGGTCTCTTTTGGGTATTATGCCCAAATTCAAATCTATATATCGAAAACCAATTGCCGGATATCGAATTATTTACAAAAAATAAATTGAATATTGCAATAGGAACAGATAGTTTATCGTCAAACGACAATTTGTCAATTTTAGACGAGTTAAAAACTATTAACAAAAAATTTCCGAATATTGAATTTAAAGAAGTAATAAAATGGGCAACAATTAACGGAGCAGAAGCATTAAATTTTGATTCTCAGCTTGGCAGTTTCGATATTGGTAAAAAGCCGGGTATTAATCTTATCGAAAATTTTGATTTTCAAAACATGAAATTGATTGACCAAAGTGAAGTTCGGGTGTTGGTTTAGTAAATTGAATACAGATGATTCAGATTAAACAGATAATCACAGATAAAATTAGTGAAAAAAAAGGGCGTTATTTTTTGATAATATCATTACAAATTTTTTTAAAGAATGAATTTTCCTGAAAGGAAAAAATATGAATAGCCCCCGATTTTAATCGTTGGTGTTGATAATAAACGAGAAACCCGCCGGGAGTGATTTTTTAATTATAGCAAAGAAATTTTCTCCCTGTGGAATTACATACAGTTTTTGAAAAGAGATTAAATCTATTTATGATTATTACGATTAATCAAATCCACTACGAAAATTACATTTTCGTCATTGCGAATGATAGGGAATCAATCCTTATATATTTATTGTCAACAGATTGCTTCTCAGCCAGCTGGCGGAACGCAATGACGGCTATAAAATATTTTCGTAGATTCATCAATTAAACGATTATCAAAACTACATCTGAGTAACAGCCAATGTTGCAATGCTTACCCTAACGCCATCGACTTTTAACAAAGAATTTGCACATGCTTCGAGGGTAGCTCCGGTTGTCAAAACATCGTCAATAAGTAAAATATGTTTGTTTAAAAAAGCGTCTTCATTTTTTACCTTAAAAACATTTTCAACATTTTTCCATCTTTCAAAACGTGATTTTTTTGTTTGCGTTTCTGTGGCAACATTACGATAAAAATTTTTTGTGTCTAACGGAATATCAAGACTTTCAGACATCCCCATGCCAATCCAGTCGCTTTGATTATAACCACGATGGCGTTTTCGTGAAGGGTGAATAGGAACAGGAACTATTACATCAACATCATTAATAAAATCAGAACCACTTAATTCGCTCCCAAAATGCCGACCAATTTCATAGCCTATTTCCTTTTGTCCTTTATACTTAAGTTTGTGAATTAATTTTCTGAATTTGCTTCCTTTATGGAAAAAGTAATATGAACACGCTCTTTCAATATTTACTCGTCCCCAAAATATTTGTTCAACGGGATTTTCTTTTTCTTTGTAATAATTAGTTTTGGGAAGCTCGTATAAACATTTAGTACAAATAATGTTTTCGTTTTTGTATAAGTTATTTCCACAAGCAGCACAAGTATTAGGAAATATTAGACCAATAAAACTGTTAATAAAATTTAGTTTAAACGACATTCCGAATTATTTTACAATTGGATAAAAGGCATCTTTAATATGTCTAACTTTAAATTTATCGTTATGTTTTACTACTGTAATAATATCAAACTGCACTTCCAAATTAATATTATTCTTTTCTATGTAAGCATTAGCCGCTTCAATAAGAAAGCGTTGTTTCTTTTTCGTTACTGCATCTTGAGGCAATTCATGTATTGTATTACTCCTTGATTTAACTTCAACAATAATCAGAGCGTTGTCTTTTTCTGCAATAATATCAACTTCTTTATGACGGTGATGCCAGTTTGTTGCCAGAATTGAATAAGCTTTTTGCTGCAAAAATGTTTGAGCTATTTCTTCGCCTTTTTTACCGAAATCGTAATTTTCCGACATTTTTATAAATTATTGTTTGAAGTTAAAGGTAATGAATATTTAATTTATGAAAAAATAATTTTTTTAATCAAAAATTTTGTTTTTGTATTTATGATAAATCCTTTTATTTATCTTTACAGACGTAATAATTAATAAGGCTCCATGAATTTATTTTTAACATTACTGTTTATATTCTTTGTGTTTTTTATTGGGATAATACCTTTTAGAATTCTTTATTTTGTGTCAGATTTTTTAAGATTGTTCCTTTCTGGAGTTTTGGGGTATCGAAAAAAGGTCATTAAAAAAAATATTGAACAATCCTTTCCAAATCTTGATGAAGATGAAAAACGCAGAATCATTCGTCGAGTGTACAAGAATTTAACAGATGTAATAGTTGAGGGATTAAAAAGTTTCACAATGACTCGGCGACAAATTAATAAGCACCATAAAATTGAAAACCCCGAAATTCTCACCCCATATTTTGAACAAGGGAAAAGCATTATTGCTGTTGCAGGTCATTATGCAAATTGGGAATGGGGAAGTTTGTCGGCGAGCTTACAAACAGATTATAATGTTATTGGATTATATAAGCCACTTTCAAATAAATGGGTTGATAAATTTATGAGGTGGACGAGAACTCGTTTCGGAACCGAATTAGCATCTATAAAGGGTACCTATAAGACTTTTGAAAAATGTGAAGGAACAAACACAATTTTTTTAATGGCAGCTGATCAAAGTCCTACAAATAAAAAAAAATCTTATTGGATTGATTTTTTTGGCAAAGAAACAGCTTTTTTGCATGGCCCTGAAAAGTATGCACGTCAATATAATTACCCGGTTTTTTATGTAGATGTGCAAAGAAAAAAACGAGGTTTTTATTCTGTTTTTTTATCTGTATTGGCAGAAAATCCTTCAGAACTCAAAGAAGGAGAAATTACAAAAAGGTATGCAAATAAATTAGAATCAATTGTAAGGGAACAACCGGAAAATTGGCTGTGGTCTCACCGACGATGGAAATTATCTCGTTAATTCGAGAAAAAAAATAAAAGCAAACACAAAAAAAAGGACACAAATTCACTGTGTCCTTTTTTAATATTTTTGTTTGAAAATTATTTTAAGCTCGTTTATTTAAAGATAAAATTATCTCAAAACAATAATCATTCATAGATTTTATCTATTAAGTCTTTATATTGTTCTGTTATTAATTTTCTTTTCATTTTTAGAGTGCTTGTTAAAGCATCGTTTTCAATACTAAAGGGTTCAGGAAGCAAGGTGAATTTAACTATTCTTTCGTATTTAGGCAATTCTTCCTGAAAAGCATCTATTTTTTCTTTTATGAAATTGATTATTTTGTCATTCAAAACTAAATTTTTTGCATCTTGTGTTTTTATTCCCAAGTTTTTGGCTGCTTTTTTTAAGTTTTCAAATTCAGGAACAATAAGAGCAGAAACAAATTTTCTTCCATCACCAATAACAATAATCTGTTCAATAAAAGGATTTTCAGAAGCTAGCAGTTCCATTTTTTGAGGTGAAATATATTTACCCCCTGATGTTTTCATAAGGTCTTTAATTCTATCTGTCATTACCAGATAACCGTCTTCAGAAATAAAACCTTCGTCTCCTGATTTATACCAACCGTCTTGAAGAGTTTTGGCCGTTTCTTCAGGTTTATTATAATAACCTTTAAAAATAGTATCTCCTTTTATCATTATTTCTCCATCATCGCTAATTTTGACAGAAACGCCGGGCATTATGCTTCCGCAAGCATCAAAATTATAAATATCAGATTTAAAACAAGACACCGTTGCTGTGGTTTCTGTAGCTCCATATCCATAATTAATAAATACTCCTGCGGCATGAAAAAAACGAAGTAGTTCAGGTCTCATTGCAGCTCCTGAACAAGGTAAAAAGCGAAAGTTCCCACCAAGAATTTTTTTGATTGTTTTAAAAACGAGTTTGTCTGCAATAGAATTTTTTATTTGTAAAGCAAAAGGAATTCGTTTAGCATCTTTTTTGTATTTGATGCAATTACGTCCAACATTAATTGCCCAATTAAAAATGTTTTGTTTTAACGTAGGCCATTTTTCTTTTTCACTTATAATTGCGTCAAAAGTTTTTTCGTAGAAACGAGGAACAGTACACATAACTGTTGGCTTAACAATAGGAAGTGCATCAATAACTTTTCTTGGGTTTGAAAGGAAACAATTAACAGCACCGCAATGTAAGAGATAGAAAGTCCAAGCTCGCTCAAAAATATGACTTAAGGGTAAAAAACATAAGGAAACATCACTTTCACTTACGTCTAATCGTAAGTCGTGACTTTTAAAACTCCCAATAAAATTTTTATGGTCGAGCATAACTCCTTTTGGCTCTCCTGTTGTGCCTGAAGTATAAATAATTGTAGCAAGGTCATCCGTTTTGGCGGCTTCTAATAATTGTTTTAACGAAGCATCATATTTTTGGTCATTTCCTAAATTACAAAATTCAGTCCAGCTCATGCAACGGCCGTCTTCAGTAGAAACATTGTTTTCCAAAACAACAATTTTTTCTAAAGTTTCTGAATTTTCTACAACCCACAATGCTTTTTCAAGTTGTTCTTTATTGCCAACAAACATAACTTTCATTTGAGTTTCGTCAACAATATATTTTACTTGATGCTTTGAAGAAGTCCCGAAAAAAGGAACCACAACACCTCTAATGGAGAGAATACCTAAATCTGAAATTGTCCATTTCTCAGAGTTGTTGCTAAAAATACCAATTTTTGATTCATGCCCAAAACCTAAAGAGAGCAGCGATTTAGAGACATTGTCTGTGGCTTTTATTAAGTCGTTCCAACTTAGTTTTTTGTATTCGGTTTCTTCGCCTTCTTTATATATAAAAACATCGCGCTCAGCATATAATTTAGCACGTTCTCTTACCATGTTTGCAAGATGTTGATTCATCTGGAATAATTTAAGTTTGGAAATATTTTACAAAAAGAGCTATAATTTTGCTATAAACAAAACTTATTTTTTATTTAATAGCAAAACAAGCCAATATAATTAACTCAATCAGTTTCTTTTTTAACATTAAGAAGTAATAAATAATTTATTTGTTAATTTTGTTAATATAATTAATTCTTAAATAAATGGCCGGCATTTATATTCATATTCCTTTTTGTAAACAAAAATGTTTCTATTGCGATTTTTATTCAACTACATTAGTGAAAAATAAATCTGCATATGTTAACGCGTTGATTAAGGAACTTTCTCTGCAAAAAAGTTACTTGAAAAATAGTCTTGTTGAAACAATTTATTTTGGAGGAGGAACACCTTCTGTGCTGACTTATGGTGAATTAATGTCAATATTGAATCAGATATATAATGTTTTTGATGTTGCCGATAATCCTGAAATTACATTTGAGGCAAACCCAGATGATTTGACGCACGATTATCTAAAAGAATTAAAGCTCTCACCAGTAAATCGTTTAAGTATTGGTGTTCAATCTTTTTTCGACGATGATTTAAAAACGATGAACAGGCGTCATAATGCGGCTGAAGCAGAAGCAGCCGTGAAGTTGTCGCAAGATGTTGGATTTCACAACATTAGTCTTGATTTAATTTACGGATTACCAAAAATGAATAATCAAAAATGGTTGTATAATCTGAATAAGGCTTTTAATTTAAACATTCAACATTTATCTGCTTATCATTTAACTTACGAACCCAAAACTGTTTTTTATAATTATTTAAAAAATAAAATATTAATCCCTGTAGTAGAACAAGAAAGCATTGACGAATATCAAACATTGATTAATAAAACAAAGCAAGAAGATTTTATACATTACGAAATTTCTAATTTTGGCAAAAAGGGATTCTTTTCAAAACACAATTCAAATTATTGGCGTCAAGAAAAATATCTTGGTGTTGGACCGTCTGCCCATTCATTTAACAACACATCACGACAATGGAATGTTCGCGATACAAACAAATATATTTCTTTTATTGAAAATGAAATTTTGCCTTTCGATTCTGAAATTCTTGATCCGGGGAAACAATATAATGATTACATAATAACTTCGTTGCGAACAATGTGGGGAGTTGATTTAGCTTTTTTAAGAGAAACGTTTAATGAGAAAGTTGTTTCTTGTTGTTTAAAAAGTGCAGAACAATATATTAAAACAAAAAAAATTAATTTAGCAGAAAATCATTTAATTTTGTCTGAAACAGGGATTTTGATTGCAGATAAAATAATTTCCGATTTATTTATTATTGATGATGAGGTTTTTTAAAACTACAATATTTTTATTTTTTATTGCCCTTGGTTTTTCAGGGTTTTCTCAAGATTCACGTAAAAACAAATACAAAAACTTATCGCCAAAGGAATTTTATGTTTTTATGTATGCAGATAAAAACAGCGTGCTTATTGATGTGAGTACAATAGAAGAATATGAAGAATCTCACATTGGGAATTCTCTTCTTGCCGAAAATTCAAAAAAATTATTTTCAATAATTGACACCGTAGATTTTGAGCAAGCAATTTTTGTTTATTGCGAATATGGTGACAGAAGCTCCCAAGCATGCAAGCTTTTAAATAACAAGGGCTTTAAAGAAGTTTGCAATTTAAAAGGCGGCTTAAGGGCATGGTTAAAATCAGGGTATAAAGTTGACAGCACAAAAAAAAGTATTGAATTAGGCTTTTAATCAATACCATCTAAGGTAGTCATTCTGAACTTGTTTCAGAATCTTTAGATGTTGATCCGCCAGCTGGCGGACAACATGACTATGGTTTATTTTATCATTAAACATAATCGGTTGAATAGCCTAAAATTGGTTTTATTTTAGTTCTTTCTTATGTGCCTAATTCAAAAAAAGCAATTGATGTCTAAAGTCGCAAGATTTACTCAATCGTTAATTCCTTTATTATTTGTTTATGTTGAGGGAATTTTGAAATTAATTTTTTTCTTTTAGCAAGTTCAAAATCGTTAAAATCGAATCCAGGCGACACCGTGCAACCAACCAAAGAATAATCGTTTTCGTTAATTACTCTTGCTGCAAACCAATGCTTAGCTGGAACAATTAATTGTGGGCTTTGTCCATTGGCAATATCTCTTCCTATAATGAATTCAGACAGTTTTCCTCGTTCAGATATTGTGTAAAGACGAATAGGAGAACCTTCGTAAAAATGCCAAATTTCATCTTGTTTTATTTTATGAAAGGAAGAAAACATGTTGGATGTTAAAAGAAAGTATATGCAAGTAGAATAATTTCTTTTCCCTATGTAATTTGAATCAAGACTATTTTCGTTTATTTCACCTTCGCTTCTATATGTCTCTTTGAAATAACCGCCTTCGGGATGAGGTTTTAAATTAAGATTAGTAATTATTTGTTCAATTTTAGTCATCACAATTTTTTATTAAAACCAACAATTTTATAACACAAAGTCTATCTCATTAAATTTTAAATATATACCAAGTTTAATTATTTGTTTTTTAAGCCAAATTAAAATCAAGCTGTTTTTTTTGCAGATTAGCATTAACAACCTTAATTTTTACTCTGTCGCCGAGTTGGTATTTTATTTTATTATGTTTTCCAATAATACAATAATTCTCTTCATCAAAAACATAATAATCATCTTTTAAGTCTCTAATAGAAACCAAACCTTCGCATTTATTTTCAATAATTTCAACAAAAAGACCCCATTGAGTAACTCCGGAAATAATCCCGTCGAATTCTTTATCTATTTTATCGCTCATAAATTCAACTTGCTTATATTTTATTGAAGCTCTCTCGGCATTTACAGACTTTTGTTCCATCTCAGAAGAATGTTTGCACATTTCTTCATATTTATCTGCCTCAGCAGATTTTCCGTTGTCTAAATATCTTTCTAGCAAACGATGAACCATCATGTCGGGGTAGCGGCGAATTGGTGAAGTAAAGTGAGAATAATAATCAAAAGCTAAGCCATAATGACCAATGTTTTTTGTTGAGTACACTGCTTTAGCCATTGTGCGAATTGCCAAAGTTTCAATAACTTCTTGTTCGTTTTTCCCCACCACATCGGCAAGCAGGCCATTTATTGATTGAGCAATGTCCTTTTTCGATTTTAATTTGAGTTGATAGCCAAAACGCTTAATAAATTTTGAAAAAGCGTTTAGTTTTTCTCTGTTTGGTTTATCATGAATACGATAAATAAAAGTCTTTGGTTTCTTCTCGGTTTTACCAATAAATTCAGAAACTTTTTTGTTGGCAAGAAGCATAAATTCCTCAACCAATTTATTTGCCTCTTTACTCACTTTAGAATAGATACCAAGAGGTTTGCCGTTTTCGTCTAATTTGAATTTTACTTCACTTCGTTCAAAATCTATAGAGCCATCTTTAAAACGATTTGCACGTAATTGCTGAGCCAGAGAATTTAATTTTTGAATTTCATCATTATATTCGCCCTCATTGGTTTCAATAATATTTTGCACCTCGTCATAAGTAAATCGTTTATTTGAACGAATAACGGTTCTTCCAATCCATTGATTTTTGATGTTTGCATTATCGTCGATTTCAAAAACTGCCGAAAAACAAAGTTTTTCTTCATCAGGTCGCAATGAGCAAATATTGTTTGACAGTCTCTCAGGCAGCATTGGCACAACTCTATCAACAAGGTAAACAGATGTTGCTCGACTATATGCTTCTTTTTCAATATCGGTGTTTGGTCTTACATAAAAAGTAACATCTGCGATATGCACACCAATTTGCCAGTTTTTATTTTCTAATTGCTTAATTGATAGGGCATCGTCAAAATCTTTAGCATCGTCAGGGTCAATTGTGAAAGTTGTTATATCTCGAAAATCTTTTCTAAGAGCGATTTCCTTATTAGCGATTTTGTTAGATATTTTTTTTGCTGCTTCGTCAATACTTGTTGGGAAAGTATATGGCAAATCATATTCGGCGAGAATTGCATTTATTTCTGTTTCGTTTTCGCCTTCGTTACCTAATATGTCGATAATTTCACCAATAGGATTTTTGGCACGCTTTGG
This sequence comes from Bacteroidota bacterium, assembly GCA_015222055.1. Lineage (GTDB taxonomy): Bacteria > Bacteroidota > Bacteroidia > Bacteroidales > B39-G9 > B39-G9. The sequence goes on along the minus strand of JADFUR010000045.1, from coordinate 43,589 downwards.
CCATTCAACAATTTGTGCAACAGCTTTTTGTCCTGTTTTTGCATCTTTTAAGCTTCTTGCCGGAATAAAAATATCGTAAGGCATAAAACGACGATTTGGCACAAGAAAAGCAAAATTTCCCGAGCGCTCAATGGTTCCAACAAATTTTGTTTTTACTCGTTCAAGAATTTCAACAACTTCGCCTTCTGCCTGTTTGTCTTTTCGTTTGGCATATAAATAAATTTTTACTTTGTCTTTATTTAAAGCATGATTAAGATTGGCTTGTGAAACAAAAACATCTTCCTCAATGTCGTCGGAAATAATATAGGCAGCACCACGTTGCGTTAGGTCAACAACACCGGTAATATACCCACCACGAGATTTTATTTTAAATTTTCCTCTTTGAATTTCTGTTAAAACCTCATCTTTTGCAAGTTCGCTTAAAATTAAAGTTGTTAATTGTTTTGTTGCAGTATCATTTATATCAAGTCGTTTTGAGATTTGTTTGTAGTTAAATGTTTTCGTTGAATTGTTACTAAAAAGACCAATAATTTTATTGGTTAATGTTTTTTTATTTAAAGTAAGAGTTTTCTTTGTTTTTTTATGCATAGCATTTGTTTAAAAAGTTATTTCTATTAAGAGAGGAAAGTTTTTTTACTAATTATTATGACTTTATAAGCCTATTGAGTTTTTTACAAAAATAAAATTGTTGTTAATACGACAAGTAATCCTAACATAAAGCCACTATATATTTGTAATGGTTTGTGCTCATTAAGGTATAGTCTTACAGATCCAAGTATGCCAGAAACGACAAATAAGATCATTATTATAACCTGTAAGTCAATAATTAATTTCATCGACAAAGCTAAAACAAGCCCAACAATTCCTCCGACTCCAATCATGTGTGCACTTATTTTCCATTTTAAACTGATTAACAGCAATAAAAGTATTGAAATGAAAGATCCTAAAATAAAGTTTTGAATAATTACTGGTGCAATAAGTTTATGCAAAATTAAATAAGAGAAAAAATAAAATATTAAAGTTATTGAAAGAGGAAATATTCGTTCTTTGCGATTACTGAGCTTAATATTTTTGATTAATTTTTGATATATAAAAAAAGGGATAATGCTTATTGGAAAAACAAAAGTATTCACAAAAATAATCAGAAAGAGAACTTTTTGTTCTTGTATAGGCATAAACGACAAATATGATTTCGAATTAAAAATTAGAAACAAGCCAATTGTTGGCATTAACAAAGGGTGTAAAATAATTGAAAAAATATTTGCTGTTTTTTTTAACATTCTAAAAAATAAATTTTTTTTATAGTGAATATAGTATTCTAATGGTCAGAATCTGTTAACAAGATAAAATATAAAAGTTACAAGACAAAGTTTATTTACAAGATAATTAAATCTAAAATTGTTAATCAAAGATTTTTAATTGTGTTATAAATACTTTCAGCATCATAAGCACATTCTTTATATAGTTCTTTTTGAGAACCATGATCTACAAATTTATCAGGAATACCTAATTTTATTATTTTAGATGCGTAGTTATTTTCATTCATAAATTCAATAACCGCAGTTCCAAGTCCGCCAACAATAGTCCCATCTTCAACAGTAATAATTTTTTTGTAATTTTTAAACACTTCGTGCAAAATGTTTTTGTCAATAGGTTTAACAAAACGCATATCATAATGGGTTATGTTAATATTCTCTTTCGCGAGTTTTTTTGTAATATCAACAACAAAGTTGCCAACATTACCAATTGTCAATACAGCAATATCATTACCTTGATTAATAAGACGACCTGTTCCGGGAGTAATTGCTTTCATCGGTTTTTGCCAGTCTACAATAACACCTTTTCCTCGAGGATAACGAATAACAAAAGGTCCCATATTGTCTTGCTGGGCAGTGAACATCATGTTCCGTAGTTCAATTTCGTTCATTGGTGCAGCAATTGTCATATTCGGGATGCATCGCATGTAGGCAAGGTCAAAAGCACCATGATGAGTAGCACCATCGTCGCCAACAAGACCGCCACGGTCAAGACAAAAAACAACATTTAATTTTTGAAGAGCAACATCATGTATAACTTGATCGTAACCGCGTTGCATAAATGTTGAATAAATATTACAAAAAGGAATTAATCCTTGCGTAGCCAAACCTGCCGAAAAAGTTACCGCATGTTGTTCTGCTATACCAACATCGAAAGCCCTGTCCGGCATTTTTCGCATCATAATATTAAGAGAACTGCCTGTAGGCATTGCAGGAGTAATTCCAACAATTTTTTGGTTTTTTTCAGCTAACTCAACAATGGTATTTCCAAAAACATCTTGGTAACGAGGAGGTGTTGGTTTGTCTGATTTTATTTTAATTTTTTCGCCTGTTTTTTTGTTAAAAAGACCCGGTGCATGCCATTCTGTTTGATGTAGTTCTGCAGGCTTAAACCCTTTTCCTTTGGTAGTTATGCAGTGTAACAATTTAGGTCCGGGAATGTCTTTAAGGTCGTTTAAAATTTTAGCCAAATGCACAACATCGTGACCATCAACAGGACCAAAATATCTGAAACCAATAGACTCAAACATATTGCTTTGTTTGAGCAAAATAGCCTTTATTCCATTATCTATTTTTTGTATGAACCCTTGCGCGTTAGGTCCGAATTTTTTTAGTTTGCCTAAAACATTCCAAACCTCGCCTTTAAACTTATTATACATTCTCGAGGTTGAAATATCAATAAGATATTCATTAAATCCTCCAACATTGGGGTCAATAGCCATGTTGTTGTCGTTTAAGACAACAAGAATGTTTGTGTTTAAGATTCCGGCATTGTTTAAGCCTTCAAATGCTTCCCCACCAGTTAATGCACCATCGCCAATAACAGATATTACATGTCTGTCTTTTTCATTTTTTAACGATGAGGCCGCTGCAATTCCCAATGCAGCAGATATTGACGTTGATGAGTGACCTACACCAAAAGCGTCATATTCACTTTCTGTTCGTTTAGGGAAACCACTTATTCCTTTATATTTCCTGTTTGTATGAAAAACGTTTTTTCTTCCTGTTAGGATTTTGTGTGCATAAGCCTGATGTCCAACATCCCATACTATTTTATCGTAAGGAGTATTAAAAACATAATGCAAGGCAACAGTTAATTCAACAACACCCAAACTGGCACCAAAATGACCGGGATTTGTTGAAACTGCATCAATAATAAATTCGCGTAGTTCTTTACTAATCTGAATTAAATCAAACTCACTTAGTTTTTTTAAGTCTGAAGGATAAATAATCTTATCTAAAAGTTTTCCTATATCTTCTGCCATTAATTTTTATTAGAAAAAAATAAATACAAAAATAATAAATATTTGTATTCTTACATATTTTTAATCATCAATTAATATTTATGCGGGAATTTGTTTATTACTAAAATGTTCTTTTATCCATTTTGGCATTATAAAAACACCCATTATTAAATAGGGATAATAAGTAATCAACCTCCATAGTAATGCCATAACAATAGCTAATTCTGGTGAAGGAAGAAAATCACTTAAGTATTTGGAAAAAACAAATTCAGTAAAACCACTACCTCCGGGAGTTGGGCTCACAAGCATCATTATCCACATAACTAATTGTCGTGCGAATAATAAAAAGTTACCCTTAACAGCAAAAAAAGTTAAAAATAAAGCATTAACAACCCAATATCTTGCTGTCCAAGAAAGAAAAGTTGCTCCAAAAGCTTTTATCCAGAATAAAAAAGGTTTGTTTTTTAATTCTTTAGAACTTTTAATAATATCTGTGCCGGCTTTATTTGCACCATATCTCCATTTTCTGATAATTGGGAATTTAAAAAACCAGAGTAATATCCATTTTAATCCTCTTGGGTTTTTAAACAGACCATAACTTAAAAAAGCGGTATATATAAATTTTATGCCATAACCAATCATAGCAAAGAGCAAAAAAGCATTTGTTATTGAAAAGTCTCCCCCAATAGAGAATAATTCATTCGGACTAATAACAATAAACAAAAGAGGAAACATAATAATAAAATACAACTCATCTAAAAAAGATGTTGCCATAACAACAGCGGCACTTTTTCCAACACTTAATCCTTCTTTATTAACATATAATATTGCTACGCTTGTGCCACCAATAGCAGACGGAGTTATTGCAGAGGTAAATTCCCACAACATTATTACTTTAAATGCTTTTAACCACGATAGTTTATTATCTGTTAAAATTTTTATTCGTATTATATATCCAACATCTCTTGTTATCATTAATAAGATTGCAATAAAAAGCCAAAAAACAGATTTTGTTGTGAATTCTACGATTTCAAATGCGTTTACGTCAAAATTTTTATACAACATATAGCCAACAACCGCCAAACCAATTACGATTGGGTATATAATTTTTGACCGTTTAATTCCACTAAGTGGATTTTTTGAATTTTCTTGCATAAAAGTTATTGTAAATTACTGTTTTTTTTGCTTAAAAAGTTTTTTATTTGTGTAAATTATTAATTTTTAAAACTCTAAAATTATGTTTATTAAACGAATTATTGTAATCCTTATTGCTTTATTTTTTAGCATGAGTTCGGCTGTTTCAAAAAACCAAACACAAACACAAATAAATCTTCATCGCGATTCTGTGGATGTTCTGCACTATTCAATAAATTTGAATATTACAAAATTTGCAACAAAACAAATTTTTGGGAATACTGAACTAACAATAGTTCCTAAGACAGATAATTTAGATGTTATTTCGTTAGATTTATTAAAATTCACAATAGATTCTATAACAGCTGAAAATAATAGCATTGAAAATATTTTATATAACGATACTTTGTTAAAGATTTCTTTGAAAACAGCTATATCTATAAACGACACAATAAACATAACCGTTTATTATAATGGCAGACCACAGCAAGATGCAAAATGGGGCGGTTTTTTCTATACAAGTGATTGTGCTTATAATATGGGTGTTGGCATGGCCTCAGATCCGGTTTGTTTTGGAAGAGCCTGGTATCCATGTATTGATGACTTTGTTGATAGAGCAACTTATGATTTTAATATCACCGTTAAAGATGAACATAAAGCTATTTGTGGTGGCACACTAAGTTCTACTACAAATAACGGTGATGGAACAAAAACATATCATTGGAAATTACACAATACTATTCCCACCTATCTTTCTTCGGTTGCTGTTGGAAATTATACCGCTATAGTAGATAGCTTTACCAGTGTTTCGGGAAATATTATACCGATTGATATTTATGTAAATCCTTCAGATAGTTCAAATGCAGTGAAAACATTCAAGAATTTAAAACAAGTCTTATCCGGTTATGAATCTCGATTTGGCAAGTATCCTTGGGAAAGAGTTGGTTATGTTTGTGTCCCTTTTGATGCTGGTGCAATGGAACATGCAACAAATATTGCATATCCAATCTCGGCACTTGATGGTAGTTTGTCAGCGGAAACTTTATATGCACACGAATTGTCGCATCATTGGTTTGGCAATTTGGTTACATGTAAAACAGCCGACGATATGTGGCTAAACGAAGGTTGGGCTTCTTATTGTGAGGCAATTAACGAAGAAAATCTTTATGGAGAAAAGACCTTTATTAAATATGTAAATAATAATCATAAAAATGTTTTGAAACTCGCACACATTAATGATGATGGATATAGAGCTGTTTCAGGTGTTCCTCACGATTATACTTATGGAACAACCGTTTATGACAAAGGTGCTGATGTTGTTCATACTATACGTGGTTATTTAGGAGACAGTTTATTCTTCTCCAGCATTAAAAATTATCTTTCAGCATTTTCATATAACTCTGTATCATCTGAAGAATTTAGAGATTTTTTTTCTGAGAATACGGGTGTTGATTTAACAGACTTTTTTCAGGCTTGGGTTTTTTCTCCCGGATTTTCTCATTTTTCGATTGATTCTGTTAGTGTAATTAATACAGGAAATGAATATGAAACAACAGTTTATGTTCGACAAAAGCTCAAGGAAAAAACAGAGTTTGCGAATTCAAATAGAGTTGAGCTAACATTTATGGATGAAAATTGGCAAATGTGTACTAAAACAATATTTTTTTCAGGAGAAACAGGAAGTCAAACCTTTTCGCTTAATATTAACCCTAAGATTGTGATGGTTGATTATTATGATAAAATTGGTGATGCAAATATCAATACTTATAAAACAATTAAAACTCTTGGCAACAATATTTTTAGTGGTGTAGATTTTAGCGCTATAGTTTTAAATATATCAGATTCTGCTTTTATTAGAGTAGAACAAAATTGGGTTTGCCCTGATGGTTTTAAAAAAACTGTTCCTCATTTGCTAATTTCCGATTTTGACAAGTATTGGAAAGTTGAAGGAGTTTTGCCGGAAACGTTTTCTGCTAAAGGTAAATTTTATTATGATTTTGTAAATGAAGATGAAAAGCCTGAAGATGGCGATTCTTTAATTCTTCTTTATCGTAGAAGTGCAGCAAATAACTGGAGAGAAATAAGTCATACCTGGCAAGGATTTTTATTAAAAGGAAGTTTTACAACAGACAGTCTTTTGTTGGGAGAATATGCTGTTGGTTATTGGGATTTGCATGCAGATGTAAATGATAATAATTTGAATAATGAAAACAGCTTGCAAATTTTTCCTAACCCGTCAACAAATAAATTTACTTTTAGAGTTAATTTACAAAACGATGCTGAAGTAACAATTTATGATATATTGGGAAAGGTGGCTTTAAGAAAAGAAATTAATAAACAAACAATGAGTTTTAATTGGTGCCCTGAAAACAAATCAAAAGGGGTTTATTTTGTTACTTTAAAAGAAAAGAATAAAACGATAATCAGTAAGAAAATAATTTTAAATTAGCTGAAACAAAAAAAGCTGTCTGAAAATAATTTCAGACAGCTTTTTTAATGATTATTTTTAGTAGCGATAATGTTCTGGTTTGTAAGGACCGTTTTTATCAATACCAATATATTTTGCTTGTTTATCTGTTAATGTAGTAAGTTTTACGCCAAGATGATCAAGGTGAAGACGAGCAACTTCTTCGTCAAGATATTTAGGTAAACGATAAACACCAATTTCATAATTATTTTTCCAAAGTTCTATTTGTGCTAAAGTTTGATTTGAGAACGAATTACTCATAACAAAAGATGGGTGACCTGTTGCACAACCTAAATTTACTAATCTGCCTTCGGCTAATAAAATTATTGAATGACCATCGTCAAAATAATATTGGTCAACCTGAGGTTTAATTGTAACTTTTTTAACATCTTTTCTTTTTTCTAACTTATAAACTTGTATTTCGTTATCGAAATGGCCAATATTACAAACAATAGCTTGGTCATTCATTTTTGACATATGTTCTGCTGTAATAACATCACAGTTGCCGGTAGAAGTTACAAAAATAGCTCCTTCATCAAGAGAATCTTCAAGTGGTTTTATTTCAAAACCCTCCATCGAAGCTTGTAATGCACAAATTGGGTCAATCTCATTAATAATAACGCGGGCACCTAAGCCTCTCATGGACAAAGCACAACCTTTTCCAACATCACCATAACCGCAAACAACAACAACTTTACCTGCAATCATAATGTCGGTAGCACGTTTTATTCCATCGGCAAGAGATTCTCTACATCCGTAAAGGTTATCAAATTTTGATTTTGTAACAGAATCATTAACATTTATAGCAGGGAATAAAAGAGTTTTTTCTTCCATCATTTGATATAAACGATGAACGCCTGTAGTTGTTTCTTCTGAAACACCTTTCATTTCTTTAACATGATTGTGCCATCTGTGAGGAGTTTCTTTTAATGTTTCTTTTATAATTGCAAAAAGTTCAATTTCATCTTCGGCTTCTACTTTTTCATCAAGAATAGTTGCATCATTTTCTGCTTCATAACCTTTAATCATCAATAATGTTGCATCGCCACCATCGTCAACTATCATGTTAGGTCCTTTTCCGTTAGGAAAAGATAATGCTTGTTTTGTGCACCACCAATATTCTTTAAGAGTTTCTCCTTTCCAGGCAAAAACAGGAACACCCATTTCTGCAATTGCAGCAGCAGCATGGTCTTGGGTTGAAAATATATTGCAACTTGCCCAACGCACATCAGCGCCAAGTTCTACAAGGGTTTTAATTAACACGGCTGTTTGAATGGTCATGTGAAGAGACCCCATAATTCTTGATCCCTGTAAAGGTTTCGAGTCTGAATATTTTTTTTGTATTGACATTAAACCCGGCATTTCTTGTTCTGCAAGTTCAATTTCTTTTCTGCCAAATTCAGCAAGTTTAATATCTGCTATTTTGTATGGCAATGTTTCTACGGGAGAATTTGACATTATATATATATTATTAATTGTTAAAAGTTTGCAAAGATAATGATTATTATTTTTATTAAAAATTATTTTTTTTCTGACAATATTGACACAGCAGTTTGTAATGTTGTGTCAATTTTTTGAATGATTGGGAAAAATCCATCGTTATCTAAAACATTTCTTGCAATAAGTGCTTTTATACGAATATCAATAATTTTTCCTGATTTTTTTATATCGCTTTTATTTTTTTTCACTCCTTTTAATTCTGCAAAAGCAATAAATTTTTTTAATATTGATTGTTTTGTTAAATAATTTTCTAACTCTTTATAGTTTTTAAACTCATTAAGTGTTTTTCTGTTATTGTCAGTAAAATTAAAAGCAAATTGGTATTCAAGACCTTTTTGGGATATTTTAGTGAAATAGTTTGAAGACCCTGTAGTATCAGCAGGAACAAAAACATCAGGCATAATACCCCCGCCACCATATAGAATTTTTCCTTTAGGAGTTATATACTTAAGGGAATCAGGGAAATGAATGCTGTCTTTTTTTGTAAACTCACCGTGAAGAAAGCGTTCTGCAATGTCATTATAGTAGTCATTGTTGTTTTTATATGGTTTTTGAATACATCTGCCGCTTGGAGTGTAGTATCTTGCAATTGTTAATCTAATTGAAGAGCCGTCAGAAAAGAAAATGGGTTGTTGAACCAAACCCTTTCCATACGAACGGCGACCAATTACTGTGCCTCTGTCGTTGTCTTGAATAGCTCCTGCAAATATTTCGGATGCTGAAGCAGACCATTCATTAATTAAAACAGCCACATTGGTATTTAAACAAATTCCTTTTGATGTGGCATAAATATTTGTTTGGGGTTGTGTTCGTCCTTTAGTAAAAACAATTAAATTTTCAGATTTCAAAAATTCATCGGCAAGATTTGTTGCCTCATCCATATAACCTCCACCATTGTCTCTTAGGTCAACAATTAAATTTTTTAACCCTTGTTTTTTTAGCTTAAGAACATTTTCAACAAACTCACTATGTGTGGTTTTTGAGAATTTATTTATTTTAATGTATCCAATATCTTTTTTAATCATATAAGACACATCAACACTATAAATTGGTATTTTATCACGAATTATAATAAAATTAATCAGTTCAGAAACACCCCTCCGTGCAATCCCAACTTTTACTTTCGTGTCTTTTGGACCTTTTAGGAGCTTCATGATGTCGGTTGTTGATATTTTTATACCTGCAATAAGGGAATCGTTAACCTTAACAATTCTATCACCATCTTTAAGGCCTACTAATGAAGATGGTCCTCCAGGAATAGTTTTTATTATAACAACAGTGTCTTTTTGAATGTTGAATTGAACCCCAATACCGTCAAAATTTCCTTCTAAGGGGTCATTTATTTCGTTAAAATCTTTGGCAGGAATATAGACAGAATGAGGATCGAGGGTTTTTAGAATTGAAGGTATCGTTTTTTCAATTAAATCTAATTTTGAAACAGAATCAACATAAGAATCATCTATGTAATTTAAAACGGAATTAATTTTATTTGTTTTAGGGTAAACAATAAAATTATTTATATCAGTTTTATTTAAGGATTTTTCAATAATCATTCCAATAATTATAGCAAGAGCAATAATTGTAGGCATAATTATTACAGAGAATTTGTTTTTGTTGTTCATTTTTAGGAATTAAAAGTCAATGTGAACTAGTTCAATATTTGCTCGTTTAAGAAGATCGAAACCTTCAGAAATACGATATTTGTCGCAAAAAACAACACGTATAATGCCTGCTTGAATAATTAGTTTTGAGCATTCAATGCAAGGAGACATTGTAACATAAAGGGTTGCACCCTCACTACTATTGTTTGATTTGGCAACTTTCGTAATGGCATTTGCTTCAGCATGAAGAACGTAAGATTTGGTATTATTATTTTCATCTTCACAAATATTTTCAAAACCTTGAGGAGTCCCATTGTAACCATCAGAGATAATCATTTTGTTTTTGACAATTAAGGCACCAACCTTACGCCGTTCACAGTAAGAGTTTTGTGACCATATTTTTGCCATCTCAAGATATCTTATGTCTAATTGTTCTTGTTTGTTTTTGTAGGTATGAAGAGAATCGGGTTTACACATTTTTTTATAAATTAATGTAAAAACCCTCGCGGTGAGGGTTTTTTCTCTAAGTACCCGGAGCCGGGGTCGAACCGGCACGGGCTAAGCCCACAGGTGTTTGAGACCAGCGCGTCTACCAATTCCGCCATCCGGGCTTGTTGAGGTGCAAAGATATATATTTGTTTTTCTCTTGCAAAAAAAACTTGTTGTATTTTGAATTATTTACTTAAGTCCTATATTAATATTATGAAAGAGCAGAAAAAATAGCTTATTATTGATTTCAAAAATAAAATTTAATTAGATGTCCCTCCCAAATAAGATTTTGTTTTATCCATTTTTGGATTGTTAAAAAATTCATCAGCAGGTCCCTGTTCAATTATTTCTCCAAGATACATGAATACCACATAATCGGCGATTCTTTTTGCCTGACGTAATGTGTGTGTTACTAATACTGTTGTATAGTGTTGTTTTAGGTTTAAAAAAAGTTCTTCAATAGCATTGCTCGAAACAGGGTCTAATGCAGAGGTTGGTTCGTCGGCAAGAATTATGTCAGGATCAACGGTTAATCCTCTTGCCAAACATAAACGTTGTTGTTGCCCTAATGACAATGAAGAAGCAGGATCCTTTAATCTGTCTTTTACTTCTTCCCACAAATTGATTTGCTTAAGATAATATTCAACCCGTTTATTTAAATATTTTTTTTTATTCCTTCCGCTAATTTTTAGACCGTAAGCAATATTATTATAAATGTTCATAGGCAAAGGATATGGCATTTGAGAAAGCAATCCCATCTTTCGTCTTATGTCTGTAATATCTTCTTTTGAATGAAGGATGTCTTCTCCATTAATAATAATTTCACCCTTAACTTTTATGTTGGAGTATAAGTCAGTTAGTCGGTTTAAACATTTTAGTAATGTGGTTTTCCCACAACCAGAAGAACCTAAAATTACTGTAATTTTTTGTTTTGGTATTTCAATGTTTATATTTTTCAAAGTATGATGATTACCATGAAAGACATTTAAATTATTAATTTTTATTTCAGTTTCTGTTGCTTTCATTGTAAGTTAATATTTTAATTTATTTTTTGTCTTTGCTCGCTTTTTGTATGACAGGTTGTAATTATTCCGTATATTTTTATAATATATAAATCGTTTATTAACAACAGTTTTTATATTATTTTTATTTGCAATGATTCTAGCCAACACACTAATAATTAGTATTATTAGTATTAAAACCAATGCTGAAGCATAAGCCCTGTTTTGTACTTCAGGAATTGGGGAACTTAATTGGAAAAATACTGCAAGAGGCAATGTCGCTGTTGGCTCAAGAAGGGAAGTTGGTATACTGTCAGTATATCCAGCAGTAAATAGGATAGATGCTGCATCACCAATTGCTCTTCCAAAAGATAATAAAACAGCAGTTACAACGCTAGGAACGACCTGCTTAAAAAAGACTTTAAAAGCAGTTTCTGATTTTGTTGAACCTAAAGAAAAAGCAGCTTCGATAAGTCCACGCGGTACAGTTTTAAATACTTCATCCATTGCCCGAATCATAATCGGGATAATAAAAAGTGCAACAGTAATAATTCCTGCCAACAGAGAAGTTCTGAGACCGAAATAAACCATTATAATAAAACCAAAAGCACCATATACTATTGAAGGCACTCCCCAAAGCAAATCTAACAGATATCGTATTAAATTAAGTAGTTTGTTTTTATTTATTAAATAGACATTCATATAAAGAGAAACAGGCAGGGCAATTAAAAATGCTAAAAAAGTAGCCCCAAGAGATAGATACAAAGAGCCAACAATAGCGTTTAAAATACCGCCTCCTTTTCCAAAGTAATATCCTCCTTGAGGAACTTCTGTCAACATTTCTATAGATAATGTTGGCAGGCCTTTAATAAGAACGGTTCCCATTATTAACAACAAACAACAAATTATAATTGATGTTGATAAAATCATTAATACTTTAAAAATTTTTTCTTCTGTTTTTTTTGTCATCATTAATAAATTTCCAATTTAGTAATTATAAGCCTTGAGATTATATTGAAAAATAATACTACAACAAAAAGTATTAAGGCACTAAACATAAGAGCCGAATCGTACATTGGAATAGATAACATTTCACCATAATTATTAGCAATTAAAGCTGGCAAAGGATATCCCGGGTCTAAAACATTGTTCGGAATTTTTGCAACATTTCCGACTACCATTAATACTGCCATTGTTTCGCCAAAAGCCCTTGAAATTCCTAATCCAATAGAAGATATTATTCCCGGAGATGCTTTTTTTATTAATACAAATTTTATGGTTTCCCATTTTGTTGCACCTAATGATAATGAGGCTTCTTGTAATTCATCTGGAATATTTTTAAAAATTTCAATAAGGATATTCAAAATAAAAGGAGTAATCATTATTGATAATACTATTCCTCCCGATAATATTGTGTAACCCGATGAATGTTTGCCAAAAATTGTTGCTATTTCAGAGATAAAAGGCACAATTATTAAAACACCACACACTCCATATACAACCGAAGGAATTCCCGCAAGAATGTCAATTACAGGATGCATTATTTTCAAAAAATATTTTTTTGAGTATTGTGTAAGATAAATGGCGGTTAACAAACAAATTGGAGCGGCTATTACTATTGCTGTTAAAGTTACCCATATTGAGCTTATGATAAATGGGTAAAATCCAAAATTTTGATTAAGAGGTTTCCATGTTTTCGAAAACAATAAAGTAAGAATTGAATTGTTCTCAAGTAATAATGATGATTTTAAAAACAAACCTATTCCAATTAATAATGGTATGGTCATTACGAATAAAAGACAAGACAACATCCAAGCTGAACTAATATTGTTTCGTAAAGATCTGTAAAATGAACAATTCATAATGAAAAAATATGAAATTTATTTAGATTAATTTTTTATTTAAGTGTAAGTTTTTCAAGTTCTAATTTAATTTCGTCTTCGGGTAATTGAATATATCCAGATTCGCTTACATATTTTTGACCATCTGTAAGAATCCATTTCAAAAATTCAACAGCAGTTTTGTTTTTTGGTGTTCCATTAGAAACAAAAGAAAGTCTTCTTGCCGGAGGTGAAGGATATTTGCCTTCTTTTATTGCATTTGCTATTTCATCAGCACTGTCATAAAAATTTTCATCAGCATCAATAACTCCATTTTCGTTAATATCAATAGGGATAACCTCTAAGCCTTCATATTTTTTATTTGTTTGTATATTATAAATAAATATTTTATTGTTATAACCGATTGCACAAACGTCTTTTTTTACAGCACCAGCTACACCGGGGTCTGCATTAACACCAATTCCCAATAAATCTTCTTGGTTTTTACCTAAAAATTCAGCCCATTTTTGTGCTGCACCACAGGCGTCAGAACGAGTATAGATGTTAATTTTATTTTTAATATTTTTATTTCCAATAGCTGTTCCCCAATCATTTATTTCTCCCGAAATAAAAATTTTATAAAACACCTCTTTGGTTAGTCCTTTATTTTTCAACTCTTTTATTATTGGGTTTTTTGAGTTAATTGTTGATAAAACAGCGTCTTTTGTTACGTTGATTTCCCAGCAACCTTTTTCTTGTTCTTCCTTTTTAACATCTCTTGAGAACATTCCTAGGTCAGCCATTCCAGATAGAGCATCAACCATACCTTTACCAGCACCACCTCCCGAAATGTTTATTTTAACATTTGGGTGTATTTTGCGAAATTCATCTGACCATTTTGTTGTCATTGGGTATAAAGCAAAAGCTCCTGAAATGTTTATTGTACCTTTTAATGTGTCATTACTGTTGATTCCCTGTTTTGATTTGTTGTTTTTGCATTCGGTAAAAAACAAGGCCAGACAGCCGGCAATAGCAATTATTGCTAATTTTAAAAAGAAATCTGTTTTTTTCATAATTAAATATTTTTAGAATTTATATTCAATGTTTAAGTAAATTTTTTGTTCATTATTTAAGCTTGATAACTCAGGTTCTCTGAATTGATAATTAGCAGCAATTTTAATTTTTTTAATAGGAGAATATTGAATACCCCCAATAATTGTTTTTCCATCTTTTGCAATGTTCCAATCATATAATTCATCGTTAATCTTGTTTGAAGACAAATTGTCAAATCTCCCAAAAAGCTGAATTTTTTTATTAATATCATAAGAAAAGAAAGCAGAGAACCCACTCAGATTATTATCTGACATAAAATTATGATTGTTTTGTATTACATATTCTGCTCCAAGCGTTAATTTGTTTTTTATTTTGTATCCAATAAAATTTGAAATAGTATATTGTGCTTCTGTCTTTTGTGATAAATCAGCATATTCTCTTATTACCAAACATTTTGTGGGCGATATTGTAAAACCAAAACCTCCTTTATATGTATTATCTGTTTGAATATTTTTATATCCTTCACCATTCATAACCGCTGCATCGATGCTTATCAGTTTGTTAAACCGGTATGAGATACTTGCTCCCAAATCAGCCGTGTATCCAAATTTATTTTGGTTTTGAATAGTTTTATAAATATATCGACGTTCCCAATATTTTCTTTGAAGACTAAAACCGTTTAAGCAAATTATTCCAAAATTGGCGGAAAGATTCCCTTTGTTATTTTTGTAGGTTAAAGTTGCCGCTTTTACAAAAGCAGTCATTTTTAAAGCAGATGTGTTTTTTGGATTTCCAACATCAAAAGTCAATTTGGCAGAAAAATTTTCACTCATATTACACTTATAACCCAAATATGCTCTGGATAATTCAAAAGCAGAGCTTTCATTGTCTTTGGTTAGATCTGCATTAAAATTACTAAAAACCGTTATAAACGGAGAGCCCGAAGGTTTAAAGTCTTTTTTTTCTTCAGGGTTTTGTGTTTGTGCTAATGAAACACTAAATATCATTATTAAAGGCATAAAAAAGAATACTCGGATTTTCATAAATTTCATGTATTATAATTCAGGCAAATAGCTGAGTTTTTTGCGTTTAGTATATTCCTCCTATTAAGAAATTTTAGGTTCTATATATCAATGCAAAATTATTAATAAGAGAAAGGTTAAAAAACAGCTTAAAGGCGTAATTTGATGGTAGTATTTTTACTTAGTTGTGGCACGAAAATTTATTATTATTGAGCGGAACTTTTTTAATCCCAGAGAATGCAATTTTGAAAGGATATAATATCATTTGGTTTCTAATTACATGTCAACCAGCTTGTTTTCTATTGCATACATAACAAGGCTTGCTGTGTTTTTCGATTGCGTTTTGCTTAGTAAGTTTGCTCGGTGTTTATCAACCGTTCTTTTACTAATAGACAATTCATCTGCAATCTCTTGATTAGAGAACCCTTTGCATATTTCTCTCAACACTTCGAGTTCTCTTTTTGATAATTTTATTTGTTGTTTATTGGTTTTTTCCGTTGGGCTAATATTTTTTACTACATTGTATAATAATTCTTGAGAAAAGTAATTTTCCCCATTATTAACTTTTTTTATTGCATCAATAACTTCTTTAATATCAGAGTTTTTTAACAAGAAACCTTTAACCCCAGCATCAATCATTTTGTAGTAATATTCAGCATCGCCATACATTGAAAGTGCAATAATTTTCAAATTCGGAAATTTTTCAAGCGATTTTTTCGTTGCTTCAATACCGTCCATTACAGGCATATTAATATCCATTAGGACAATATCGGCATCAATTTTTTCTATTTCATCAAGATATTCTTTGCCATTGGGAGCTTCGGCAACAACATTAATATTTTCAATATTATTTAAGAGTATTTTTAGTCCGTTTCTAAACAATGAGTGATCATCAACAATAATTATATTAATTTGATTCTTCATATAAAAAAATTATTTTTAATAGAAATTAAACATTAACTTTTATTAAAGCATTAAAACCATTTCCTTCACTACTTTCAATAAAGCAAACTCCGTTTATTGATTTTATTCGAGATTTTATATTTGATAAGCCCATACCTGTTCTTGTGTTTTCAATTCTCTCAATATCAAAACCTTTTCCGTCGTCGGAATATTGTATGGTTAAAATTTTTGAGTAGCGAGAGAGGTTTATTTTAATATTTTGAGCCCCTGAGTGTGTGGTTGTGTTATTAATGAGTTCACAAACAACACGGTATAAAATTAATTCAATATTACTATTAAAACGTTCTTTTGATATATTTGATTTAAAATCAATATTAATTTTTTTTGTCTGGTTTATCTTATTACAAAAATTATTTGTTGCACTTGCTAAACCAAAATTATTTAAGATATGTGGACTAAGATTATTTGAGATTTCCTTAATACTGCTAATCGCCTCATTTAAAACGTGTTCTGTGTTGGTGATAATTTTTTTACTTTTTTCATCATGTTCAATTTGCGATAAAGCAGACATCGACATTTTTACTGTTGATAACAAAGGTCCTAATCCGTCGTGTAACTCTTTAGCGAAACGTTTTCTTTCTTTTTCTTCAGTTTGTATTATAGCTGCTAATACAATTTTTTCATATTCAATATTTTCTTCTTGTGCTTGTCCCAAGAATTTGAATATTTTTCTAATAAATATTATTCCTACAGATATAACTACTGAAATGGTAATTCCAATCCAACGATTTATTAATTCTGTTTCTGGCACAAAATCTTCAAATAAAAAAGGCATTATTTCAAAAAAACGTCTTATTGCCATAAAAATTAAGCCAATAGATATTAATATCCATGATATATTGAATTTGGTTTTTTTTATTAAGCCAACAGCTATAATTGCAGCAATAAGTTGTAATAAAATAGCTATTATTAGAGCTATAAAAGTTGCCATTATCTCAGGTTTTAAAATGATAAATTAATATTATCAAATTTACATACAAAATTCTTAAATTTGTCGTTTTAAAAGTAAAATTATTCAAATGTCAATAATTGTAAAAGATGTTACTAAAATTTATGGCAAACAAAAGGCTTTAAACAATGTAACTTTTGAAATCAAAACAGGAGAGATAGTTGGATTTATTGGTCCGAATGGTGCTGGGAAATCAACTATGATGAAAATTATTACAGGATTCATTCCTCAAACTTCAGGCGATGTTTCTGTTAATGGGTGTGATGTTGTTGAGAAGTCAATGCAAGTTAGAAAAAATATTGGTTATCTCCCTGAAAACAATCCTCTTTATCATGATATGTATGTAAAAGAATATCTTGAATATGTTGCAGGATTATATCATTTAAAAAACACGACATCGCGAATTAAAGAAATGCTTGAAAGAACAGGGCTTATTGAAGAACAAAATAAAAAAATTGGAGCATTGTCAAAAGGTTTTAAGCAACGAGTTGGTTTAGCACAGGCAATGATTCATAATCCAAAAGTTTTAATTCTTGATGAACCCACATCAGGCTTAGACCCTAACCAGATTGTTGAAATACGTAATTTGATTTCAGAAGTAGGTAAGGAAAAAACGGTTATGTTATCTACACATATTATGCAGGAAGTTGAAGCCATTTGTCAACGAATAATCATTATAAATAAAGGTAGTGTTGTTGCCAATGATTATACGCAAAACATTCATACACAATCGAACAAAAATCACCAAACCATTATTGTGGAATTCAATAAAGCTGTAAAAGCAAAACATCTGGAAACAATAAAAGGAATTGTTAAAGTGGTAAACATTAAAGACAATAATTGGCTTTTGCAAAGTAATATTGAAGATGATATACGCACAAATATTTTTGACTTTGCCGTTAAGAATAAAATTGTAGTATTGTCAATGCAAAAAAAAGAAAAAAGTTTAGAAGAAGTTTTTCAAGAATTAACAAAAAAGTAGATAATTTGACAATTTAGTGTTTCTACGTTCTGCTTTTTTTTAGTATTCTTTGATTAATAGCCGTATAATTATCTATTAATCAAAACTTTTTATTAAATTAGCATTTTAATTTCATTGATAATAAAATTTTAAAAAAATGAAAGCCACAAAAAAAATACTGTTTTTTTTATTTATAGTTAGTTTGTCGTTTTATGGTTGCAAATACTTTAAAAAAGCTCCAATAAAGATAAGCTCCAAGATTAATGATGTTACAAGATATGGTGATTCAAACGGATCTGTAGAATTATCAGTTGTTGGCGGTAAATCACCATATATATATAAATGGTCAACCGGAGTTACAACATCAGAAATAAAAAATGTGAAAGCAGGAATTTATTATGTTACTGTAACAGATTCGAAAACAGGAAAAGCCATTGACACAATTACAGTTAAACAGCCCAAACCTCCTTGCGTTGATATTGATGGAAATATATACAAAATTGTAAATATTGGCAATCAAGTATGGATGGCTGAGAATTTAAAGGTTACAAAAAATCCAAAAGGAAAAGATATAAAAAGTGCTTGTTATGATAATGATACTTGTAACGTTCATAAATATGGGAGATTATATCAATGGGATGTTGCTATGGACGGCATGAAAGAAGAACAATCTCAGGGAATTTGCCCTGATGGTTGGCATATGCCAGAGGATTCTGAGTGGCAAACATTATATGATACTTTAGGACGCAATAGTGCTGCAATTATTTTAAAAACTGGGAAGTTTAATGGAGTGATGGCAGGATTTTATAATCTTCAAACATTTCAAGGGAAAGAAAAATTTACGAATTATTGGTCATCAACCGAATTAGGTGATAATGCATGGAAAAGATATCTTCATAAAAATTATAATAGAGTATATCGTTATCATGCGAATAAAAAACATTTTTTATCTATCCGTTGTTTGAAAAACAAATCATCACAAAAAGAATAAATCTGGATTAATAGAAATTGTTATTAGGCAAAGTGGAGTTACCTAAAAATTAAATTATTATAAATATATTTCATTAATTTAAAAACCTACACTTTTTTAAGACTTCTAAAAAGGTTAAAGCGTCTTAGCTTGTACTCGTTGTCGTTTATTTTGAGGCGGGTTTTATAAAAACTTTTCTTATTCAATATGTTTGTCGGTGTTCATTTTTTCGCCGTTTGTTGCCAATCTTTGTCTAATAATAGTTTATCCTAATCTGATGTCGGAAATTTTTTATCATAAATCATTATTGACTTCCTGTTTTTATTTGTTGAGTTAACTAAATTTGATAAGTAATAGGAGTGCGTGCCTTTTTTTAATTTTTCTAAAAGGTTGATTTTTGCAATCTGCGAAAAGTTTCCGTCTACACTTATAAGAATATCGCCATTGTTTAAATTAAAAATTGTGGAGTATATAGTTTTGGCCAAAATATTATTTTGTCAACAAGCATTCATTGTGACAGATGAAAACCATCCCAATAGTATTTTTCAAAAAGTTTTATTACATCATCCACAGAAGAACAATGTTCAAGTATTTTGTATAGTACATTTCCGTTTATATTTGGTTTTTGATTGAAGTTGCTAATTTTAATATACGGATATGCCCTTAGACCCATCACAAAACAAACCTTTCTCATTAACTCCTGATTGAACAGAACCATTGTATCCAAACAAAGCATATACATATTTATTGGCAGGGATAATAAAAACTTGCGAATTGCTTTTTTTTAAATTTTCGTTACTGCCTACATTAAATTATTTATTGTCCCCATAAAAATAGCACAACTATACAGTTTGATATTTGTAAACCATATGAATGATAAAAACAATATTAAAATGTATTTTTTTATGCTTAGGTGTATTGTTGTTTTTAATGGATGGCTGTATGAAATTTTGGGTATTTTTAGATCCCAATTTTTCAACTTATCTCATTCAAATTTAACACTTTTCGTCTAATTTCTTATATTGCGTGTTGGTTGCCTTTTTTTTAACTTCCTATCTTTCCATATCTCTTATGGTCTGAAAAATATAAAACTATTATTTTGCCTCCTTTAATGTATGGATAGTAAAATTCGTAATTTCCATCGTGAGCACTAAATCTTATTTCGTCAAATTTTGATTCAAAGATTTTATTTAAATAGTCCCTTTCAGGTTTAGTTGTTTTAAGAATATATTTCTTTTTATGTGGTTTAATTGTGTCGTTCACGCTTAGATATCCATAATAACTCCTAAATCCAAGGAACAGTTTAGAATCGTCAATTGAATCTTTCACTATTACAGAAATATGAGGGAAATGCTTGTTTGTTTTAGATAAAATGTTCAAAATTTCATCTGTTTCATTTATCCAATTTTCAGTAAATGAATAGTTCACAAGTTTATCTGCTTTTATTGAATAGTCTGTTATTATTGATTCTGCTGATAGTATTAATAGTTTTTCTTTCTTTTAAGAGGTCAAATAGTCACCGCCAAATAAAAGTCCAAGTATAAAGGGAAAACTTACGATAATAATTATAATTACAACTTTTGATTTTTTATTTTTTAACAACTCATTGTCATTATTATGTTTTTGTGCAATTCTTGTCAAATTGAACATAATATTAATAATTAATGCTCCAAACATTAATGCTAATATTCCTAATATACTCAAGTAAAAAGTCTCGGTAATATTCTCTCGAAATACTTTAAGTCCAAAGACTTCAACGGTCATAAAAACGAATATTCAATAAATCAAAAGGATTATTGAGATTATTCCGATTGTATTGCTAGTTTTTATTAATGTTTTAGGATTCATAATCTTTTTTTTTATTTGGTTACCAATACCTACATAAGACACACTGTGTATTTTATGTGTTTAATAGTCAAAATCAAAGTTAGCAAAAAAAGTATAAATTGGGATTGTGATTTTTTTTAAAGTTGGTTTAAATATTAAAAAAACAGACAATGTGTTTGTGCAAGATGAGGTTGTAGTCAGATACTCTGACAAGTGGGAGCCTTTTGTTTTTTGTCCATTTCATCAAGTCAATCTTTTTTTTGGTGCAAGCGTTCCGCTTGTGCCATCTCTGAATTTACAGAAAAAAACCACATTGATATTTACCTTTTCTTTGCCTTTTTAGTAACTTGCTAAAATAATATTTAAAAAAATATACTCTAAAATCATTTTATATGAAAAATAAAAGTAAATATCCTTCAGAGTGTACGACTATAATAGTTGGAAATAAGGCTACTGCTGATGGATCAAGGATAGTAGCTAGATCTGAAGATTGGGATGCTACAGAAGCTAAAAATCTTGAAATGTATGAGGACACAGATAATGGTCCTAAAGAATTTGTAGCAAAAGACAGCCCATTTCGCTGCCCTTTACCTGAAAAAAGATTTGGTTATACTGCATTAGCTCCATATTGTCTTCCGGGTCATTGGGGTAGTGCTGGCTTTAATTCTCAAGGTGTAGGAATGAGTGCTACAGAAAGTATTTTTAGTAGTGATGCCGTTCTAGAATTTGACCCTCTTGTAGAAAGTGGCGTTGCTGAAAACAGTGCATTTAATATAGTATTACCTTATATAAAGACTGCTCGTGAGGGTGCACTTAGGTTAGGAAGTTTAATAGAAAAATATGGGGTTGCCGAAGGATTTGGAATCGGCTTTATTGATAAAAATGAAATTTGGTATCTTGAAACAGCTTGCGGACATCGTTGGTTAGCCTGTAATATGAAAGATGATCAGTATTTTTGTAGTGGTAATCAGAGTCGCTTTCGCGAATATAATCCAAAAGATAAAACTAATTTTTTAGCAACTAAAGATTTAATAGATTTCGCTAAAGAACATAAATTTTACGATCCTTCAAAAGGGGAATTCGATTTTCATACAGCTTATAGTCGTGATGTGAAATTAGACACCACATACAATTATCCACGTGTTTGGGGAATTCAGAAAATGCTTAGTCCTAAGATTAAAAATGATGTAACAAAAAATACTTTTCCAGTGTTTGCTTTTCCTGAAAATCCTATTAGTATTACTGATTTAAGAACTGCGTTCCGTTTCCACTATAATGGTACTGAGCACGATCCTTATTTAAATAATAATCCGAAGGAAGCTTATCGCCCAATTTCTATTATGAGGGCTACTCAAACTCACATACTTCAAGTGCGTTCTGATATGCCTCAAGCTATAGGAGAAGTTGATTATATGGCTATGGGTATGGCTGCTCTTGGTGTATTTGTTCCTTATTATCAAGGAATTAGTAGCTATCTTGAACCTTATACTAAAGGAACAGATGTTTCTTCTGACGATTCGGCTTATTGGAAATTTCGTAAGGTACAGGCCTTAGGTATGACTAATTATAACAAATATGCACCACTTATTCAAAAGGTATATGCTGAATTTGAAGCAGAGAATGATCAACGTATGAAAGAAATGGAGATAGAATATCTTCGTATTTATAAAAATCAACCGATTAGAGCTAAGGAATTAATTCAAGAATTTTCTGATCACGTAATGCAGTCTGCACTTGATGTTACGGATAAGCTAATTGAAGATTTATTTACTCGTATAACTGTAGATATTCAAGCCGTATATGAGTTTCACGGGGCTTAATCAAGAATTATAAACTAATAAACATATCAACATATTAATTGCTAATATGTTGATATATTAAAATTAAAGACATTCAAGGGATGTTGTTATGATATAACTTTAATTTTTTAATGGTTTATAGGTTCATCTTGATGATAAATTAATGTTTTTTTTGCATTACCAATAAAATCATTGGGGCAATCGCACTGCCCTGTAAATCAAATTAGTTTGCAGAATATTGTACCGTCACAGTTATAAATTATCCAACCATAGTCTGCACCGACCGGACAATCGTAAACGCCTATATATTTGTGCCCGTTGTACTCAATTTTATACACATCGGTGCAAAAACTTTTTTGTAACAAATGGTTGAGCCTTTCTAAATTTTCCTGCGGATTGTCTATGTCACAAATTGTAACAGACTTCTCTTCAATACAACCTGTTAAAAGCATGACTAATAGAAACAAGTAACTCATTAATTTTATGTATTTCATAATTTTTTTGTTTTACTGTGAAATTTTTGTTTCTATTTTATATTCCAATATAGGTGGACTTTTGTTTTGTATTGTTTTTAACGATTTGGCTATGTGGAGTGCGGGATTTTGAAATGCTTCACTATCGGGCTACCACTGAACCAATTCGTTTATTTATATTTTAGTTTTTATAGCCAAATCGTCAAAGACGAATTGTCGGTGTTGTTATGGAGAACTACAGTTGAATTACCCGCTGTACCCCGTATTATATATAGCTTTTAGCGATTGGCTTTTATAAATTTTAGTTACTAAGTTTCTCAAGAGTAATGTTATTTTTTCTCTTGTTGTAATAAATGATAAGGAGATTATCTCGTACCTCGTAAGATTCCGCCTCTCGAATTGTATCAAACAATCTTCCCCATTCAGGCTCATTAATTAAGGTTTGAGAAAGATTACTTATCGAAATATTACCTTTGTTGTCAATTGTGTATTCGCCAGAAAAACTGTTGGTGACTTTTATTCCAGTAATTTCTCCATTTGTTAATTCAGGCTCAGTGAAACTAACTGTAACATCACCATTATTAAATTGATTCCAGGTATTTTCTTCAGTCTTGGTAATTACCGATGATGTTTTGTATGATACAACTTTCCAGTCACCTGCAATATCATATTCTACGTCAATCTCGTCTTTGTCACAAGCACAAATGCAAAATGAAATAATTGCTATTAAAATTATTTTTGGAAGGTGGAGTAAATTTTTCATGATTAGTCTTTTTCTCTTTTAGATGCATTTATTGTTGTAAAGGTTGCGTCTTTTTAAAGCTTACCGCTAAACAACCAAATAAGACACACTTGTGTCTTATATCCTTTATATATTTAATAATCAATACCAAAGTTAGCAGAAAAAGAATTAAAGAAATAAATTTGGGAGTGTTTTTTTTTAAAACATTAAAAAAGTATACAATACGTTTGTGCAAGTTGATGTTGTAATCAGAGACTACGATAAACTGAGGAAGTAAAAACAAAAACGCATTAACAATTATTATTAAAAATGGCCCAAAAGAAATTAATCTCATGAGCCATTTTTTTCAATATCGCAAATTAAATTTACCAGTTTCTCGCACAATGCTTTATTTCAATTTGCTTATTCTATCAACATTATTCGTCGTCAAGATTTGTCTGAGAAACACGCATTGGATACTTCTTGCGTATTTTTTTCTGTAAATTTTTTGGCAAGTCCAAGTATTTCATGCCATGTTTTTCGAAGGAATATTGGTCTCTTAATTTGTACAGAACATTAAATGTCATATCAATAATTGCCAAATATTCTCCATACTTTGTTGTGTTATTATATTGTAAACTTGCAATATAATCAGGATGTTTTACAATGAAACTCTCAAATTCCGAACCTGTTTTTTTAATATCACTACTTGGCTTAAGTATTATTAACCTGTCTTTTATTTTTTCAATTTCCATCAATTTTGCACCATCCTTTTCCAATGGTGGTAGTTTTTGTGGTAATGCAGAATAATGGTATTGTAATTTTGATATATCGCCCTTAGGAATTGTTGCAAAACCTATTTTATATAGTTGTAATTTTCTTAAAATCTGAAGCAGATTATAAACAGATTCCATGTTTGTCGATTTGTCAATATATAATCTGGATGTAGCAAACATTTTGTCTAACACATTGAATTTTGACACTCTTTTTTGAATACACTCCTTAAGTTTAGCAAGGTTACACTCTTCATCTTCTACATAATATTTGTCAGGGTAAACATAGATATTGTAGATTAGTTGAGTTTTGTCAAGAATTTTTGATTCTTGCATTAAAGGAAGAGAAATGTCCTTAAATTTTTTAGGTATTAGAGCTTCAGCAGAATTTGAATATTTCGTTTTCGAATAAACTGAAAATTCATTCTCATTCCACCATATTTTTAACTTGTTATTTTCAATTTCATATTTCAAAACTCCTTGCTTTTGTTTTCCATTGAGAATAACAAATTCTTTTTCATTTACGAGGATACTTAGATCAACAACATTTACACTTTTTTCGTGTTCTAAAATGGATAGATTGGAGCCTTTAAAAAGCAATAATTTTCCATAAGTTGTTTTGCTGTTGTTTTTCCATATTCCTTCAAGGTTTGAACTTTTTGTTGTATTGTAATTTGTAAAGTTCAAAGCGGGACTCTTAAGCGTTAGGTTTGCAAACAAAATGAATGCAACTAAGGCTGCTGGTATTATTAGTAGTGCCTTCATCTTTGAGGCAAAACCAGATTTCTTTTTTGTCATCATGATAATTCTTTTTTTAATGAATAATAAATTTAAATTATTAACCAATCCTATTGATGGTATGCCAACCAATTGTCTTAACAGTAATGATTGATAATCAAATAATTCATAACCCTGGCTTACAACTTTGCTATCAGCAATATATTCATGTGTTGTTTTTATTGCTTTTTGTAATTGCCATGCCAAGGGGTTAAACCACATAAAAACAGTTAAACCATTTGCAACTAAAAGATCAAAGGAATGTCTCTGATTTACATGAACAAGCTCATGAGCTATAATCTGTTCGTATTCATGAAAATTAGCTGTTTCCTTATTTATGAAAATGTATTTTAAAAACGAGAAAGGCGGAATTTCTTTATTGAGCAATATGATTTCGTAACCTTTAAATTTTTTATGAGTATTGCTTCTAATTGTAAGAAATAACCATCTTGTTAAAAATAACAATCGGAATAAGAAAAATATAACTCCAAGCAGATATATTAATAAAATAATTTTTGCCAGAGAAAGGTGCATTCCTTTTAAAAAAGAATTGTTTGTTATATTATTATCGTTTTTAGTATATGCCAGATTTGTGTTATTAAGTCCGGAATCTACACTTTCATTATCTTCGAATATGGCTGATTCGTAATTAACATAAGGTAAATATGAAAATTCTTGCTCAGTCATTGATATAATATCAGCGTAGTAACTTCTGATTTTGCCAATTTCACTAACAGATTCGTGAATAGAAGGATTAGAGGATATTGAAAAGGATAAATGAACAATAGGTAAAACAAGAGAAATAAACATTATTCCTAAAAGATAAAACCTGTTTAAGTTAAAGTAGGTTTCTTTCCTAAAAGATATAAGATACACTAGAAAAAGTATTGACAAGCATAAACATGTCTCAAACAAATATAAAATAAATGCTCCCATAGCTTTTTTGAATTAGATTCAAATTATTTTGAGTTCTTTTTTTGTTCTTTGATTTCCTCAAGCATTTCCATTACCTCATTCACTTCCTTAATATCAATCTCCTTGTTTTCTGATAAAAAATTAACAACTTTTTTAAACGAATTATTAAAGTATTTACTTACAAGATTTTTCATTTGAGATTTACTATACTCTTCTTTTGATATAATAGGATAGTATTGATAAGTATTCCCAAACTTATTGAATGAAACAATCTCCTTTTTTACTAAAATTCTAACAATAGTAGAAACAGAATTATACGGAGGTTTTGGATCAGGGAATTTTTTCTGAATGTCTTTTATAAATCCCTTTTCTATTCCCCATAATATTTGCATTATTTTTTCTTCTGCTTTTGTTAGAGTAATCATTACTGTTAAGATTTAATTAATTGGCTTTACAAACATACAACTTAATTTTAAGTTATGCAACTAAAAGATTAGTTAATTAACTTACGATTAAGTTTTAAATGCTTAGTGGACACAAAATCAACCACTTAGAAATTAAAAAAAACAAGTGAAATATTTGTGTTTAGTTCAGACAAATGTATTTTTTTGTGATTTTGTTTAAGAAAATACAAGAGATCCTAGTGATTGTTTATTTTTGTTTTATAGAGATACTATAAGGGATAACACTTCAACAAGCCCCACCAAGCTGTTTTATTTATATGATATATTTTATTGTTAAATCAAAAAGTTAATAAAAAGAAGATTTTTGTGGAATAAAAGAATTAGCATGAGGTAACGACAAGCAGAGAGGTGTTCTGTCAAAAGTTTGTTAAACGACAATCTGCTTGATTATAAATTGGTATTTCATTTTCCCAGAGCTTTTTCTAATTTTGTTAAATGCCCCTTATATTGTTCTATCTGAAAACTGTTATTATCCGTCTTAAGTTCTAATTTTAAAGCTTTTTGACAAAATTTGTATGCCTTTTTAAGTTCTCCTTTTTTTTCAAGTGCGTCAGCGTAGCTATCATATACATTTGATGAATATGGATAATAAATCATGCTTTTTTTAAATATTTCCATAGCCTTATCAATCTTATTTAGCTCTAAATAGAAATAACCCAAGCTATTATAATCATCTTCTAATGGGATAATTTGACAATTAAGTTTTTTTGAAAGTTTTTTATAATGTGTATAAAACATTGAATCATTAGCAGATTCTTCCATCAAGTCCCATTTATTTTCCGGAAAGACATAGTCTTTAAATATGTAATTTAAACCTTTTCTACTTCCTACAAGAATTGCAGAGTTGTGGTCTTCTCCTTTGTATTCATCAACATGTGAAATTATTTTTGATGTTGAATCAGACAATAACATTTGATTAAAATCACAAACGCCCTTTTTAATTGCACTAAAGTCATTTTCGCCATAAGCTAAATAAAGTTGAAATGATAAATCTGATTTGTTTTTAATAGCTTGATAGTTTTGAAAAATTGCATACTTATTTGTCCATAAGGTAGGACTAACGCAAATTCCAACTGTAAAAGTTTTATGTAATAATAAATTATTGAGTAAAAAAGTTCCTCCATGGGAATGCCCAATACCAATTTTAATTGAATTAGTTCTATAATTAGAATCAATATACTGAATTAATTCTTTTGTTATAAAGTCTTCAAATTTGTAAAATGTTTTTTTTGCAGAATCTTCTTTTTGTTTTATAAATTCGTTTCCTCTGTCTAATTGTTCAATTCCTACAATAATAGCAGGAGGGTATTTATCAAAATTGTATTCGTATAACCCAATTATATAATTAAATAATATCTGACCATCAAAAACATAAATAACAGGTAGTTTAAGAGTAAATTTTGTATATTTTTCCGGTAGGCAAACTCTTATTGTTCTTCCATTTTTAAATGTTTTTGTCTCAACATTTAAAGTGGAACCAAAAGATTCGAAGCCAAGAATTAGCAATATTACCAATAAATATTTTTTCATAGTTGTGGAGTATTTATTTATTAAATTTGTTGGTAACAATTTAATAATCACTTCCAATGAGTTTTATATCTTCTATGTCTTTTATAGTCGAGAATCAAAGTTAACAAAAAAATACAAAAAGGGATAAATTGGGATTATGATTTTTTTAAAAAGTTGGTTTAAGATTGAAAAATTAAGATTCTCTCAATATACTACTTTACGAATATTTGTCTATTGCGGTCTGCAATATTTAATTTCATTGCATTTATCTTAATTATTTATGAGAGCGTGTTGTGTGCTTTTCTTTATTTTTAACATAAATCAACTTATACCTGCCTTTTTGGCTTTCTCTTTGCTCAATTTCAAATTTTTCTATTGACTTAATCAAAGGAGTCAACTTTTGGAAACCATAGTTTCGAGGATCAAAATTAGGTCGTTTTTTTTGCAACAAGCTTCCAACATCTCCTAAAAAAGCCCATCCTTCATCATCAGATAAATCTGTAATTGTAGTTGCAATTAATTTAATATCTTTCGAACTAATTTTATCAAATGTTTCTTTTTCCAATTCCTTCTCATCCTCAGAAGCTTTTTCTTTTGTTTTATTTTTCAGAATTTCAATGTAGATGAATTTGTCACACGCCACAATAAATGGATTTGGTGTCTTTTTTTCTCCAATCCCAATCACCTGCATGCCAGCCTCTCTTAAGCGAGTTGCTAACCGGGTAAAATCACTGTCACTTGATACTATGCAAAACCCATTCACTTTTTCTGAATATAAAATATCCATAGCATCAATTATCATTGCAGAATCTGTAGCGTTCTTGCCTGTTGTATATCCATATTGTTGAATTGGAGTAATGGCATTTTCTAAAAGTACATTTTTCCATTTAGATAAATTGGGTTTTGTCCAATCTCCATAAATTCTTTTTATAGTTGGATTTCCATATTTAGCTATTTCTTCCATCATTTCTTTCACAAAAGCGGATGGTATATTATCGCCATCAATTAGTACTGCTAAATTTATATTCATTAGTTTTAATTTTAGTTCAATTTTTATTTATTGTTGAGATTTAATTGATAAATCCAAAGTTAGCAAAAAAAAACAAAAAAAGTGTAAGTTGGGATTGTGGTTTTTTAAAAGTCGGGTTTAAGATTGAAAAATTGAGTTTAGTCCAAATGCATTATAAAAAACAAACCGCTACCTTTGGTTTTGCTCAACGACTGTGCTAAGTTTTGTTGCCGATTTCGGGTTGATTTCCTGTCGAACCACACCGCCGTTGTTGCAGGCTAAACAGTTTGTATTCAGAACAAAAAACGGCAATTAAATTTAGCGTGTGTTAGCAACAGGCATTAATCATTTATAATTCTCTCAATCCCTTTTTGTAAGGGTATTTCTGTCCCAATAATATCTAACATAATTATCTTCATAAATTCTTTTTTTTCTTTTCCTGTTTCTTTAGTATTTGAGTAAAAGAAATTACCCAATTTCTCAATTTTCATTTTCAAAATCTCTTTTTGCTCTTCAATATTTGCAAAAGCAGATACTTTGTCGTATTCCACTAATTCAATTCTTGAATTTGAAATAGCTTTCCAAGAATTTATTTTTATTGTAGGCATATAAATTCCGTTAGCTTTAATTGTTATATCAAGTAACGATATTTTATTGTCCTCTAAATAAAAATCAAGAGTATCAATAAATGATTGTTGTATAGATATTTTGTCAATGATATCTTCATTGGTTTCGATTAGTTCCTTATTAATTGATAAATACATTTGATTAATGTACTTTTTTTCTTTTCTATTCTCATTCCAATTGGTGATGTACATGGCAATTAAAATTCCAACTATTATAGGAACGATCTCTTTAATAAAAGCTTTGATATTTTTTTTCATATATTTCTCAAATGTGTGTGTGTGCTTTTTTGCTTGTTGCTAACGGTCTTGCTAAGTTGAGTGGGCGATTTAAAAGAATAAACCTTTCAAAACTCACGGAAGCAAGCCGTATAAATTTGTTTATATTTCTAAGCAAACCAGTTTATATGGCTTGCTGGTGTTTCTTAATTGTACTAAACTTTCGAACTGCTTATCAGCGCGCATGAAATTTAGCTTTTGTTAGGCAAATGTTGCTTATTCCTTCATTACTTTATTGGAAATTACATATTTTTTATCTTTATAAATTTCAATACTTAGCCAGTATGCAACACCTCCTATTACAATATATGCTGGAATTAATATGTAAAACCAAGTATTCAACTTAATTGTCGTCATTAATAATACACCACCCATAGCGACTACAAGGCTAATAGGTGAAGTACTCCCTTTCATCTGAAAGGTGGAACTAATATTTCTAGGAGTAATTAATGACCAAATAAATGATAACATTATTAAATAAAATGCTGTTGTAGTATAAAACAATGAAATAAACTCAAAGGCATTCCATGATAACATCAAAATTGGTATTGTAATGACCGCATCTACAACTAGCGGCAGAATCATTAAACGAAAACCTTGTTTAATCATAGGTTTATAATCGCCAACACGAAGCTCCATGTTTAACCAAATATTTTTCCAGAAGCCCCATATATTATTAAAAACATATGTGTAGATTATTAAAGGAGATGCTAATAACCAAAATACGATTTGACCATCAAATAAATGATCTCCTTTGGTATTAAAAAGAATTAAGTCTCCTATTAAAATGAATGTTTTAAAAAGTAATCCAATAATCAAAGGTAGTCTTACTTTTTTATTGTTTAAAAGTAACTTTAGACCTATACTACTCTTATTTGAATATCCAGACATCTCATTATTCCTACTTTCAATTACAGCTATATTTTGAATATATCCAAGCAGGAATAATAATAATGACGCAAATAAAAGGAAATACGATCTATTGAAAGGTGAAGAATCTGAGAAATAAAATGCTGTTGTCGATACTATGATTGCAACAAGCATAAAACTAATTTGAGCAAATGCTTTCAATTTAAACTCTATTAAATATTGAATACTTCGTCTGAGCAGATGTCCCCCTAGTAAAACAATGAAACCACCAAAGATAAAAGCGATACCCTTATCGAATATATAAAAGCCACCTGTGAAAATAAAAATAGATAAATAGAAAAAATAAGGTGTAATAAGATCATTAACAATTGATGTTAAATACACTTGCATCTTTGATAATGGATAATACTTAGGGAATATTATTTTTAATGGTTTATAATTTGGGAATATCACTCTAACAAAAGTAATTGTCAAAATCGCAATTAAGGTTAAACTTGTAAATTCCTCTGTTGTTATAAAGTCAATTTCTCCTCTTCCTAATTTATTCGATAATTCACCGAATAAACGACCATACATCCAGGCGGTCGAGGTTAAAAAAATTGTTAAAACTATTTTCCAAGGATTTTTAAGGGTTTTCAAATAAGATTTGAATTTATTTAAAATTAGAAATATTATCATACCCAATCAATTTTAGTTAATTCTGATTCGTTAGGTTTTAAAATCTTTAGTAAAGACTTATCTAGAGAATTCTCCCCATTATTCGTGAAATTTTGTAGAGTTGAATTAAATTGTATTTGGGTATCATTTAAAACACAGATATGGGAGGCTATTTTTTCAACATAACTTAAATCGTGCGAGGATATAAAAATAGTTCTATCCTTTTTTTTGTAAACTTTTAAAAATGATATCATTTGATTTGCAACGAATGGGTCAAGTCCCGAAAAAGGCTCGTCAAGTATTAAAATATCGGGAGTATGAAGAACAGCAGCACAAAAAGCGATCTTCTTCTTCATACCTGTAGAGTACTTTGAAATATTTTTTTTCAAATCTCTTTCATCTTCAAAAAAATAGTTAAAAAGATCATCAATCCTTTTATTTAAAGTGTTTTTTGGCAATTGGTAAATTCTTCCAACAAAACTTAAAAACTCATATCCATTAAGTTCTTCAATCAAGGCTAGGTCTTCTCCAACAACTCCAATATTCATTTTATCCAATTTACTAAGAGCATTGTGCTCTTTTCCATTTATTAGGATTTTACCGCTATCAGGTTTTATCAAATCAACCAAAATATTAATCAATGTTGTTTTACCAACACCATTTTTTCCAAGCAGAGAATATACGGCTCCTTGTTCTATCTTTAGATTGATATTATCAAGAACTTTATTTTTCCCAAATATTTTATTTAAATCTATTATCTCAATCATATTTGTTTTTCTATAGCATAAGGTTTCTTTGCAATTTTGCCTAACGATTAAATATAACACACTAGTGCCTTATATTTCCACTATATCTAAATAGCGAAACCCAAAGTTAGCAAAAAAAAACAAAAAAAGTGTAAGTTGGGATTGTGGTTTTTTTTTTAAAATGTTTTAACAAAGCTTTTTGCAGATTAATATTTTGCAGCTTGATAAGTTTTAATTTTTTTCAAGAAAAATTTTTGATTTACTACTATATTCAATCCCATAGAATAGTCGAATTTTTCGGCAGCTAAGTCATAATATAATTCTGTTCTAAAACCAAAATTAACACCCTTACACAATGGTGCACTATAAAATAAATTTGATGTTAAGAGTTGTTTGTCAGGCTTTGTGTCTAATATGTTTTTTTGTGAAACTAATTGAAACATAGGGTCTCCAAAAACAGACATAAAATTGTGTGCGTTCCAGTATCCTACAGAATAAATAAATTTATTGGCATTAATTATTAATTGAGAATAAGTAGCAGAGCCCTTGTCAAAATATGTTTCAATAATATTAGAATTGTTGAAAAATGAAAAATAATAATTGTTAAATTCAATCGATTTTATTGCTTTCGACTGAATTTTATATTTAACATTTAGTCCAATATCTGTGTTTGCAAGAGTTTGAATATTCGAATTTATGTTTGATGATTGTCCGCCACGGTGATTAATCAAAAACTGTAAGGGGATTGTTAGTATTAAGCTGTTTGATGTGTCTGATAAATAAAATAAGTTTGACGAACCAAAAGTTAATCTCTCGGGCAATGTGTCGTTGGGGAGAATAAATTGTTCCCAATTAATCCAAGTGTCTGATTTAAGATAAGTTTTGTTTAATAAAATTTGCATTCCGTTTTCGACATTGTTTGTATAATAATGTTCAAACGAAAAAACCGGTTCGGGTAAATTGTGGTTTAGTGTACCGTAAATTGTTCCAAGTATTAAACTAAAATCTTTATGTTGATATTGAAAAGTGAATATTGGTTTTGTTTGAGTAAATTTATCAAGTCCTGAATATTTTAGCAGATGAACACCTCCTTCAATTTTTATGTTTTTACTTGGGAAATAAGTGAGCTTTGGTTGTGCAAACAATCCGATATATGTATATCCTTCAATAATTTTATTAAAATACTCATTGTTTTTAATAAAGTTTGTATTGTTAAAATTAAAGAAAACGTTATTGCTATCTGCCGCA
Organism: Bacteroidota bacterium; assembly: GCA_015222055.1. Classification (GTDB taxonomy): domain Bacteria; phylum Bacteroidota; class Bacteroidia; order Bacteroidales; family B39-G9; genus B39-G9. Next base: position 9,689 of record JADFUR010000045.1, on the reverse strand, counting down.
TTTATTTGTGTTTCCGATAAAAATATAGAGTTATAGCTTTGAGCTGATGCAAAATGTAAAGATATTATTAGCAACAGGGATAAAAAAAATAATGATTGGCTTATTTTTTGCATTAATTTTTGATTATTTTTAATAATTAACTGCAATATGTGAAAAATGCATAAATAATCAAAGTTTTATTTTACTGTATTACCGAATTTTTAATCTTAACTGATTTTTAAAATTTCTTCAATTTGGAAACTTTATATTTGAAGCATCTTTATTAAAAACTTAATTTTTTTGTTAATCGGTTAGCGATGAGCCAATTAACAATTCCTTGAAAGGAAAAAATATGAATAGCCCACGATTTCAAGCGTGGGTATTGATAACAAACAAGTTAAACGCAGGGAGCAGTCTGCTAATTTAGAACGTATATTTTATTCCCCTGCGGAATTAAGTGTGGTTTTAGAAAAGTATAGGTTCTTAAATTAATTTTTTTTTGCTTTTCAGGATGAAATAAATTTTCCAAATCTTTGAGATTTTGAAAATTAAATTGTTTTGCCTGTCTGATTTTCAAAATTAAGAAAATCTTTATAACAATATTTTTTTCAAACAGTTAAAAATTATAACTTCGCACTAATAAATTTTAATAAAAAAAAGCCATATGTTTTCAGGAATAGTAGAAGAAACAGCCAAGCTAGTAGCAATAGAAAAAGAACAGGAAAATCTTCATTTTACGCTTTCGTGTTCGTTTATTAACGAGTTGAAAATTGACCAAAGTATATCGCACAACGGAGTTTGTTTAACTGTAGTGAAGAGAGACGATAAAGCATACACTGTTACTGCAATGAAAGAGACTTTGATAAAATCAAATTTGGGTTTATTAAAAGTTGGCGATGAGGTGAATGTTGAACGTAGCATGAAATCAGACGGAAGGCTCGACGGACATATTGTTCAGGGACATGTTGACCAAACAGCTATTTGCAAAAAGGTTGAAGAGGCTCAGGGTAGCTGGTATTACACTTTTGAATATGACCCAAATATAGGCAATATAACGGTTGAAAAAGGTTCTGTTTCTGTTAATGGAGTTAGCCTGACTGTTGTAAATTCAAAAGAAAAATCGTTTCAGGTAGCAATTATTCCTTTTACTTATGAACATACAAATTTTCATGATTTTAAAGAGGGAACTGTTGTTAATCTTGAGTTTGATATTCTTGGAAAATATATTGCGAAAATTATTAAACAACAACTTGGGAAATAAATTTAATCCTCGTCATTGCGATTTGCCGAAGGCAAAGAAGCAATCTGTTTAAATTTTTTTGATAATAATTTTAATGATAAACAAGTGATACAACTTTTCAATTTTTTAATTTTATGAACTTTCAACTATATAAATACTGTAACAGCTTAACTCAATTTTCAAGACTAAAAACACATGTAGTAAATATTGGCAATGTTCCACTTGGTGGCGATTATCCTATTCGTATTCAATCAATGACAAATACCGAAACTCTTAATACGGAGGCGACAGTAAATCAGTCGATTGATATAATAAATGCAGGATCTGAATATGTTCGTTTTACAGCATGTGGGACAAAAGATGCAGAGAATTTAATTAACATAAAAAATGATTTGCTAGCTAAAGGTTATAACACACCTTTAATTGCTGATGTGCATTTCAACCCAAAAGCAGCTGATATTGCTGCAATGGCTTTAGAGAAAGTTAGAATCAATCCGGGGAATTATATTGATAAGCGAGCAACATTTGTTCAGTTAGAATATACTGATGAGGAATATAAGCAAGAATTAGAAAAGATTCGCGAGCGTTTTGTTCCGTTTTTAAATCTCTGCAAAAAGCACAACACTGCAATCCGTATTGGTACAAACCACGGTTCGTTGTCAGATAGAATTATGAGCCGTTATGGCGACACGCCAAATGGAATGGTTGAGGCAACAATGGAATTTTTACGCATTTGTGTTGATGAGGATTTCTCTGATGTTGTAATTTCATTAAAATCAAGCAACACAAGGGTTATGGTTCAGGCTTGTCGTTTGCTGATTAATCAGATGTTGAAAGAGAATATGGATTTCCCATTGCATCTTGGCGTTACCGAAGCCGGCGAAGGCGAAGACGGACGAATAAAATCTGCTGTTGGCACAGGAGCTCTCCTTGCCGATGGTATTGGCGATACAATTAGAGTATCGTTAACAGAACCGTCGGAAAACGAAATTGTTGTTGCTAAAAAGCTTCTTAATTATTTTAATAATAGAGAAAATCATAAAACAATTAAATCTGTTTCAAAATCAGATGTAAATCCTTTTGAATATAACAAAAGAGAAACAACAGAAATAAATAATATTGGAGGCGAAAATGTTCCGGTTGTGATTGCAGACTTGAGCCACAAGATAAAAATATCGACCGAAAGTATTGAGAAATTAGGCTTTGCTTTCGACAGCAAAAAAAATATTTGGCATACAACAAATTTTTCAGCAGAATATATTTATACCGGAAATAATGATATTCAGATTTCTTTACCCGATAATTTAGCAGTTATTTGTGATTCTAAAATCTGGAAGAAAAGTTCAAATACTTATCCATTATTTACAATTGAAGAGTATATTAAAGCCAATGAGAAATCGGAGAAACTGAATTTTGTAAAGATTGATTATCCAAATCTTGATAAGGAAATTATTGAGCTTGCAAAAAATGACAATTCATTAGTTTTTGTTTTAACAACAAATAATCTTAATGGGTTAGCAGAGCAAAGAGCATTTTTTTATGAGCTGAAAAATCAGGGAATTGAAACACCGGTAATTATTAATCGTTTTTATTCAGACAATAATATTGAAGACTTACAAATAAAAAGTGCTTGCGATACAGGACTGTTGTTTATTGATGGTTTTGGCGATGGTATTTGGCTCACAAACAATAATATCGACTGTAAAAATGTTAACGAAACAGCTTTTAATATTTTGCAGGCAAGCAGAGTTCGAACATCTAAAACAGAATATATTTCGTGCCCATCTTGTGGACGAACACAATATAATATTCAAGAAGCAGTAGCAATTATTCGTAAACGAACATCGCATTTAAAAGGCTTGAAGATTGGAATTATGGGATGCATTGTGAATGGTCCCGGAGAGATGGCTGATGTCGATTATGGATATGTAGGCTCTGGAAAAGATAAAATTACACTTTATAAAGGCAAGCAGCTTATTAAAAAAAATATCCCAACAAAAAATGCTGTTAACGAATTAATTGCTCTAATTAAAGAAAACGGTGATTGGGTTGAAGAGTAGTAGTAACGAATTATAATTCGTCTCCAAAGCTCTTTCGGATTGCAAATCCGAAAGAGCTTTGGCAAAGTATTTCGTTTCAAATAATAAAAATTATAAAATCATAAATGATAGATAGAGAAACAGTAGATAAGATTTTTGATGCAATAGACATTGTTGATGTAGTTCAGGATTTTGTTACCTTAAAAAAACGCGGAGTTAATTATTTAGGATTATGTCCTTTTCATAACGAAAAAACACCCTCGTTTACAGTCTCTCCATCAAAAGGAATTTTTAAATGTTTTGGTTGCGGAAAGGGAGGTAACGCTGTTACATTTATTATGGAGCAAGAAAGTCTCTCATATTATGAGGCTTTGAAATTTCTTGCCAAAAAATATCACATAGAGATTATCGAAAAGGAGTTGACAAGCGAAGATGTTGAAAAGAAAAATCAGATTGAGAGCTCTATAATTGTTACTTCTTATGCACAAAAATATTTTACCGAGAATTTGTTAAATACCGAAGAAGGTAAAAATGTGGGCTTGAGCTATTTTAGAGAGAGAGGTTTTAGAGAGCCAATTATTAATAAATTTCAACTCGGTTTTTGTTTAAACAAAAAAGATGCTTTTACCAATGAAGCAATACATAAAGGTTATAAGGTTGAATATTTGGAAAGTACCGGGCTAACTATTAAAAAAGAAGACCGTGTATTTGATAGGTTTAACGACCGCATTATTTTTCCAATTCATAATTTGATGGGAAGAACCATTGCTTTTGGCGGTCGCACATTACGAACCGACAAAAAAATTGCTAAGTATCTTAACTCACCTGAATCTGAAATTTATCATAAAAGTAAAGTCTTATACGGTATCTTTTTTGCAAAAAAAGAAATCAGCAAAAAAAATAAATGTTACCTTGTTGAGGGTTATACCGATGTTTTGTCGATGCACCAGTCAGGTATTGAGAATGTTGTTGCTTCGTCGGGAACTTCATTAACAACCGACCAGATACGTTTGATAAAACGATTTACAGATAATGTTACTATTATTTATGATGGTGATAGTGCAGGAGTAAAGGCTTCTTTGCGGGGAATTGACCTTGTGCTTGAGCAGGGAATGAACGTGAAAGTTCTTTTGTTGCCACCCGACCAAGACCCCGATTCGTTTGCGCAATCGCACAGTTCATCTGAATTAATTGAATATATTGAGAAGAACGAGAAAGATTTTGTGATTTTTAAAACAAAACTTTTGCTTGATGATGCTAAGAACGATCCTGTTAAAAAGGCAAATTTAATTCGCGATATTGTTAAATCGATTTCAGTTATTCCGGAAAAAATTACTCGTTCTGTTTATGTTAAAGAATGTTCTTCATTGTTAGATATTGATGAGCAGGCTTTATATTCAGAGCTGAACAAAATAATTTTTAAAAAATATAAATCTTACGACAAGACTTATAAACCCAAAGAAACACAAACGAGCTCGCAAAAACAGAATGTTTATTCAAAAGATAACTGTGAGGTGCTTGAACGTGAGATAATTAAATTAATTATTAATTATGGTAATGTTGAAATGCTTTCGAACGAAGATGAATCTGTTGAAGAAAAAACAGTAACAGTTGCTCAATATATTATTGGCGAAATTCAACTGAATGAACTTGATTTGGTAAACCCTCTTTATAAAAAAATATTTGAGGAGTATAAGTCTCATATAGGTGATGAGATTAGTATTGATAGTAAATATTTTATTAATCATCCCGATAGTGCTGTTAGTAATTTAGCCGCCGACCTTTTAAGTTCATCTTATGAACTAAGCAGAATATGGGAGATGCACAACAATTCTGTTGAGACCGAAGAAGACAAGCTTAATCTTATTATTCCGGAGATTATTACTTCGTATAAAAATCAAAAGATAATGTCTGCCCTTAAAAGCACAGAGGATTTATTAAAAATTGCCCAGAAAGAAAACGACATTGGAAAAATGAATGAGTTGCAACAACGATACATTGCTTTAAGTAAGTTTAAGATTGCTCTTGCAAAAAATTTGGGAGAGAGAACGATTTTGTAGATTTTTTAATAAAAAAAAGGGGCGTAAGCCCCAATAAATAATAATATTTTATAAAAAACTAAAAACTCCCAACACCCCAAACGATAGCCATTCTTAGATAAGCTGTATTTCCCTTAAAATCTTTATGTTCAAATTTAGTTATAAAATTATAACCAGTTTCAAATTTCAAACTTAAAAAACTTTTATATGTAGGATAAGCATAATTATAAATATTTCTTTGCTCAAAGTCAAACAATTTAAATTCTGCATGAATTCCCAGTCCGGTAACAAATGAGTTATAAATTTTAATTTCTTTTTCATCATCTTCAACCTCAAATTTTGTACTTTCTAGTGAGCTACCAGCTATTGTAACATAAGGAGCTATGTGAAATTTATCGTTTCGAACAAGAAAACACCCTGCTAACAAACCTCCTTCAAAGTATGAAAACCCTTCGTCTATATCAAAATTTAGGCTGTCTGTTTCTGTAATAGCATAAAATGGAATTTTTAAATTTAGTGTACCTGCATTTATATAAAGAGATGTAAATACTTTTCCAACATTAAAATCCATGCCCATTAAAAAGGTAGCGTTAGCAGAAAAATTATCGCTTAGTTTTCCTGTTGGGAATGTTCCCGATGCACCAAATGTCCATGCAAAAGAACTTTTAAATTTAGTTCTGGGCATATAATTTTCGAAGAAATCATTAAATTTTGAATTTTTATATTTTTTATGAAAAGCTTTAATCATTTTGTTATACGTTTCATCGCTAGTGCCTGTTTCTAAGAAATGTAGATATATTTTTAAAACAGTTTTTTCTTCTTCATCTAGCTTGGAAGTTTCTATTGAGGAAGATATTGCATCTGTTTTTTTTAGTATTTCAGAATATAAGCGATTTTCAATTTCATAACAATTTTGATAACAATTATCCCGGTAATATTGTTTAAACCCAATAGCTTTATCTACCCATTCTTGCCAGTCTGACAATAAAAAGTTTATATATAATTTTTCGGTGTAATAAAAAGCAGCATAATTTTGATTGGTGGTTTTTTCTGACAAATATTGATATATTTCTTTAGACTTTTTTAAATCCCCGTCTAGCAATGTTTTTAATAATAATTTTCGCCCATTATTAACAAGAACTTCTGAGCTGTCAACAAATGATTTAATTTCGTCTCCAATTTGTGCTTTAACAGAAACATTTATTAGAATTAGACAAATAATGCAATAAAGTATTTTATTTTTCATGGGTTTTATGTTTGTTATTAATAAGCTCGTTAAAATAATTCAGATATTTGTTTTTTTGAGAATCAACAGAATAGTTTTCAATAATAGTTTTTTTCCCGGCTTTGCCCAGATTGTTGCGTAATTTTTTAGAATCGATTAAAACGGAAAGCTTTTCAACCCATTGTTTTTTCGTTTCGGCAAGAAATCCGTTAACTCCATCATTAATAATTTTTTTATTAACACCAACCGGCGACATAATTGTGGGTATTTCCAAAGCCATATATTGTAATCCTTTAAACCCACATTTCCCTTTTGCCCATTTATCATTTGGTAAAGGCATTATTCCAATATCAAATTCACACAAGTCTTCAATTTCAGTGTGTAATTTCCATTGCGTAGCTTCAATACCCAAGTCTTTAACCGAATATGGGAAATTAACAATAAGTTTAAAATAAATTTTATCGCCATACTTTTTCTTTATTTCACGAAGCATTGGCAAAGCTGTCTCAAAATGTTTTAATGTTGTGCTGGTGCCTGTCCATCCAATGCAAATGGCAGATTTTTTTTTGTTTACATTTATTTTTTTATGATAATTAGTATCTATTGTTGTTGGTATAATTTTTACATTATCATTAAATTGTTTGGCATAGTCGGACAAGTATTTATTACCAGCAAAAATCAAATCGGAGTATTTAATTATTTTGGCAGTTTTCTTAGGTTTTTTTAACCATTTAAGATTTTCGTTTCCGTCTGATACATCGTTAAGCCAAATTGCATCGTCAAAATCATAAATAATTTTTGCCTTTGATAATGACATTAGCTTTTCAAAAAACGTTGTTCCCAACATAAAAGCTTCTCGGTAGATGAATATTGCATCGTAATTTGAAATGCGAAAAATATCGACAACTCTTTTAAAAAAGCTCTTTGTCAGGATAACAAATTTTGAAAAATATTTTTTTTTACTGTAAAATAATTTGTCGTCTTTTTCTGAAATAATGTTTGAAAAAGTGATATCATATCCATTTTTGGATAGAAAATTTAAATATTGCTCAAACCGAAAACGTTGCCCTGGCGAGCGTTTTTTTCGATGTGGTACTATAAATAAAATTTTTTTCATTATTAATTCAGTATGTCGTAAATTTTTGCATATTTTTCAATGCCCATCTGTAATGAGAAATTTTGCTGTGCCGAAATTATAATTTTTTCTTTAGAAATTTTGATTTTCTCATCAATACTATCAATAATTTTATCAAATTCATTTATTGAAAAGTTATTTACAATCAGTCCTGCTTGTGTTTTATTTATTATTTCGTCAACATCACCAACATTTGAATTGCAAATAATGGGAATACCCATGCCCATTATTTCGGCTAATTTTGTTGGCGAAGAAGCTTTTTTTGAGAAAACAGGTTTGATAAAAAATATTGAAATATTGCTTATGCTTATTAAACTTGGAACGTTCTCTCTGTCAGCTTTTTGAACAATGATTTTATCCTGAGAAATAGAATTTTTTTCTGCGGTTTTTTTTATCAGATTTGAGTCGTCAAAAGAGATAAAAAGAAATTTAGCATTCGGTTTTTTAATTAGTAGCCGTTTAAAAAATATTAGCATCTCGTCAAGCAGGTACCACGTTCCTATTGAGCCGAGATATGAAATAATAAAATCGTTTTCAGTAATTTCCAGTTCATTTTTATAAAAATCGACTTTTGATTTTGAAATATTATTGGGTGAAAACAAAGAAAAATCAGCACAACAGGGAATAACTTCAATTGCAGGTTTTTTATTTTTAAATTCTTTCCAATTATAAATAATTTTTTTTGCTGCATTTGTTAAACTAATAGTATAGTCAGCCTCATGCAAAAAACGAGTTTCTTTATTTTTAAAGAAATTATAAACGGTTCTGAAAATAAAGTTATTTGTATTCCATATATTTCCATCAACACGCTCGTCAGCATAAAAACCTCTCATGTCAAAAATAAATTTAACATTGTATTTTTTTTTCATAAGGAATCCTACAAAAGCAGCTATGTAACTTCGGCAATGCACAATATTGAATTTATTTTTTTTGTAAATTCTTTTTGTTTTTACAATTAATTTATAAATATCGAGAACAGTTGATATTATAGGAGGTTTTTTTGTGTAATAAATTTTTTCCCATTTTATATGGTTTTTTGTGAGTAAATTTTCAATTTTTTTATGATGTAATGAATAATTTTTTCGTTTCTCTGTGCTTAAGATTGTTATATCATAAGCTTTTTTTTGTAAACCAATAAGATAAGGGATTACTTGTGACTGCCCTAAAGGGTCAGTCATCCCGTCATACGATATATATAATATTTTTTTATTCATTGAAAAAATTTATAACTTACAAATCTTTTAATTATTGTTTATTGAGTATGGTATAAAAATAAAATATTACAATATTTGTGCTTGATGTCTTAGTTAACAAACGGATAATAAGCTCAATAATTTTTGGATATTCGTCAGCTGACGTATAGACTGCTTAGCAACTTTTTAAATTAAACTCATAGATAAAAAAAATTAATACAAAAATGAGAAAAATTTTGGAACTTTAGTCTAATTGTTTCAAAAAAAGCCTATGGAATTTTTATCAGTTTGGGACATAATATTAACGCCTATTTATTTAGCATTCATTTTTTTGTTTGCCAATAGCATAAAGCAAAAAAAAAGATTGCAACATCCTGAATATAATTTTTATACTTGGGGACTTGTAGCTAAAATTTTTGGGGCAATAAGTGTTTGTGTTATTTATACTTTTTATTACAAAGGAGGAGATACAACGGCGTATTTTAAAAGTGCCGTTGTCTTAGGTAAATTATTGTTTAAAGATCCGGGAGCATATTTTTCAATATTTTTTGGTAATCTAACTCCGGAGAACTATTCTTTTTTCGATTCAACAACAGGGTGGCCATATTTTTATAATGATCCAAAAGCTTTTGGAGTAGTGCGTTTTGTAAGTTTATTTACAATATTCGGTTTGCGGAGTTTTTATTTAACATCAATTTTAGTCGCAGCATTCACATACATCGGGGTATGGCGATTATTCAGATTTTTTTATGTGCTATTTCCACGATTGAAAAAAGAATTTGCCTTGTCGGTTTTGTTTGTTCCTTCTGTTGTCTTTTGGGGCTCGGGCATTTTAAAAG
>JADFUR010000044.1 GCA_015222055.1 Bacteroidota bacterium | reverse complement strand
TAATCCTATTCTGTCCTTATTTTTAATCTATCAAAGATAATATTTTATAATATTTTTCTTTTTTGCAAACATACGAGGTTTTTGATTTATTCACACCTCAACGCCTCAACCGGGTTCCTAGTAGCAGCTCTCAAGCTTTGTAAGCTAACTGTAACCAAGGCAATACCTAAAGCCAGTAATCCAGCCAAAGCAAAAACCCACCAACTTAATTCGGTTTTGTAAGCAAAATTTTCAAGCCATTTATTCATAACGTAGTAAGCAATTGGTGTTGCAATAATAAAAGCGATTACAATCCATTTTACGAAGTCGTTATTTAGCATTATGAGTATTTCGGATACTTTGGCACCGTTTACTTTGCGAATGCCAATTTCTTTGGTTTTTATGGAAACTGTATTCATTACCATTCCGAGTAAACCCATAACAGATAATATTATAGCAAGTATTGAAAATGCACTGATTAGCTTTGCCTGATTTTGCTCCTTAATATAAAATTGGTTGATTTGATCTTTAAGTGTATAAATAGATACAATCTGGTCGGGTGATATTTCTTTGAATAATTTGGTAATATTAGCTTTAATTTGCTCATCGGTTTTACCTGTTGTTTTAACAGCAAAAAGACTCATTTTATCAGGGTGCTGCTGTATGATAACCATTGGCTCAATACTGTTGTGCATATTATGTGCTGTAAAATCTTTAACAATTCCTTTAATAATGAAAACTCCATTAAAAAGTTCACCAGCTTTCAAATTGTACATTAAAGCTGCCGATTCATTAAAGATAAATTCATGCTTATCTCCATTAAACTCTCCAAAATGATCACCTTCAATAATTTCTATGCCCAATAATTCTGTCATACCTTTTCCCATAATTAAACCATCAAATACAATCTCCTCACCATTTTCAGGATTGATTAAGCGAATGGGTAATGTCCAGTTAAATGGAGGGATAAAAGATGATCCTGCAGTACTCAGTACACCAGGCATTTGTTTAACCTGATTGCTTATTACATTGAATTTTTGAGAAAGTTCAGGAGTGTTTAATTCGCATACCATCACATTATCCGGATTGATGCCTGTAAAATTATTTAAGGAATAATTTATTTGTTTCTTCAACACAAGAACTCCAACTAATAGTATAATAAAAATGGCAAAATGAAGACTTAGAAATGAGTTGCTCCATTTCTTTCTTTTTGGTTTAACCGAAATTTTTCTATTCAAAAGAAGTATGGGTGAAATGTTGGAAATTTTGATTCCAACAAAAAGACCTGAAAGAGAACCAGTAATTAATGGAATTAATAATAGCAAAGGTATTGTATACCAATCTGAAAGAATTTGATTGTCAAGCGTTCGTCCTAAGGTACTGTTTACAAAAGGTGTTCCAAGTATTACAACTATTATTGCAGGGATTAAACTCAATAACGATACAACATTTGCTTCGAAAAGCATTTGCAGACGAATGGATAATGTTTTTGCACCAAAAGCTCTTTTTACACCTAATTCTTTTAATCGACCATCCATTTTTGCTTTTGTAAGAAAAATGTAATTAACCACTGCTATAATTAAAATTAAAAGAGCAATTGCTAAAAAATATTTAAGTTCATTTGCATTTCCTCTTCTTGAATAATTATCATCAATAATATCACTTGATTTTAAATGCACATCGGTTAAAGGTTGCAAGCTAAAAGCCTTATTTTTGTACTTTTTTTCTTTAAATCGATCGCAATATTTTTGAAGATGCTCACTTACGCTATTGAGGTTTGCTTGCTTGTTTATTTTAATATACGTAATACAAATCCCTCTTTCCCAGTTTGTCTTAAATTCATCATTTTCTGATCCATATTCGCCGAACATTTTTTTACTATTGCCCAAGAATTCACCAATCAAATCGGTATGGGAAATAAACCTCGGAGTTAAAGATGAATTGGATGAAAGGTCTTTGAAAATCCCACAAACGGTTAGGTCAATAAATTCGCTATTCAAACGTGCTTCAAAAGTCCTATTCATAGCATCTCCATCGGGGAAATATTTTGTGGCCATTTTCTCTGAAATAGTAACTTCGTTTATTGCTTCAGCTGGTTTTCCTATTAAAATTTCAATACCTAAAAAATTAAAAATCGAAGAATCAGCACAAGCAAAATGTGTTTCCTTAACAATGTCTTTTCCAGATTGCCTTATCTCAAACTCACGACTTTGATAATATCTGAAAAAATCATCTATTTCAGGGATGTCATTTTTAGCAGTCTCGCCCATGGGAAATGGCAAACGACTTATAGAACCATGCAATACCCGATAAACCTGATCGTTTTCTGGAATATTTTTATCAAATGAGTTTTCGTGCATGTATAGCATTGAAATCAAAATAATTGAGCCCAAACCTATACCAAGACCAAGAATACTAACAACTGATTGTACTTTGTTTTTCAGTATACTTCTAAATGCGATTCGTAAATTTATTGATAGTTTCATAGTTAATATATTTATATATTTATTCATACCTCAAAGCCTCTACCGGGTTTCTGGTAGCTGCTCGCCAACTTTGCCAACTAACCGTTAGCAATGCAATTGTTAATGTCAGCAATCCAGCCAAAGCAAATATCCACCAACTTACCGTCGTTTTGTAAGCAAAGTTTTCGAGCCATTTTTGCATGGCGAAGTATGAAATTGGAACGGCTATTGCAAATGCTATAGCTATCCAACGAATAAAATCTTTGTTTAACATTTGTATTATCTCATAAACTGTAGCACCGTTTACTTTGCGGATGCCTATTTCTTTAGTGTGCTTCTCAATCATAAATAGTGATAGTCCTATTAAACCTAAACAAGCAATAATAATGGCTAACACAGAAAATAAATTAATCAGTTTTAACAGGCTTTGTTCAGAATGATATTGATTGTTTAATTGTTCATCAAGGAATTGATAATTAAATGATTGATCGGGATAAATTTCATGCATTATTTTCTCAATTTTTCCCAGCAAAACATGGCTTCCCGATTGATTAACTCTGACAAGTAAAAAGCGATTGTATCTTGTATCAGGTTTGGGTATAAAAAAGGCAAAACTCTCAATCTCCGAATGCAATGAGGCATAATGAAAATCGCTAATCACACCCAATATTACAAACTCCTGATTGTTTTCATCTGCTTGACTTTCATCTTCCAGGAAATTACTTGCAGCAATCTGTTCTTCACTGTAAGTTCCTTTCAGTTTATTATAAAAACTTTCGTTGATATACCATCCGTCTGTGGACTTTTCTTTTGCAGCTTTAAAATACTGAAGCGTATTAATATTAAGCGTTTTAATGGCATATTGGTCGATAAAACCAAACTTGAATGGAAATGAATTATCACCAATTGAAAAATTCATATCCTGAAAATGGAAGCCCGGATAATGCTGTGCAGTTGCAGCACTTATAACGCCTGGAAGTTTAAATAGTTCATCTCTAAAAGTATTGATTTTTGAATTTCTTTGATTGATTTGGATAATCAGAACATTTTCACTTGAATAGCCGAGCTCCTTTTGATTTACAAAATGCATCTGTTTATTAATCAATATCGTAAACCCAATTAAAGCAATAACTAAAACGAATTGAAAAACCATAAGAGGAACGGCTAATTTAATTTGTCGGAGTTGACTTATCTTATTAATAAATATTGAAGAGCAAAACAATGATACTATTATGCCTACAACTAAAAAAAGAATTGCTGTAATCGCCCATAATTCAGCATTTTGAAATGATATATTCCAGTCGATGAAAAATTGATTGGTAAGTGGTTTACTAAAAACAACTAAAAATATGATGGCTATTAAAAAACTAATAGTTACCGAAAGCATCACTTCAATAAAAATATTACTAAAAATATGCTTTTTATTGCCACCAAGGAATACAATTATTTTTGATTGTTTGCTATGAAATGATGCTCGGGCAATATGAATATTTATAAAATTTATAGTGGCTATGGCAAAAACTAATAAGCCTACCAATAATAAAATGTACATTGATGAACATCCCACTGTAGGGCGCATTTCGTTTATTGTATCATTAGAAAAATGAATATCGTAAATGGCTTGCAACTTATGGTTGAATGCTTCAGGTGGCGGTCCATGTGCCCCTTTAAGTATGGGTGCTACTTTTTGGGTAATGCCTAGCTCCAGTGCTTTAATATTTGTATTCGGAAACAGTTTTGCATAAACTGCAGCTCCAAATACTTTTCTGTCTTTTAAAATTTCTACAGTTGGGCTAAAATGCCCTTTTTGCGATAGTAGTATTTCATAGCCCAAATGCGAAGTCTCTGGTAAGGGTTTAATAATACCTGTTATTGTAAAACCAATTAAACTATCACGGTTAGCGGTAAACGATTTTACAAATACTGTTTGATTTATTGCCTCCTTATCGGGGAAGAGTTTTTTTGCCATTGTTGGCGTAACAAACATAGTGTTAGGCTGATTAATTGATTGTTTGTCGCCCTCAAGCATTTCGGCTGAGAAAAAATTTAAAAACGAAACATTAGCAAAAATTACTTCATTGCATTTAATTTTATCATCACCAACATATATCTCATCAATATGATGAATATTATAAACAATGGTATGAGATGCAACTTCCGGGCAATCATTCAATACATCATCAAAACAAGCAAAAGTATTGGCATTGTGTGTACCATCGCCATAGCGTGATATAATGCGATAACTATTTTCGCCATCAGTTATGTATTTATCGAAACTAAAATGATAATGGGTGAATAAAAGTATGGCCAAACAAACGGCAATAGCAATAGCAAAACCCACTATGTTTATTATAGAATAAAGCCTAAAAGCTACTAAGCGTTTAAAACCAATATTTATATATTGTTTAATCATTATATAAAATGTTTTTTAATCTAAAAAAAATGCAATATTTACCTATTTAAGCTTTCTTATACTTTTCAATTCGTCTTTTCAACAATAACTTCCCCATCCAACAAATTAATGGTTCGGTGAGCAAATCTAGCATCGCGGTCAGAGTGTGTAACCATTAAAATAGTAGCTCCTTCTTCATTTAGTTCCGATAAAAGGTTCATTACTTCTACACCGTTTTTTGAATCGAGATTACCTGTTGGTTCATCGGCTAAAATTAATCCCGGATTAGCAACCACTGCTCTTGAAATAGCTACACGCTGTTGCTGACCGCCAGAAAGCTGTTGTGGAAAATGCTTTGCACGATGTCCAATCTTCATTCTGGATAAGACTTCATCAACTCGTTTTTTACGCTCTGAAGCCTTCATTTTTAAATATAATAAAGGTAATTCTACATTATCGAAAACATTAAGTTCGTCAATCAAATTAAAACTCTGAAATACAAAACCAATATTTCCTTTTCTAAACTGAGTTCGATCCTTTTCTTTCAGATTACTCACTTCAGTACCGTCAAAGACATAGGTTCCTTCTGTAGGGTTATCTAACAAACCAATGATATTAAGCAAGGTTGATTTCCCACAACCGGAAGGACCCATTACAGCCACAAATTCACCTTTTTTAATGCTTACGTCTACTCCATTTAGTGCAAATGTTTCAACATCTTCGGTCCTAAATACTTTTGTTAATTTTTCTGTTTTTATCATGATATTATTATTTAATGATATATTAATTGAAAATTTAATTTTGGCTTCTTTTTAAAAGCCCTCTATCCTATTTTTTTATTCATAACGAAATCTTCCACCGAGCTTTATGCAAGACTGATATTTACATTTTATTTGAATATTATACGCTCATTATCACCGAAACTGTCATAGCCAGAAATAATAACCTTTTCCCCTGCTGCTAAACCACTTAACACTTCATAAAACTTAGGGTTTTGACTTCCGATTTTTATTGATCTTTTGGTGGCTGTTTCCCCATCTTTACTCAACACAAATATCCATTGACCGCCGGTTTGCTGAAAGAAACTGCCTTTTGGTAATAGAATAGATTCTTTGGGGTTCCCTAATTGAAGTCTTGCATAATAGGTTTGACCTGTTCGCATATTCTCGGGCATTTCACTAACAAATATCATTTCAACAGCAAATCTGCCATCTCGAACCTCTGGTAGAATTTTCCTTATTCTAAGATGAAACTCCTGTCCTTGACGTTCTAAAATTGCTGTTAATCCAATTTTTACCTTATCAATATAATGCTCATCTATTTGGGCAACAACTTTATAAGAAGTTAAGATATGCATTAAGCCAATTCTTCCGCCTTTGGGAACCGATTGTCCAATTTCCGCATCTAAAGTAGTAAGTTGTCCGTCAACAGGAGCTACAACATCAAGATTGCCTTGCCTCTCACGAACCAGTTTTACGTTTAGATCCATATTTCGAAGGCTACCTTCCATTTGATTAATCTGAATTGAACGGTAAATAGAATCTTGCATCTGACGTTCCATATAAAGCTGAAAACTACGTTCTGCAAATTGAAAATCTTCCTCTGATTTCAAGAATTCTTCTTTCGAAATTAGCTTATTTGCAATAAGTGACTTGTTTTGAGAATATGTTCTTTTTTTTCGTTTAATATCAAATTCAAGAATTAGAAGTTCGCGTTTAATACGTAGTTTCTCTTGCTCCATCACTACCATTGTATTACGTAAAAAATTGCTTTTTTCGGCGAGTTGGGCTTCGCTGTTTAAAATATTCAAACTCAAATCAGGATTACTTAAGCGTAAAATAATATCTCCTTTTTTTACCATTTCGCCTTCTTCAACTACTTTTTCTTCTATTCGACCCCCTTCACGGGCATCTAAAATAATAGTTGCGATAGGTTCCACACTTCCCGAAACAGAAATATAATTATGAAAAGTCCCTTCTGATATGGTTTCTATGCTTATTTTTTCAATATCGACTTTTAAAGTTGATACGTTTTCTGTAAAAAATGCTTGATATATCAATAGCAGAATTACAAGTATCCCAACTCCCATAAATATGTGCTTCTTCTTAAGTCCTTTTTTCTTTTCTATTGGTCTGTCCATCATTTTACTTTTGTATTTTAATTAATTTATTTTCGTTATTCCTCATTTCTAGTATGATCCATCAATATGTTTCCAATTGCCTGTTTCATAAAACCGCAACATTTGCATACGCATATAATAGATTAGTTTGGCTTTAAGCAAACTTGCCTTGGCAGAGATAAAGCGTTGTTTTGCTGCCTCATATTCCGTAGTGTTAGCTAAGCCTTTCTCCAATTTAGTTGAAACGTTTTTTAATGATAATTTACTGAAATACAGTAACTCAAGTGCCGATTGATATTCATTTTTGGCAGATTGCAGCTCATCCACTGCTTTCCAAATTTCAGCATAAAGTTTATCTCTTTGTTTTTGTAAAAGAAGCTTACGATCATTAATTGTGCTTCTTTTTCTTTTTATATTGCTATTAACAGATGCATAGTTTAATATTGGAATAGAAATTCCCATAACTATTCCTTGGTTTTGATTGTTTGAAATTTGATCACTATATCCCAAGGGATCTTTATCAAAATAATTGGTATTAACCCCTGCTGACATATATATACGGGGTAACATACCACCTTTTGCTATGGCTAAATCTTTTATTGATGCCTGAAATAAAAATTCCTGTTGTTTAATTTCAGGTAACACATTTACCGCCATTCCAAATAGGGAATCAATATTTTTTTCAGGAGTAACTAAAAGAAAAATTAAGCTTATTGTATCAATTTTAAAGGCTTGGTTAGCACCTAACCTCAACAATTGTTTTAATTCAAGTTGTGTGCTACTATAATTATTTTGAGCCAGAGTGAGAGTTAGTTTATCACTTGCCCACTGACTTTTCAATTCTTGAACCGTAATAGGAGATTCTCTTCCAATATCAACAAATTTTTGCATCCTTTTGTATTGCATCTCAGATAGAACGACTTGACTTTGAGCGACATCTGCCAAACCTTTACTGTAAGACACAGTACAATAAGAAACTAAAACATCATAAACTAATTTGTTCTTAATATAAGAAGCTTCCTCTTTTATGGCAGAAAGTAAATATTTATTAAATCGGATAGTGTTAAGCTTAATTAATCCCTGAAACAAATTAACGGATGTTCTAAGCCAATATGTGTTAGTAATTGTTTGTTCAAAAGTAATGTCGTTTGTATTACCGTCGATATTTCTACCAAAGCTCATATACAATTCACTTCCTAAATTTAATGTTGGCAAAATCCCGGCTTTGCTCTCAAGAACAGTTACTCTTTGTTTCTCTGCACTATTGTACGAAAGATTGAGTTCTATATTATTCTCAAGTGCATAGTTTATGCATTCAACAAGATTCGATGTTTCCTGAGCTTTTGCAAAAAATGGAGTAAAGACGATAAACACAAGGAAATTTGCAGCGATAATCAACAATTTAATATCTGTAATTTTTATTTTAATCATTTCTGAATAATTAGTATTACATTTTGTATAGTATGCCTTTTTCATTAAAATTATTTTTTGTTCGGTAATGATTATTCAAGCATTGTGCCGTAAAGAGTACATTTTTGATTATCAGACAAATAGATGTAAATATTTTTCTAAAATCAAAAATAAGTGTAAATATATTTTACACAAGTTGTACATTTTATTTACAAATTATTACTTTTGTTGAAGACAATTTGTTAAAGCAACACTGGATAAAGTGCTGTAATATTTTACCAAGCAGTTAAAATAGTTCGAGTTTGTTTCAGTTATTTTGAAAACGATTTACCATTACATTCGAAGAATTCAATTATGAAAAGCAAAATTCTAATCCTTGACGATAACAAAAGTGTTTTAACCGCACTTGAGATGTTACTTCAATCGGAATTCGATGAAGTGTATTCACTCAATAACCCAAACAATTTAATTTCCACAATTCAGAAGCACAATGTTGATGTAGTATTGCTGGATATGAATTTTAAAGCTGGCATTAATACTGGAAATGAGGGAGTATATTGGTTGCATCAGATTCAAAAATTAGACCCAACGATTAGCGTAATTATGATTACTGCATATGGTGATGTTGAATTGGCAGTTAAAGCTGTAAAAGAAGGGGCTTTCGATTTTATATTAAAACCGTGGGATAATAATAAATTACTTAGCACATTACACGCTTCCATGAAGCTTAGAAAAAGTAAAATAGAAAACGTATCATTATTAAAAACTACCCAGACTTTAAAAGAAGAACTTAAGCAATCGCCGCAAATACTTATAGGTCAGTCGGAGCCTATGAAACAGTTGATAAAAATGATAAAAAAAGTTGCTGTTACCGATGCTAATATTTTTATCACTGGAGAAAATGGTACGGGAAAAGAACTTATTGCACGAGAAATACATAGTTACTCCAAAAGAAATAAAGAAATTATGCTAAGTGTTGATATGGGTGCTATAAGCGAAACTCTATTCGAAAGCGAACTCTTTGGCCATGTAAAGGGCTCATTCACTGATGCAAAAGAAAATCGGATTGGTAAATTCGAAGCCGCAAATAAAGGCACACTTTTCCTTGATGAAATTGGAAACCTGTCATTGTCTCTTCAAGTAAAAATACTCACAGCCTTGCAAAACAGAACCATTATTAAGTTAGGAAGTAATACCCAAATCCCGATTGACATCAGACTGATATCTGCAACTAATAAAGATATAAATACAATGATTTCTGATGGCCTTTTCCGTGAAGATTTGTTCTATCGTATTAATACAATTAGAATTGAAATACCCCCATTGAGAGATCGTGGAAACGACATATTATTAATAGCCGAATTTTATCTGAATAAATACATAAATAAATATGATAAACACGGGCTAAAAATTAATCAAAAAGCAATGCAGAAACTACTTAAATACAAATGGCCAGGAAATGTAAGAGAATTAAAACATACTATGGAAAAGGCTGTTATTTTAGCTGATGATAAAGTCCTGAATGAAGATAGTTTTACATTAATTAATAATACAATTAATCTGAAAAGTGATATGCAAAATCAGACAATTGAAGAAATGGAAAAAGAAATGATACTCGCTTATATCCAAAAAGAAAGTGGCAATATGAGCTCCGTTGCAAAAAAATTAGGAATTACTCGTCAAACACTATACAATAAACTAAAGAGATATGATATTTGTTCATAGAGTTGATACGAAAAATAAACTTAATTAAAACGAAGGTGATTTTTATAAAATGCTAAATTTTCTGTTTGATTGAAAAATAGAATAAATAAAAACCCAAGCAATTACCCAACTAACAATCAAACGACCACCACCAGACTGTACGTATGTCCCTAAATAAATTTGTGAAGCGAAAACAGACCGTAAAATATAAAATACCAAACCAACAAATTTGAACTCCAATTCACAACAGAAGTCAAAAATCACACATTTAATAAACTACAATTGTAAATAATTGAATAAGTGTTTAGTAACACATTTCCTTAAATAAAACTCTTAAGCATTTTAAAGTTAATTTTTTATTTATAAATTGAGGCATGTAATTAAAAAATTTCAATTGGACACAGTTTGTCTTATTAAGTTGTTATACAACATAATACATATAGTATATTATGATAGTATTAGATATTTTAATTTTGAAATTAAAAAAATTGGAGCAGTTATTCTAATACTTAGTTAAAAGACAAAATGGAATCAAATAAATCTAGAAGAATAAATAAAATTATCTAATCAATCAAAAAAATGAAAAAAAAACTTACGAGAACATTTAGCCTGCTATTTATTACAGTAGCACTTTTATCTTCGGCATTATATGCACAAGATATACAATTACAAGTAAAGGAATTTAAACTGGATAATGGGTTAACGGTAATACTTAACGAAGATCATACAAACCCTGAAATTTCTGGTTTAATTGTAACCAAAGCTGGTGGTAAAAATGATCCCAAAGATGCAACGGGAATGGCACATTACCAAGAGCACATGTTATTTAAAGGCACTCAGGATTTAGGAACAACAGACTGGGAAAAGGAAAAACCACATATTGATAAAATATTTAAACTCTATGATGAGTTAGAAATAACTACTGATGAAGAAAAAAGGAAAGATATCCAGAATAAGATTAATGAAGAATCTCTTGAAGCTGGAAAATATGCTATTCCAAACGAATTGAGTAATGTAATTAAAAGCATTGGTGGTACAAAATTAAATGCAGGTACAGGATCAGATTATACTGTTTTCTATAATGTTTTCCCTCCAAATCAAATTGAGAAATGGTTAGAAATATACAGTCATCGATTTAGCAATCCTGTTTTTAGGTCTTTTCAGTCAGAACTTGAGGTTATTTACGAAGAAAAAAATTTATACGAAGATATGTTTCAAACAAAACTGATGGAAGCATTTCAATCTCATTTCTTCAAGAATCATCCCTATGGACAGCAAACTTTAATAGGAACAACAGATGATTTAAAAAACCCTTCTTTAACTAAAATGCAAAATTTTTTTAAAACTTATTATGTAGCTAATAATATGGCTTTAATTATTTGTGGTGATTTTAATACAGAAGAAATAATACCCATAATTGAAGAAAAATTTGGAAAATGGAAATCCGGAAAAATTCCTGAACCTATAATTTATGAAGAAAAACCTTTTAATGGACGTGAATTTTTTAAAGGTAGGTTTTCTCCAATTAAACTTGGTATGTTAGGATTCCGAACTATGCCAAAAGGGCATAAGGACGAGCTTGCGTTGACAGTGGCAAATAGAATTCTTTCTAATGATAACCAAACAGGTTTATTAGACAAGTTATCTATTGATAATAAATTATTAGCTGCTGTGGCAATTGAACTACCATATTATGACCATGGAGCCTCTGTGTTTTTATTTATTCCTAAAATAATCGGTCAAAAGCTAGAAAATGCTGAGAAATTAGTATTGGAACAAATTAAGAAACTTAAAAATGGAGATTTTGAAGAAAAAGAATTAGAGGCAATAAAAAATAGTATGATTAAAAATCATATAATGTCTATGGAATCTAACATGCAAAAGGCTATAATGCTAGTAGATGTTTTTGCTCAAGATAAAAGTTATAAAGAACTTGAAGAATATCCGTCAAAGCTAAAGGCTCTTACAAAAGATGATATTATAAATATAGCTAAGCAGTATTATGGCGATAACTACTTTGCATTTTTCTCAAAAATGGGATTTCCCAAAAAGGATAAAATTGATAAGCCCGGATACAAACCCCTTGTTGCCAATAGCAATGCTAAATCGAAATTTGTTAAAGAATTTGAAAAAATAGAAACTAAAACACCTGAATATAAAGCTGTTGATTTTCAGAATGATATTGAGAGATTAAAAGTGCAGGAAGGCGTTAATTTGTTTGTAACAGAAAATCCATTAAACGATATTTTTACTTTAGAAATTAAATATGGTATTGGAAATGAAAAACTGCCCATGTTAAAATATGCTTCTAATATTATGAATATGTCTGGTACAAAAAATGATTCGGTATCTGAATTTAAAATGCGATTTAGTAAAATAGCTTGTAACTATAATATAAGCAGCAATTCTGAATATTTATCAATAGAAATTGAAGGATTTGAAGAAAATCTTAAAGATGCCTTAGCATTAATTAATGAATTAATTACTAATCCGGTTTTAGAACAAGAAAAAATAAAAATAATTGTAGAAGGAGAGAAAACCAATAGAAAAATGGAGAAGTCTGAACCAGATAATATTGCCGACGCTCTTTTCGATTATTTAAAATATAAAGAAAGATCAACATATCTTAACAGATTAACAATGAAAGAGATTTCAAAGCTTAAGGCAGATGAGCTGGTTAATGAATTTAAAAAGGCAACACAGTATGAAGCTGAAATTCATTTTGCAGGTAAAAATGACGCTCAGAAAGTAAGCGAGCTAATTGCCAGTGAGATTATTTTCAATAAGACTCCTGTAAAAACAGAATCTCCCTTATTCAAAAAAATTGAAGAGTATAACGAAAATGTTATCTATTTTGTAAATGAGAAGAAAGCACTTCAAAGCAAAGCGTTTATATTGGTAAACGGAGACACATCAAATGTAAGCCAAGACCCTTATTATAAGGCGTTTAATTTATATTTCGGAGGTGGTTTTTCAGGATTAGTTCTTCAGGAAATAAGAGAGTACAGATCACTAGCATATAGTGCAGCTGCGTATTACAAACCTCCTAGTTTGAAAGGTGAAAAATCTTATTTTATGGGCTATGTTGGTACACAAGCCGACAAAACGATGGAAGCATTTACTGTATTTAATTCGTTAATTAAAGATATGCCTGAAAAGCCTGAAAGAATTGAAATGATAAAGCCTTATTTAAGTCAATCTGCTATTACTAATCGTCCTTCATTTAGGAATTTAAGCAAAACGATAGTCTACTGGGAGAATAAAGGATGCATCGAAGATCCAAATGCTGAAACTATAAACGTAGCGAAAAAGTTGGTGTTTAATGATATAGTAAAATTCTACAAAGATAATCTTAAAAACAGACATATAGCTTATGCTTTTGTTGGGGATAAAAAAAGAATTGATCTAAAAGAGCTATCAAAATATGGTAAAATAATAGAGGTTAAAAAGAAAAATATATTTAAAGATTAAAAGCCATTTGAGAAATTTCACGAATTTGCTTTTTGGAATTTCAAAATAAATAAAAGCAAAAAATCTCTTTGGGAAATTAAGCAGGCGACTGGCAGTCGAATGACCGCCAGTGCACCTCTCCCACCACCAACCCCCAAAAGCGCAAGCGTCTCGCTTGTGCTTTTTTAAAAAAAACTAACACTGGTTTAAATTTGTAAATTAAACCACCCCATTCTATTTTTGCTTACCAACACTGGATTAAGTTTGTAACTTAATACATGAAAAAACCACACATGCAAAAAACTACAACTATAAATAATTGCATAAGTGTTTAGCAACACTTTTCTTTAAATAAACATCTTAAGTATTTGAAAATTATTTTTTTAGTGGTAAATTCACAGATGTAATTAAAAATTTTAATTTAATTAAAAATGAAAAAAATTTTTAAATTGTTATCTTTTGTTGTTGGTTTTTTGTTTATTTTTTCTAGCTGTGCTGTTCATAATGGTTATATGAATAATTCTGCATCATTAAGTCAAGCAAATTTTAGTTATGTTAATACAAATATTTCAGGGAAAGCATCAACATTAAAATTTTTAGGTATTGGGGGCTTAGGAAGACGAGCTATTGTTTCTGAAGCTAAGGAGAATATGCTAATGAAAAATCCCCTTAAATCAAATCAAACTCTTGCAAACATTACGATTAATTGGAAAATGGGATTTTATTTAATTGTAATGACTAATACATGTACTGTTACAGCAGATATTGTTGAGTTTTATTTAAATGATGAAGCAAGAAAAATAAAAACATCTAAACTAAAAACAAATAAAAAAGAAGAAAACTTAAACACACAAGAAATCAACAGTAACAAGCAAAAATTTAAAGTGGGTGATAAAGTTCAATATAAAGATGCTTTCAGAACTATTAAAGGTATTGTTATTAAAATAGAAGGTAAATTTTATTATATAAAGTATGAAAATAGTAGAGGGATTGAAAAAACTTTAAAGACTTATGAAGAAATATGGATTAAAAAAATTAACTAAAGTTAAATTTATGAGTTTATTCTGAAATTAATATGCACCCAGATATAAGTGTTGTGAATTATAATTGGTGGATGAATTGAAAAGGTAACAATAATGTACGAAATGTTAACCAATCAAACAACCACCGTTTCACTTCTCCCACCGGCCTGTACATGTTTCCCCAAATAAATTCAAAACGCGAAAACAGCCAGTAAAATAAAAAATACCAAACCGACAAATTTGAACTCCAATTCCAAACAGGAAGCAAAAAAACACATTTAAAAAACTACAACTATAAATAATTGTATAAATGTTTAGCAACACTTTTCTTTAAATAAACATCTTAAGTATTTGAAAATTATTTTTTTAGTGGTAAATTTAGGGGTAATTTAAAATTTCATTAGATACAGTAAGACTTATTGAAGTTTTGTATCCAATATTACAGACCATTAAAATACAAAAATTATTGGATTATATATATATATAGTATATATTTGTACAATATATTTTAATATAAAGATGGTTGCAGGTCTATCTGCAAAACATAACATAAAAACAAAAAACATAGATAAAGAGCTACCCAGATATGTTGGTGGCTCTTATTTTTTTGTGTATATTTGATTAAAATATATAAGTTATGGGATTTAATTATGAGTTATTTTCGTTTGCTGTCTATCCAAATTATAATAATGCAATAAAATTTTTAGCTGAAAATTTGGCTTCCAATGAAGAATGGGACTACTCTGACGCTCGTGAAAAAAAACATCCTATTCTTAAAAATTATCTTGAATTTACTTTTAGAAAACTAAAGCAAGAAGGCAAGGTGGTTTATACTTCTGATAATAAATACGCATGTTTTAATACTGGATTAGTAACAGATAACTTAGAAGATATTTTTGCTTTTTTTGAACAATATAGAAAGCCTAGACCTGGCTCTACTATTCCATATTGTTTCAAAGCATTTTTAAAAGAAAGCGACAATAATATTTTGAGACATTTTTCTGATAACATTCCAGATGTTGCAAATTTTTTTGAAAAACCAGAATTGTTAATATTCAACCCCAAATGCAAACTTATACCTGATATTGACCATATTATTCAAGATAATATATCAAGATTTCCTGCACACTTAAGAAGTGCTGATAATGGTGAATTAAGAAGACAAATAATTGGTGCGATTGATGAAATCAAAAAAAGAGCAAGAACAAACTATAAAATTGCTGTTCCTCAATACTACGATGGAAAAATTCAACTTTTATTACCTCTTTGTTTGACAGCAGGTTCACCGAACCCTGATTTAGCACTAGTTGTTCATAAACTTAATGGGGATACTTATACAGCAAGAACTTGTTTGACCTTAAAAATGGCATATAATAATGCTAGATTAATTGTAAAACCACAAAGCAACTGGCTGAAACCATAAAATACTAGACGCAATAAATAAGCGGCTGACAATCAAACTACCCAAGATTCACCTCTCCCACCACCAACCGGTAACTGTTTACCCAAATAAATTTAAGATGAGTGAACAGACAGTAAAATAAAAAATACCAAACCAACAACTTTGAACTCCAATTCCAAACAGGTAGAAAAAACCACACATTTAAAAAGCTATAATTGTAAATAACTGAATAAGTGTTTAGCAACACTTTTCCTTAAATAAAACCCTTAAGTATTTGAAAATTAATTTTTTAGTTATAAATTTAGGGGTGCAATTAAAAAATTTAATAGACATAGTGTATCTTATTGAGGTGTTACAGGGCATTAAGAGTCGAAACATTTAATTAACCAATAAATATAAAATTATGAGAACAACAATTATGTTAATTTTCCTTTGCATTTCAACATTATCATTTTCGCAGGTAAAGGAATTTATAGTTGAAGATTTATATGTAATAAACTCAAAAGTTAATGCATGCGAAGGGAAAATGGCAAGTGATTTATATTCAAAAACTAATGATTGGATTAATTATACCTATTTAAATCCTGATAATGTTATAAAAGGAAAAGTTGAAAATGACTTTATTAGGTTCAAAGGGAGTAAAAAAGATTTCTACATTGATGAAATAATGGGTCAAGTGCTTGTGTCTTTTGATTTAATTTATGTTTTTAAAATTGATTTCAAGGATGATAAATACAGACTAGCTCTTGAATCTTATGATATTATAGAAGTTACAGGCAACCATAAACTGACTTTAGCTAGTCTAGTAAAAGATGGTGAAATCGATGATACATTACCTTATTATTATTCATTTAAACGAAATTTATTAAAAGAGATAAATGAATTAAACACTTCCTTATATGATTACATATCAGGTAAAAAAGAAACGCAAGAAGATGATTGGTAGCCCATATTTAGAAGCGAATATTTATTAATAATAACACAATTAATATTGAATACTATGAATAAAGAAGAAAAAATACAAAAATTGAAACAGTACCTGATAAAAAATAAAGGACTTACTCTTGTTTCCACTATACAAGAATTACTAAATATTACTGAGAATGAAGCTGAAGGTATTTGTAAAATATTAATAAGAGATGGAAAAGCTAGAAAAGGCAAAAGCCAAGTGGCAGAAAGAGATTTATTTTCGATTGAAATTATTTAAAAAAATAAAAACGCCCTGAAACAATGCATAAACAAAATGCTGCAAATTAGCGATTCGAAGGTGCTAGCAAGAGATAAGCTCCGCCAATTTTATTTCCTTGCGGAAAGAAAATTAGTTACATTGGTGCAAACAAATAAAATTGGCTAAGTAGTAAAATGAAACATAATAATTTCAAATACGCACATTTGCCTATACCAACGTTGTAATCATATAGATATATGCGAATTATATGGGTAAAGGTGATAAAAAAACAAAAAGAGGAAAAATAATTCTTGGAACATTTGGAGTTCGAAAAAAAAGAAAAAAAACTTCAATGATTTCTAAGAAAAAAAAAAGGTATTGTTGTTACTGCGGTGTATTAATGATTCCCAAAAAGAAAGCATCAAAAGAAAAAAAATTTCCCGAGAAAGGTGAAACAGATGATCATGTTCCTCAGCAATGTCTTTTTGATGGTTATGGAGAAGAATATACAATAAATAGAATTACGGTTCCTTCTTGTAGAAAGTGTAATGACGAATTTGCAAAAATTGAAGATGATTTACGCGATTTGATAGGAATATCCAACGATAATAATTATGAACAAAAGAAAATTACCAAAAAAGCTGTAAAAGCAATATTTAATAAAAGCAATTGGACGAAAAGACTTTATACAGATGAAAATGGTGCTGTTAGATATGTCAAATTTGATTATAATAAATTAGAGATTAATCATATAAAAAATTTTAAGGGGATATATTATGAAGAATTTAAACAAATAGTTCCTAAAAATTATCGAATTAATGTAATTGATAAACCGAATACACATGATACTGTAAACTATATTATGGCATTTTTAAAAAAATTTGGAACATGGAAAAAATCAGGTCATGAAGATATCTTTAGATATAAAATCATACCATACAAAAATGAAAATCACAACGTTGTGAAAGCTGACCGATTATCTGATTCTATTGGTGTTTTTAGTTTGCTTGATTATCATAAATCTATTCTTATTTTAATATTTGGAATTAAAGAAAATAAATTGATTAAAAAAAATAACTGAACTGCTAATTAGATATTATATATAATTCAGAAATTTTATTATTAATTTTTTAATCTATAATTATGGGGTACATTATATTTTTTATTTTTTTCATTGCGATTTGTTTTATAGTTGGTTGGAATATATTAGGCACTATTCTTTTGTTAATTTCTATATTTATTATTATAGCTATTATTAGTTCGTCTTATAAACATAAAAAAATGAGAAAGGAACTAAAAAAAGAAAGACAAGAGTCAAAAACGAAACGAGAAGAGGAATTAAAAACTATAATTATTCCGGCTTATAACGAGTCTCGCACAAAACTTATTAATAAACACGGCGAACCGACAAAAGTATTTGTATTGGAACAATATAACTTAGACAAAGAAATTATTGCGTTTGAAGAATCTAAAAGAATTTGGATTTGCGGTAAAGACCTTCCTATGAAAAGTATATTAAGTTGTAAGTTCAATGATTACAAAAGAGTTGTGAAAGGGCAAATTACTTCTACTACAAAAACAAAAAATGGTAATATGGTAAAACGAGCTGTTGTGGGAGATGTTTTATTAGGCGGAGCTGGAGCAATTATTGGTGGTACTACTGCGGGCAAGTCAACTGTTATGAAACAAAATAATGATAAAGTGTATCACGATTATACTGTTATAATTAATGTTGACAGTTTATCTGAACCTATAATTAGGATTCATATTGGTTCAGATGGTAAAATAGTGAATGAAATTGTAGGACTTATGAATGTAATAATCAACAGGAATAGATAGTGACTGATGACGAATTAACAATAAATAAACGATATGACAAATTGAAAGATTGGTGTTTCAAAAAGCCAAATTTCATATTGCCATAATTTGCTTGTATAATACACATACTATGAAAATACTTACATTAATATCCGCATTACTATTATTTGTTTATAGTTTATCAGGGAATGACACAATTTTAATTGTTGACATTCCTGTAATTAATAAAATAGATAGTTTGGATATTCAAATAAGTAACAATATTCCCGAAGCTTCAAACAATAAAGGAGAAAAAAGGGAATCTCATATAAAAATAAGTGATGGTATCGTAGGTTCAATTTTCGGTGCAATTTTGAGCGGATTAATTGCATTATTCATTTTTTATTTAGGTCGAAGGAATGAGAAATTAAAAAGGAATAGACAAATGAAGGCTTTTGGAAAGGAACTATTATCCTTGACAAACAATATCTGTAATAATTCGAACAAACAAATAGTTGAATATAAAAAAACAATAACCTCCATCAGTAAAAATAAATATAAACAACCTTATTTAAAAAAAATTACTCTGAGTGTTTTGGAAAGAGCAAAGGCAATTGAATCCTCTGTCATTTTTAATACTTTTAATCATTTGAAAATAAAGGATAAGTCCTATTTATCATTTTATCTAAGCATTGATTTTATTTTTGAAGTATTTAATAATTCTTTCTCAGACTATGAAAATTTGACTTCAAATATTATTTCTCCATTTTCAAAGGAATTTATTTCATTGAAAAACAGAATTTTAGATTTATTAGAAATTTCTTTTGAAGCTCAAGCAAAAAAAGTGTCTAACGATTGTTCAAAATTTGTAGAAAAAATATTAAATGACTATGATTTTGGAAGTCAATCAGAAAATTCAAGTATAGAATATGATTTAGATAATCTTTTACTTCCTTTGAATAAAAAATTCAGCGGTGTATTTAAAGCTTATAAAATTGCCTTATCAACTAAACCTATATTAAAAAAAGCTATCGATTTATCGGTTACTATATCGCAACAAAACCAAAAATTTTCTTTTGATATAGAAGAACAATTAGAAAACCTAGAAAAATTTATTTCTGATTTAAATGATATTAAAACTCAATTGCAAGTAAATTACGCAAGTTAATCTATTACTTAACTAACAATCAAATAATCTCCTCCCCACCTCTCCCACAAAAAATATACTTCCCAATTCAACAACCGCCACAGCCCCAAAATTAATTTTTGATTTGCTAAATAATTCCAGTAAATTATAAGTTGAAAATTATTCTTTTTTATTAAAAAAAAACATTTATAAAGACCTGCGATGAAAATAGCAATTAAAATATTTTTTGCTCTATTTTTAAGCTCTTTAACAAGCGTTGCAAAACCGTTTGTTGGTGATACTGTTAAATCGCCTTTTGGTGTTGGTCTTAGTTCACATATCTGTTTTATTATTCCTCATTCCGAGGCTGTTAAAAATATTTTTTTGTATAGTGTCCCTTTTGCAACAGTATTCAAATTTCAGATTATTGTCTTTCCGTCGGATTCAAATTAGGCTCTTGAAAAATTCAAAAGCCTAATTAATAATTATTATTGATTGATTAATTATTCAATAATAAATTTTTGTCTTTTTGTTTTATTTCCTATTTTCAATTCAATATAATAAATTCCCGAAGCTAAATATTTAACATTAATTTCCTTTTTAGTATTAACATTTTTATCGTTGTAAACTTCCTTTCCACTCAAATTAATAATAGAAACTTGATTAATATTCTCTATTTTATTATTTAAAACCTCAACATTTAATATATCTCTAACAGGATTTGGATAAATTTTAAAGTTTAATGCATCTATATCTTCAATAAAAGTAGCCTTAGTAACAGTTAACATTTGAGACACAGGAGTTGCTGCGTTAACCGTATCATTTCCCTGCTGAGTTGCAATAATTTCTGATGTTCCTGCTCCAACAATATGTATTTGATTGTTTACAATAGAAGCAACATCACTATTATTGCTTAAATAAATAATTTCCAGTCCAAAACTACTTGTTGCTCCAGGGTCAAAATCCTGATCATCAGTTTCTTTATCTGGTAATTCATTAAATATAATCCCCTGATTATACTTAGTAGTAGTGAAGGTTTGATCATCACCTTGCATTATACCCTCATCATTCTCTCCTACTATCCTAAAATGATATGTTGTGTTTGGATACATGCCTGTTAAATCTGCACTTACATCCGTATCTAAAATTCCTGTTACCGGACTTTGGTCTGCATTTACAGTTGTACCATAATTTTCATCCGTTCCATATTCAAATGTAACCGTTGTACTCAAGTCATTTGCATTAACAATTCCGTTTAATGTTGCTGTATTTGCTTCAATATTTGTAGCAGCATTTGTCGTTACTACCGGTGTTTGAGATAGTGTTTTAAATGTTAATTCAGAACCGTATGTAGTTCCTCCGTCATTCACTGCAACTACGCGATAATAATAAATAGTATTTGGCACCAATCCAGTTAATTCACAAGTAACACCTTCGCTTGAATTTCCTGTTACAGGACTTTGGTCTGCATTAACCGTTGTACCATAATTTTCATCAGTACCATATTCAAATGTGACTATTGTACTTGCATCATTAGCGGTAATTGTTCCGTTCAACATTGCTGTATAAAAACCTATACCAGAAGCTACTTCTGTAATTGCAACAGGCACATCAGGTAAGGTAGAAAACGTCACTTCAATTCCATAAACCGTTCCTGCCGTGTTTGTAGCATAAGTTCTAACATAATATAACGTATTAGAATTTAATCCTGTCATAGATGATGAAAATTCCCCAACAGATGTAACCTCACCTTCTTCGGTCTTATTGTCTTCAATGGTAGGTGT
>JADFUR010000043.1 GCA_015222055.1 Bacteroidota bacterium | reverse complement strand
TAATCCTATTCTGTCCTTATTTTTAATCTATCAAAGATAATATTTTATAATATTTTTCTTTTTTGCAAACATACGAGGTTTTTTTCGTGGTATAGCCGTTTCGTTTATTTTGATATTTTTGTTATAGGTTTAAGTTACAAACTTAAACCAGTAAAGGAATGACAGTGCAATATACCTGTGTCATTTCGACACAAGGAGAAATCCCCTGCTATGAAAAAAGGATTTATTATATTCGGTTAGAGTGATTTTGGTGTAATAAAAGGGGATTCCTCCCATTCGGTCGGAATGACAGGGATTATGAAACGAATTCGGGATAACAAAAAAAGCACAAATCAATAGACTTGTGCTTTATGTCGGTTGTGGAATTTTGTTGTATAAGCCCTTTGAGCTATTAGGGTTTTGATAGATTTATAAAAAAAGCGAAGTTACAAACTTCGCTTAACTGAAAATTTTTCTTTTATGAGGTATTTAAAAAACAAGGTGTTTGTTATTAAATATCGTTTCCACATTCTTTTTGGTTCTTGTAAAAAACGAAAAAACCATTCCATTCCAATTTTTTGCATCCATAAAGGAGCTCTTTTTGTTTTACCTGACAACACATCGAAAGCCCCGCCAACTCCAATTGAAAAAGACACATCCATGTATTTTGTGTATTTGTCTAAAAACAATTCCTTTTTTGGACTTGCGATTCCAATAAATAACATATCAGCTTTACTTTTTTTTATATCATCTGCAATTTTTTTTTCTTCGTTTTCGGTATAATATCCATGGTGAGAACCTGCAATATTTAATTTTGGATGTTTTATTTTGAAACGCTCTATCATTTCGTTGAGAACTGATTGCTCTGCTCCTAAAAAATAAGGCTTGTAATTTTTCTCCGCACAAAGCTGAACAAGATTTTGAAAAAGTTCAACACCGGCAACTCTTTCGGGAATTTTGTGACCTAAAAATCGCAATGCCCAAACAACAGGAATACCATCAATATTAATTAAATCAGAATTATTAATGGCATTTCTCAGTTTAATGTTTTTGTGAGCATAAACAATTACCGCTGCATTAATAACCATATGTTGCATGTTTATATTGTGGCTAATTACATTTGCCTCAATATACGCAAGAGTTTCTTCCATAGTCCATGGATGAATTTTCAAATTAAAAGCAGTAATAAAATTTTTGTTGATAGGGTTCATTAAATATTTTTTATTTTGTTGTTTAAATTATTTTTTCGATAAAGGTCACTCATTGCATAAAACATCTATGCCGGTGAAAATAACCAACCCATTGATCATGAAAGAGTTCGACATAAACCCATGATCCATAACAACTAACGCTTTTTTATTTTTCAAACCTATAAAACTAGATAGACCAAACATATAATTAATTGAAAGTTACTTTTCATGTTTTATTAAGAATTGATAATAATTTTGAAGCAATAAGCTCAATATCAAAATTCTTTTTTATATATTGAACATTGTTTTTGGAAATTTTATTATATAAATTTTTATCCTCGTATAACTTTTCGATATTTTTCTTTAATTCTTCTGCATTTCCAATTGGGGTTATTAATCCATTTTCTTCATTTTTTACAACTTCCAACATTGCCCCGACAGGTGTAACGATAACAGATTTCCTAACAGACATTGCTTCTAAAACGGACATTGAAAAACCTTCTGTAAAGGAAGGTTGTACAAGAATATCTATTTTATTTAAAACATTTAATTTATTATTACCGGAAATAACACCTAAATATTCCGCATTAAAGTTTTTAGAATTATTTATAAAACTTTGTATTTCAGCATTAATTTTTTCACCGTTCATTAAAAAATCTTGTTCCCATTTCCCATTTAAAAATTCTAATGTTCCTTTTTGAAAACCGATATTTTCTCCGGCAAATTTAAAAGATATTTTATTTCCGTATTTTTTATATAAATCCTTGTATGCTTTTACTATTAGATGAAAACCTTTTGAATAAATTAAATGTCCCATAAAAAAAATAGTAAAAGGTATGTTTTCTTTTTCGGGTTTCACTATCGAATATTTTTTTAGATTTAAGCCATTGTATAAAATTTCGATTTTACCAAAATAAATATTATTAAAAAGAGGTTTAATATCATTTCCTAATACTAATAATTTATTTAGTTTGCCTAAACTAAATTCAATGTATTTTTTATATTTATTACTTTGGGAATTATAAAAATTATGAAAATTTGCACCATGATATTGAGCTATACATTTTTTCCTAAACAAACGACACAGTAAAATATAAATTGAATCTTTAAAATACCCCACCTTGCTCGATGAAAAATACATGAATACTGTATCAACTTTGCGAAAATTTTTTAATAATTGAAAAACTATGCAAAAAAAACGTTTCAAACCCACTAAATCGAATTTGCCTTTGTCTTTGTTGCTATTTTTTAGCGAAGAATTTATTATAATAACATCATTCCGCTGTTTTATAGTCTCGGAATTGACTAATTCATATGCTATGGCTTCCGGTCCTGCCTGTGGTGGAGGGAATGGCAGAAGAAAGATTGTTTTTTTTTGCATTGTTTGAAATTTAGTGTGCCATTGCATAAACACAGGCGTCTAATATACCTTTTGCTGCAATTTTTTTATTAAAATTTTCCATTGTTTCTTGAGCATTTTTTGAAAATTCGGCATATTTCTCAGGCTTATTTAATAAAATATACACATGCTTAGCCCAATCCTCAGCATCCAATGGTAAAACATATCCGTTATAATTATGTTGAACTAAATCGTTGGCAACGCCAGCGTTATCGCAGGTTATTACAGGTAAGCCTGCGGCACATGCTTCATTGGCTACAACACCCCATGCATCACGTTCTGTAGGGAATAAAAATATTTTTGACATGGCAAAATATTTTGGCAAGATATCTTGCTGCACAAAGCCCGGATAAGTATAATCTATGGCATATTGTTCCAACTTATTAATAAATTTATTTTTATCCTGTCCATTTCCCAAAATTAAGGCTTTTACGGAGCATTTATATTTTGTATTTAAAATATTTGCCACTTCAGCAAAAAACAAAGGCATTTTCCTTTTAATAAACTGCCCGGAAAATATAACATCGTATTCTTTATCAATATCAACCATAAATTTGTTGTTGTCAACTACGTAAGGTGACTTAAATATATTTGCAGGTGCTATATTATAACTTTCGTAAAATTGTTTTCCCTTTTCACCAACTGACAAAAATGCATTTGATTTTCCATACACTTTTTTTCTTATAAATCTGTGTAAGCTTGTCAATCGTTTTTCAGTTAACAGGTTGGCATCAGTGTAGGGAATATGTTTTTTGTGTTTTTTGACAGACCAAAACCAAGCCAGCAACATAGTAGGAACAAAGCCTCCGGTAATAACCACATCGGGATTATAAGCATTTAATTTTTTCCAAATTGAAAAATTAAAATATATATTTTTTTTGCCAATATTTATATTTTTGGAATCAAGAAATTCTTTATCATACTGTAACAATTTCAGTTTCCAAGAACGATCTTTTTCAATTTTATTGCAATAAAAAACTTTATACTCACCCTCTAGCTCTTTAGACAACTCTCGATGAGCTAATTCGCGATATGGTGCTGGTATATTAGTAACTACGGCTATTCTCATATTCTTCAATATCATTTAATATTTTTTGTGAAATAGAAAAATTACTAAATTTTTTTCTACATAATTCACATCCTGTTTTTGCTATCGTTTCTCTTTCATTTTCATGCTGCAAATAAAAATTAATTTTTTTTAGCAAATCTTCTTTATGACTATAGTATACACAATGTTTGTTTGGGATAAAGATTTTATCTAATTCTTCACTTTGAGGAGTTAGCATAAAAGTACCTGTTGCCGGAATTTCAAAATTTCTTCGTGTGTAAACATCTTCGTTTAAAGTCGAATAAAAAACCAATGCTATTTTGGCTTCCTGCAAAGTCTTTACATATAAATCACCACGTAAAGGGACTATGTTTTCTCCAATTTTTTTTTCAATCTTATTTGGCCATCCAGTTCCAAATATCTTTAGATTTATACCCTGATCTAATAAATAATTGCAAAAATCTACTCGATTGTCATTTTCGTAATGTCCAATAAACACAACATCATATTTTTTTTCTTCGGTTATTGCTTTATTGTGCACCCCCTTTATGTAGTATGGTAATAATACCTTGACATTTTTTGCTCCTATTTTTTTTGCTTGATTTACATTTGATGGTCTGTACACATAATTAATATCAAAATAAGGAAGACAATTAAAATAATGACTATATTTAAAACCTTTAAAATTTTGTATATAGGGATTATCATTATGATAACTAATCAATACAACTTTAGGCATTAAACATTTTATCCTAGATAAAGTATTAGGTAGAATTAATTCCGGTCTTTGAAAAAAAATAAAATTAGGTTTTTTTTCTTCACAAAGAGAAAGTAAATCATTATTAAGTTTAGTAATTAGAATTCCACATCTTAATTTTTTTTGTATTTTTTTTAAAAAACTATTGAAATACTTCGATGTTTTAAAAGGAATAACTTCAATTTGGCGATATTTAAAGCCTTTTGCAAGAGCTTCTTCATATAAAATCCACTGCCAATCACCTACTATAATTGATTTCATTTTTGGAATGTATTAAATTTTTTAATAACATTTGCCAGATTAATTAAGTTAAGTCTTATTGAATATTCATAATGTCTTATTGTTAATCTGGAAAAATGTTTAAGCTGTTGAGTAGTAATTATCTTTTTTTGAGACATAAAATTCAACGCCCCTCGATACTTTGGTCTTAAATATTTATGAAATAATGCTCTATGATCCTCTGTCAAATATTTTGATTTTAGTTGAAATTTCAAACCCACGAGAATAAAAAGCACATTTATCTTTAAAAAAAGATATTTTAAATATTCAATTGGACCTTGTTTCATCCAAAGCCTAAAACTTGAATCTGTTGCTAATCGCGAGGAGTTATCCTCAAATGATAAATTTGGAAAATATTTTTTTAGTAGTTCGTCTAAAATGCCTTTTTCTTTTCTGAAAGCAAATGGCAAAGAAATCATATAATTCAAAAGAGTGAAATTTGTATAGGGAGATAATATTTCAGTAAAATTTGAATATAAAAAGGACAAATAATTGTGAAATTTTGGGTTTTTTTCGACAATATAAATAAATTCATCGAATGTTGAAAAATTACTTTTGGTTTCGAAACGTTTGAAAATTAGTTCAATGTCATTAAATATCTTTTCATAAACAGATTCCGTAAGCAGGTTCTTTTTATTCTGAATCGTATTATAATACCATGAATTTTTTAGTTCAGTATCTTTTGTGAGTTTTGTACAGAATCCGAAAATTGCATCACTGTAATAATTAGAGATGAACGTAAAATCAAGTATTGTTTTGCTGGTGTTTTTTAAGTATGAATAAATGTGTGCGTGTTGAAAGCTGATAAGTCCAGCGGTAATGTCAGAAAAACTATTTAATGAAGCAAGATATTTCTTCTTAGTAAGCAAATAAAAATCCGGCTTATTAAAATTTAAGGTGTTTGCAACTTTTTTCGAAAGTGTATATTCAAGGGTTTTTTTATCATAACCAAAGGTAAAAAAACGAACGCTGTTTTTGTTTAAATATTTACTAATATAAGCCGATGAAAGTCTACTGTCTAATCCACCACTTAGACCCATAATATATTTTTTATTGCGGATCAGATTTTTACTAAATATTGTAGTTAAGTGGTTATCTAACTGTTTTACTGCCTCATTAGGAGATAAATTATCTTTTTTTTTGTAAATTTCGAAATTCCAATAAGGTGTAATTTTATATTTATTGTTTGTGCTAATAATTATTTTTGAGGCTGAAGTCATTTGTTTTACTTCATTAAATGCTGTTCTTGTTGCTAAAGCAAAACCAAAAAGTGCAATTTCCCAAAAGCCTGTAGTATCTGTTGTAACAGGAATGTTTAGCTTTTTAAAATCAGCGAAATCAGAAAAAATTAGTATTTCGTTACTATTCGATTTTGTAATAAATAATGGGATTGTACGGAAAGGGTCGTTGTAGATTTCAATTTTATTGCTATTTTTAGAAATGGTAATACCATTGTTTTTTTTACAGAATTCAATTATATCATCATTTTTTATTAAATCCTTGCTTTTGTTGATTGTAATGTAAATTAAACCATTTACTTCTGTCTTTTGCAATCCCTCTAATTGAAGGTTGTAAATTTCCCCATTTTTTATTTGTATTGAAATTTTTTTCATTTTTAAAATTCGCTAATTTTTTTACATTCCAAATAACATACAGTATCATTATATCCTTTTTGCCAATGTGTTTTGATAATTTTAAAGCCTCTGTTTGATATAAGTTTTACTAATTTATTGTATGTAGGGTGCCAAATATGATGATCTCTTTTCAAAAAAGGAAGTACAGATATAATTAAATTTTTTATTTGTTTTTTCAACCCAATTTTGCCTGATTTCCCCCCTGTTACATATAGCCCGACTATTAAAATTCCATCTTTTCGCAAAACTCGATATGCTTCATTTAGTGCGAACTCTGGATTAAGAAAATGGTCGATAACAGAGCGCATGTGGACAGTGTCAAAGGAACATGATTTAAAAGGCAAAAATTCTGCTACACAACAAATGAAATTTACTGGTTCAATAATAAATGGATAAGCTTTAATTAAATTTTTTCTTTTTAAAAGATCATTAAATGCGTTAATAAATGGATCGCAAGAAATATATTTTTGATTCGCTTGAAGAAACGCCCTCAAAGTACCAATTCCACCTCCCACATCAAGACAATCTCCTTTAATTATAATATCGTCGTAAATTTCTTTTACACCATTAAACCCTTGAACATAATCAGATTTACTGTCATTTTTAATTGAAATTTCTGCAAGATGCTCATAATGTAATTGTCCCTTTTTCCACAACTTTTGTTCTTCAGTAGTATTATTGTTAAAAAGTCGGAAATCGCAAATGCCATTTGTAATAGGATAGTATCTGCCATAGTTGGATACCAAATGATTATTTTCTTCTACCAGATTTCCTTTACTTAAAGGATCTACAATAATTTCCTTTACCCAGCTATCCAATTTGACTATATTTAGATTTTTTGTTTCCATAGATTTCTTCTTATAAATTACCTATAATTTTAAATCTTTTGCACTAAATTATTTATTATTTTATTTGTCTTCTGTTAATAAACCAATGCCTTTAAACAAATTTTCAAAACGTATTTCCCAAGTATGATTTTTTATAGCTTTATTAAAACCCGCTTTTGCAATTTTTTTTCTTTCTTCGGAATGCTCTAAATAATAAAGAATTTTATTTGCACAATCATTAGGATGCTTATAACAAATAATTTCTTCATTTTCTTTGTATATATTTAATAATGCTTTGTTTCTTGTAGTAATATACAATGCTCCAGACAAAACTGCATCGAAATCCCTGTTTTTTAATGTGGTAATTCTTTTATTGTAACCTGCATATCCAATTCCAAGTATAATTTTTGATTTACGGAATGCTTCTGCCATTTGAGTACTGTTTAAACTTCCATTTGTCCAACCTGGACCAAAAGTTGTAACATTTATTCCTCTTCTTTTGAGTGTTGCAACTAATTTTTCTCGGAGTCCATATTTGCCACCAACAAAAATCACATCATATTTTTTTTCTTTACTTGGGAAAAAAATTTCAGGACTACTTGCCATTGGACTATACATTGACAAACAGCCTTCCTTATAGTACCACTTATTAACTATTGGCGTACTATTAAGAACTAAATCAGCACCATTTTTTAATCCAATAGCTCCAAGTTGATAATTATTTGCTTTCCCCCAGTTTTTCAACCACATATCATCAAGTGAAATATTTAAAACAGGAATTCCCATTTTTTGTATTTCTATCAATGTGCTTTCGCTAACATAATTCGCTAACAATTGTCCTAAAAAAATGTCAATGCCTACAGTTTTTTGATAATGTTCTACTTGTTTTAGTAGAGCTCTGTCGTTACTTCTTATTGCTTCAGGATTATATGCTCGTCCTGGAGACAAAACTCCATATTCACCATTTTCGTCGTATAAAGTTTGAACATTTCCGAATTTTTGCAAGCCTTGTATAAACCCAGAATAATCTTGTGAATGATTGGTGCCTGCATAAAATATATTTAAATTACCTTTAGGTTTAGCAACTATAATAATTCCTCTTTCAATTATTTTTTTTTTAAATTCAGATAATATTTGTTTCGCGTTATATTTTTTTGAGGAAAATGCAAAAAATATTGAATATTTTAAATTCAAAAGAAGGAATTGTAAAAAACGATATATTGCTTTTGATTTTGTAATCATATAGGAAATTTTTTATTAATTGATATCTTAATAATAATCTATTTACTATAGATTAATTGTTTTAGTGTTGGAAATTTTTTATTAAAACTAAGTTCTGAATTAACTAAATTTTTAATGTTTTCAGAATGTTTTTTTCTTAATTGTATGTTTTTTTCGTATTCGAGTACTGAATTTGCAAATTTATTAGAATCAAGAGTACAAACAGGTAGTCCAATTTTATATTTTTTTGCAAATTTAATGATTGTTGAATAGTCTGGTCCATGAGTAATAATTGGAACTCCACTTTCCAAATAAGCCATTGTTTTACTCGGGAACGACACTTTAGAAACAATTGCCCAATCTGGTGCAAAAGACATGGTTAAATACAATAAGTCATAATTCGCAAGAATTGATTGTACTTCTTTATTTGGTATAAGTCCTTTATAAATAATATTTGTGTATTTTTTATTCAGTCTTTTTTTGTTTAAAACATTAACATAGTAGTGAATTTCAATTTTATCTTGCTCACTTTTTCCTTTATTAATAATATCAATTGCTTGCCAAAATGCTTCGGGTTCTTCTTGACGCCCCATTGACCCGATATAAGCAATTTTTTTTATTTTTTTATTTATTTGAACTTGCCCAATATTATTTGTTTGTGTAAAACCAGACCAGATATTAAAAGCATCATGACATAGATTATATTTTTGAATATAATATTCTTTCATATAATGAGATATTAAATCACAAGACGAATAATTTTTTAATAAGAATAAAAGATCTTTTTTTATATATTTTGAGCATTTATTTTTAAAATAATCATTTTCAAGCATATCATCATGTATAGATAGATGATATGGAATTCTCTTTTTTTTAAAAACGCGTTTTAAAACAGGAATTGTATCAGGACTAGCATATACCCATAATTTGTCAATTTTTTCAATTCTTATTATTTTTGTTATTTTTTTATTGACAAAATATGGATAAATTGTTCTCTCAAAAATAAAAAAAAACGATCTGAAAAATGTTTTTTTAAATACTTTAATAACTAATGGATGAAATAAAAAGAAATAAAAAGAATAGTATCTATATTTAGAAGTCCAATCGGTCTTTCTTTGTCTGTAATCAGAAACCGAGAGTAAAACAATTTCCTCATTAGGTAATTGGTCTATAAACTTTTTGAAAACAACGGTGCTTCCCGTATCAACACCTTTTTGGCCAAGCCTCGGGAAAATAAATAATAATTTCACTTTCTATATTTTTAATTTTTTTATATAAGATAACGAATGGGGGAAATTTATAGTTAATATACTGTGTATATTCAACCATACTCCATAAGTAAAAAAATATAATACTTAAATTCTAATTTATATCAATTAAATTTCATATTATAAAAATATAATGACAGGAATTAATTATTTATCAATTGTATTAATTATTTTTTTCCCAAATTTAAGTCCGTTTTTTTCTATTATCAGATAAGTTAAATATGAAATTGCAAGTGATATTAGAAATAGTAAAATATACTTAATAAAAAAGTTTAGAGTTATATATTCGGTAAGTTTTGTTAACCTAATTTTACTAAGCAAAAACAAGGTGGTAAAATGCATTAAGTAAATACTGAAACTAACCTTACCAATAAAACAAATGAATTTATTTACAAATATTTTGAATTGATAAAAATAAATTAAATATATAAATCCAGTTAAAACAATGAATGTAATATTAAAATAACCAAATAAATAATAATGAAAAAATTCATATATCAATAACATCACAACAAATTTTATGTATTCCCATCTTGTTAAAACAAAAATGCTATTTTGATCTATTGTTAAAAAATAGAGAATAATTCCAGAGATGAAATACGGCATTTGACTGACAAAATTTATATAAACATATTCTTGTAAAACACTTGAGCTGTTGAAATTAAAATTATTAATCAATATATAATTAAAGAAAAGTGAAAAAAATAAAGTGAATAATAAAAGTTTCACAGCATGTTTTAAATTTTTTACAAATAAAAAAAGTAAGGGTATTAAAATATAAAAGGTAGTTTCTACTGCAATTGACCAACTACCGGGTGTAACTCTATTAATCCACTTTGGACTAAACCCTAATGTAAAAGTGAACCCAGATAAGATCCTAAAAAATTCATTAATATTGGTTAATTCAATAGGTTGTAAAATAAAATTATACCAAATTATTGCAAAATAAAAAAGAGGTGCAATTCTAAAAAACCTTTTCAAAAAAAATTTTTTATAATAATTGCATTCATATTTATTATTGTTAAAAGAAATAAACAAAGTTAAAGCACTAACGATATAAAATAATTGTACTCCTTTAGCACCATTGTTTATAAAATATTGAAACCATTTTGGATATACCATCACATTTTG
Organism: Bacteroidota bacterium; assembly: GCA_015222055.1. Classification (GTDB taxonomy): domain Bacteria; phylum Bacteroidota; class Bacteroidia; order Bacteroidales; family B39-G9; genus B39-G9. Next base: position 10,209 of record JADFUR010000043.1, on the reverse strand, counting down.
GGAACAATGAACTAATAATACTAACAATACTGCAATGCCTCTTAATGCATCAATATATGGATATTTTTGACTTTTATGAATAATCTGTTTCATTATATTCCAATTTTTTATTTATGTGTTATTTAATTTTCAATCTTGTAATAAAACCTGAATGTTGCAAAAAATTAAGTCAGAACTAAATGTTTCCTATCGCTTATCATAAGACAGTTTTGTATATAAGGTTGAAATCAAAGTTTAAAAACTGGATATTGACGTTTTAAATCTTTATTCTTAGTTGGCTAACTGGTTGAATGAAAAATTATTTTTTAATTTAATATAAATTTATTCTTGTTTTGTGTGAGCAATTTATTTCGATATAAAATTATTGAAAAATATAAACACAAAATGAATATACTTGATACCCCAAAAAACATAGCATTTGCTAAAGAGAAAAGAAAATAATAAATGCTTGAAAGCATCATTTGATAAGATAATTTATCGTATCTATTCTTATAAGCAATTTTTATTATCATGAAAAATAAAATAAAGATAAATAAGAAACCCACTATACCTTGTGATGCTAATATAGAAAGAACAGAATTATGAGGTTGCCACATTTCTTCTTTTTTAACGGTGTTTTTTTCGTAAAAAATGTTTTTTAATAAAGAACCATTTATGGGATTATTTTTAAAATATTCAAAAGATAATAAGTTTTTTTCATAACGATCAATATAATTTTTATCTTTTAAATTATAACTTTCTTTTATTCTTGGTAAAAAATTAATTTGAACATATGGGATCTTTATAAAAAAAAACAGAAATAAAACTAAAGAAAAAACAGAAAGTAATTGCTTTATAAAATATTTACTGTTTTTTTTAAGAAAAAAGATATTAATTATTGAAATAATAGCGAGAGAAATATATCCAGATCTGTGATTAGCAAAAATGAGACCTGTAAGAGCTATGAAACCAAAAAAATAATTGTTTTTTTTTGCACCGAAAAATTTAAAATTAAAAAAAATAATTGGAGCAAATATAATTGTTGAAACTCCTGAAGCTAATCGAGATTCACCAGAATTAGTATAATTACGGATACCGCTGGCATATTTATAAATTGATATGGCAATCAAAATTATTCCCACAATTTCAATTATTTTTATAGGAGTATTATTTTTTTTAAAAAGAGGTAAAATAAACCAATAAAAAAAAAGTATTGACAAAAAAGAAAATCTTATAATTAGTAATAAGATATATTCTCTTTTAAAACCTTGCTCAGAAATGGTTAATGGTAAAACAATAAATATTTGATAAAGTGAGTATGATAAAATGACATATATAATTTTTTGATTTTTGGGGACATCTTTTAAAGGTAAATATTTAAAAATCCCAACCACAACAAAACAAAAATAAATTGTTGAAATGTCCGTAAATAAAGTATTTCCTAAAAATCTCAAGACAGATACATCTTTAAAAAAAGGAATGCTGAATGCCTCATAAATAATAAGTATATAAAAAATTTGTTTTGTTAAGTATGAAAGTTTCATTAATTAATTTTTGAAAAATCACCAATTATTTTTAAATAAATTTCATTAATCGTTTTCGTTATTTTATTTGGATTATGTCTTATTAGAGCTCTTTTACGTGCATTTTTACCTAAGAAACATGCATAGTTTTCATCTTTGAATAATTCAATTATTGAACCAGCTAAAGAATAAGGGTCTCCATCTTTTATCAAAATCCCTTCTTCTTTATTATTTATTAAGCTTGGGATTCCTCCTGTGCAGCTTGAAATTATTGGCATGCCAATAATCATGGCTTCACACACACTATTTGGGCTATTGTCAATATGAGAGGGGTGTACAAATATATCTGACTTTTTAAGTTCTTCAATCAAATAATTGGGCGTTAATTCTCCTAAGAAATTTATTTTTTTAAATGATTCGCATCGTCTAGCAGATTTTTTAAGAATCTTTATCAGATTATTATTAGGTGAAATACCTGCAATACGCCATTCGAAATCTATATTGGTATAGTTATTTAAAAGAGCAATGCTATCAACAATTGTTTCAATGCCTTTATAAACTGAACCAAACATTGTAGATGTAAGTATGAATTTTTTAGTCCTTTTTTTTGACCATGATTCATTATAAAAATTATCTCTTAATAATTCATCGCAATGAAAGTATTGACTGGTTTTAGAAAACAGATAAGTCAATCTTCTATCCCAGTCTGTTCTTCCCATAAAATAATTGCAACTTTTAAATATTGCTCTTTCTCGTTTCGCCATTTTTTTCATTTTAATAAACGAGTGAAAAAAACTATTCCCTGTGAGGTATTTGTATATATTTGAGCTTAAAAAAAGATCTTTTTTAGAAAATCCACTAAAATATTCAAACAGACATGCTGTTAAATTTCCTTGTATATGAATAACAACAGGTATGTTTATTTTAGATATAATCAACCCAAAGTCTCTTTCAGTACCAAAAATTTGGATAATGTCCGGTTTAAAATCTTTTATTACTTCTAAGTAATAATTAATGTTTGATAATGGTTCAATCCTAAAAAAAACATTATTAACTAAATTTTTAATTCTTGTTGATTTTGCTGGGAAAGTATAGTAAGTTGTGTCATTATATGAAATTTTTTTTGGGCTTTTATTACCCCAATGATAGGCAACCGCAAGTTGTATGTTTTTATCTTTTTTAATATTTTTTTCAAGCGATTCTATCCAGCCTCCACCAGTTGTTACGTTTTTTAATTTTTTTTGAGCTAAGGATGGTGTATTAGAGAACCAAAGTACTTTCATATTATTTTTTAATTTTTTTTATAAATTTAACAAACCATATAGGAAGAATATATTTATATCTTCTCAATTTATTAAAAAACGAATTCGTTTTTTGACAGTTCTGCTTAATGTAACTTTTAATAGAATATATAAAATTTGATGTTTTTATATATTCTTTCCAAAAGTCTTTTGATGCTTCATGTTTTTTTTGTGGTTCCTTTAAGTTTAAATTTCCTCTGATTGCTTTTTCAATAGTGCTCTTTTCAAACACAAGATTTTTGGATACGGAATTAAAAATTGTATTCCCAGAATTATTGTTGATAATAATGAGAGACACACCTTTATTATATCCAATAAATTTCAATGAATAAGGTTGATATCCCCAAAAATCGCCCAATGTAATATCGCCTTGGCGATTGATATTGGAAAATTTACATTTATAACAAGAATCTCGTAAGTAAAAATTTTTTACAAATCCTAAGTAATATGGATTTGTAAAAACACTTTCCAAATATGTAGGGGAATCTTTAAATGTTATTTTTATACTGCTAGATAGCCACGAGGGTTTTTTGTATTTAAGTTGAACATTTGTTATTTTATCGTTATGTTTTTCCTCCATGTATGTTGCATAATCTTTCCATACTTTAGAAGACGGAACTCCATGGCAAACCAAGTCAATAGTTAATAAATTTGGATATGGTTTTTTTAAATATGATTTTAATCCAGCTATCTGACAAGGAGTGCCTGAAAATAAAACGAATCGATTGTTTTCTAAAAAGTTTTTTGCTTTTTTATAATTATCTCCGATATTACTTTGAACGTATTTTGACCCCTGGAAAACAGATAGGCCTTCTTTTGTTTCGCAATAATCATGGACAACTGCCATATAATCGTTTGTCCATCGTGCTCCAAAAACCACCCCGTTTTTATCTAAAATGTAATTTGCAATTACTGTAAAAACACCACCGGAGGAACTTCTTTTTCTTATTTTAGAGTTTTTATTCCATGCGGCATAAACAATTTTTTCTTGTTTTTCATCTTTTTTATAATTAATATTTATAGGACAAGATTTAATGCAGAAACCACAATTATTACAGAGTTGGTCGTTAATTATTGGTCGTAAAAATCCTTTCTTATCAGCTTGCATTGTTATGGCAGATTGCGGGCAAACAGAAACGCAAGCTTGACAACCTGTACACAATTCTTTATCGCAAATTATCATATTGTTTTTTCTATTACCTTTCTAAGTTTACTATAATATTCTTTATCAAAGAAAGGATTGAGTGAATAAGAAAAATCTTTTTTGTTTAAAATAGTTTTTGATAATTCAAAAGCATCTTCCAAAGAATCTGCGAGGTAAACATAATCGTCGTAAACACCCTTAAACCATTCAGCACCAGTTATTACTTTATGATCTGTTGTTTTCAGAATAATAACCGGAGTATTAGCGGCTAAAGCAAATATGTTTCCGTGATATCTATCAGTAATTATTAATCTATATTGCGAAAAGGTTTCAATTTCTTTTTCAATGTAATATTGTAAGTTTTTTCTTATTTTTTTATAGTTTACCTTTATTGTTGTATCTCCAATTTCGGTGGGCATTATTTTTTCAACTTTTTGTCGTAGTTGAGCGATTTGTTCATTAGAGTATAATTTTTCAGAATCATTTCTACAACAAAACAAAACTTTATCTTCTCTTTTTGAAAATTTAAAATGCCCAATTAATGATGTAACAATATCAGGAAAAAGTTTAACATTTATTTTTGGAAACATTTTTAAAGCCATTTCATAAGAAACACGATCTCTTGCTAAAAACAAAGTTCTTTTTCCTTGATTATAGCTTTGTGATGTTATTCGTTTATTCTTTTCTTCTCTAAAAAAAATAGTTTGCGGCATAAATACAATTCGTGAATTAGGGATATTATCAATAATCAGACGATGCATATATTCATGATTTCCTCCTAAATCTTGAGTTGTATATCCGCTTTGGAAAAATATTATATCATTTTTATTCAAAATTTTATGTAATTTTTCAATGAAATTAAAACGAGAATCAATAACCGTTGTTGATTCAAATTCAAATATTTCATATTGCGGATAATTTTCTTTTAACCATTTTTGTATACAATAGTATTGAGCCAAATCACCTAAATTGGAGTGTTCTGTTATTCCAAAATAAAAAATCTTTAACTTGCTTGTGTCTTTTTTAATTTTTCTTAATCTGGAGGTCTCTTTTTTTATATGTAATTGTTTAATTTTCTTTATAGAAAATCTATAAGAAGGTCTTAAAAAGAACTTTAGCGTTTTTTTAATAATGTGCATCTTATTATTTTATTTTTAATTGAAAATTGTATGATATTATATAGAATATTTTTTATTCTCTTTTGAAAAATGATCTTAATTCATTAATAACAAAAAGTCTTTCTTCTTTCTTTAAACCAATATAATAAATGGTAACAGAAACGGATATAAAAGCTACTATAGTAGTAATAATTAAGCTTAACAAATCAGAATTTAAAAAATGATTAATTATAAGGGGTAATGGAATAGAAAAAATAGTTACTATAATAATACGAAATAAAACATCATTTATGAAATTAATTGTTGGGAATTTGACTAATTTTTTTAAAAATATTATTCTAATTATTAAAGCTATTATACTAATTCCAATATTACCCCACATAACAGAATATGGTGCAAAATTATATTTAAGTAGAATATATGAAATAGGTATATTCAACAAAAGGACACTACTAATAACTATTTGATAATTTTTTATTTTTCCGGTTGCCTGAACAGACATCCATAGTGGTCCGGAAATAGATTCAATTAAAAGATATATAATAGTTAGCTGACAAAATTCAGCAGTATATTCAGGTACAATTTTTAACCACAATTTTAGTATGTACTCTGTATTAATTAAAACCGGTAAAGACAAAAAAAACAATAAAAAACAGGAGAATTTTGAAGTTTGAAAGATTAATTTTAAAAAATTTGTTTTTTCATTTGCCGCATAAGATTTTACAATTTGAGGATTAAAAGCAATTTGAAAATTAGACACAAAATTATTTAAAGCATTGCTTACCTGATTTGCAATCCCCCTTGCTGCGTTAACAGTAACCCCGCAAAATATATTTAAAAAAATATTTATAATTTGTATCTTACCAACATTGGCAACACTACCGAATAAGCTCCATCCGGAGAAACTTAAAAGTTGTTTATACAAATTTTTATCAATAAAGAAATGATAGTGTGTTGAATCGAATTTTTGATGACAATAAATAATAAACACGACGAAAATCACTAAGGTTACCACGCTTATTAAAAGTGCATAAAATATAAGTTTATCTTCCCCGTATAATTGAAGAATAAATACAATTACAAGTTTTAAAAAAACCTCAATGATGCTAATATAGGCATAAAAAGACATTCTTTCATGGGCTATAATTGATGCATTATATGGAACCTTAATTACGCCAATTATAAATGTGATAATTGTAAACTGATAAACCCATTTTGCTGCATACATTCTTTCTTGTGGTAAATTTAGTTGCGTATTCATGAACCACAAACCAATTGTTTCAGATAATAATAAAATGATGAGTGCAATAAGGATATGAACAGAAAGACTGGCACTAAAAACTTTACTTAATTGATTAAAGTCTTTTTTCCCTAATTCAAAATTAAGAAATCGTTGTGTCGCACCCGACATTGCACTATTGAGAAATGAAAATAATACTACAACGCTTCCAACAATATTATAAATCCCAAAGTCTTCAATTCCAAGAGTATTTAATACAATACGAGAAGTATAAAGACTTACAACCATTGTAATAAACATTCTAAAATAGAGCATTAAGGTATTTTTAGCTATTCGCTTATTATTAGAAGGCATTGAGTTGTTATTATTATTTATCATTAATCACTTTATTCATTTATTTCCCACCACTTATTACTTAATTTCGTGTTTCCCAAAATAAGTTTAAGCACTCTCCACGAGGTGTTTTTAACACAATAATCATCGGCAATTTTTTTGTACCCTCCATTTTTAAATTCATCAACTACAGTATCTACAGAGTTTAAAACAACAGAGGGGGCAAAGCCTGTAAGAATAATAATTCCGGCATCTTGTGCTTCGGGTATTCCCATGCTTTGTCGTAAACTAATAGCAGGGAACGAAAGAATTGCACTTTCCTCACTTATTGTTCCACTATCAGAAATTGTACATAAAGCATTCATTTGTAAGTTTACATAATTGAATAGACCAAAAGGTTTTAAAAATTGTATTCTCTTGTCCAGTTTTATTTCGTCAATTTTATTTAATCTGTTTTTTGTTCGAGAATGAGTAGATAAAATTATCGGCACATTATATTTTTCTGCCAAGTTATTTAAGATGCGAATAATTTCTTTCCGGTTTTGTTTAATTAAAATCTCTTCTCATTTTTTTATAATATCGCCAACTGCATTTCCAAAAGATGAAGCATTGATTCCTAAAAAATAATTGGGTTTGCTTAGCTCCAGTTCATACAAAAATACATCATTGAGTTCATAGTCATCGTTTTAATGTTATTTAACAAAATAGAAAGATTTATACCATTCAACAAATTTTTTTATTCCAAATTCGATAGAAGTGTTTGGCTTATAATCAAAGTCGTTAATTAATTCTGTTATGTCGGCGTATGTTTTTTCTACGTCTCCAGCTTGCATTTCCATCATATTAATTTTTGCTTTTTTGTGTAAAGCTTTTTCTATTTCTTTAATAAAATCTATAAGTTTTACAGGAGAAGAATTTCCTATATTATAAATTTTATATTTGGCTGTATGAGATTTAGATGAGGCTGAAATATTATTGTTTTTAGGTGGATTATCAAGCACCCGTATAACACCTTCAACAATATCATCAATATAAGTAAAATCACGAAACATATTACCATGGTTGAAAACATTTATGGGTTTATTGTTTAATATTGCTTTTGTAAATAGTGATAATGCCATATCCGGTCGAGCCCAAGGACCATAAACAGTAAAAAATCTTAAGCCTGTTGTTGCTAAATTGTATAAATGGCTATATGTGTAGGCTATCAATTCATTTGATTTTTTGGTGGCTGCATACAGACTTATTGGATGGTCAACATTATCTGAAGTCGATAAAGGCATTTTGGTATTATTACCGTAAACAGAAGAGCTAGAAGCAAAAACAAAATGCTTAATATTATTGTGTCTGCATGCTTCATTGATATTCACAAAACCAACTAGATTACTGTTAATATATGCAAAAGGATTGTCAATGCTATAACGCACACCTGCTTGTGCTGCAAGGTGTACGACTTTATCGAATTTTTCTTTTCTAAAGAGTTGCATAATATCTTCACGGTCTTCAAGATTAAGACGTATAAATTTATAGTTGGGATATTTTGTGCTTTGTGCTATTTTATTCCATTCAACATTTTCCTTATTTATGCCAGTTTCTTTAATCCTGGCAAATTTTAAGTTTATATCATAGTAGTCATTTATATTATCGAGTCCTACAACTTCATCGCCTCGAGAAATTAAATATTTGGCAATGTGAAACCCAATAAAGCCTGCTGTGCCTGTGACTAATATTTTTCGAGTCATGTTTATTTTATTTGAGTATTTTTAATTTGTCTTTGCTAAATTCTGCGTAATAAATCCAATAAGCCCTTTTAATCTTAAAAGGAATATGCTTTTCGCTTTCGATAAAAGTAAGGTTGCCACGGTCGTCGAGTATTTTGGGTAATTGTATTATTTTTAGTTTGGTCATTGGGGAAATAATTGTTAATTATTAATTATCTTTTGTTGGACACTAATTTCACTAATTATTTTATTTCTAATTCTTTAATAATGTAACCACCGGTTTTTTTGCTTCCTTTAAATTCAATTTTATTTTCTTTTTTTTATTAGAGATTGGTTGTTGATTGATTATTATTTATTGTTTATTAATTTGTGATTGGTGATTGGTAATTGGTAATTAATACAAAAATCCAAATAGCCATAAAGGTATTTTGTTTGCAAAACCAATTTCAATATCATCTTGCACTATATATAAATTTTCAATATTTTCGATTTGTTTTCCTGTTTTATTTTTTCCACCAATCTCAAAAATATATTCGTTATTAATAATAAAGTCAGCTTTTTTTGGATAATTTATTTCATGTAAATATTTTAACTGATTAAGGAAAAATGTTTCTCTTATTGTTCCAGTTTCTTTTTTTTCGGGACTTATCACATTTATTAAATTTGTATTATTCAAATATATTTTTTCGGGTTTTTGAAATAATTTGTTGGCTTTTGTATTAGAATTCAATAAAGTTATCAATTCTGCTTTTTCAAGAAAATAGAAATACTTATACATTGTTCTTAAATCTGCAATTTGTAAACTATCAGACAATTTAGTCAGATTAGGAGTATAGGGAACAGATGTGCTTAAAACAGCAAGCATTGTTTTTATTTTTCCTGTTGTGTCGTAATTTATTTCTGCAATTGAGGGTATGTCAACTTCTAATATAACATTAATAATATTTTTTATTCGTTGGTTATATTGTTCTGGATTTTCATTATAAAAAGGATAATATCCTGTTGACAAATAATTTTTAAAATGTGGTAATATTTTTATTTTATTAGAAATGGTGGCAGAAATTGTTGAATTCTTATTAATAACATCTTGTAATGTAATTGTTGGTATTTTTAATGTATTATTCATATAAAGATATTCTCTAAAAGACATGCCGTTAAGTTTATAAGAGCTTTTGCGACGGCTAAGGTCTCCATGTCCTTTATATAATTCAATAATAGATGAACCGGTATAAGTAATTGATAATTCGGGATATCTATCGTAAATATTTTTTAGTTCGGCAGACCAGTCATAAGTTTTGTACTTTGCAGGGTATTTATGAACTTCGTCTATAAACATATATTTCCCGCCATATTTTTGAAACTGTTCTGCAGTCTCAATAATGCTATTGTTAAAAAAATAAGCATCGTCAAGTGAAATATAAATAACTGCCGGCGAATTTTTCTCAAATAACTCTTTTGCTTTTTGCAGCATCATAGTTGTTTTCCCTACACCACGCGAACCTGTAATTTCTATTAAACGCTGTTGCCAATCAATTTCAGTATATAAGCTTCTTTTAAAATCAGTCTTTACTTTATTTATTAGTTTATTGCTTATTTCATATAATCTTTGCATAATTTTTTATTTGTAAATATATGAAATTATGTAATGCAATACTATTTTTTGTTGGTTTTTAAGTAATGGATTACATGTAATTGGTTATTAGTAATTGTTGATTGATTATTGTTTATTTATTCCTAATTCCTAATTAACAATTTCGCATCGTCCTATTTTTTTACTGCCTATACGTTTTATAATATTATTTTCTTGTAAATAATGTAAATCTCTTTTTATTGTTTCTCTATTAACTTTA
>JADFUR010000042.1 GCA_015222055.1 Bacteroidota bacterium | reverse complement strand
TTTGTATGAGTTGAAAAATATTTTTTTGGTTTTGTTTTTAAGAAGTTGAGTGCATTTAAAAACTTAGTTAGAGATTACTCTTATCTGGGGTAACACCTTTATCTGGTTAATTTGAAAAAGACATTCAAATATTTAGATAAATATTTTCAATTATACTCTAGCCTATTTTATTCACGGAGAAAATAGATTCTTATAATTATACTTCTCAAAATATCTTGATTAAATAAAACTTACATCTTTTGGTTTATAGTCAAGTATTGAGTTAACATGTTTAGGGTATCGTGCTGAGTTTGTTTTTCGTGTTATTTTTATAAAATTATCACATCTTGCAATGTCAAATATTTCTTTTTGCAATGCAATAGACAAAATATCAAGAGTTCCTAAATAAAGTATTTTGTTAGTCACGCAGTATGGGATAATATCCTTGAAGTTACTACTAGCGATAACATTTTTTTTGCATTTTGCAACCGCCATACAAGCTCTCTCTCCTTCTCCAATTAGTGGATTATTTTTCTTTATAAGAGCATACTCACGTTTTATATCCAAATTTTTTATCGGAAATGGAATCACTGTAATGGTTTTTAAAAGGTAAACTAAATTATCTAAATATGTTTTCCTAGACTTAATACGAGCAACTTCTTTATAAACATTTTCAAGAACAGTCACTGTATGTGGTTTTAAGATATTGGGCAGTTCGAACAATTCTCCAGCGGCAATAAAATGTGATATTACATCAGCATCAACTAAGATAATTAAGTTTGAATTACTCATAGTCCTCCTTTTCATCGAAATCGGATAAATCTATACCAATATCTTCAAGTAATGAAAAATAAGCACTTTCTGAGACCATTCCTTTATCATATAAATCTTTAGCCATCTCACCATAATTACCGATAATCTGTCCATTATTTCCCGGTTTATATAAATCTTCATTGTAACCATACAAAAGAGCATTCTTAATTTTATTGCAATTAAATTCTTGATACCTACTAAAGTCTATTATCCCCATCTTTAATAAACGTTTAAGCAAAGCATTACGAGAGCAACTATAATAATGCTCTATTTTTAAAACAGTAGGTAATGTTATTTTATTCTTTCTCCATTCTTGTTTAGGAATTATTTCATACACTCCATTTTCAGGAAGCAGAAGATGGCTAGCGAAAACATCTGCGTTATATTCTTCAGGGTCACCTTTTTTATCAAATTTACCTGCCTGACTTTTCTCAGCAGTAAAGTCTTCCTGATAATAAAGGTGATATAGTTCGTGACAAATAGTAAAATGCTGACGACCAATAGTGTGATTAGCATTAATCAAAATAAAATATTTAGCAACATTATTACCATTCGTTTTAACTGCCATTCCAGACAAGTCGCCTTTTAATGGGAGAAATACGGTAAGAATATTGTTTTTTAAAAGCAGACTTTTTAAACGGATAGCTTCTGTAGAGCTTAAACCATTTTTACGGCGAAATTCAGCTGCGTACTGTTCTAATTTTTTTTCTCTTTTATCCATTTATCAAAGCTGATGACATATTAATGTAATTTGTAATAATTTTTTTAAATCTACTAATAGTAACCATGTCTTCTGCGATTATTTCATCGGCACGAAAGGCAAAAGAAGTAAGCAAATTTTGTTTTTCTGGGTCGTCTTCATACAAGTCAAATTCCTCCACATTATATAAAAGGGCTAATTTTTCTATCACATTCTCAGGAATAGAACGAGCATCGTTTTCATACTGGTTCACCGCAGGCGCGGTAATACCCAAATAATCTGCAACGAAGGCTTGCGTGTATGTAAATTTTTCTCGCAGTTTTTTTAAATTTCGGCTGAGTAATTGGTTTGTTTCCATAATATATGAATTAGTAATAATTTTTTATTTCTGTTACAAATTAAAGGCAAATTTTTAAAATAAGCAAAATATTAACAGTTTATTTGACGAATATATTTATTTTACCACTGTATTTCAATACAATAAACCCCCTGCCAACTTGTTAATAAATCAAGTAAATTTAAAACAAACAGAATCAAACTAATTTTATAATAAAATTAGTTTTTTTATTCTTGCTAGCGAAAAAATCAGTTATTGGATTTAAATTATTTATATTTTCTTACCTCATTATAAATTTGCAAAAAAGAGCTAAATGGAGAATTAGATAATTTCCGTTTCAATATTTTACGAAAGTTCCTATGTAGGAAATATCAAATCCTAAAATTAGCCACAACAATTAAACACCCACCCAATTCCGTTTATTTCCATTATAGTAATATTTATTTTTGTTTAATATTAGAGACAAAAATTTAAAAGCTGTAAGAAAAATTGGTTTTTTGTTATAACAAATGTAGCAAAAAAGGCATTGTTTTAAATACAGTTTTTTATTACAGTTGAAAATTTACAAAATTTGTATGAGTTGAAAAATATTTTTTTGGTTTTGTTTTTAAGAAGCTGGGTTCATTAAAAAGCGTAGTTGGAGACTCCGCTTAGCTGAGCAGCGAGGAAATTTACTACTGTATCGGTTATTATTTTTATACATTATTGTGCGTTCGTAGATTACTCTAAATTTTGGTTTAATCGTTATAATCAATATCTAATTGGTATTTATAAAGTAAGCCTTCAAGATTGAATGCTGAAAATTTTGCTTTTTTTAATTTATTAAATTCAGGGTCAATCGAATAGTTATTTGCCGTTCTAAAATTCACTTTTTCCAGATTGGTATTTAAAAATCTTGCTCCAGTTAAGTCACAATCAAAAAATATTGAAGCAGATAAATTCACTTCCGAAAAATCAGTCTCTTTTAAAGAGCATTTCTCGAATTTTGTTTTCATCAATTTTGTTCCAAAAAACGTAGAATAATCCAAAAAACAATTGTAAAATGAAAAAGAGAACATAAATTTGTTGCATTCCGAAAAATCAACTCCTAAAATTTTACACTCTTTAAAATTTGCATTCAAAAAACCTGCTCCTTTAATTTTCGCCATCGAAAAATCGCATTTATCAAAAGTACAATCTTCAAAACTGTTACCAATAAGGTCGCTTTTTGAAAAGCTACATCCCACAAATTTACATTTATAAAATTCTCTGTCTCTTAACGTTTTTTCTGAATAATCAATATTTTCAAATAATTTTCGTTCGTGTATTTTTATTTCATTTGTCATTAATCTTATTTTTTGCTTATTACTTTATAATTCATCCTTGAATTCAATATTGTATTGCTATAACACATAAAGTTCCTCAAGTATGAAACGTTCAAAATTTCCGTCATGTTTCCTTATCCACCTAAACCATAAGTTAAAAAAAACTAGAATTGTCAGAATACCAATAAGACCCTCATGTTTTATAATTTTTTGTTATAAGTTGGACGAAAATGTTACAATATTTTTCAGTCTAGTAATTTCTTAATAATAATCATATTATATATATTTAGATTTAAGATAAAATTTAGTTTATCTTAAATATGTATCAATATTATTCCTATAATTTTTTATTCTTTTTTATGAGTGAATATATAATATATCTAATTAAGATAATTAATGATATTAAAATTAATAAATGCAATATTATATGGTAAAGATCTGGAATTAGTATCTTTTCAGAAGATGAAATTACATGTAATGTATTTCTAAAATATTGATTATATGAATTTATTTTTTCTACTGAAGTGCCAAAAATAGTATGATACCAATGGCAATTAAATTGAATTATTATCCACATTAAAATAAAAATAGAGAGTAAGTATTTGCCAAATTTTTCTTTAAATATAAAAAGAATAAATAATGTTAAAAAGATTAGCCACCACAATCCATCAACTTGATTCCATGCAGATTCAACAAGTGTAATATTTGCAAAAGAAAAACCTGTCATATCTAATGAGAACCATACAAATAATAATAAAATAATAAAAAGACATTTCTTTTTATCTTTATTTATATTTTTTCGAAAATTAGTTACCATTCGCCTTACTTAAAACAATTAAATACCCACTCAATTCCGTTTATTTCTATTATAGTAATATTTGTTTTTGTCTCTATATTAGAGGCGAAAATTTTAAAGCTGTAAGAAAAGTTGGTTTTTTGTTATAGGAATGTAGCAAAAAAGGCATTGTTTTAAATACAGTTTTTTAATAGAGTTGTAAATTTACAAAATTTGGATGAGTTGAAAAATCTTTTTTTGGTTTTGTTTTTAAAAAAAATAATTGAAGCAGTGATAATATATTAGATTGAACTTATGTTAATAAACAACTTTAAATTTAATTGGTATTTCATCTTCAGTTGGCACCCACATCAATTTTGGTGGATCAATATTAAATTGGGTCATTTTTACAACAAAATTACCTGTAACTTCTAGTTTGTTATTTATTTTATTTTTATGAGCTACAAATGAAATTGTCTGGCTTTGTCCATGAAATATTAAAATCCCTGTTACTGCAAGGCTATCACCGACTTGAGTAATTGAATTGCTCGAAAAACTTACATCCGGATATATATTTGCCTCAGTTAGTTTTATTACTTTAAAATCCCTATTGACATCTTTACTATCAAATGATGAGATTTTTATTACAACATCTACATGGTTTATTATGGTTCTATTTGCATCGGTTAAAATAACTGATTTCAAATCTTTACATATACCTGTCCATGAATGTAATGGGTGGCTCATTGAATAAGAAATGCTCGATTGTTTCTTATCGCAATTCAATTTAATTTGTGATATCTCTTGTGAATTGGTTTTAAGAGTTACTATAAGTATTGCAAATAATAAAATTAGTTTATTCATACGTTTATTTTAAAATGCCATTATGTTAACATACGCTATAAATGCGTTAAGCTTGCTAGATAACTTAAGGATTGATACAAGTTATGAATAAAATTATTATAAAAGAATTAGATTATCAATTTTATTGAATATTAATAAATTTTAAGCATTTGGTATAAGTGTGTTTATACATTGAGGGTGTAGTAAGAGATTTGTTCAAACTGCAATTTTGTGTCAAAAAATTTATCATTAGTCCATTTTGCAAGGTTTTAGCAAAAAAATTCATCATTATGAATTATGTGGTCGTAAAAACGTGGTTGCCATGCGAAACAGAAATTTATTTTTCGGGCATAATTGTCAGTTTGCAAGAATATATAATTCATTTTGATTGCAAATGTTTTCCAATTGCCTCCTGATTTGCTTAATCTTTTATTATAATTTTTGTCATTTACTATTTGTCTTGTACAAACTGAGAGCGTGCTTTCCCATCTTTTTTAATTCCCCTAATTTTACAATATTTTATTAGTTCGTCTAAATTTATTTCAATATCTGTAACTTCAAATCCTAGCGATATCAAATCCTTTTTAATTTTAAGAAATGCTTTTGTGCCATTCATTCCAAGTATCATACATGCTTTCCCTGTCATCAATTACTTTTAGGA
>JADFUR010000041.1 GCA_015222055.1 Bacteroidota bacterium | reverse complement strand
TTACTCATTATTTGACAATAATGGAATTGTTCAGGTTCCAATCATTGTTGAGAATAGTGACAATAGAATATTTGAATTGGCTACTGTTCTATCAAAGAAACTTTCAAATGAATTTTTAAAAGAAGTTTCAATTTCTGAAATAGTTAATAAGTATTCTTTTATAGATGAAGAAACAGCATTGATAATTTTTTATCATGAATTTATGTGGGATTTAATGAAATTGATTGAAGAGAATAAAATTGTAAGTAGACCTAAATTGTTAATAAATTCATCAAATAGTAGTCTAAGTGATATGTCTGATTTAATTTTCTTTGTAGTCAAAAAATAACTACCACCAACAGCGGCTCATAGTGCATGCCGCAATTAGTTGGTATTAAGAAAGATAATTGTAAATTTGAGGATGGTGCAAATCAAAAAAATAAGTAGTAAAAATGCGGCACGCACCATAGCCGCCAATCGTTAGGTGTAATCAGTAAGATAAAAAAAACAGCATCGAAAGAAAATTATTAAAGCAGGAAAATGTTTCGTATTTTTATTTAATAATTAATAACGAATGATAGAAATAAAAGAGATAGAAAAAAAATTAAAGAAATATAAATTCATTGACTTATTTGCTGGAATAGGTGGTTTCCATTATGCATTAAAATCTTTTGGTGCAGAATGTGTATTTGCATCTGAAATAGACCAAAAAGCATCTGATATTTATGAAACAAATCACAATTTAAAACCTTTTGGAGATATAACAAAAATTAAAGAAGAGGATATTCCCAAACACGATATTTTGTGTGGAGGATTTCCTTGTCAATCATTCTCTATATCGGGAAAGCAAAAAGGATTTGAAGATACACGTGGAACTTTATTTTTTGATATTGTAAGAATTGTAAATTATCATAGACCCAAAATATTATTTTTGGAAAATGTAAAGAATTTTGCAAAACACGATAATGGGAGAACCTTGAAAGTTGTAATTGAGACTTTAAATAAAATGAATTATACAGTTTATTATAAGGTTTTAAATACGAGTAATTTTGGATTGCCACAAAATAGGGAGCGTGTTTACATTGTTGCATTTAATAATTTAGATTTCAAAAATACCTTTTTTACATATCCTTCATTAAAATTAATTTCTGCTTTAACAGATGTTTTAGAGAATAATCCAAAAGATGGTAAAATTATAGAAAGAACAGATGTCGAATTTTATAAAGAATATAATCCAATAAGAAATATTTTTGGTGAAATAAATTTACTTAATAAACCAATTCAAATAGGGAAAGTTAATAAAGGAGGGCAAGGCGAAAGAATTTATCATACATTAGGGCATTCAATAACATTATCAGCCTATGGTGGTGGAGTTGGTTCTAAAACTGGGATTTATAAAATTGGTAATAAGTTAAGAAAATTATCGCCAAGAGAATGTGCAAGATTGCAAGGTTACCCTGAAAGTTTTATTTTTCCGAAAAGTATTTCAGAAGCACATAAACAATTTGGAAATAGTGTTTCAATAAATGTATTACAATACATAACAAAAGAAATTATTAAAACAATTGAAAGTAATGAACAAAGAACAGAAATTAGGTTCAGAAACGGCAAAAAATGGATTCAAGAACGAGAAGGATATAGTTTTCAAATTTAATAATTGGGGAAAAGATGATGAGGCTAAGATATGGTTGAAAGTGATGGGGTTTAAACTCTCAGAAATTGAATATGTTGAAGCAATAGTATTATCAGGCTATAAAACAGATGTTCAAGTTCAAGTGAGTATTAAACTAAAAAAAGCAATAGATGTCGAAAACCTACAAGTTAAATTAGTTAGTAATTTAAAAGGGTTTAATCAGATAGATAAGAGATGGGTTGATAAATATGTTGAAATGTGGGCTATACCTGATGATATTACTAAACTATTAAAAAAATATACAGGTGAAATAAAACCTACAATAATAAATCCAAAAGACGAAAGGCGAACTTTTGTAAATGAATTTAGTAAGAAAAATCAAGATGTTTTAATTAATTGGATTAAAGAAAATAAATCTTTGATTGTAAATGACATAATAAAAGGTAGAGGTAAATTTTCAGCAGAATGGATGCTTGTTGCTCTAAAAATTGAACAAAATGCAAAATGGATATTAAAACCTATAAATATTGTAATTAATCATTTTGGTAATGGTGAGGTAATAATAACAAAGCAAGGTAATGTCAAAATTGGAAATATTACAATGCAAAGAAAAGGAGGAGATGGTGGTCGGAAAACTGCACAAATGTTACAATTTAAAATTAATCCGGCAGAATTATTTGATTAACAACACTTAACAAAAAATATAGTGTGTCTGACAGATAGTGTTAAAAATGAAGATGATAGGGATAAATAAACAAGTAGTAAATTAAAAATTGGAGACTTTAAATGCCAAACACATCGTATTAAAATCGTTATTTTCAAACCACAAGTAACACAAAAGTCTGAACTCAATCCACTATGAATTTGTGTCCTTTGTGACTTCTTGGTGCTCTTTGTGGTTAATATTTTTTTGTAAGTTCTGAATTTATTTCTTGAGTTTATTTCTGTTATCTGTTTTTATTTTAACTAACTTCCCTTTTTTATAAACTGTTTCTAAAAGAATTTTACCATCAATAGTAAAAATTTTGTCAATCCCATTTTTATAACCTGCTTTATAATTTGTCTCGCTTCGTAAACTGCCAACTTTATACCAAGTAATCCATTTGCCATCTGGCACATCATTTTTGTAAAATTCTTGACGCATTTTTTTTCCGTACTTGTCAAAATATGTCCACTCATCATTTTTTTTACCGTTAATATAATTTCCCGAAATAATTAATTGACCTGTCTCTAACCAAGTTTTATATGGACCATTATGAACACCCATTTTGAAATTTTCTTCTTTTCGCTTATTTCCATTTTCAAACCAATAGGCGGCTAATCCATTTTTTTTGTCATCAGTATATTCAATTTTATATTTTGGTTTTCCGTCTTCTGACCATGCTTGCCATAACCCCGTCATCTTAGCTAAATTAAATGTTCCTTGCAACTCTTTGTTCCCGTTTTCATACCAAGAAGTCCATTCACCGTTTTCTTTTCCTTTTACGAAATTTCCTTTATGAAATATCTGTTTGTTTTCATAATATACTATCCATTCACCATTTTTATATCCATTTTTATAATTAGCTTTTTTCCAAATTTCTCCATTGCCATACCAAAAAGTCCATTCCCCAATCATTTTACCATTTTCGTAAAATCCTTCATTCCCTTTAATACCATCTGTTCGCCAATAAGTCCATTTACCGTCTTGAGTGTCATTAACAAAATTCCCTTCAATATCAATTTTGCCATCTTGTCGCCACCATTTAGCTGAGCCGGTTTTTTTATTATTTGTGAAATTTATTTCTTGTTCTTTATTTCCATTTGCAAACCAATTAGTTTTCACTCCGTTAATTTTTCCGTTTTCATAATTTATTGTACTTCGAAGCTTACCATCCTCAAACCAAAACGACCACAATACTTGTCTTTGCTTGTTTTCCAAAGTGCCCTGCATATTTTTTTGACCACTGTGAAACCAGACTGTGTTTTCTCCGTTTTCATAATTTAATTTACTTTTTAATTTACCGTCTTCATACCATGATGTTGAGGTTTTAATATTCCCCCCGTTTAAATAATTTTCAGAAGACATTTTTTGACCATTCATATACCAATAAATCCATTCTCCATTTTTCAAACCATCGCTATACTGTCCTTGTTGTTTTGTTTTTCCATTTGTGTAAAAACTAATATAGTCTCCATTCCCATTATCAATTATTTTATTTCTTTTTTTATCCCAATAATTAATTAGTTTAGTTAGTCTATTTGGATGATAATATTCTTCTTTTATTTTGTTCCCTTCATTATCCCAGTATGTCCACAAACTATCTTTAATTCCTTTTTTATGAAATCCTTGTTCTTCTAATTTTCCGTTATTGTGCCAACCATAATATTTTCCATGTTTGATACCGTTAAAAAAATCACCTTCGTTTTCAATATTTCCATTAGCGAAATAGTAAATAAGTTTCCCATTAAGAACTCCGTCTTTAAAATCTGTTTCTTGAATTTTTTTGCCTTCTTTACTCCAATATATCCATCGCCCTTGTTCAAGACCATTTTTCATAAAGCCTTCACTACTTTTGTTTGTTGTGTTTTCTGTTTCACCCGCAACATTTTTTATTTTATAATAGGATGTTACTTTTGTTTGGGCAAAGGTGATATTGGTAATTAATAAAAAAATTAATATTGGTGTTATTTTCATTTATTTGTATTTTTAGACAGGATTAATATTAAAGATAAAAGTCAAAAGTAAAAAGTAAAATGATAAAAGTAAAAAGATAAAAGGAATTAAACAATTTTAGATTTTTCATATAATAATAAATATGCATAGAGTTTAATTCGCAAAACGTTTATTAATTTACTTTTATTACACAAAACATGACAAATAACATATAAATTATATGTGATAATATGTTAAATGATAGTAATTTTGTAGCATAAACAAAAAAATATATCATGTCAGAAAGTACTAAAGACAAAAAATTATTTGAAGAATTTCCGCCGGTCTCAACAGAAGATTGGGAAGCTAAAATTAAGGTGGATCTTAAAGGAGCTGATTATGAAAGAAAATTAATATGGAAAACTAATAATGGTTTTAATATCAAACCTTATTATCGAGCTGAAGACCTTAAGGATATTAGTTATCTGAATGTTCATGCTGACGAATTTCCTTTTGTTAGAGGTAGTAATAAAAATAAAAATTCTTGGTTGATTCGTCAAGATATTAAAGTTGAAAATTTTTATGAAGCTCATAAAAAAGCTCTTTCATATATAGATAAAGGAGCTCAATCAATAGGCTTTATTATCGAAAATGAACCAACAAAAAGCGAATTAAATGTTTTGTTGGAGAACATTGATATTGAAAAATTTGAAATTAATTTTGTTTGTGCTAAGTGTTCGCTTTCATTATTACAAAATTTGATCAGCTTGTTTGAATCGAAAAATATTGATTTGAAAAAAGTTTCAGGCTCAATAGAATTTGATGATTTAGGTTCTTTCGCTTTGAAAGGGAAATTTCAGGAATCAAAAGAAGCATTGTTTAATGAATATAAGAGTCTTATTCAAGAAGCTCAAAAAGTACCAAAATTTAAAGTAATAGCTGTTAATGGAAAATATTTTAACAATTCAGGTTCATCAATTGTTGAGGAGTTAGCTTTTAGTTTAGCTGCCGGTAATGAATATTTATCTCAATTAACTGAAAAAGGTTTGTCGGTTGATGAAATAGCTAATCATGTTAAATTTAATTTTGCAGTTGGCTCAAATTATTTTTTAGAAATTGCAAAAATTAGAGCAGCTCGTTTATTATGGGCTAATATTGTGAAAGCATATAATTCTAAAAATGAGGAAAGTGAAAAAATGTATGTTCACTCTACAACTTCAGAATGGAACAAAACAGTTTACGATCCTTATGTAAATATACTTCGCTCAACAACAGAAACCATGTCGTCGATTATTGGAGGAACAGATTCTTTAACAGTTAATCCTTTCAATTCAATTTATGAAGAGACAACAGATTTTTCAGAACGTATTGCACGCAACCAACAAATAATAATAAAAGAAGAAAGTTATTTCGACGAAATAGTTGACCCTTCGGCAGGTTCATATTATATTGAAAATTTAACTAACTCAATTGCAGAAAATGCTTGGAAATTATTTGTTGAAACAGAGCAACAAGGTGGTTTTATTAAAGCTTTAGAAAATAATTTTATTCAAAATAAAATTAATGAAACTGCACAAAAACGCGACCTTGCTATTGCAACAAGAAAAGAAAATTTTTTAGGAACAAACCAATTCCCTAATTTTAATGAGCATATTGATAATGAAAGATCATCAGAAATAATAAATCGAAAAGATTTATCTGAAAAAGATGCTGTTATTGAAACTTTAAAACCTTACAGAGGGACTCAGGGTTTTGAGCAATTAAGATTTAAAACAGATCGCTATTCAAAAATAAATAAACGACCTCAGGCATTTATGTTTACTTTTGGAAACGTAGGAATGCGAAAGGCAAGAGCTCAATTTGCTTGTAACTTTTTTGCTTGTGCCGGTTTCGATGTTGTTGATAATAATGGATTCTCTTCTGTTGATGAAGGTGTTGAAGCATGTGTTAAAAATAAAGCTGATATAGTTGTTATTTGTAGCTCAGATGATGAATATGCAAATATAGTTGCTGAAATTTACGAAAAACTAAAAACTAATGCCATAATTGTTGTTGCAGGTTATCCTAAAGCAATAATTGATGATTTAAAATCAAAAGGAATTAAACATTTTATTTATGTTAAAACGAATGTTCTTGAATCATTAAATAATTTTCAAACTGAATTAGGAATACTATAGTTTAAAGTTCAAAGTTGAAAGTATAAAGTTTGAAGTATAACTTAATAACAAAAAAATGAGACCAGATTTTAAAAATATAAATTTTAAGTCATCAAAACAATCATTGTCAGATAAAGAATGGAATGAGCAAAACCATATTGATAAAGATTGGATGACACCCGAACAAATAGCTGTAAAAAATATTTACACAAAAGACGATTTGCTAAACATGGAGCATCTTAATTATTCAGCTGGATTGCCACCATATTTAAGAGGTCCATACTCAACAATGTATGTTATGCGACCATGGACTATTCGTCAATATGCAGGATTTTCAACAGCTGAAGAATCGAATGCTTTTTATAGAAGAAATTTAGCTGCTGGACAAAAAGGATTGTCTGTCGCTTTCGACTTAGCAACTCACAGAGGATATGATTCTGATCACGAGCGAGTAGTTGGGGATGTTGGGAAAGCAGGTGTTGCTATTGATTCAATACTTGACATGAAAATTCTTTTCGACCAAATTCCTTTGGATAAGATGTCTGTTTCTATGACAATGAACGGAGCTGTTCTTCCTATTTTGGCATTTTATATTGTTGCAGGATTAGAGCAAGGCGTTCCTTTAGAAAAAATGGCAGGCACTATTCAAAACGATATTTTAAAGGAATTCATGGTTAGAAATACTTATATCTATCCACCTGAATTTTCAATGCGAATTATTGCAGATATTTTTGAATTCACATCGCAAAAAATGCCTAAGTTCAATTCAATAAGTATTTCGGGTTATCATATGCAAGAAGCCGGAGGTACTGCTGATATTGAATTAGCTTATACATTAGCCGACGGTTTAGAATATTTAAGAGCAGGTGTTAATGCCGGTATTGATATAGATGCTTTTGCCCCTCGTTTATCATTTTTCTGGGGTATTGGTATGAACCATTTTATGGAAATAGCAAAGCTTAGAGCAGCTCGTATGTTATGGGCAAAAATTGTAAAAAAATTCAATCCAAAAAATCCTAAATCTTTAGCATTACGTACACACTGCCAAACATCAGGATGGAGTTTAACCGAACAAGATCCATATAATAACATTACACGAACATGTGTTGAGGCGATGGGTGCAGTTTTAGGACATACACAATCGTTACATACAAATGCCCTTGACGAGGCAATTGCTTTACCAACAGATTTTTCTGCACGTATTGCTCGAAATACACAAATATATATACAAGAAGAGACCAATGTTTGTCGTTCGCTTGATCCTTGGGCAGGTTCTTATTATATTGAAACATTAACTAACGAAATTGCACAAAAAGCATGGACGTTAATTGAGGAGGTAGAAAAACTTGGAGGAATGGCAAAAGCTATTGAGACAGGTGTTCCCAAAATGAGAATTGAAGAAGCTTCTGCACGAAAACAAGCACGTATTGATTCAAAGAAAGATACAATTGTTGGGATTAATAAATATAAATTAGATCATGAAGATCCAATTGATATTCTTGAGGTTGATAACACTGCTGTTCGAGATGCTCAACTAAAAAGATTGAAAAAATTAAAAGCTGAGAGGAACGAAAAAGAAGTTCAAGAAGCTTTAAATGCAATAACAAAAGCTGCAGAGACAGGTGAAGGAAATTTACTTGAATTAGCTGTTGATGCTGCAAAAAAACGTGCAAGTCTAGGTGAAATTTCTGATGCTTGCGAAAAAGTATGTGGGAGGTACAAAGCTGTGATTAGAACAATTTCAGGAGTATTTTCATCAGAATCAAAAGATGATGATGAATTTAAAAAAGCTTGTAAACTTTGTGAAGAGTTTGCTAAGAAAGAGGGTCGCCAACCTCGAATAATGGTGGCTAAAATGGGACAAGATGGTCACGACCGTGGAGCTAAAGTAGTTGCAACAGGTTATGCCGATATAGGTTTTGATGTTGATATTGGTCCTTTATTCCAAACACCGGCAGAAGCTGCTAAAGAAGCAGTTGAAAATGACGTTCATATTATTGGCGTTTCTAGCTTGGCTGCTGGTCATAAAACATTAGTGCCTCAAGTTATTGCTGAGCTTAAAAAATTAGGCAGAGAAGATATCCTTGTTATTGTTGGAGGTGTTATTCCTTCTCAAGATTATGATTTTCTTTATAAAGCAGGTGCTGTAGCAATTTTTGGACCTGGTACTGTTATTTCTGATTGTGCTATTAAAATGTTGAAAATTTTAATGAAGATATAAAAACTGTTAGATAATAAAAAAAAACTCTCTTAGAAATATTTCTAAGAGAGTTTTTTATATCAATAAAAAATTTATTAAAGTAGTTTATTTAGCTATAACTTTTCTAGTTTCAATTATTATATCATCTAAAATTATCTTAAAAAAATACACTCCTGTTTTTAAGTTGTTTTTATTTATTTTAATTGTTTTTTTGTTTAAATATTTTTGACTTCCAACTAATTGTCCTTGAATATTATAGATATTTAATTCAACTGTTCTGTAATATTTGTTAAAGTATAATTTTGTATTTGAACTAAAAGGATTAGGATAAATATTGATATTTCCAAAATTCTGCACGGTTTTTATATCTCCTAAGTCTGTATTAGAAATTAGCTTAATATTATCAATCATCCATCCTTCTTTGTTATTTTGAATACTATCGCTAATAAAATTAAATCTAAGAATAACAGAGTCTTCATTCAACTTGTGTTCGTGATTTTTTGTTACCTGTGCCGACCAATAAAAACTTGTTGTAAGCCATGCATCTGATTTTCCCGAAAATCCTTTTTCTCCATTAAATAAAGTGTCATTTAAATTATATAGATTAATTCCTGTAATATCTGGATTAAGACAAGAATAATTATTATTTATTACATTATCCCATGTTTTGCCATTATCAAAAGAAATTGTAAAATAGCAACCATCGTTAAGTGTATCTGTATCAAATTTATGTTTAATCTCAACTCCAAAACTTATCCAATAATAATCCTGATAGTTAAATTCTCCAATTAGTAAATCAAAATACGAATAATTATTGATTGAATAGAAATTAATGGTGTCAGTTACAATAGCATTAGGTAATGAAAAAGCAGAATCGAAAAAGGATTTTTTTGGAATCCCTATTTGCCACAAATTTTGTGATGAGGTATCAATTTTAATATATTCATAAGGGTTTTCAAAACAAATTGTATCGTGAACATGAATATTGTTTTGAGAAAAAGAACTTGTGCATATAAAAAAGACAGCTGATAAAAAAAACATTTTTTTCATTTTAATTTTTTAAATATACAAGATTGAATCCACTCCGAAAAGACTTGACAAGTTTGTGCTAATAAACAACGAACCACACAAAGCGATTATAGTTATTATAATAGAAAACATGTCAAGTCTCTACAATTTAAAATTGCAATTTTTTAGAATGAATTCAAAATCTATTAATTTATTCTAGTTTTTATACAACTATCTAAAAATAATTAAAATGGCAAAATATAATACATAAAAGGTTTTTCTAAAATTCCCTTTTCACAACTTCAATTTTCCATTCGAGGCGACTAACTTTTCGTTCTTTTCTCCATTCTAATCGTTCTGTTCGCATA
>JADFUR010000040.1 GCA_015222055.1 Bacteroidota bacterium | reverse complement strand
TTGTAAAAATCTTTTGAGATTTATTTTCCATTTATATTAGGTTATTAAGTTGACGAAATGTCTCTTGCCATTGCACATAACACCTAAATAAGACACACTAGTGTGTCTTATATTCACTATATGCTTACTAATTTTTTACAAATTTAGCAAAAAAAAGCAAAAAAGATAGAAAATTGGTATTGTGATTTTTCGAAAAGTTGTTTTAAGTGCGGAGAAAAAACAGACAATATGTTGTCGATAGCAGGGGAGGAATTAAACTTTCAAATCTGTTTTTTTTTATTCATCTGTTTTGTATGCAGATATTTTTTAGTTTTAATCAGTCAGTCTTTATACATACTAAGTTTGTGATTTTTTATCAAAAAGCGCTTAGCTAATCACATTGCAGGATTTTTTTTTACGCCTAGCAAAACTCAGAACTGTACTTAAAGGTGTTTGCTTGGGCTGTTTTTTGTAAGTTTTTTGGAAGGTATAGCATCACTGATTATTGCTACCTTAGGCTTAGCCGAATAAATTTAAGCCTGCAATTTCTTAATGCAAGAGTTTTCTTGGTGCATAGTTTCCTAAGAGATAGAGACAGAGATTTGCCAAATAAAAAGCATTCATTAATACCATAAAATAATGAATGCTTTTAAATATAAACAATTTGACAATAAATGTTGGTGATTATTTTTTTTTGTGATCATCAACAGCTTTTCTCTCATATTTGCAACATCCAGGCAAAGCATTATATACTTTATCATCTGCTTTGTGCATATCTGTATCGTGGCCTACTTTGGCTATGGCTTTTTGTATTTTATTATTATCTGCTTTATATTTGTCATAAGAAACTTTCAACATTTTTGTTTTTTTGTTCCACTCTGCCGTTGTTACGCCATCGACAGATTTTGCGGCATTTTCAATACGATTTTCACACATTCCGCAATTACCGTACACTTTAAATTCTTCTGTTTTGCTTTGAGCAAAAACAGATATTGTTCCTACAATAAAGAACATTACTACTAAACTAAAAATTGATTTTTTCATTTTTTCTAAATATTAAATTAAACAATTGATTTATTTACACACTCTTCCTATTGCACAACTTACAAATGATTTTGACAATAGAATTTTCAATTTTAATTTCTACTGTCTTCATATTTCTATTTATTAAATTGCTTTTTTACTTCACCACATTTTAGCATTTTATCACCAAAATAAGGATTCTTAATTTCCTTTTCTTTACTTATCCAAAAACCGCCTTTATTATCAAATGCCATTGGGCAAAATTCCAAATAAATAACATTATCTGAATTTATACCAAACTTTTCAATCGCATAAGTAGTTTTATTAGAGACAACACTAAAATGACTACGTTTCATTTCAATACCTTTCATACTAATAATACCGTTTATATTTTCCTTTATTATTTTTAACAGCTTCATCCATTCGTTATGAGCACCGCCTTTTAGCAATTTTATATCAACTTTATCTAATGCTGTCAAAAGTTTTTTAGCCTCTATTTCAACTTTTTTTTCATCAGATTCAACAAAGGCATCTTTCATTTTTAAATAAGCAACTACAAATGTTCCAAGTTGAGTTTTAAATTTGATGTCAACATTTTTTGAAAATGAGATATTTGATTTTTCATCATCCATTGTCTTCATTTCTTTATCTGTCATTTTTGTTTCTCCGTGATTATGACTGGTAGAAATATTAGCTCCACTTGGGTTCATCATACTTGGCTTGCTCAAAAGTTGAGCCGAGGCATCAATTTTAAACACGCCGTTTGATGCAATTTCTTCGCCTTCTTCTAATCCATTGGCAACAACGTAAAAATTTCCGCTTTCTGCTCCTAATGTAATTTTTCTGTAAATAAATGATGGTGTTGCTCTATTTTGAATTTTTACATATACAACAGAACGTTTTCCTGTCCAGAGTATTGAGGTTTTTGGTATAACTAACATTTGTGAATTTAATGCTGTTTTCGATTTTAAAATTCCGTTAACAAACATTTCTGGTTTGAATTTTAGATTTGAATTTTGCATTTCTACCCTAACCCTAGCAACTCTTGTATTCGCATCAATAAATGGGTCGATATATGACACTTTTGCTGAAAATGTTTTGCCTGGTAAAGATTGAAGTGTAAATGAAACTTCATCGTCCATTTTTATCCAAGGCAAATCACTTTCGTAAGCATCGAACATTATCCATACACGACTTAGATCTATCACCTCAAACAAAGAATTTCCTTCTTTTACATAATCGCCTATTGCAACATCTCGGCGAGTAATTGTTCCGGAAATTGGTGATAAAATATCAAAATAAATGCTTGGTTCTTCGCTTTGCTCAATAGCATTAATTTGTGATTCTGTAAGTTCCCATAATTTTAATTTGCTACGTGTTGCTTTATAAAACGAAGGGTTAGTTTCTTTATATTTTACAGCATCTAATAATTCTTGTTGAGCAATGTTTAATTCAGGTGAATAAATTGATGCTAATTTTTGACCTTTTTTAACATTTTGCCCGGTATAATTCACATATAACTTATCAATTCTTCCTCCATAACGAGCTGTGAGAGCTGCAATATTTCTTTCGTCGGGCTTTACTTTTCCTAATAAATGCACAGATTTTTCAGGAGCACCTTTTTTGACAACAAATGTTTGAATTTCTGCCAATTTCATTGCACCTTCAGTCATTTGTATTTCATTTGGGTCAGCTTCTACGCCATTATCGGCTGATGTTATTGGCACTAAATCCATTCCGCAAATTGGACAATCACCAGGTTTATTTTGTTTTATTTGTGGATGCATAGAGCAAGTCCAAGTTGTTTGTTTAACATTTTCGGTTTCAGAATGATTATGTCCTCCTTTGTTTTCATTTGTAGATGAACCAAAGAATAAACTACCTAAGCTAATTCCTACCAAAAGAGTAACTGTAATTATTACAAGTTCTCTTTTTTCGATTTTAAATATATTTGATTTCATTGTTCTAAATTTTAATATCCCATTAAATAATTAATAAATGCAATAGATGCTTGTTTATCGGCTCTAGCTTTTTCTAGTTCTAACGAATACTTTAAAACACTTTTGTCCATTCGTAAGATTTCTTCAAAATTTTTACCACTATTTGTATATTCTTTTTCAAGCAATTTAATTGCTCTTTTTGCCAGTATGCTTTGTTTTTCGAATAAAATAATTCTACGATTAGCATCAGTGTATTTGCTGTAAACTTTCTCAAACAAAGTTTCCAACACATTGACTTTATCCAGTTTTTTATCTTCAATAACTTGTTGCTGAATTACAGCTTCGTTTACCATTGCTGAATATTTTTTACGATATAAAGGAATTGTTACCCCGACCTTTACCATAAAAGCATTTTTTCCTGCATCGGGAGAAGTTCCCGCATTTCCAATAGCAGAATAATCAACACCCAAGATAATTTTAGGTAAGCCTTGTTTTTTGCTAAGATGCTCGTTAAATGCAAAACTTTCTTTCAAAAAACCTAAACTTTTAAGTTGATGATTATTCAAGCTTAAGCTATCGATTACAGCCTGTTTTGAATACTGCAAGTCATCAATCCAAAGCGTTTCAGGTATTTGAATATCGTTATGATTATCTACATTTAGAAAATTATTAAACTTTACGGAATTAATAAACCAATTGTCTTTTAATAATGCTAAATTGTTTTCTAAATCGTTTAATTCTAATTCAACCCTAAGTTCATCAACTCCCGAAGCTCTACCTGCCTGAATTTTTATTAATGATAATCTCTTAAAAGTTTCAAGTATTTTGATGTTTTCAAGGGTAATATCTATTCCCTTTTTTATGAAATATAAATCGTAATAAGTTGATTTTACTTCAAAAAATAGATTTGATTTAGCATCTTCAAAATTTTGGTATTTAACTTTTGCTGCACTAATAAAAACATTTTCTTTGCTATTTAATGTTCCAAACCAAGGAAACATTTGGGAAAATGAAATTTTTGCTTGTTGTGGACCATTTTTAGTTTCAACAGGCATTATAAAATAGCCAAATATTAATTGAGGGTCGGGTAAAGTGCCAACTTGTGGAACTTTTTCTAAACTAGCGTTATACTCATTAAATTTTGCTTTAAGAGCAGGATTGTTCTTTGCTGCTGTTTCCAAATATTTATTTAACACATCTTGTGCAAACAACTGACCACTTAATGTTAGAAGTATTGAGATTATTATTATCTTATTTTTCATTACTAAGCTCCTTTTTAATAAGTGAATTATTTTTAAATAAATGTTCTTGCCACATACTATAAAGCAATGGAACAACAAAGATTGTAAGAGTTGCTATAAACATTCCACCAAAAATTGGAACAGCCATAGGTACCATAATATCTGAGCCTTTTCCTGTTGAAGTAAGCACAGGAAGTAAAGCAATTAAGGTTGTTGCTGTTGTCATAATTGCCGGACGGACACGCTTTTTCCCTGCTTCTAAAATATTAGCTCTAATCTCCGAAATTGTTTCAGGTGTTTTTTTGTCAAAAATTTGTTTAATATAGGTGCTTATTAACACACCGTCATCGGTAGCAATACCAAAAAGGGCAATAAAACCAACCCAAACAGCCACACTTAAATTTATAGTATCAATTTGAAATAAGTTTTGCATATGCACATCGCCAAAAGCAAAATTCATAAACCAATCTTGTCCGTAAAGCCAAAGCATTATAAAACCACCTGAGAAAGCCACAATAATTCCTGAAAAAATTAGAGTTGCACCTATAACCGATCGGAATTGGAAATATAGAATTAAGAAAATTATCAATAACGCAATTGGTATAACAAGCATTAAACGACTTGTTGCCCTTATTTGGTTTTCGTAATTTCCTGTGAAATTAAAACTTACGCCTGTCGGAATGACTAATGTACCGTCTTCTATTTTTTTATTTAGATATTCTTGAGCATTTTCAACAACATCAACCTCGGCAAAGTCATCTTTTTTATCAAAAATTACATAGCCAACCAAAAAAGTATTTTCGCTTTTAATTAACTGAGCCCCACGAGTATATTCAATACTTGCAAGTTCTCCCAAAGGAATTTGAACACCCGCAGGCGTAGAAATCAACAATTTTTTTAAGTCTTCGGGATTGTCTCTAAATTCACGAGCATATCGCACACGAATAGGGTATCGTTCACGCCCCTCAACTGTTGTAGTCAAAGGCATTCCACCAACTACGGAACTAATGTATTCTTGAAAATCTTTAACAGTCAATCCATAACGAGCAATAGCATCACGATTGATATGAATTTCCATATATGGTTTTCCTACAACACGGTCGGCAAAAACCGACATTTTAGATACACCTTTTACATCTTTTAGCAAGGTTTCTAATTGTAAACCTAATTTTTCTATACTTTCCAAATCGGGCCCAAAAATTTTAATTCCCATTGGTGCACGCATACCGGTTGCTAACATAATTAACCGTGTTTGTATAGGTTGCAATTTTGGTGCAGATGTTAAACCCGGAATACTTGCGTTTGCTACAATTTCGTTCCAAATATCATTAGGAGATTGAATTTTATCTCTCCATTGACGAAAATATTCACCATCTTCGTCAGGAATCAAATCGTCTTTTTCAATTACTTTAAAGCCATCTTTTGGATTGTATGTTTCGTTATTCTTTAAAATAAAAGCCCCATTATTAGTTTTAAAACGTATACGATGTCCACTTTTATTAAGAATGTATTCTGATTTGTAGTTAATTACATTTTCATACATAGAAATTGGTGCAGGGTCTAAGGCTGAATTTACACGTCCCCATTTACCAACAACATTATCAACTTCGGGTATGCTATTTACTTTTTTATCGAGCAATCTAATTACATCAATATTTTCTTCCACACCTGAATGTGGCATTGTTGTTGGCATTAATAAGAATGAACCTTCATCTAAACTTGGCATAAATTCATTTCCTATCCCCGGAAATGTTTTATTTATCGACTGCCAATTTTCTGTTTCTGTTATAAATTTGGGCATAAACCCAAATATTTTATCAAAACCCTGCCATGCAGTTATTCCAAATAAAATCACAAAAATAGGAAGTGCTAAGAATTTCCATTTATTGGTCAATGCCCAAGATAATATTTTAGGATATAAATAAATTATTGCACTCAAAAATGCTAAAACTAATGTAATCATACCCCCCACAAAAAGCATATTACTAAACTCGCTATATTTTGCTCCCAGCGGCATCCATTGTGTCGAAATATATTTTACAACTACTAATAGAATTAAGCCAATATTGATATAATTTAGATATTTTTCTTTGCTTTCTTTCCATAAATATCCAAAGAAATTATTTGTAGCATAAAGGATGATTATTATTCCGAGAAAATGATTTCCTAAAATTATAAGTGTAATTCCTGCAACGGCCAAAACTATATTCAAATATCTACGGATTTTTTTACCATTTACATTAATAGAAAATATGATGTGAGCCAAAGTAGGTATAATTACCAAGCCAATTATAAGAGCTGCAATCATCACAAAAGTCTTGGTAAAAGCTAAGGGGTGAAACAGTTTACCTTCGGCAGCTTCCATTGCAAATACCGGCATAAAACTAATTACAGTTGTGGCAATGGCAGTTAATACAGCCGGAGCAACCTCAATAGTAGCATTATAAATCACTTTCATTAGCTCATTGCCTTTTGCTCCTCTGTTTTCGGGTAATGAGGTATGCCGAATTATATTTTCGGTAAAAACAATACCAACATCTACCATTACTCCAATCGCAATAGCAATTCCTGAAAGAGCAACTATATTTGCATCTACCCCAAACTGACGCATTGCAATAAAAGTCATTAATACTCCTATGGGCAATAAACTGGAAATTAGAAAAGATGCACGTAGATTGAAAATTAAAATTAATACAACAAGAATGCTAATAAGGATTTCTAATGACAAAGCTTCTTCCAGTGTTCCTAATGTTTCTTGAATTAAACCCGAACGGTCGTAAAAAGGGATAATGGTAACTTTTGATACTGTTCCGTCTTTTAATTTTTTTGAAGGTAAACCATTAGATATTTCATTGATTTTATATTTTACATTATTGATAACCTCTAAAGGGTTTGCACCATAACGAGCAACAACTACACCACCAACAGCATCGGCACCACCTTTATCTAATCCACCTCTACGAGATGCTGGACCAAAATTAACGTGTGCTACATCTTTTATGCGAATAGGAACATTATTTTTAACAGCAACAACTGATTTTTCGAGGTCTTCCAAAGATTTTACATAACCCAAAGCACGAATTAAATACTCTACTTTATTAAACTCTATGGTTCTTGCACCTACATCTAAATTTGACTTTTTAACAGAATTTATTATCTGTCCAATTGAAACGCCATGTGCTTTCATTGCATTTGGATCTATATCAATTTGATATTCCTTGATATAACCACCAATTGAGGCAACTTCTGAAACCCCTTTTGCTGATGTTAAGGCATATTTCACATAAAAATCCTGAATTGAACGTAATTCTTGTGGATCCCAACTACCGGCAGGATTACCATTTTTATCTCGGCCTTCAAGTGTATACCAATATATCTGTCCTAATGCTGTTGCATCTGGACCTAAGGTAGGTTTAACGCCATCGGGCAATGTTCCCCCAGAAAGCGAGTTGAGCTTTTCTAAAATTCGGCTTCTACTCCAATAAAATTCAATGTCTTCATCAAAAATGATGTAGATGCTAGATACGCCAAAAATAGAATTACTTCTGATGGTTTTTACACCAGGTATTCCTAATAAGGCAGTTGTTAAGGGATAAGAAATCTGATCTTCTATATCCTGAGGAGAACGACCTGTCCACTCTGTGTAAACTATTTGCTGATTTTCGCCAATATCTGGAATGGCATCAACCGGAACAGGGTCGCTTGGTAAAATTCCGGTATTCCAACCGAAAGGCGAGTTTACTGTTCCCCATGCCAAAAATACAGTTAGAAGAAGGATGGTAACTAACTTATTCTCTAAAAAGAATTTTATTATTTTGTTTAACATATTTTTTGATTATAAATAGATTTAAAATTTTGTGTAACAATTGTTTATATTTGTTTTTTGCTCATAAAAATATCCGAAATTTTAAATGTTTCTGTTTTATTCTCACAGGAGCAATCATCTTGAGTGTGATGTTCACAAGTATCTGATATATTAGCCATTTCATAATGCTCCATATATGAACAACAGCTCTCTGTTTCTTGAAAAACGGCTAGTCTGAGTTTTCCGTGGGAATAATATTTATTGATATTTACAACAATAACACTTATTAGAAAAACTATTGAAACTAATATGTTAATGAGTTTATTCATTAGTTATTTATAATAGTTTAAAATTACGACAAGGAATTATAAATCTTTCATACAATTCTGGAAATTATTTATACAATTTTGGAGCGTAAGCAAATTGTGAGGAACTATTATATATTATCAATTTGTCTCGTTATGAATTTTGTTTTGCTTGAGATGGAATAAAAGGATTGTGAGGGTAGCATTTATTATTAAGGTAAATATTAAACGGGTAATTTGTGCCAAAATCCATTACATAGTAATTTATGATTTAGTGGGTGGGGTTATTAAATAAGAAACATTTTCTTTGATTTTTTAAAGTTCAAGTTTAGGATTTTTTTTTTCATAAAACCAACTCTTTTTTCCATAAAAGATCTTGATGAGTAAATTATTTCCAGACTAAATGAATAATGAATGTTTTTTCTTGTTCATCTAATTTTTTTGAACAGATGGCTCAAATATTAAATTAAACCCTGATTAAAGAAGAATAGTTTTTTCTAATTTTTATTGTTCGAGGAATTTGTTTGTGCTTGCGGTATTTTTTTTCAACCGATTCGCAATATTCGTGAGCATTCAAGTAAAAATTAGATTTATTTATAATGTGATTTTTTGAAAAATA
Source organism: Bacteroidota bacterium (assembly GCA_015222055.1). Classification (GTDB taxonomy): domain Bacteria; phylum Bacteroidota; class Bacteroidia; order Bacteroidales; family B39-G9; genus B39-G9. Next base: position 1,096 of record JADFUR010000040.1, on the reverse strand, counting down.
GTTTTAAGTGCTGAGAAAAATATACAATATATGTTGGTGCTAGATGGGTACCGTGGGCAAAGAGTAGGGGGAGCGGAGTAAACAAAGGTGCAAGCCAAAACACTTGCACTATTGGCGGTCATTCGATCGTCAGTCGCCTATTCGATTGTAAACAGTTTATTCTTTTACCAAAACATTCCCTTCCTCATTCAGAAGTTCTATTTTTGGATTATTATCATTGTCTATATATATTTTTATTCTTGGTCTTCCTTTATTATCATTAATAAATAATCCTACATTTTTGTTCATTTTCTTACCAACAAACATTCTATCTTCTGGCAACAAACCATCTTGTTTCATTTTTAGATAGGTAGCTCTTTTTTCCTTATTGTCTTCTATTTTTTGCAAATCTTCGAAAGCTTTATTTCTTTCCTGGTATCCGTCTTCTTTTGGATAATCCCAAAATTGTATGCCATATGTTCTAGCATCTTTTTCCGTATTCTCTATATATCGCAGTTGCATTACTTGGTCATCTCTGTATTTATCTACAGAAAGAACGAATCCTGCTTCTTTATCATTTCCATCATATACCAATCCTCCACATTCATCTCCAACAGAGTTGAAAAAAATTAATCCTGCTTGTCTTTCTCTTTTCGGTAATGGTTTTCCATTGAGAATTCCTTGATGCTGTCTTTTATTATTACTAATAACTAATTTTAAATCACCATTACTTTCAACAATATTAATTCTCTCAACATTAATTTCTTTAAAGTTCCTTTTTTTAGTTTGGTTCATTACATAAAAAATGGTGTACAATAATGCAACCGTTAAGAATCCAGAATAAACTTTTAAAAATTTAATTTCTTTTTTTGTTTTATCATTCATACTTTGCTAATTATTATATTTTTTAGTTAAATTTAGATTCTATCTTTTTTAATAAATGCCTATATCTTATCGCTTTACAATTTATATATATTAACAAAACTACTAACCTAAAAAGGTTTTTAGACAGTCTAACGACTTAGCTATGACCCGTTTGGCGATTAGATACCAAATATAGTATCAATTTGCTAAGTAGCCAAGCTTAATATTTTTAATTTATCTTATCATTTCAAAT
>JADFUR010000039.1 GCA_015222055.1 Bacteroidota bacterium | reverse complement strand
CAGCTTCTCAAAGATAACAAAAAAAATTATGAAAAATAATTATAAAAAAATTTGGATTTAATCACAGTATCTTAGCGGCTTTTCGAATTCACCCTTATAAATAATATTATTAAAAAGAAATTATTAACATTAAGTTTTTAATTTCTTTTTTTTAGCAGCAGGAAAAAGAATATTATTCAATATTAATCTATATCCGGGAGAATTTTGATGAAGATTAAGGTCTGTTGGAGGGTCACCAACAAAATGTTGATGATCTTCAGGATCATGTCCACCATAAAAGCTCCATGTACCTTTTAAAAACTCACCATGAATGTAACGAGCTTCATTAGCGACTTTATTTTCACCCATAATTAGCACATTTGTCTTAATAAAATTTTTATTATAAGCAGTAGTTTGCCCCATAAAACCTTTAATAATATTTGTATGATTTTGACAAAGCATAGTTGGAACAGGATCCCACTTTGCCGAGAAATCGAACAAAGTAAAATAATCATTATTCTTTTGAACCTTCCTTGTTGTTGTTACATCAATATTTGAAAATTCATACTCATAAGGATTTCTAACGAGAGTAAAATCTTTAAATGCAAAAGTTTTATTAAAATCCAATTTTTTCTGCATATCTGGGTCTGCAGGATCGCCGTCAAACATTGATTCGCAAATATCAACATTTTCGGCAGCTAAAGCAATATCATAACTATCGGTAGCCGAACACATTGAAAAAAGAAAACCTCCTGTTGCAACAAAACTTTTAATACTTTTTGCAACTGCCAATTTTAGTTGCGATACTTTTTTAAATCCTAAGCTATTAGCCATTTCCTCGGAATGCTGCACTTGCTTTTTATACCACGACATATTATGGTAAGCACCGTAAAATTTGCCATACTGACCGGTAAAATCCTCGTGATGTAAATGTAGCCAGTCATATTTTTTTAGGTCGCCACTCAACACCTCTTCATCATAAATAACATCATAAGGTATCTCTGCATATTTTAAAACAAGAGTAACGGCATCGTCCCAGGGCAACTTGTCTTTAGGAGAGTAAACTGCCACCTTTGGTGCTTTTTGCAATTTTACTGCATCCATATTAACTTCGGGTTTAGCAATATCATTTAAAATTTTTGCAGCTTGCACATCAGCAATAATCTCATAACTAACATTACGAATAACGCATTCGGTTTCAATTTGTTTAATATAATTGCACATAAAACTACCTCCGCGGTAATTTAACAACCATTTAACTTCAATATTCTTTTGCAATTCTAAATATGCAATACCATAAGCTTTAAGATGATTCTTTTGAGTATCATCCATAGGAATTAATAAAAAAGCAGAGAATACTGTTTTACTAAATATCAAAAAAGATAGAAATAATAATATTCCGAATTTCTTAATCATTAATAGGGACTATTTTGAAAACCTGTGTTTGCTTCTAAATCATTATTATCGTCATTGGAATCACCGTTAATTTTTGAGCTAAATGTCATATTACTAGAATCATTCGGGAAAGAATCCATAAAATCGCCTTCAAGGTCAGAAAATTTTGCTAATTCTGCTTGGAATTTCAATCTAACATCCCCAACAGCACCATTACGATGTTTAGCAATAATTATTTCGGCAAGGCCAATTAATGAGTTACCATCTTTATCTTCTGTTAAACCGTATCTTTCAGGACGATGAATAAAAAGAACCATATCGGCATCTTGCTCAATAGCACCAGATTCACGAAGGTCAGATAACTGTGGCCGCTTATCTCCTGATCGCATTTCAACAGAACGGTTTAATTGAGATAAAGCAATTATTGGAATATCAAGCTCCTTAGCAATAGCTTTTAACGAGCGAGATATTGCACTAACCTCTTGTTCACGACTGCTTTTAGAATCATTCCCCAAGGTCATTAACTGTAAATAATCAATAACAATTAATCTCACATCGTGTTGAATTTTTAATCGTCGTGATTTAGCTCTAAATTCAAACAGCGTAAGGGCTGGTGTATCGTCAATAAAAAGTGGAGCGTCAACCAAATTTTTAATCTTATAGTCAAGTTGCTCCCATTCATAGTCAGCTAACCTACCATTTTTTATTTTATCAGAGGCTAACTCTGTTTCACTAACAATTAATCTGTTAACAAGTTCGAGAGAAGACATCTCAAGAGAAAAGAAAGCAATTGGCATATTGTGTTCTACGGCAATATTTCGAGCCATTGTTAAAGCAAACGCAGTTTTTCCCATTGATGGTCGTGCAGCAATAATAATTAAATTGGAATTTTGCCAACCCGAAGTAATTCTGTCAATATTAGTAAATCCTGACGGAACACCTACTAAACCATCCTCACGTTTTGATGCTTCTTCAATTTTTTTTATTGCTAATTGAATTATAATATTTATTTTAGTTGTTTCTCTTTTTATGTTCCCCTCTGCAACTTTAAACAACTCGCTTTCTGAAAAATCTAATAAATCAACAACATCGGTACCTTCATCAAAAGCTCTTTTTTGTATTTCAGAAGAAATTCGAATTAATTCTCTTTGGATAAATTTTTGGGCAACAATTCGAGCATGATACTCAATATGAGCAGCTGATGCAACACGATTAGTCAATTGTGTAATATAAAAAGGACCTCCAATTTCGTCTAACTCTCCGCTATTTCTAAGAGCTTCTGTTACGGTTAAAATATCAATTGCTTTATCGTTAGTCGATAAGTCTAGTATTGCTTTAAAAATTTTATTGTGAGCATCTTTATAAAAACTATTAGGTTTTAATATATCAATAACTGATAAGATGGCATCTTTTTCGAGCATTAATGCACCGAGAATAGCCTGCTCAATGTCTATTGCCTGAGGAGGAAGTTTTCCTAATTCTTCGTTTATTGAATTTCTTGTAGATAAATTTACACTTTTTGTTGCCATAAATTATTATTATTATTATTTCGGAAAAACTTTCAAAGTTAAGAAAACTATTCTTTTTTTTAGATAAAAAAAATTTTGTTTATTAACATTTTGCTATTTAAATTAGATATAAATTTACTCATAATTTCTTTATGAAAAAATTTCATAATTTATATATTGTGTTTAATTATAATTATTACTTTTATCTAATAAAAAATTAAAAATATGCTTTGTTTTCCCAATGCAAAAATAAATATAGGGCTAAATATTGTTGAAAAAAGAACTGACGGGTTTCATAATATTGAAACTTTGTTTTATCCAATTGGTTTAAGTGATATATTAGAATTTGTAAATAATAATACTCAAACAAATAGAATTAATATTTCGAATACCGGAATAATTATTGACGATGATATTAATAATAACTTAATAGTAAAGGCAAGTAGATTAATTTTAAACAAAGAACAAAGTGAACAATTAAATATTCATTTACACAAAAATATTCCTATTGGAGCTGGTTTGGGTGGAGGATCATCAGACGGTTCGTTTATGCTAAAAGCTTTGAATAAAAATTTCAACTTAAGTTTAACAAAAGATGACTTACAAAATTATTCTCAGCAATTAGGAAGTGATTGTGCTTTTTTTATTGATAATACTCCATCGTTAGCTTATGAAAAGGGGAATAAAATAAAGCCAATAAATTTAAATTTAAAGGGTTTTTTTCTTGTGTTAATTGTACCTCCAATTCATGTTAGCACTAAAGAAGCCTATTCGAAAATTATACCTACAAAGCCAAAAATTTCTTTGTCGGAACTAATTAAAAAACCTGTTAGTGAATGGAGAAATAAAATAAAGAATGATTTTGAGGATAGTATTTTCCCCAAATATCCTGAGATAAAAAATCTTAAAAATAAGCTTTATGATCTTGGTGCTGCTTATGCTTCAATGTCAGGAAGTGGTTCTTCTGTTTATGGTTTGTTTGATAATGTTATTGATGTAAAAAAGCATTTTGATTCTTCTTATTTCATTTGGCAGGAAATGTTATAAAAAAAGAGTTGAGAAAACTCAACTCTTTTTAATCTATACAATTTTTTTTATTTATAAATAAAAAATTTAATTATTCAAATTCAAGAATCACTTCATTTTTTTTAAAAAACTGACCTTCTTTAACTAAAATTTTTTTAACTACTCCTTGTATTGGAGCAATATAATGATTTCTCATTTTCATTGCTTCATAAATAAATAATGTACTTCCTTTTTTAACCTTTTGTCCTTTTTTAACTGAAAGTTTAAATATTGAACCAGGAAGAACTGCTTTAATGATTCTTTCATCAGGATGAACCCATTTAATTCTATCTTGAAATTTTTTATTAAAATGGGTTAGATACTTAGAACCTTCAATTACTAATGATTTATTCTTTTTTTCAGTTTCCATAATTTTACAAATAAAAATTTATCAAAATGGAGGAATTCCATGTTTTTTTGCTGGTCTGTTATCAATTTTATTAGCTGAAATTTTTATAGCATGAACAAGCATGTTTCTTGTTTCTTCAGGATCAATAACAGAATCTATATAACCTTTAGCAGCAGCAACATAAGGATTCGCAAATTTATCTTTATATTCTTTTACTTTAATTTTTCGCATTTCTTCAGGATCTTCAGCACCAGAAATTTCTTTTCTAAAAATAATATTAGCAGCACCTTCTGGTCCCATAACTGCAATTTCTGCACTAGGCCAAGCAAATACAAAGTCAGCACGTAAATGGCGAGAATTCATTGCAATATAACCACCACCATAGGCTTTTCTAAGAATTATCGTAATTTTAGGAACGCTAGCTTCACTAAAAGCATATAATACTTTAGCACCATGACGAATTACCCCAGCATGTTCTTGATCAACTCCTGGTAGATAACCTGGCATATCTTCAAAAACAACAATAGGGATGTTAAATGCATCGCAATAGCGAACAAAACGTGCAGCCTTATCAGAGCTGTCACAATCTAACACACCTGCTAAAACTTTTGGCTGATTAGCAACAAAACCAACAGTATCTCCATCAAGACGACCAAAGCCAATTACTATATTAGCTGCAAAAAGTTCTTGAATTTCGAAAAAATCGGAATCATCAACAATAGCTCTAATAACATCACGAACATCATAAGGTTGTCTTGGATCGCTTGGAACGATATCCTCAACTTTATATTCTGATTTTGATTTTTTTGGAGGAAAGGCTTTCGCTTTTTGAGTATTATTCCAAGGAATAAAGGTTATTAATTTTTTTATTTGCTCAAAACACTCCTCTTCTGATAACGAATAAAAATGAGCATTTCCTGTAATTTCACTATGAACCTTGGCACCACCCAAATCTTCCATTGATATTTCTTCGCCAAGAACTGTTTTAATAACACTTGGTCCTGTAATAAACATTTTTGAAATATTCTCTACAACAAAAACAAAATCCGTTAATGCGGGTGAATAAACAGCACCTCCAGCACATGGTCCTAAAATAACAGATAGTTGAGGTATAACACCTGAAGATAATGTGTTTCGGAAGAATATTTCGCCATAACCGGCAAGAGAATTAACCCCTTCTTGAATACGAGCACCACCAGAATCATTTATTCCGATAAGAGGAACTCTCATTTTCAGGGCATGATCCATAATTTTTGTGATTTTACGTGCATGCATTAATCCCAAAGAACCTCCGGCAACTGTAAAATCTTGTGCATATATACATACAGGAGCACCATAAATTGTACCTGTACCAATAATCACACCGTCACCATGCAATACTTTTTTATCCATATCAAAATCCCGAGCTTCATGCTCGACAAAAAGATCATATTCATGGAAAGAATTTTTATCAAGAAGAGCTTGAATTCTAACACGGGCTGTAAGTTTCCCCATAGCAACTTGTTTCTTTATTGCTTTCTCACCACCACCAGAAATAACTTGTTCTCTTCTTTTAATTAATTCTCTGGTTTTTCTTTTTAACGACATATTAAATTTATTTAGTTAAAAAAATCATTCTACAAAACTTAGAATGGTATTCAATATATTATACAAACATAAATATATGATATGCAATAAAAAAATATTATAACTAAAAAATTCAGACATAAATAATTTTCATTTTTAGTAAGCAGTTTTAATAACCTATGAATTTAACACTTGGGTAAATTATATAATTATTAAGTTGAAGCCTTTATTTGGAGGCTTTTCTATAAAAATAGAATGCTATTATTGCATAAATTATATTTGGCACCCAAACAGAAATCAGAGGATTCATGTTACTATTAGTAGCAAATACAGTAAAAATTTGCATAAAAAGGATGTAAGAGAAAGCAATTAACAATCCCAGACCAATATTTATACCAACTCCCCCCCTAGTTTTTCGAGACGATAACGAAACACCTATTAATGCTAGAATAAATGTTGAAAATGGATAAGCAAAACGTTTATATTTTTCAATTAAAAAAGTGCTTATATTTTCTGAACCAATCATTTTTTGCTCACTAATAAAGCTATTTAATTCTTGCATATTCATTGTTTCAACTACATTTAATCTCTGAGTAAAATCTTTAGGGTACATATTAATAGTTGAATCAATAACTCTCCCACTAACAATTTTTTCTTTCATCCCATCTAACTCGCGAATAAAATAATTGTGTATTTTCCATTTGTTGGTAATTGTATCCCATTGAACATAATCGGACACTAATTTTGATTTTAATTGATTATTTTCAAATTTCTCCATTGAAAACTTATACCCAATATCATAAAAATTATTATAGCTCTCCATGTATACAAAAACTCCTTTTTCTATTTGTCGATGAATATTTTTGTCTCTATTACGGTAAGCACATTTAATATATTTTTCTTCAAAATCGAGTCTAACCTTATTTGCCGGAGGAATAACCCATTCAATCAAAATGAATGAAAACAAAGCAATAACAAATGAAGAAATAAAATATGGAAATAAAAATCTTTTAAAGCTGACTCCACTACTGAGAATAGCAATTATTTCACTATCTTCAGCCATTTTTGAGGTAAAAAATATTACAGCAATAAATATGAATAAAGCACCAAAGAGATTAATAAAATAAGGAATAAAATTGAAATAATAATCAAAAATAATAGCACTTAATGGAGCTTCTTTATCAAGAAAATCATCCATTTTTTCCGATAGGTCAAAAACTATTACAATAACAATTATTAATCCAATAGAATAAACAAAAGTTCCTAAAAATTTTTTTATTATATAAGAATCTAATTTTTTCAAATTTCTAATTTAAATCGGATAATAATATATTTACAATCAAATATACAAAAACAAATGAAATCATTTATTTTTGATTTTACAATCAAATTATTACAATCTGGTTGCCAATTGTTTAACCATAACATCTTTCCATTTAGAAAATGTTCCTTCGGCAATCTTATTGCGAGCCTCAGTAACTAGCCACAAATAAAATCTCAAATTATGAATGCTAGCAATTTGTCCTCCTAAAAACTCACGGGCAGCAAATAAATGTCTTAAATAAGCTTTTGTGTAATAAGAATCAACAAATGATGTACCATCAGGATCAAGCAAAGAAAAATCTGTAGCCCATTTTTTATTTTTAATATTAATTATTCCATTTTTAGTAAATAGCATTCCGTTTCTTCCGTTTCGTGTTGGCATAACACAATCGAACATATCAACACCTAAAGCAATTCCTTCAAGAATATTAACCGGAGTTCCAACTCCCATAAGATATCGGGGCTTGTCTTTAGGAAGAATCTCATTAACCACTTGAATCATTTCATACATCTTATCAACAGGCTCACCAACCGACAAACCACCAATTGCATTACCTTCTCTGTTAAGATTAGCAATAAATTCAGCTGCTTTACGTCTCAAATCAGGATAAATACCTCCTTGAACAATTGGAAAAAAAGTTTGACTGTGACCATATTTTGGACTTGTTTCATCGAAACGAGTTATTCCTCTTTTAAGCCAAGAAAGAGTTAGGTCTAATGACTTATCTGCATATTTGAATTCACTATCGCCCGGAGGACATTCGTCGAAAGCCATAATAATATCGGCACCAATAGTTCGTTGAATATCGACAACTCCTTCTGGGGTAAAAAAATGTTTTGAACCATCAATGTGAGAGCGGAAAGCAGCTCCTTCGTCTGACAATTTACGATTAGCAGATAATGAAAAAACTTGGTATCCTCCGCTATCGGTCAACATTGGCTTATCCCAATTAATAAACTTATGTAATCCTCCTGCTTGTTCTATTATATCTAATCCGGGACGTAAATTCAAATGATAAGTATTACCTAAAATAATTTGTGCTTTTATATCATTAACCAAATCACGTTGATGAACTGCTTTTACAGAGCCAACTGTACCAACAGGCATAAATATTGGTGTTAATATTTCACCATGGTCGGTAGTTATTTTACCAATTCGTGCTTTAGTTTGTGTGTCGGTTTTTATTAAATCAAAATTCATTAAAAAAAATATTTTTATGAGCACAAATATAAGTATTATTAAAAAGTTTACATCAAAATGATAAAAAAAAACATTACACTCTAATAATCAATTAATTAATAGTTATAATAATTTTTCAAAAGTGCATTCTCAACAACTTACTTTCATAAAAAATAAATAAAATTAATAATAAAGTTGCTTTGAAATAAAAACTTTGATAAAATTGTGCTTTATTTAAGTATTTAATAATTATAATATATACAATTATACATAAGTGGATTATTTCAATTATTTATTAACTTCAACAAATAATTTCGAGAAAATTATTTTAGCTTTATTCGGCTTAAGTCTATTAATACAACTAATTTATTATTTTTTTGTATATAGCAGAATACTTTTTTATAAACAAAAAGAAACATCTGAATCCAATGAGCCTGTATCGGTAATAATTTGTGCTCGTAACGAAGTGGAAAATTTAAAAAAGCACCTTCCTTTAATATTAGCTCAAGATTATTTTGATTATGAGGTTATAGTTGTAAATGACTGTTCTAGTGACAAAAGTGAAGAGACATTAGCCGTACTTCAAAAAAAATATTCTCGTTTAAAAATCTCAACTATTAATGAGGATAAAAAATTTTACCATGGTAAAAAGTTAGCATTAACAATTGGTATTAAAGCAGCAAAAAACGAATTGCTTTTATTAATTGATGCTGATTGCTACCCTGTTGACAAAAATTGGATTAACAGTATGCAAAAAAATTTCACAGATAAAACTGAAATTGTATTGGGTTATGGTGGTTATGTTAATAAAAAAGGGTTTGTTAATAAGTTGATTCGTTTTGACACTTTTTTTATTGCACTTCAATATTTTGGATTAGCAATAGCCGGTAAACCATATATGGGTGTTGGTAGAAATTTAGCATATCGGAAATCTACATTTTTTAAAAACAAAGGTTTTGCCGGCCATAATCATATTCTATCTGGCGACGATGATTTATTTATTAATGATGTTGCGAATAAAAATAATATAAAAATTGAGATTGATAAAACTAGTTATACACGATCATTGCCAAAGACAAATTTACATGAATGGTTTACTCAAAAACGAAGACATTTAACTACAGCAAAATACTATAAAACAAAATCGAAATTTTATTTATGCATAGAAATTTTGAGTAGAGAAATTTTTTACTTATCTTTTATTTTCCTTTTAATATCAAAATTTGATTACAGGGTTCTCTTAATATCTTTTTTAGTTAGATCTTTAGTGCAGTTAATAATAATAAAAAAAGGCATGAATCGTTTACAAGAGAAGGGTTTTTTGTTTTCAACCCTATTATTGGATATTTTATTGCCAATATTTAATTTTCATTTAATAGTATCAAGTTACTTTTTAATAAAGCAAAATAAATGGAAATAAATCCTAATTTTTCTGAGCAGGCTCTCAAAGACTACAATACTGTGTGTAATGCCATTGAAGGTAATGAAAATGCCTATGCAGAATTAATGGGACGATATAAAGATGCCATTTATTTTTTATTACTTAAAATGACAAAAAACAAAAGCGATGCCGAAGATTTAACAATGGAAGCTTTTGGCAAGGCTTTTAAAAACATTAAACAATATTCACCAAAGTATGCTTTTAGCACATGGTTATTTAAAATTGCTTCAAATAACTGTATTGACTTTTTAAGAAAAAAGAAAAGCACTATTTCTCAAGTTTCCAATTCCTCTACTGACAAAGATTCTAATGATTTGGAGGATTATTTCTCGAAACATATTCAGGCAAAAGGACCTGACCCTGAAGAGGAACTTATAAAAAAACAAAAAGTTAATCACATGCGAGAAGTTGTAGGGAAGCTTAAACCAAGATATCGTAGATTAATCGAACTAAGATATTTTAAAGAATATTCCTACGAAGAAATATCCCAAGAATTAGAACTACCTATAGGAACTGTAAAAGCACAACTTTTTAGGGCTCGTGAACTTCTATTTAATCTATTAAAAAATAATAAAAAGTATATCTAATCATAACTACTGAAATGCATCAAATACTAAAATATTTCCCAAATTTAACAGAAAAACAAATTGAACAATTCTCTAAATTAAAAAATTTGTATTCTTTTTGGAACGAACAAATTAACGTTATTTCCCGAAAAGATATTGACAATATTTATGAACATCATGTTTTACACTCATTAGCTATAGCAAAAATTATTCGTTTCAATAAAAACACTTCAATTCTTGATGTTGGTACTGGTGGAGGATTTCCCGGCATTCCGTTGGCAATTCTTTTTCCGGATACTAATTTCTTTTTAATAGATTCTATAGGAAAAAAAATAAAAGTTGTAAAAGAAATAACAAAAGAATTAAACTTAAACAATGTAAATTCTGAAAAAATAAGGGTTGAGAAAATTAAAAATAAATATGATTTCATTATTAGCAGAGCTGTCACCAATTTTCCACAGTTTGTAGCTTTAGTAAAAAAAAATATTCATGGAAATGATAAAAACCCCCTCCCAAACGGCATTTTATATTTAAAAGGAGGTGATTTTACAGATGAAATTAAAAATATAAAAAAATCAATTTCGATATATAATATTAATAATTTTTTTGAGGAGGAATTCTTTGAAACAAAAAAAATTGTTTACTGGGAATTTAATTCTTAATCGCACAAATACAATTGTTTTGTGCTTCTTGTGTGAATTTGTTTAATTTTAAATTGCATATATAATAAATCGCTTCCGTTTATTAAGCCAATTAAATAATTCAAAATTTTTTACCTATTTTAACTATAATAAAATCCTCCCAACTTTCACAATAATTATTTATTGTGAATATATTTCATTATATCAATACCACGCTCAACAATATCAATTGTGTTAGTAATATTATTTGTTGCATAAAACATTTGTCCTGTAATTATAAAAGCCTCATCGGGAATATCTTTAATTGGAACTAATTTATATGAAACAACAAACTGGGGAGTATTTGGTAAATTCATCCACATAAATTTCACGATATGTAATCGACTATTAAACACAAACATAGCACTATTGCTTCTAATACTAACAGCTTTGTAACCTTTAGGTATAAATTCTTGAATTTTCCCAAATTTATTTAAATCTTTTTTATTAACTAATAAATTAACTACTATTTCATTATTTTCAGTCATGTAAGGTTTTTGACGAACACAACTAAATTCACCTTTTTTAAGAATATTATCTAAATTATTAGTTACTAAATCACTTTTTAAATGTGCTTTTACTTTATTAGAATTCTCTTTTTTTATTGTTAAAACCTGAGGATACATTTCAACAATTCGACGCTCAGAATTTTGCAAGAAATAAAAATTTGCTCGCATCACATGATATCCTTCTACTGAAGTATCTGTTTTAAGTTTATACGAAATTGTAAATTCCTTTTCGAATGGCAAATTTATCCATTGCAATACAACTGTATTTCTAGTAAAACGAAACTCACCGTTTGCAGAATTCATTTTTGTTGCAGAAAATCCTTCAGGCAACTTATGTTCAAAGCGTGCGATTCCTTTTAAATCACCTTTTTTTATCGTTACCTCTACTGTGAACTGATTACCCGATTGAATTTCTTTTGAAATATGTGGTGTTAATGAAATATCATCTTGTGAATACAAAAATGATAATGTTAACAAAATGAAACTAAATGTTAGGGTAAGATGCTTAAACATGATAATCCTTAAATTTACTTTTGTAAAAGTAATAAATTAATTTATTTTTTTCTTTTTTTTTATCCAAATAAAAATCAATTAAAAAAATATCGTGCTTAATTGCAAATAATTTAAAATAAAAAAAATCAATTTCTGAAAATTGATTACCAAGGCATTAAACAGAACTCAAGTTTGCTAATATTAATTATTTTCAAAGAGTTCATTTAATCCTATATAAACTCACTCAAATCAAGCCATCTGTTTGACTTTGAATCAATTATTTTAAAAATATCACCTAATCTGTTTGACTTTTCAATAAGTTCTTTTTGCGGTACTGTTCCTGATGATATTTCTTTTTCAAGATTATTCTTTTCTTCTTCTAAATCTTGAATTTCTTTTTCTAAAACTTCAAATTCACGTTTCTCATTATAGCTTAGCTTTATTTTTTTCTTCTCAGAAACATCTATTTTTTTTATATTTTTTTTATGTTCAACTTTTTGTTTTTTCTTTTGATTAGAAAAGCTCTCTCTGTATATTGAATAATTTCCAGGGAAATCTTTTATTTTTCCATCTCCTTCAAAAACAAATAAATGCTCAACCACATTATCCATAAAATATCTATCGTGAGAAACAACAATAAGGCAACCCGAAAAATTTTGCAAATAATGTTCAAGCACTGACAGTGTCATAATATCCAAATCGTTTGTAGGCTCATCCAGAATTAAAAAATTGGGATTTTTCATTAAAACAGTCATCAGATATAAACGACGTTTTTCACCCCCACTTAGCTTTGAAACGTAGGTATAATGTTTATCGTAAGAAAAAAGAAAATAGTTTAAAAACTGTGCTGCGGTCATTGTGTTTCCGTTACCAAGAGTAATGTTTTCAGAAATTTCTTTAATAACATCAATAACGCACTTGTCTTTATCAAGCTCAATACCCTGTTGTTTGTAATAACCAAAAACAATTGTCTCGCCCGTTTCAACAACACCAGAATCACATTTTAACTTTCCTGTTATAATATTTAAAAAAGTTGATTTTCCTGTTCCGTTTTTGCCAATAATTCCAAGCCTGTCATTACGATTAAAATTATAAGAAAAATCGTTTAAAATAGTTAAATCATCATATTTCTTATTAATATGTTTTGCTTCAATAATTTTTTTCCCTAAACGCGACGATTTAATATTAAAATTAAGTTGCTCATCGGTTTTTGTTTGCGATGCTTTATCTTTTAATTGATAAAAAGCATCAATACGATATTTTGCCTTAGTTGCTCGTGCTTGTGGCATTCTGCTCATCCAGTCGGTTTCTTTTTTCAGCAAATTTTTTGCTTTCTCAGCTTGTGCATTTTGAATTGCAATTCGCTCTTCTCTCTTAGTAAGATAATAAGAATAATTGCCTTTGTAGCGATAAACTTGCTGATCGTCAATTTCAATTATATCATTACAAACGCGATCTAAAAAATAACGGTCGTGAGTAACCATCAATAAAGTTGTTTTTGTGCTTTTTAGATATTCTTCAAGCCATTCAATCATATCGATGTCGAGATGGTTGGTTGGCTCATCGAGAATTAAAAAATCGGGTTGATTAATTAAAGCGTTGGCAAGAGCTACACGTTTTTTTTGACCTCCCGACAATTCTTTTATCGCTTGATTATAATCATTAATCTTAAGCTTAGTTAATATCTGCTTAACCTTTGTTTCATAATCCCAGGCATCTTCAGCATCAATCTCATCAATAACTTTTTGGAGTTCCTTTTTGTTATCATCTTTTATTGCTTTTTCGTAGCGGCTTATCAACTTAGCAACATCACCCGACGAACTAAAGACCTCATCAATTACAGTATTATTCTCATTAATATCTGGCAATTGTTCAAGGTATGATATTTTAATATTATTTCTTAATAATATTTTGCCAGAATCGGCAGTGTCTTTTTTTGCAATAATATTTAACAATGTTGTTTTCCCAGTTCCGTTTTTGGCAATTATCGCTGTTTTTTGATCTTTATCAATACTGAATGTAATATTGCTAAAAAGCTCTAAATCGCCAAACGACTTAGTAATATCATCTACTTGTAAATAGTTCATGAAATATTTTTAATAAACCGCAAAATTAACAATTATGTTAACTAAGTCAGGAAATATATTTATTTTTCTAAAATCCGTTTAATTTCATTGTAACTGTAGGGATAAGTAAAAGTAATCCTATTACCATTAAAATTATCATTAAAGGGGTAATCCATTTCACCCATTTTTGATATGGGATTTTTGCTACACCAAGAACTCCTATTAAAACTCCCGAAGTTGGTGTAATCATATTTGTAAATCCATCGCCAAACTGAAAAGCCATAACCGTTGCTTGTCGCGAAATTCCTATTAAGTCGGAAAAAGGAGCCATTATTGGCATTGTTAATGCTGCTTTTGCAGAACCCGACGGAATTATTACATTAATAACCGTTTGAATAAAATACATAACACTTACTGATGCTACTTTTCCAAAATCATTCATTGACTGCGATAATCCGTAAAGAATTGTATCAATAATTTTCCCGTCTTCGAGAATCACTATTATTCCACCTGCCAATCCAACAATAAATGCTGCCGACATAATATCTTTTGCTCCTGCAAGAAATAATTTTGTAATCTCGTCGGCAGAGTTGTTCATTGCTATGCCTGAAAATATTCCCATTGCGAAAAATAAAGCAGCAATCTCCATAATATACCAGCCATATCCCATAACGCCAATAATTAAAAAAAAGATGGTGTAAATCAAGAGATTGAGAACAAAAAAATGTGATGATTTCCGAAGGCTTAAAAATCCTGTTAAAGCAAACATTGCGGTTACAATAGGAATTATTGGTATTACAGATGATGAATTACCTATTTTTAATTCTGTTTGTGGATATAACACCGAAAAAACCACCATTGTTGCGACTAAGATACAGTATACAATCCATGCCGATGGAGTTGTTTTATAAACAATTTTATCTGCATTTTCTTCACCTCTTTTTCTCCAATAAGCATCGTCTTCGTACACAAGCGATGATTTTGGGTTCTTTTTAATTTTTCTTGCGTATCGCAGAATAAATGTAATTCCAATTGTATTTATTACTAACCAAGAAAACAAGCGATATTCAATTCCTGAAAAAAGAGGTAAGCCTGCTAAACCTTGTGCAATACCAATTGTAAAAGGGTTTAAAATTGCTCCGGCAAATCCTAATCCAGCAGCCACAAAACACATGCTCACACCAACAATAGAGTCATATCCCATTGATATGGAAAGCGGAACAAAAATAATTATAAACGCAATTGTCTCCTCGCTCATGCCAAAAATTGCACCAAAAGCACTAAAAAGCAACATTATTAATGTTATTATAATATTTTCGACACCGAGTTTTTTAAAAAACTTAAATTTTTCAACACGTTTTGTAAGTCGTAAAAATGAATATATACCTACATCAATTGCTTTACTGTTGTTCATAATCCAAAAAGCACCGCCAATCATTAAAATAAAAACGATTATTCCTGCTTGTCTTTCAAAACCTTTAAACAAAGCTGAAAAAATTTGCCAGGTCTGCACATGATGATCCACATAATGAAAAACCATTTCTGTGCTCTCTTGACCATTCACTACTACTGTTTTTTCGGCATATTGTCCGCCCGGAATAATCATTGTTGCAATAGCTGCAATAACAATTATATAAAACACAATTACATATGTGTGTGGTACTTTTCTCTTTTTTAGCATAGTGATAAAGTTTTGTTGTCAAAAGGGTTATATAAAAACCTAAATGTTCAAGAATTTTCTAATAAAGTTTGCTAAAATAAGAAAGTTTTGAGTATTAACTCGAAAAAATATGCATTTATATAATTAAAAGGCACAGACAAATGTCTGTGCCAATTTTCAAATATTTAAAATATTTAGCTCTAATTCATTAATCTGTATCTTTTCTATACTGATAAATTGCGAATAATGGGATAAAAACAATACTTGATAAAATTGAAATCGTTAATAGGATAATTGCTCCAGGCCAATGCTGAACTTTAAAAACCAATCCAATAAATATTGCCAGTCCGGCAATCACACCTAAGATTTAAACTATTTTTTTCATAAAAAAACAGTTTAAAGTTAAAATTAAATTTATTCTTTGGCTTAATTTTATTCTTACTTATTAAATATTATTTCTTTTTTGTCTTTTTATTTCCAAAAGGAATTGTAATTCCGAGCCATGGTATTGCAATAAATTCATTCATTTCGCTAGACAGGGGTATTAGTAATCCATAATCAAGCCCTGCAGATTTTATTATCTGCCGTCCACCAAACGAAAGAATAGTAACTGTAGTTTCTCCTGCTTGAATAAAATAATTTTCTGTTATGAAATAACCTCTAGCACCGGTACGAAGCATTGCATTAATGTTAATCATGGGAGAATTTGCCCATTCTCCACCAGCATAACCATACCCCAAACCAATGCTTACATTATTATCTTTTGAACCAAAGGTCGATATTCCATAAAGAATTCCAAATCCGGTTTCTTCTTCTACAAGAACAGTTCCAATCATAGCTCCTACGCCAAATTCAACCTTATCACTTGATACGGGAATAGAAAATTTGGGGGTAATCCAAACAGGAGAAGAAGTACCGGCGAACAAAAAAAGAGGAACTAAACCTGCACCAATTGAAAAATTATCAGTAATTCCTACAGCAAAAGAGTTTACCAACACCCAAACATTTTGATAATAACCTTCTCCCGATAAAAGCCCATAGCCATTTGGAGAAAAGAAATAACGAGTTGCCTGAGGGTTGTCAAACCAATATTTACCCTCTTTAATTTTGCCCTCATCAATAGAAACTATCTTTTTTATGTTGGTCTTTAATATTCTTATCTCACCTAAATTATCGGACTTGAATAAAATTTTAACAGAATCTTGAGATAGAATTTGCCCCTTATATGTATTTCCATCATTGGTCTCAATGTAATAATTCAAGGAATCTGTTTTATTCTGAGCATATGAATATGATATTGTAAAAAAAATTACAATAATTTGAAATAGAAAAAACCATTTAATTTTTGCTTTCATTCGTTTTACTGATTAATATCTTAATTCTATTTTTTGGAATTTTACATATACAATCTATAAATATACAAAAAACTAACTGATTAGCAATTATTTAAAAATTGATTTTGTATCCTCTCAAAAAAAGACTTATAATTTACAAACTAAATAATGGGAATGGCTATTTATCAATGTTCATTTAGTTAAAACTGGAATGTTTTGATTATCAGATTAGCACCACAATTTATTGTGGTGTTTAAATGAATTCATTATGTTCAAAAGTCGGCTTTAAGCCGACTTCAATAGATAAGAAATTGTATTTCTACACCATTCTAAAGAATGGTGCTAATCTGATATACTATTAATTAAACAAAATTATGCTTTAGCAATAGATTAATAATATTTATTCATTTTACCATTGCTTTCTGAAAGGATACTTTATTTTGTTATTGATTGAAGCAAAAAAAATTATGGTTATTAAAAATTAAATGTAAAAAAAAGCATAGATAAAAATCCATGCTAATTTATAATGGTTAATCCCACTCCCATGTTGTTCTCGCGGTTGCCAAGAGAGTACCATGCTCCTTTTCAATTACAGTGTGTAATAATTCGTTGGGTGAAATTATTTTACAATCTGCTAATACATGACGGTCTAAAAAAGTCTCTTTTAAAAATGTTCCCTGAATATATTGCATTTTAGCTTTGTTATAAAATTCATCAGGAATAGCTTCCATAAGCCACTGCATATAACGCACATTATTAACATGGTTGTTTGAATCAATATCGTAACGCTGCACAGCAAAACTTTTGTTACTGTCGGAATTTGTTATTAGATTCTTGCTTGGGTCTATTTCATAATCAATAGCTTTTTCATTTCTCATAGGCCATTTCTCATAATATATATCTTCAATAGGAATTGGTTTTCTTTTTTCAAGATCAAAGTAAAGCCACAATCCACGAAAACCTCCCAGCAATTTATTGTCTTCTGACAATACACGGTATTCTCTATATCCTCTAAAACTTTTGAATTGAGATATCCATGTTTTAATTTTTATTTTTTCTCTGTAGCGTGGATATTTATCCATGTGAAAACAACCAGCATAAAGCACCCAGCCAATTCCATTTTTTTGTAAATCGTAAACATTTCTGCCTATATGAGCACAATGGTCGGCGGCTGTTTCTTCAACAAAATTTAATATTGCTACAGGTGTTGCTTCTTGTCTGTCGTTAACCTCTTTATATCTTATTTCATATTCTTTTACGAATATTGGAATGTTATTTTCTTGCATATTTTTTTCCATATTTAAATTATTAAGTAACTTTTTGTTACTGAATTTTAATCAAAATCTGTTTAAGAAGATGAAAAAAATGGAATGTCAATAATTAAGAACGAATTTTTAAAATCTTATTATTATTCTTTCTTTTTCCTTGTGAAATATTGAACATTAAAAAATATTGATATTCCCATTAATAAAACTGAAAAAATTGACAAGACTATATTTTAATTTAAGTAGAAGTAGTTAATTAAAAAACCTAAAAATCCCAATACAATAGAGAATTGTCCTATAATTAAATTCAAATTATTATTTTTCATCTTAATAATTAGTATCTTCTTGTAAATATCTAAAATTACTATTTATCGTTTAATAATCAAAGTAATACTTTTTAGATAAATTTAAATTCTTTGATTAGAAATTATATAAACATCCCTATTATTAAAAAAATTAAAGCTGCAAAAATTCTTTAAATAATTTTTTTGACAACTCCCATTTCTCTCTATTAAGGCAATATTTTATTTTTGGAGCTTCAATATCACCCTGAATTAAACCAACCTTTTTCAATTCTTTTAAATGTTGTGATAGAGTTGATTTTGCTATTGGCAATACCTCAGATAAATCTCCACTGTAGCAACACGACTGTTTCGACAATGTCTCTAAAATATACATTCTAACAGGATGTCCCATTGCTTTAGCTATGCGTGCTGTAAGAATCTCCTTTTCAGTAAAATTATTGTCTTTTTTATCCATAGTGTCTTTTTAAATTTATTGACAATGATAAAAAGAATAAACTGTTTAAACAATTATTTGAATCATAATAAAACCACTAAGCGGATAACTTTAGTTTTCGGAACAATTTTTTTCATGCATTAAATATTATTAATTAAATCCTTACTATCATCTGAATTATATTCAGGTTGAATATTGCTGTGATGGATTCCTGAATTCTTTAAAATTTTATTTACTAAAAACAAGATCTTTTCAAAGTCTGATATATAAATATCATCATTAACATCAATATGGGCTTCAAAATTTATTTGATGCTCATCTAACTTCCATACATGAATATGATGAATATTTTTTACTCCTTCAATTTTAATTATTTCCGAAACAATTTTTTTTATATCAATATCTTCGGGAGTAAATTCCATAATAATTTTTAAAGATTCGGTAAATATTTTCCAACTACTGTAAATCAAATAAATGGCAATTCCCAAAGAAAATATTCCATCAATCCAATTCCATGAAAACACCTTTATTATAAGTCCGCCAACAAGCACAGCTATTGATGTTATCATATCGCCAAACAAATGCAAATATGCAGATCGAATATTCATGCTGTCTTTAGCATCTTTCTTTATCAATAGCACACTTAATCCGTTTAATAATATACTTAAGGTTGCAAGGTATATCACAATATTCCCTTGAATTTCTTGGGGCTCTATTAATCGCTCAATCGATTTGAATATTAATATTCCTGCAATAACAATTAATGTAGATGAATTAATAAACGCTGCAAGAATTTCTGCTCTCTTATAGCCAAAAGTGTGAATAATATTGCTGTCCTTTTTATAAAGTTTTCGGGCTACATAACTAATTATTAATGAAAGTACATCGCTAAAATTATGCATCGCATCTGACAATAAAGCCATGCTTCCCGATATGATTCCTCCAATAATCTGAGCTATAGTAATAACAGTATTCAGAAAAATTGTTAAGCCAATATTTTTAATGTTATGATTATGATGGCTCATTTTGTTTTGAATAAAATTTATTTACAAAGTCTAACTAATTAACAAAAATGTGGATTATTCGTTCTTATTTTTTAGATTACCATTCCAATAAAAATTTACTATTCCTGTTTTACTAAAAGGCCAAACCATAAAATTTTAGTAATTGATTTTCTAGTTCACTAGAAAAACTTCTCTTTTTCATATTAAATGATTTTGCCGTGATAAAAAAATTTAAAACATCAAATATTTATTGTCTGATTTTTTCCATCGATATTGGATGTGGATTTTTATAAAAAATCAATAATATTATGTAATCAAATAATTTACACCAATAACTAAAAGAATAGCAAAAGTACTTATTGTTATATAATAGCCTATGACCTTAACATTCATTTTTAATAAATAGCTACTTCTCCAAACAAGAAAAAATAAAACAAGCAAGACAATAACAGGTACAATATAAATATTCACATTCAGCATTGACGATATTCGTGCCTCATCTTGCATATGAATTCCTCCAAAAAAGATTGAAAAAAAACGGATAAAAGCAGCGAAAAAAACAAATGGATATGCATAAATAGATTTTGTTTTCTCAATAATTAATAAAAAAAATACTGCCTGAAGTATTGTAAATGCAGGCCCTCCCATGCTAATATACAAAGTATGAATTTTTTCTATGTAATATCCATTTCTGGCATTCGAATTGTTTAAACTTAAAACCATATCATTTCCTAACAATTCACCAACTAACCAATGCCCAAATTCATGAAAAAGGTAAGTGAAAAATGCAATTGGAATAAATAATAAAGCCAGTTTCCAATCAATTCTGCTTTCTTTTAAATCTTGTTTAATCCTGATAATAAAACGATTTTTCATTTTTGTTTTAAAATTACAATTTTAAATTCAATTAATAAAAAAAAAATAAAAATTTGCTTAATGTTTATAAAATTACGAAATTCGTACGATAAACATAAAAACAGACCAAAAACGTAAACATATACATGGAAAGTATAGACAATCAAAAATTAAAAAAAATATTAACTGTTTCGAAAGAGCTATTCTGGAAGCATGGTTTTAAACGCATAACTATTGAAGAAATTTGCAGTGAGGCAAATGTTAGTAAAATGACTTTTTATAAACATTATAAAAACAAAAAGGAACTGGTAGAATTTATCATCAATAATATTACTGATAAAGCTATGAAAAAATATCGCAAAATAATGGAGAGTGATATTCCTTTTCCTGAAAAAATAAAAAAATCAATAGATCTAAAAATGGAAGCAACAAAGGATATTAGCAATGAATTTATTAACGATTATATTCGTTATGCCGATCCTGAAACACTAGCCTTATATCAAAGGAAAAAACACGAGGCAATGTACTCAATCTTAAACGATTATATTGAAGCACAAAAAAAAGGTGATATTAGGAAAAATATCAATCCTAAATTTATACTTTATTTCTTAAATAATCTTCAAAATTTAGTTAAAGATGAACAATTAGAAAAATTATATGATGCACCTCAGGACATGATTATGGAACTAACAAATTTCTTTTTTTATGGAATTTTACCGAGATAACGAATCTTATTTAAAAACATATAACATTGATTATTAATAATTTAAATATTACAAGCAAAAAAGTTCAATATTCATCGTCATTGCGAGGGCAAAGCCTGAAGCAATCTGTTGATAACCAATATATAAGAATTGCTTCGCTATCGCTCGCAATGACGAGTAGAATATTACTATTCATCCTAATCTCATTCTCTTTTGTTTTAACAAGTAAAGCACAAAAGCATGATTTTGGGGGACAAGTAATTGGCTGGTCAACTTTTAATTTCAACAAACCAGTATTGTCACAAGGCGGCATTAGATATATTCCTGATTATAAATACAAAAAAAAATATAAAAACCATTTAGTTTTAAAATCCAACATATCGATAAACGCCTACGGAACTGGTTTACTTACAGGCTTAGACAGTATTAACACTGATTATGATATTAAGCCTTACCGACTGCAAGTTGGTTTATCTGGCGAGCAATTTGATTTACGTATTGGCTTACAAAAAATAAATTTCGGTTCTGCTTCAATGCTTAGGCCTTTAATGTGGTTTGATAAAATTGACCCTCGTGACCCGCTTCAATTAACCGATGGTGTTTATGGTTTATTGGGAAGATATTATTTTTTAAATAATGCAAACATCTGGCTATGGAGTTTGTTTGGCAACGAAAAAACCAAAGGTTGGGAAATTTTCCAATCAAATTGGAAAATACCTGAAATTGGCGGACGAATACAATATCCTCTTTTAACAGGTGAATTGGCAGCAACTTATCATCATCGCAAAGGAATTTTTAGTGATAGTTTTGCTGATACATTATCAAGCAGAGACGGATTTTCTGAGAACCGATTTGCTCTTGACGGTAAATTCGATTATGAAATTGGCTTTTGGTTTGAAACAGTTTTAATTCATCAAAATCTTGACTTTACTAACCAGTGTTATCAACGTATAATAAATATTGGTGCTGATTACACTTTTGGTTTAGGCAACGGATTAAGTGTTAAAACCGAATTTTTTGCTTATCAGCAAACAAATAAAGTTTTTAATAAAGGCAGAGGAATAAATTTTAGTGCTATTTCAATAACTTATCCTTTAAACATAATTAACAACATTCAAGCTATTGTATATTATGATGTTACAAATAATGACATTTACCGTTTTGTAAATTTCTCATGGACTTACGATGATTGGATGTTTTATGTAATGGGATTTTGGAATCCTGATAATTTCCAGATATATCAGAATGTTAGAGAGACAAGAATGTTTGGTGGTTATGGAGCTCAAATTATGTTAGTTTTTAACTATTAAATTCAAACGATTATGTATATAAAAATTAAAGCCTTAACTTTAATCATTTTGGGGGAAACCTGACAGGTTTGTTTTATAATAGTTACAGACGTTTTTCACTTTCTGTAAAATAATTAGAGAAACCTGTCAGGTGTTGGCAACATTAAACTTTGAACATTAAACATTAAACTTTGAACTATATAGCATGGAACAAAATCAATTAATAACGATTAACAATCTCGTTAAAAATTTTCCGATTGGAAAGGGAAAGTTTACAGCCTTAAACGGTATAAACCTAACATTTAAGACAGGAGAATTTGCAGGATTGGTTGGTCCAAGTGGTTCAGGAAAAACAACACTTTTAAATATAATTGGTTCACTAGACATTCCAAGTGAAGGTTATGCAAATGTTCTTGGAATGAACATAGGTAAACTAAATATTAAAAATGCTGCAATTTTAAGAAGGTTACATCTTGGTTTTATTTTTCAAACCTATAATTTGTTACCGGTATATTCTGTTTATGAGAATGTTGAATTTCCTTTACTTTTAATAAACATGAGTGCATCTCAGCGTAAAAAAGCAGTTATGGATGCTTTAGATTGGGTTGGCTTAACAGATAAAATTAAATCACGACCTGCACAACTATCGGGAGGCGAATGTCAAAGGGTTGCCGTTGCAAGAGCTATGGTAAAAAAACCCAAAATTGTTTTGGCAGACGAACCAACAGCAAATCTCGATGCCGCAAATTCTCACAACATCCTCAAAATGATGATGAAATTGAATGAAGAACTTAAAACAACATTCATTTTTGCTACTCACGACGAAAAGGTTATTCAGTATCTGAAACGAAAAATTAAACTTGAAGATGGTAAGATTGTAAAAGATGAAATAATTAAAACTAATAAGGAGCTGTAATTATGTTAGCATTAAAATTAGCCTATCGAAACCTTGTTGGAGCAGGATTGCGCACATGGCTCAATGTGTTTGTATTGTCTTTTACATACATACTTATTATATGGCAATTTGGTATGATTGACGGTTGGAATTACCAAGCACAAGTAGACATGAAAAACTGGGAGGTTGGAAATGGACAATACTGGCACCAAAATTTTGACCCGTATGATTTCTTTTCTTACGAAGAAAGTCATGCTCAAATTCCTGAATTATTAAAAAAAGCCACTTCCGAAGGAAAAGCAACTCCAATATTAATATCACAAGGAACAATTTATCCCGATGGCAGACTACAAAGTATGATATTGCGGGGAATTAGCCCTGAACAAAAAGTAATTGCAATACCAAGTGCAGAGCTGAATGTTAAATCGGAAGAAATCCCTGTTATTATTGGCCAAAGAATGGCAAACAGTTGCAAACTAAACCAAGGAGATATTACTACAATAAGATGGCGCGACGCAAATGGCACCTTTGATGCAAAAGAAGTAAAAATTGTTAAAATATTTCACTGCAATGTACCATCGGTAGATGCAGGACAAATGTACCTATCTCTTGAGAATCATCAAAAAATGATGCAAATACCTGGTCAAGCTACTATGTTTATTATTGATAAAAACAGTAATATAAATAGCAATATATCCGGTTGGGAATATAAAAGTCATGAATTTTTAATGAAAGAAATGACTGAAATGATAAAAATGAAAAAAGTTGGAGGCTCAGTGTTATATTTCATTTTACTTTTATTGGCCATGCTGGCAATATTCGACACTCAAGTGCTTTCAATCTTTCGAAGACAAAAAGAAATTGGTACTTACATTGCAATGGGGATGACAAGAAAACAGGTTGTAGGACTTTTCACTGTTGAAGGTGCTATGCACGCAATTCTAGCAGTAATAATTGGTGCAATATACGGCTTTCCATTTCTGTTATGGCAAATGAAAATTGGTATTTCAATGCCTGCTGGTACTGATAATTTAGGTATTCCAATTGCCGAAAAAATATTTCCTGTTTACGGGCTTGGCTTAATAATATCAACCGTGATGTTAGTATTAATAATAACTACAATTGTTAGTTACATGCCTGCTCATAAAATTTCTAAAATGAACCCTACTGACGCAATTAAAGGAAAAATACAATGATACGATTTTTATTTAAAGGATTATTAAGAGACAAGACTCGCAGCTTAATGCCGATTCTAATTGTTGCTGCTGGTGTTGCTCTCACAGTTTTAATGTATTGCTATATGACTGGTGTATTGGGAGAGATGATTGAAACTACAGCAAATTACTCTGCCGGTCATGTTAAAATAATGACACATGCCTACAAAAAAAATAAAGCACAAGTACCAAACGACCTTGCATTATTAAATGTTAACGAGTTGATAAGTAAAGTACAAAAAGACTACCCTACTTTAAAAATTGTTAAACGAATAAACTTTGGCGGTTTGTTAGATTCCCCAGACGAAACGGGCGAGACCAAAAAACAAGGTATTGTTGCCGGAATATCGATTGATTTATTATCAAAAAACAGCAAAGAACTTGACAGATTAAACATTCGTGATGCATTACGCAAAGGACGCTTCCCTGAAAAATCAAACGAAGTGCTGCTTAGTGATCAATTTGCTGATAAACTTGAGCTTGGACCCGGCTCAAAAGTTACATTGATAACGTCTACCATGTATGGAGCTATGTCTATACAAAATTTTGTTGTTGCAGGGACTATTGATTTTGGTATGGAAATGATGGACAGAAGCGGTATGATTGCTGATATTACAGGAATACAAGATGCACTTGACATGAAAAATGCTTGTAGCGAAATTCTTTGCTTTCTAGAATCTCATACTTATGATGATTTGGAAGCCATAGACATTGAACAATCTTTTAATGCTAAGTATTCTGATATTAATGATGAATTTTCTCCTGTTATGTCAAGACTGAAAAATGAATCGATGATGTCAGGTTATTTTGATTACATTGATAATTTTGTTGGAATACTTATTTTTATTTTCCTTTTTGCAATGTCTATTGTATTATGGAACACAGGTTTAATTGGAGGATTAAGAAGATATGGTGAAGTAGGAGTTCGCTTGGCTATTGGTGAAGAAAAAGGCCATATATATCGTTCTATGATAATGGAATCAATATTAATTGGAATTGTGGGCTCTGTTATTGGAACAATTATCGGACTGGGCTTCTCCTATTGGATACAAGAAGTAGGTATTAATATCGGAGGAATGATTAAAGATTCAAAAATGATGGTACCAACTGTTTTCAGAGCAAAAATTACCGATACTGCTTATTATATAGGTTTTGTTCCTGGATTATTTTCTGTTGTTTTAGGAACTATGCTTTCTGGAATTGGAATATATAAACGAAAAACAGCACAGTTGTTTAAAGAACTGGATACGTAAAAGGAAGAAAAAAGATAAAAGATAAAAGACAAAAGGAAAAAGACAAAAGGGGGAGGAACAAGATGAAAGATTAAAAATGATTATTGTATGAAACAAAATGAACTAACTCAACGACTTTTTAAATTTTCTGTTAGTACGATAAAAATTCTAAAGACCTTACCGGATGTTCCTGAAATAAGGGTAATTCGTTATCAATTAATTAAAAGTTCCACATCTTCCGGAGCTAACTATGAAGAATCTCAGGCAGGATCATCTAAAGCCGACTTTATAAATAAAGTAAGAATTTCTCTGAAAGAAATGAGAGAATCAAATTACTGGTTAAGAATAATAAAAGAAATTGTTGATATAAATTATGATGTTAATGAATTGGAATGGCTGATAAATGAATCCATAGAATTAAAAAATATTTTAGGTGCAATAGTGCAAAAATCCAGATTAAAAAAATAAAACAATAACAATTGTAAGTTAGATCAGAGCCTCTTTACTTTTATCTTTTATCTTTTTACTTTTTACTTTTGTCTTTTTACTTTTATCTTACAAATATGAAACTTAAAAATAATAATAAAATGAAACGACTATTTTTTATACTGTTTATCATCCCAAGCATTATTTGGGCACAGCAACCAACAGGGAAAACGATACTTGAAAAAATTGATAAGAATATGGCAGCTAAAAGCACCATAACTACATCAAAAATGATAATACGTGGTGCCCGACAAACAAGAACTATTGAAGTAAAATCATGGGGCGAGGGAGATGAAAAATCATTTACCGAATATCTTGCTCCAGCTCGCGAGAAAGGCACAAAAATGCTCAAACTAGAAGATGAACTATGGATTTATTCGCCTTCATCCGACAGGATTATTAAAATTTCGGGGCACATGCTGAGACAATCGCTTATGGGCTCTGACCTGTCTTACGAAGATATGATGGACAACACCGAGCTTCTTGAAGATTACGATGCCGGAGTTATTGGCTCAGAAACCGTTGATGGCAAAAACTGCTGGATTCTTGAACTTCGTGCAAAAACAGCCGAGGTTAATTACCAGATGCGCAAAATTTGGGTTGATAAGTCTCGTTACATCCCTTTAAAAGAAGAATTATACGCCAAAAGCGGAAAACTATTAAAAAGGATGGAACTGTTTGATGTTACTAAAATAGGCAATCGCTGGTATCCTAAAAAAATGATTTTTAAAGATATGCTAAAAAAAGGCGCCGGAACAGAATTTATTATTGACGAAATTGAATTTGATAAAAAAATTGATGCTTATATTTTCACAAAAGCTTCGTTAAAATAAATATATTCGTTAGACATTTTGCTGATTCTAACTGGTGCAAGCGTCCACGCTTGTACCTTTATTGCATTCATTAACAGTATGTTTATTCAAACTATAGCAAGTGCACCCCCGCCTGTGCTATTATAATTTATTCTAAAATTAAGTTTATTAAACTTTTCTTTTAAATATTTCGAATAACTTTCAGATTACCAATTAAAAAGAACTTGCCAATTAAAATATAAAGATTGTTACAAAATAATTTTGTAAATTTCCACTCTAAACTAAAAATTATGCGTTTATATACTCCAATTTATGTGTTGATTCTAATTATAATATTAATTGATTTATACACTTATAAATATTTAAAAAAAATTCTAAAAAAAATTAAACCCAAAAAAATCAGGATTTCTTTAAAAATTATTTTTTGGGCAGTTAGTCTCTTAATTATTGTTTTATTTATTATTGCTTTTGTTTCAATACCCAAAGCCAATAATTCAGAGATATACTCAAAAATAAATATGCTAATTGCTGCTTTTAGTATTATATATATCCCCAAAATTATTTTTTGCATTTTTCAGCTTATTGAAGATTTGATAAATCTTATAATCAGGCTTTTCAAAAAAAAATGTTTCTTACGCATAATAACTAAAATCGGATTGTTTTTATCTGTTATATTTTTCCTTTCGGTTATTTATGGTATTACTATTGGAAGATATAATTATAGAATTAATAAGCTTGATTTAAAATTTGAGAACCTTCCTCAATCGTTTAACGGAATTAAAATTGTTCAAATTTCCGATTTTCATATTGGTAGTTATAATAAAGATTATGAAGAGGTTGAAAAAATTGTTAATCTGATAAATGAGCAAGATGCTGATTTATTATTTTTTACCGGCGACATGGTTAATAATTTTGCCGATGAGCTAAATGGATATATACCTATTTTACAAAAATTACACGCCACTATTGGAAAATATTCAATATTAGGTAATCATGATTATGGCGAATATTCTTCGTGGATAAATCAGCAAGAAAAAAATAAAAATTTAAAAGACATAAAACAGGCACAAATAGATGCAGGATTTGAACTCTTGCTCAACAGCTCAATAAAAATAAAACGAGATAGTGACGAAATAGCAATAATAGGAACTGAAAACTGGGGTTTGCCTCCTTTTCCACAATATGGTGATTTAAAAAAATCATTATCAAATGTTGATACAAGCTCGTTTAAAATATTGCTTTCACACGACCCAACTCATTGGTGTAGCCAAATTTGCGAAAAAACAAATATTGATTTAACTTTCTCCGGACACACTCACGGCATGCAGTTTGGAATAAATATTTTTGGTGTTCACTGGAGCCCTTCAAAATATGTATATAAAGAATGGGGCGGTTTATATGAGATGAATCATCAATATCTTTATGTAAACACAGGAATTGGTGTTATTGGTATTCCGGGTAGAATTGGTATGCCTCCCGAAATTACAGTGATGACTCTTCACAAAAAAATAAAATAAAAAAATTTAGCCTCTTAGTAATTTTTCTTAGTGAATTAATAATTATAAAAATCTGTTGCTATAGTCTGCCTTTAGAGTCGTCTATTTGTCATTCCGAACTTGTTTCGGAATCCAATTATTTATCCTATAAACAGATGCAGAAACAAGTTCAGCATGACACGATAAAATTACCCCTGTATTGTTTCTATTTAGCGAAGCAATCGACCTTAAATTCATTTCGTAAATTTTCGAATAAAATGGAGCGTTAAAAATCATAAACTGTTTGAACGAACATCGGGAGTGAGCTTTTATGATTTAGTGTAGTGGAATGTAGAAAATAAAAAATCAATTTTCCGTCTTGATTTTTTGTAACTTTTTTATCAAGAAACATCCATGCAAAAATTATAAACATAATATGGATGTTCTATTGGAATTAAAGACAAGCTGTAATTATCTTTTTAATTTTTAATTTAAAATGTATAAGTTCAATATTAAAAAATTGGCAAATAAAAAAAGTTAGAGTAAAAAGAATAAAAAAAAAATCAATTTGCCTTCACAAAATAATAGACAGATTGAAAAAATAATGAAAAAGTTTGGTTTTTAACACAGTTCATTCCGAAGCTAGGCATGAACGAGGCATCCCCCTTTTTTATTTGGAGGGGATTACTCCCTACGGTCGGAATGACAGTTTAAATAAAATTTTGATGACTTTATGGGCAGACACTATAAAAACTCAATAGGATCAGATAATAGCAATTTGCCTTTTTTTAAATTTTCAACACGACATTTTACTTTTTTAAAACCAATGTCTTTTTTCCCTAAAAACAAATCATAATCTACACGAATATCATTGTCAAAACAATCTTTAACAACAATATAATTTTTTCTAACACCTTGATTATCTATAGATTTTCCCGTTCTTACAAAATCGAATTCGTAAATCTCTTCTTGATTATAAAAAGGATGCTCAGGCTCAATAAAATAATATCCTTTTAAACTGTAATTTATTACCTTACATTGAATTTTATTCCCTATTTCAAAATTATATTTGGGGTAATATTCTGTTGGTAAGAAATGTGTATTGCCATATTTATCTTTCAAGATAAAATATTCAACATTATCTTGTAACTTTCTTTTTTCGACAATTGTAAATAAATAATTTTCTCCAATATTCAATATTTTATAATCATCATATTTTGCTAATGATAAAAAAGGTATGCTTTTTTTTACAAATTCAACTTTTGCTTTAACTATATTTTTTTCAATTTTAAATTCATTATTACAATGAATTTTTATTCTATTATTAAAACAATCTTTAACAACCAATATATTTTCTTCAAAACCAATATAATTTTTTTGTTTGTCAAATTTCACAGACTCAAAGTCGTAAATTTTTCCCTGCTTATATATAGGATGCTCAGGTTCTAAAAATATTTTTCCGTTGCAATTAATTTTATCAACTTTACATTTAATAATTCTTCCTTTTTTAATGTTATAATTTTTATAATACTCAGTCGTTAACAATTGTTTATTTCCAAAAATATCTTGTAAAACAAAAAATTCTTTATTGTCATCAGGTAAAGTAGTAATATTATTTACTTTGAACTGATACGTTTCACCTTCAGAGAATTTATTGTTTTTGCTTTTTAAAACCATTGCTATTGTTTCGTTTAGGGAATTGTTCTTCAATAAATATCGAAGAATTTAAAATCAAAAAATTGATTTGGTAATTATAATGAAATTATATCACAAAGCTACATTAAAGGGCTAAAAAGTCGGGCAAATGAAGCTTTAATTTTATTTGCATTTGGACGTTTAATCCATTCATCTAAAGACATTTGCTTACTATTGGTCATATCTTCAATAAAATTTTTCTTTAATTCTGAAGTAATACGTTCATCATAAATAAGAGCATTAACCTCAAAATTTTGGTCAAAACTTCTATAATCGAGATTAGCCGTACCAACAGAAGAAAACACATCGTCGACCATAATAAGTTTACTATGAGAAAAGCCTTTTTGATAAAAATAAACTTTTATTCCTGCTTCTAATAAGTCACGAACAAACGACATTGTGCTCCAATATACCATTTTAGAATCAAATTTTTCAGACAAAATAATTCTAACATCAATGCCACTTAATGCAGCTGTTGTGAGTGCTGTTAAGATGCTCTCGTTTGGCATTAAATAAGGTGTTGAAATATAAATATAATTTTTTGCGGTTGTTATTGCAACAAAATATGACTGCATAATGCTTGCCCAGTCAGAATCGGGTCCGCTAGCAGTAATCTGAACCAAATGCTCTTCAACTACTTTATTTTCAGGGAAATATTTTTCTCCATCAATCAATTTTTTTGTAATAAAATACCAATCAATTAAAAACACAACTTGCAGACTAGCCACAGCTTCTCCCTCAAGTCGCAAATGAGTATCACGCCACGGACCTAACTTTTTTGTACCGGTAATATAATAATCAGCAATATTTAAACCCCCAACGAAACCAATTTCCCCATCAATAACAATTATTTTTCTATGATTACGATAATTTAATTTACTCGTTAAAAAAGGAAATCGAACAGGCATAAAGCACTTTACTTCAATTCCTGCTTTTTGTAAAGAACGTACATATCTTTTTTTTAACGACCAGCTACCAACATCATCATAAATAAGACGTACTTCTACTCCTTGCTGAGCTTTTCGTTTAAGTATTTCTTTAATACGATTCCCTATATTGTCGTTGGCAATAATATAATATTCAATATGAATATGGTGTTTTGCATTCTCTAACTCATAAAGAATTGAGCCAAATGTTTGCTTTCCGTTTTTTAATATTTTTACTTTATTTTTTTCTGATAATAGAGCTTTACTGTTATTTAAAAGAAGTGTTATAATATTTAACTTCTCTTTTAATTTAGGGTTTTTTAAAAATTTTCTGTCCGGTAATTTTTTTATTTGAATCTTGCTTAATTTCTCGATTTTTTGATAATCGGAAATTCCTTTACGTGAAAAAATCTTAGCCTTACGGTAATTTTGACCAAAATACAGATAAACAATAATTCCTATAACAGGTAATAAAACTAAAACGATAACCCATGATATTGTTTTTATTGGATTTCGGTTCTGGAGTATTACAAAAATTACTGTAAAAATGATTGTAATAACATATATAATGCTAAATATATCGGCGAAATGTGCCCAAATTTGATCAAATGTTACTGATAAAAACATTTTTTAATTAATAAAAAAGTATAATAATTCTCAAATTGTTAAGGTTTAAAAGCTTATATATACAAATATACTACATATATCATTAGACAAAATATTTATTACACAAAGAATTAATGAATTTTGAAAAGTTGAATAAAGCGTTAAATTGCTTTTTACATAGGGATATTCAATAAATCCCTCAAATGGTGCAAGCGTCTTCGCTTGTTCCTTTGTTTACTCATTCATTTTATAAAAGCACAAGCGAGGACGCTTGCGATAGTTGCGTTAAATTGCTTTTTACTTAAAAGAAAACTTTTTTAGTTCATTTAAGCTAAAATGATAATTAACAGTAACCCCTTTATGAACTCCATTAACAACATCTCCTTTTCCTGACTTTCGTCGGAATCGACGCTTATCGCCATATTTTTGGTAAATATTTTTGAGAATATTAATATTCTGATAAAAAAACAGATATTCATTTTTTTTCACAATACAGGGTCTGTTTAGTAAACCCCAAAAAATAAAAATTGGCTTTTTTGTTTTATCATGAATACTAAAATATCTTAGCAAATCACTCAAGTTTAGAGCAACCGTTTCGGATGGTTTTAAATTACTTTGCGGTAATATTTTTTCAACTAACATAAATGTTCTTTTTTGCACTTTTATCTCAATGTAAAACCAGACATCGGCAACTCCTTTTTTATGAACTTCTATATCGGGGAAAGAGTTATCCTCTGTCTTTTGTGCAAAAAAATTATATTTTTTATTTAAGTGGTTTACAATCTTTTGTTCAAAATACTCAGAAAAATCAAGATCTTTTTCAAACAAATATAAACCTTTACTTTTCCCATCACATCTGGTGGGACATGAATTACAATCGTAAATATATTTTGAAATATTTTTGTAATACAAATTTAAAAATTTCTAATTATTAAGTGCTTAGCATTTCTTGAATTTCTTCCTCTGACATTATAAGTATATACTTTCTCAAAGGAATTAATTTTCATTCCTTTTTTATTATATAAATTATAAATAAACTCAGTGTTTTTTATAACTAACATCCACTTAGCATCCGATTTAAACAAAAGGTTAGCTAGTCTTATTTGGTCATCTCGTGAAAAAGAATTCTGGTCATATTCAGAAAAAATAGAATCGTAAGGTGGATCAATAAACATGAAATCGGAACTAATCGGTTTAATCTCATTTATAAAATCCTCAAAATCAAGATTGAAAAATTTAGTTTTCGAAAAAAGATTTATTGTTCCTTCAGAGAATATAGCATCAACCTTTTGTTTCAAATTCTTCTTGTTATATGCAATTCCTCCATAAGGGATGTTAAACTCACCACTTTTGTTAAATCGGAACATTGAGCCATAACATAATTCTCTAACAATATACCAAATGGCTAAAAATTTCTCATTTGAAATATTAGTAAGCTCGCATTTTCTAATTTTATTCATTAAAGTTCTGAAATGAATATAAAATCCACTTTTATAGGCAGTTTCAATGTGATTACCTAATTCTTCCTTATTAAAATTTCTTTGTTCTTTTTTTGAAATGTTAGCAATGCGATTAATTTTGCTGATAAGATTTTTAACAATTTCTGAAACAAAATTATCAAAATCAATTAAAAATTCATTATCAAATAATTTTTCATATTCGTGATTATCAATATGCGTTAAAACAACAGCTCTTACAAGATATGGGACGTCATCTTTTTCAATTACATTATTATAATATTCATCATAAATCATCAAAATTTCAGAATTTGTAATTAAGCTGAATTTTTTAATTAAGTCCCAAACTTCAATAAATTTATATAGTTCGGTTCGGAAATTAATATTACCAATTTGATTATAAAAATTTATTAAATCAGTACTTTTGTCATTCGCAAATGAATTACATTTAGGATTTAATGCAAAAAAAACTCCTCCCCCACCAAAAAACGGTTCAATATATCTATCGAAATTAGGTACAAAACTCTTAAACTCTTTAAACTCTTTAAATTTGCCACCAGTCCACTTTATTAATGGTTTTTGTAATTTAACTAAACCCTTTGAATTCTTCATAAAAAAAATTAATTGAGATGCACACAAATTTATAAAAGAAAGATGATAAAATATAATATATCTATTTAATAATTATTTTATTTTAAAAAACGATTTGTTTTATTTTTTTTATAATTTAGCGTTATTATTAGAATTAAATAAATGAAAATAGCAAAAAAAACAAACTCTCTACCTCAATTAGAAGGATGGCTATCTATTTTTATAAATATTTTACTATTTATATTAAAATATTGGGCAGGCATAGTAACTGGGTCAATTGCAATTTTGGCTGATGCCTGGCACACTTTGTCTGATTCATTTACCTCAATTATTGTATTGGTTGGAGTAAAATTGGCAAATAAACCAGCAAACAAAGAACATCCTTTTGGGTTTGGACGTGCCGAACTAATAGCATCAATAATTATTAGCGTACTTTTATTTGTAGTAGGTTTTAATTTTATTATTGAATCTATTGCAAAGTTATCTGATCATGAGATTACAAAATTTGGCAATATTGCAATAATTGCAACATCAATATCAATAATATTAAAAGAAGCTATGGCAGAATTTGCTTTTTGGGCTTCAAAAAAAGCAGATTCATCTGTCTTAAGAGCTGATGCTTGGCATCACCGTAGCGATGCAATTTCATCACTTATTATTCTATTTGGTGTTTTTTTTGGTAAATATTTTTGGTGGATCGATGGTGTTTTAGGTATTATTGTTGCTTTTCTAATTTTTTACGCTGCCTACGAAATATTAAAACAAACAATTAATCCGTTAATTGGTACACGACCTGATGATAAACTTATTCAAAAAATTAAAAATATATGTAACAATATTTCAAAATCAGACGTATTTATTCACCATATTCACATGCATAACTATGGAAAATATATTGAAATTACTTTTCACATTCAACTGCCAGGAAAAATGAAATTAGAAGATGCTCACAATATTGCAAATAATATTGAGAAAGAAATAAGAAAAAAATTAAACATTGAAGCAACAATTCACATGGAACCAATTGGGGATGAAGAAGATAATTGAGAATTAAAAATTAGGAAAGCTACTAAGCGGTTAACTTTACAAAAAGACTGAAAGCTATGAAGCTGTACGTCAATTTGTTATAAATTCGCTAAGCGGCTATAAATTGATAACTTTAGTTTTCAGAGTGGATTCAACTTTACAAACATAGTAAACAATGAACAAAAATTTTATTAATAAAAAAACGAGCATAAATGTTTCGGGTAATCTTTTAGATTTATCATTACCAAGAGTGATGGGAATTCTTAATATTACAAACGATTCGTTTTACGATGGTGGAAAATATAATACAGATGAAAAAATTTCACAACGTGCCGAACAAATCCTATCGGAAGGTGCTGCCATAATCGATGTTGGAGCTTACTCATCGCGACCGGGAGCAATAAATATTTCGGAAGAAGAAGAATTATCAAAACTAAAAAATGCTTTATCAATTATTAGAAAAAAATTCCCTGAAGCAATAATTTCTGTTGACACTTTCCGCTCATCAATAGCTGAATATGTTGTTAAAGAATTTGATGTAAGTATTATTAACGATATTTCAGCAGGTGAACTCGACGATAAAATGTTTGATGTAGTTGCAAAATTAAATGTGGCATATATATTAATGCACATGCAAGGCACACCTAAAAACATGCAATCAAACCCTCAATATGATGATTTAATTAAAGACATTATTAAATATTTTTCAGCGAAAATTGACAAACTAAATTTGCTGGGAGTAAAAGATGTAATAATTGATCCCGGATTTGGTTTTGGTAAAACTCTTGATAATAATTATGAGTTGATGCAAAAATTGGATGCCTTTAAAATTCTTCAATTGCCAATCTTAGTTGGAATTTCAAGAAAATCAATGATCTATAAATATCTTGACACAAAACCCGCCGAAGCATTAACCGGTACTATTGTTTTAAACACAATTGCACTTTTAAACGATGCAAATATTTTAAGAGTTCACGACGTGAAAGAAGCTGTTGAGACAATTAAAATTGTTGAAAAGATACAGGTGAAAGTTTAAACTTTAATGTTCAAAGTTTAATGTTTATCTTTCAGCTTGAATATATTGTTAAATGGATTAATTGTTAAATTGTTATTCTACATATTATCTGGAGATCAATAATTGAAAAAATTACAGAATTCACTTTCAAACACTAAATGTGTTTTTTGTTATAAAAAAATGTAAACCACTTGTCGCTGATTATGAAAGATGCAAAATTTGTTGTATTTAATTTTTACAATACTTATATTTAGAACCATAATTTAATATTAATTTCATGCTTTCAATTTTTATAACTGTTCGCTTTTTAGATGTGCTTGATATACTGCTGGTAGCTTTTTTGTTGTATGAAATGTACATGATGATAAAAGATACAGTGGCAATGAATATATTTGTAGGGATTTTCTCCATTTATCTTATGTGGCTTATTGTAAAGGCATTAAACATGCAACTTTTAAGTACAATATTGGGAGCTTTTATTGGTGGCGGAATAATTGCATTAATTATTGTATTTCAACAAGAAATTAGACGTTTCCTTTTATTTATTGGAACAACTGAAAACTTAAATAAGAAATTTTCCTTAAATAAACTATTTACTCTACAATTTCAAAAAACATCCGACCAAAGTCTAAATTCAATTGTAACTGCATGTGAAGATATGTCAGAAGATAAAGTAGGTGCATTAATTGTTTTATCAACAAAATCAGAGCTTAAAACATTTTATGAAACCGGTGATATAATTAATGCTGATGTTTCGACTAATCTTATTGAAAATATATTTTTTAAGAACAGTCCACTACACGATGGTGCAGTTATTATTATTAACAATAAAATTAAAGCAGCTCGTTGTGTTTTACCAATAAACGATAGCTTGAAACTTTCTTCGCGTTTAGGTTTGCGTCACAGAGCCGCCCTTAGTTTAACCAACGAAACCGATGCTGTGGTAGTAGTTGTTTCAGAAGAAACAGGGAACATATCTTTTGCAAAAGGAAACAAGTTAAAAACAAAACTTACCCCTAATAAGCTTTTAAAAATATTGACCGACGAATTCCGTATTGACTAATCGTTATTCAAAATTTCATAAAATTTACAATAATCTCTTATACCACATACATCACATTTCGGTTTTCTTGCCTGACAAACATATCTGCCATGCAATATTAACCAATGATGGGCAATTGGTATCAGTTCATCGGGAATATATTTAATCAGTTGCTTCTCTGTTTCTAAAGGTGTTTTCGAATTAGTGGTTAAACCTAAACGTGCCGACACTCTGAACACATGAGTATCAACAGCAAGAGTTGGTTTATTATATATTACCGAAGCAATTACATTAGCTGTTTTGCGACCAACTCCGGGTAATTTTTGTAATAAATTTATATCTGAAGGAACTATCTCATTAAATTCATCTACAAGCATTTTCGCCATTCCTAAAAGATGCTTTGCTTTATTATTTGGATACGAACATGTTCTTACTAATTCAAAAATTTCTTCTTGGGTTGATTTTGATAATACTTTTGCAGTGGGATATTTTTCAAAAAATTTTGGTGTAATTATATTTACACGTTTATCTGTGCATTGAGCCGAAAGAATTACCGCTACCAATAACTCATAAGCATTAGTGTAATGCAACTCTGTTTCTGCAACTGGTTGATTAATTGAAAAATATTCAATTATTTTTTCAAATCGTTCCTTTTTATTCATTTATCTTAATCTTTTTCAAAAATAAAAGTATATAAAACCTTAAAAATATTCATAAAAATTTACAACTTTGCAATTATGTTTAAAAAAATTGTTGCAATATTATTATTAATATTTTTTGTTTACAATTACGTGGGCTTCTTTTCTCTTTTTTTATTTAATCAATATAAGATAAAAAAAGAAGTTAAGCACCAAATTAAACAGCAAGTTCCTGTTAATGAATTAGTTTTACTAAAAATACCTTTTGAATTAGAAAAAACCAGAAACTTAATCTTTCAAAGAATACATAAAGGAGAATTTAGATATAAAGGTAAAATGTATGATATAGTAAAATCTAATGTGAAAAACGATACCACATTTTACTATTGTATTAATGATACCAAAGAAGAAAAATTGTTTGAAGATCTTGACAAACACATTGAAGACTACATAAATACAAATAAAACTAAAAATCACAATAAAATAAAAATTAAGAAGACCATAACAAATTATTTCTTCTCAGACTTAAATTTTTTATTTTTCAACAGTTCAAAAAAAATATCTTATTTTCAAAAAAAATATAACTTGAATAAAATTTTTATTGAAATACCTGACCCTCCTCCCAAATTTATTTAACAAAAAAAATATTTTTTTATAATAATCTTTTAAAGTATCTGTTACAGAATATACTATTTTCATCATGTTATGATGAATGTAACCAATTACAAGTCGGTTATAAATAGTGTCTGTCTTTATGGTCGCCTATTTGTCATTTCGAAGCTACGAATTATACAACTAAATGCTGTCATTTCGAAGCGAGAAGCGAGAAACAAGAGAGAAATCCTCTTTTTAAAAAAAAGAGATTCCCGATCACTTTAAAGACAAACACGAAATAATAATTATCTTCTACCTCATACTACAAATATTATTATGTAATAGCGGGAACAAACTAAAACCCCATAACTTATTTATTATCAACATATTAAATATTTAACACAAAATGAAAAAGATATTATTTTTTATACTTATAATATTTTTAAGTATAAAAATAGATGCACAAACAATTAAAGTGCTCAACAAATCTAATTTACAAGCTATCCCTTATGTTGCGATATACAATCAAAACAGGACACAAATATCACTAACAAACATAAGCGGTAAAGCAGATTTAAGCGGATTTACAAAAAATGATACATTATTTTTTCAACACACTTCATTTAAAAATTTGTCTCTGCCATATAGCAAAGTCATAAAACTCAGCAAAGGTGTTTTGCTGTCAGAAAGTGTAATTAATGTTGATGAAATATTAATATCAGCAAATAAATGGGAACAAAATCGTGAAGAAATTCCCAATAAAATCACATCAATAAAACAGGAACAAATTGAGTTTAGCAATCCTCAAACTGCAGCAGATATTCTAAAACAATCAAGTCAGGTATTTGTTCAAAAAAGTCAAATGGCAGGTGGTAGCCCAATGATTAGAGGTTTTGCTACAAACACTGTTTTGTTGGTTGTTGATGGTGTGCGATTAAACAATGCTATTTACCGAACAGGAAATCTGCAAAATGTAATTTCAATAGATGCCAATAGCATTGACAATTCTGAAATTATTTTTGGCCCAGGTTCCGTTATTTACGGAAGCGATGCTTTAGGTGGAGTTATGGATTTTCATACTCGAAAACCAATTCTTTCAAGCTCATCTAAAATAAAGATAAAAGCTAACGCTTTAACACGTTACTCAAGTGCTAATAATGAGAAGACTGGTCATATTGATTTCACCATTGCGAATGATAAATTATCGCTTGTTTCAAGTTTTACAAAAAGCGATTTCGACGATTTAAAAATGGGAAACAATGGGAATAATAATTCTCAATATTTCAGAGATAGCCTTGTGCAACGAATTAACGGCAACGACAATGTTTTGAAAAAAGAAGATAGTAATATTCAAAAACCATCGGCTTATAATCAAACAAATTTTATGCAAAAAATAAGATTTAAGCCAAACAAAAATCTCGATTTTACTTATGCTTATCATTATTCAAAAACATCAGACCAGCCTCGCTACGATCAATTAGGAACTTTTAAAGGTGGCACATTCAAATATGCTGAATATTATTACGGTCCGCAAGAATGGCAAATGCATTCGTTAACGACAAAATATTCAAAAA
The DNA here is from genome assembly GCA_015222055.1 of Bacteroidota bacterium. Lineage (GTDB taxonomy): Bacteria > Bacteroidota > Bacteroidia > Bacteroidales > B39-G9 > B39-G9. Next base: position 74,895 of record JADFUR010000039.1, on the reverse strand, counting down.
GTAATATATTTTTCGACGAAGTGAAATTTATTACTGCTTATCAGAATTATAAAGAAAGCCGTCATTCACGTAAATTTAACAGGGAAAATATCTTAGAACAATTTGAAGATGTTGATATTTATTCATTTAATCTTGATTTTTATAAACATATTGATAAAAAAAATCATCTGTTTTACGGATTAGAAGGAATTTATAATGGCTTAAATTCAATAGCACAAAAACGTAATGTTGATGACAATACATTAACGACAGGTTTTGTTGTGCCTCGTTATCCCGATGGTAATAATGAATATTATTCATCTGCCGCATATATAGCTTATAAACGAAATATTAATTCTAAAACAACTCTTAATAGTGGTATTAGATATAGTTTTGTTGGGATAAAATCGACTTTTGATAATCCTTATTACAATAATTTTCTAGGTATAGATAAAATTGATAATAATAACAATGCTTTGAACGGAAGTCTTGGTTTGGTTTACCGACCTTCTGATTACTGGAAATTCAACATTAATACTTCAACAGGTTTTCACGCCCCAAACTGGGACGGTTTAGGAAAAGTGTTTACTCCTAAAAAAGGAGCTATAATTGTGCCAAACACAAACCTGAAACCTGAATATGCTTATAATATCGATTTTGGTATTATGAAAAAATTTGATGATAAAATAAATATTCAAACATCAGTTTTTTATACATACCTAAACGACCCTATTGTTCAGCGTGATTTCTCAATTAATGGAAAAGATTCTTTATTTTATGATGGAGATTGGAGTAAAATACAAGCTTTTGTAAACTATCAGCATGCCACTATTTATGGTGCCAGTGTTGAATTAAACGGAGATATTACTGAAAATTTTGGTGTAAAATCGAATATCAGCTATTCCCATGGTGAAGATAACGAAGGAAATACACTCCGCCATGTTGCTCCTCTTTTTGGCAGCACACATATTATTTTTACAACAAAAAAATTAAAAATAGATGCTTTTGCCAATTATAATGGAGAAATAAAAGCAAAAAACCTTGCACCCTCTGAACAAGGAAAAGACAATATGTATGCAAAAAACAGCTACGGTGATTTATATTCACCTTCTTGGTTTACTTTTAACATTAAAGCATCATATCAAATAATTGACAAGTTACAGATTAACGCAGGTATTGAGAACATTACAGACCAACGTTATCGTCCATACGCATCGGGCATTTGTGCTCCCGGACGTAATTTTATTGTTGCTTTGAGATTTAAAATTTAAATAATACATAAAAGGAAACTTAATATTTTTCGTCATTGCGAACAGCCTGTCCCGAAAATCGGGAATAGTGAAGCAATCCCCTTTTTTGATTATCAATGGATTGCTTCGGGCTTCGCCCTCGCAATGACGGCTATGGAAACTTTTCGGAGTAGATTCAAATGTAAATAATTTCAATATCGTATTAATTAAGCTGCAAAAGATTTAAAACCTTTTGCAGTTTTTTTTAAATTGATGTTCTGTCATTTAACACAGATGAAAAAATTGAGAATCTGTTTATATTTTTCTAAATTTATTTTTTGTTTAACTTATTATATAAGTTAAACAAAAACATATAATGGATATAAGACACCATGGTGTATCTTATTGAGATGTTAGCATTCATGATGCGAAAGGTACGGCAAACTTTCAAAATTTTATAAAAAAATTAATACCGTAGGAACCTAAATGAATAAAAAAAAACATATTGTTTTTATACTTTTAAGTCTTTTCCTATCAATTATAACAGAAAGGGCTATTCCATATTCACACGTCGAATGTGCTGGAGTTGTCGTGTCTGATTGGAAAAACAAAAAAGATACTCCTTCCCAAGATGCTGATAGTAAAAAATTACATAGTCCTTTTTATCAACTTTATACATTTACTCATTCGATAAACGAGAAAATACTTTACAATATTTTATTTTTTTATTACAACCAAAAAATCATTGTGGAACCTGTAATTATTTCTGATTATAATATACTTTTCATAGTTCACATATATTCATTAAAATTCTCCTCTTTACTGTTAAATAAATACATTTGTGCTTATTAATTTAAGTACCTAAAATTTTATTGTTTAATTAAAAAAAATATCATGTTTAATAAATTATATAAATCAAAATATTACCCCCTTGTTTTTCAATTTTTTACATTAATCGTTTTTATTTTGCTAACTTTTGGTGCAATTGGAACAACAACAAATGATGCAAATTTTGCAAAGCAATTAAGAAATACCAATCTATCTAATTTAATTGTTTGGTCATATTGGTGGCCGTTAATAATCCTAACAGCAATATTCTTTGGTAGGCATTGGTGTAGTCTATGCCCTGTAGAATTAATTTCTGGAATAACTTCACGGTTTGGACTAAAAATTAAATTCCCTAAGTATTTTAAGTCAGGATGGATAATAACTATTTTTTATGCATTTATTTCAATAGTAGCCATCCATACTTTTGGAATAAATCGAGTTCCAAGATTGATGGCATTTTACTTGCTTTCTTTAATGGGTTTAGCAATTCTAATATCGTTTATATTTGAAAAAAGGGCTTTTTGTTCATATTTCTGCCCTGTTGGAAAACTTTTAGGCTTATACTCATTATTAGCACCATTTGGCTTAAGAGTAAAAAATCAGGATATATGTAAAACTTGTAAAACAAAAGAGTGTATTAGCAAAAAAAACAATAAAAGACTTATAGGACGATCATGTCAATCAAATTTATATCCTGCAAAAATTACAGACAACAGAGATTGTATTTTATGTACTCAATGTGTTAAAGCTTGCCCTAATAATAATATTAGAATTCAATATATTAAAAAACCATTTCAGTCTTTTGACTTAAATAAATTAAGTTTACCAGAAGTAGGAATGATTTCTATTCTAATTGGTTTTGTGAGTTATGAAATACTAACATCATGGGAGTTTAGTGAATCCATATTGTTGTCATTGCCTAATTGGTTATTTGGCTTATTTTCTTTCAAAAATGTACCACCAAAGCTATTCGAAGCAATTATTTTATTTTTAATATTACCTATAATATTTTTGTTAAGTACTGCTGGATTAGCAAAAATAATTGAAGGAAAGTCTTTGTCTTTTTATTTGAAAAGAATAGCTGGATATTTATTGCCTGTTATTGCTTTGGGACATGCGTTTAAAGCTTTATTAAAAATGACATCAAGAATACCATATTGGCAGTATGCTTTGGATAAGCCAAAAGGTCTCTATTACGCTAATAAAATTTTAACTGGCGAGATAACGATTAGCAATTTTTCCTGGATAGAATTAGCTGTTGTTTTACTTGGTATGTTAGGATTAATTATTTCTGTTGTTTTCTCAATGAAAAAATTAAAACATGATACAGGATTACTAAAACCGAATAAAATAATATTTGGTTTAGTAGTGACACTTTACTATTCACTTTTACTCTTCGGACCAATCTCTAATAATTTCTAATTAAGTATATTTGAAAAAAAAATTATTACAAAGCACGAAAAGCTAATATTTTGTATAAGTAATGGCAGGGGAAATGCTACACAATCTGCCACTACTTATACAATTTGACGTTGTGTAGCATAAATCGCAACTTTGTGGATAAAAATTTTTTTTTGACTAAAAAAACTTAATATTCGAATAACATGACAAATTTGATTCAATTTAAATATTTTATGAGACTCTTTGAAATTTCCGTATTATTTATTGTTTTTATTTCTTGCAAAAAAGAAACAAGTTATCGCATGCAGATTCTAATAAAAAATGATACAGATAGTAAACAGGAAGTTCAATTATTTCCAAAGACAAATTTTTTAATGGACAAAAGAACTAATTTATATATGTATTCTGACCTTGGCAATGGTGATTATGGAAATACAAATTTTGATATTAAACAAGATGAATCAAACAATATATTTATGACTACGGATATAAACCAAGAACCATATGATTTAGCTTTAAAACTATTTGACAGTATTTACATTATTCCATCAAATGAGGATAAAACAATAATGAAATTTTACCCAGATACTGTGATTGGATATACAAAAAATTTATATGATAAAAATTCAGAATGGTTTTATGAAAATAAAAAATATAATGAGCGAACTAATTTTAAAAATAATCCTATTGAATCATATGACTATAATTTTATAATTTCGACTGAAAAATATTGATAATAGATAACGTCATATAACCCTCAATATAAACAAATTAGCAATAAATTAACGAAATGACAAATTCAAAAATATTATTAAAGCCGAAAAAGTTCAAATAGCAATAATTCGTAATTTTTAATTCCTAATTAAAAAAGAGCATATTGCAAAAAGCGTTTGCAGGAGAATTATAAAGAATATGGAAAAATACAATCCAGATATTCATCATCGCAGGTCAATCCGATTAAAAGGATACGATTATTCGCAAGCAGGATTATATTTTGTAACCATTTGCACACAAAACCGGGAATATTTATTTGGGAATGTTGAAAACAAAAAAACGATATTGAATGATGCTGGTAAAATGATTAAAAAATGGTATTACAAATTGGAAAACAAATTTTCCAATATAAAATGACAAACCATGATTGTAATGCCAAACCATTTTCACGCCATATTGGAAATCATCCCCGATGCCGATGTAGGTTCAAAACCATGACAACAAATGAATATATTCGTGGTGTAAAAAACCATAATTGGAAACGATTCAATGGTAAATTGTGGCAACGTAATTACTGGGAACACATTATTCGTAATGATAAATCGTATAATTTCATTTCTGATTATATTATTGATAATCCATTAAAATGGGAAAAGTATAAATTTTTTAATTCAGACAGATGAACGAATTAACAATAAATAAACGATATGATAAATTAAAAATTTAAAATTCGCAAGTATTATAAAAGCCGAAAAAATTCAAATATCAATAATTCGTAATTCCTAATTTTTAATTCGTAATTAAATTGGAAAAATGTTTAATTAATATTTAACATTATAAAATATATTGCAAAAAAATCTTAAATTTGTAGGTTTTGATATTGAAATATAAAATAAGAAATTAAATAACGAATGAGTATAATAAATAATATATTATCACAAGTATTTGGTAATAAATCGGAAAGAGATAATAAAGAAGTAATACCTGTTGTTAATCTCATTAAAGAAGAATATGAAAAACTACAGTCGATAACTAACGATGAGTTAAGGCAAAAAACAGAGACCTTAAAAAATCGAATTACAGACTATGTTGCTGAAGATAAAAGCAAAATATCTCTTTTAAAAGATAGCATTGAAAATAATGAAATTAATATAGATGAAAAGGAAAAAGTTTATGCAGAAATCGATAAACTTGATAAAGAAATCGACAAAAAATATGCAGAAATTTTAGACCAGATACTTCCCGAAGCATTTGCTGTTATGAAAGACACAGCAAGGCGATTTAAAGAAAATAAAGAAATTATTGTAACTGCCACAGATTTTGACAGAGACCTTGCCGCAAATCACGATTTTGTTGATATTGACGGTGAAAAAGCTATATATTACAACACATGGCTTGCAGGAGGAAATGAAACTACTTGGGACATGGTGCATTACGATGTACAGTTAATTGGTGGTATTGTTCTTCACAATGGTAAAATTGCCGAGATGGCAACAGGTGAGGGTAAAACATTGGTTGCTACTTTGCCGGTATTTCTAAATGCAATGACTCATCGTGGGGTACACATGATTACTGTTAACGATTATCTGGCAAGACGTGACTCTGAATGGATGGGTACTTTATATCAATTTCATGGTCTCTCTGTAGATTGTATAGACAGACACGAACCTAACTCAGATGCACGTAGAAAGGCATATCTGGCAGATATAACTTTTGGTACAAACAATGAATTTGGTTTCGACTATCTTCGTGATAATATGGCAATTAACCCTGAAGATTTAGTTCAGCGTGAGCATGTATATTCAATTGTCGATGAGGTCGATTCTGTGTTGATTGATGATGCCAGAACACCACTTATCATTTCAGGTCCTGTACCTAAAGGCGACACTCACCTTTTTGACGAATTAAAACCTAAAGTTGAAAATTTATATGCTGCTCAACGAAATATTGTAACACAAATTTTGGCAGAAGCTAAAAAATTAATTGCTGAAGGTAATACAGAAAAAGGCGGTCTTCTTTTATTAAGAGCTTTTAAAGGTTTACCTAAAACTAAAGCGATAATAAAATATTTGAGTGAGCAAGGCATTAAAGCATTAATGCATAAAACCGAAAATTTTTATATGCAAGACAATAATAAAAATATGCATCTTGTTACAGATGAATTATATTTTATTATTGAAGAAAAACTCAATTCTATTGAATTAACAGAAAAAGGCATTGACTTAATAAGCGGAGATACTGACGACCCTGAATTTTTTATTTTACCTGATATTGGCGGACAAATAGCTGATATTGAAAACTCTGAGATTGGAAAATCTGATAAACTGTCAAAAAAAGATCATTTATTACAAGACTATGCAGTAAAATCAGAACGCGTTCACACCATAAATCAATTACTTAAAGCTTACGCTTTATTTGAAAAAGATGTTGAATATGTTGTTATTGAAAATAAAGTAAAAATTGTTGACGAGCAAACAGGTCGTATTATGGAAGGTCGTCGATATTCTGACGGCTTACACCAAGCAATAGAATCAAAAGAATCTGTTAAAGTTGAAGCATCAACTCAAACATTTGCAACTATTACACTGCAAAACTACTTCCGAATGTATAAGAAGTTAGCAGGTATGACAGGTACAGCCGAAACAGAAGCAGGTGAGCTTTGGAATATTTATAAATTAGATGTTGTTGTTATACCTACAAATAAACCAATAATTCGTGATGACAAACATGATTCTGTTTATAAAACAGCCCGCGAAAAATACAATGCAGTTATTAACGAAGTAGTAGATTTAGTAAATCATGGACAACCTGTTTTAGTAGGTACTACCTCTGTTGAAATATCTGAGTTATTAAGCAGAATGCTTAAAATGCGAGGCATAAAACACAATGTTTTAAATGCAAAATTACACCAACGTGAAGCTGAGATTGTTGCACAAGCAGGTCAATCAAAAATGGTTACTATTGCCACAAATATGGCTGGTCGTGGTACTGACATCAAATTAAGTAAAGAAGTACGTGATGCAGGAGGTCTTGCCATTGTTGGTACAGAGCGTCACGAATCTCGTCGTGTCGACCGTCAGTTAAGAGGTCGAGCTGCACGTCAGGGAGACCCAGGTTCTTCTCACTTTTTTGTATCTTTAGAAGATAACTTAATGCGTATATTTGGTTCTGACAGAATTGCTAAAATGATGGACCGAATGGGTTTGAAAGAAGGTGAAGTAATTCAACACCCAATGATTTCCAAATCAATTGAAAGAGCTCAAAAAAAAGTTGAAGAAAACAACTTTGGTATTCGTAAACGATTACTTGAATATGACGATGTTATGAACTCACAACGTGAGGTAATTTACAAACGAAGGAGACATGCTCTATACGGAGAACGCCTTACTGTTGACATTGCCAATATGATGTATGATGTTTGCGATAGCATTGTTAATAATTGTCATGGAAATGTTGAATTTGAAGATTTTAATTTAGAGCTAATAAGATTATTGTCAATAGAATCGCCTGTTGACGAAAAATTCTTCATGCAAAAAAATTCTGATGAAATAATTGAAAGCGTATATGCAACAATACTTAAAGCATATAAACGAAAACAAGAAAATATATCTAAACAAGTTTTCCCTGTTATAAAAGATGTATATGAGAAAAAAGCAGAAACATTTGAGAATATTGTTGTACCCGTTTCTGATGGCACCAAAATATTCCAAATTGTTACAAATCTAAAAAAATCGTATGAAACAAACGGTTTAGAAACAATTAAATCGTTTGAGAAAAACTTAACGTTACTTTACATTGATGACGCTTGGAAAGAGCATCTAAGAGAATTGGATGATCTAAAACAATCTGTTCAAAATGCTTCTTACGAACAAAAAGATCCTTTATTAATATACAAATTTGAGTCATTCGAGTTATTTAAAACAATGCTTGATAAAATTAATAAAGATGTAACTTCTTCATTAATGAAAAGTCATATCCCTTTGCGTCAATCTAGTGAAGTTGAAGAAGCAAATACTCGTAAACGTCTTGATTTAAGCAAATTTAAAGAAAGCAGAACTGACGACACAAGCACAAACAAAGAAAATAAAAAAACACAACCCGTTAGAGCGGAAAAAAAAGTAGGAAGAAATGACCCATGCCCTTGTGGTAGCGGAAAAAAATATAAAAATTGCCATGGCAAAATTCAATAATAAAATTAAGCTTAAAATAGCTTCATTTGGTCTTAAACGAAAATTAAAAAAATCGTTCAGAACAAGACAGCCTATTAATCTTAAAAATGCAAAAACTATTGGTATTGTTTATAATGATAATGAACAAAAATCAAACGTAATTATTAAAAGTTTTGTTGAATTTTTATCAAAAAAAAATATTCAAGTTTATGTTGTTGAATTCATCAATAAAAAAATAAAAACAGAGAACTACATTAGAAAAAACGGATTTAATTATTTCGCATTAAACGATTTGAATTGTTTTTATAAACCAAAATCTGTTATTGTTGACGAATTTATTAAAAATGAATTTGATATATTAATTGATTTAAGTTTAAATAATAATTACTTTCCCGTTAAATTTATTAATGCCTTATCAAAAGCAAAATTTAAAGTTGGTAAATTTTATAAAACACCTAACTATTACGATTTTATGATAAATATTGACGAGAATAATAATTTGGAATTTTTTATTGAACAAATAAAACATTATCTTTCTATGATAAATAATAAATGAAATTAAAAAAGTTATATAACATACAATAAATTACTCTAAATATATAATAATTAAATTTGTATAACTTTTTAACTTGAAAAGCCGCTAAGCGGTTAACTTTACAAAAAAACCGAAAGCTATGAATTTGTACGTCAATTTTTTATAAATCCGCTAAGTGGCTATAAATTGATAACTTTAGTTTTCGGAGTAGTCTCAACTTTTAAACTTTAAACTTTTAAACTTTCAAATTTATAACTAATATCATGACTTTAAAAAAAATAACAGGAACAGGTGTCGCAATAGTAACACCATTTAGAAAAGACTGTAGTATTGATTTTAAATCACTTGAAAATTTAATTGAGCATATAATAAAAAACAATGTAGATTTTATTGTTGCATTAGGGACAACCGGCGAGGCTGCCACTTTAACCAACGAAGAAAAATTTGCAGTTGTAGATTTCATTAAAGAAACTGTTAACAATAGAGTTCCTATTGTTTTGGGCTTAGGTGGCAATAATACTCATCAAATTGGAAACGACATAAAAAATACTGATTTTGAAGGCATTACTGCAATTTTATCGGTAGCACCATACTATAACAAACCGAGTCAAAAAGGTCTTTTTCAACACTACAAAACAATAGCTTCAGCCTGTCCGGTTCCTGTAATTTTATACAATGTGCCGGGTAGAACAAGTGTTAATATTAGTGCCGAAACAACACTTAAATTAGCAAACGAAGTTGATAATATTATTGCAATAAAAGAAGCTTCAGGCAATTTGCCACAGATAATGCAAATAATTAAAAATAAACCAAAAAATTTCTTAGTACTATCTGGTGACGATGCATTAACATTGCCAATGATATCTCTTGGTGCAAATGGTGTAATTTCTGTTGTTGCAAATGCATTCCCAAAAGAATTTTCCAGCATGGTTAATTTTGCTCTTAAAAGTGATTTTAAATCAGCTAGCAATCTTCACTACAAATTAATTGATATAATAAATGCTTTGTTTGTTGATGGTAATCCTGGAGGAGTGAAAGCAGCTCTTGCAATTATGAATATTATTTCAAACAATGTGCGTTTGCCTTTAGCAACAGTTAATCGACAAACATATTCTCTGCTAACAAAATTAATTGAAGAATTGTAATTTCTTATTAAACAGTTTTTCCAATACACTATTTAATAATAAAAATATTGATATTAAAATAAAAAAAAATACCGAAAAACGTCAATAGCACAAGCGTCTCGCTTGTGCTTTTATCAAAAAAAATATAAAAATAAGGTGCAAGCGAGACGCTTGCACCAGTGGTGAATATAACCCTTGAGATCCCTCGACTACCGCTCGGGATTAATTCGGCTATATGATTTTGTAATCAAAATCATAGTCTCACTGATTTAACAACAGCATCATCATTAATAACCATATTTTTAAATTTTAGCGACGGCGACTTAATAAATTCACCAATATTAATACTATCCCATATCTTATCAATCTTCTTTATTGTTTCATCAGACGAAACAACAATATTTGGCCAATCTCTCTCAAAATTATCAGTGTTTTTTATTTTACGTGTAGCATTAAAAACAATATGAGACAATCCTCCTTCTTTTTTTGCATCAATAGAAATGCTATCTCGTTTTGGGTCAATATTATTTAAACCAACCCACGCCACTGTTGAAATATCTTGTAAATCAACTAAAAAATCGACAAACAGAATCATCTTAACATCATTAAAACTCTCATATTCAAATATTTGTTTTGACAATTTCTTTGAATCAAAATTTTTGTCTTTTTTAACAGATATAAAAACTATTGATATATTTTGTGATAATAAATCATCGTTAATTTTATAAATTTCTTTAATATCTTTTTCTATCTTATCCTTATCTTTAATTAAAGAAAATTTTCCTTTTTGAGTTTTAACATTACTGATAATTTCCTCATCAAATTTGTGAGTTGCATCAATACAAAGTTTAGAGCCAAACGACATTTTTGATGCTGAATGGTCTAAAATATCTAACGGTCCGCGACTAAAAAGGAAATCAGTCTGAGGATTAATATTTTTTGAAACATGCTTTGCCAGAGTCTCATAATTATGAATATCAACATCTTTATCAACAACAATCATAATTTTATTAAACATCATTTGACCGGCACCCCAAAGAGAGTTTGCAACTTTAAAAGCCTGGCCGGGAAATGTTTTGTTTATCTTCACTATTGTCAAATTGTGAGCTACTCCCGTTTTAGGTAAATCAATATCAACAATTTCGGGTAAAAGTGTCATTTTTATTGGCGATAAAAAAATACGCTCGGTAGCTTTAGCAATATAAGCATCTTCTTGCGAAGGAATTCCCACAATTGTAGCTGGATAAACAGCATTTTTACGGTGAGTTATGCAGGTAATATGAAGGCGTGGATAATAATCAGCAAGCGAATAAAAACCTGTGTGGTCGCCAAAAGGTCCTTCCAAAATAAAATCCTCTTCAGGGTCAATATAACCTTCAATAACAATATCGGCATCAGCCGGCACTTCAATATCCTGAGTAATGCATTTCACAAGCTCAACTCGCTTTTTTCTGAGGAAGCCGGCAAGCAGGTATTCGTCAAAATTTTCAGGCATTGGAGCAGTTGCTGAATAAGTATAAGCCGGATCGCCACCCAAAGCAACGGCAATAGGCATCTTTCTGCCCATATTTTTATATTTATCGAAATGAGCCGCTCCTGTTTTATGTCTGTGCCAGTGCATTGCACACAAATCTTTTTCGAAAATCTGAACTCTATACATCCCAACATTTCTACTGCCTGTAATGGGGTCTTTTGTATGAACCATTGGTAATGTGATGAACCTACCGCCATCGTGAGGCCAACATTTTAAAATTGGCAACTTAAACATATCAGGATTCATATTAATTACTTGCTGACAAACTCCTTTTTTATTAACCAGCTTAGGCATCCACGATGATATTTCTTTTAATTGAGATAATAATTTTAGTTTATCTATAATATCAATTTGGGGTTTACTAAAACGTTTTAATAAATTGTCAATTTCATTGGCTATATCATCTAAATTGTCAACTCCAAGAGCTAAACAGATACGCTTTGTTGAACCTAATGAATTTATCAGCAACGGAAAATTTGTGCCAGTATTTTCGAACAATAAGGCTTTTCCCCCACCCTTTTGCTTCGATATTCTATCGGTTATTTCTGTAATTTCAAGCTCCGGATTAACATAAGTTTTTATCTTTAAAAGCTCATTTTCTTTTTCTAATTTACTAATAAACTGCTGTAGGCTATTATATGGCATTTTTTATATTTTTTATCTCACAAGATAAGAAGACAAAAGGAAAATAAAAAACACAAGGTACAAGGTACAAGCGAGACGCTTGCACCAGTTGGGGTAACAATTATCATTTGTTAATAACTGTGTGAAAAAATTTAAAAAAAACTCTTTGAATTAATTTTTTTATTATACTTCTTTGTAAACAATAATTCATTAAAATTCTCATGAAGAAATATCAAGTTGTAGCAGAAAACATTGGTGTAATAATTGATACTGATAATTGGAAAATTGCTTCACACGTTTATAATGTATATGTTACAGCAAGTGCTGATAAAGTAGGAAATGTAAGTAATAAACCTATAAAATTATTATCCGGAGGAATTATAGCAAAAGAATTTATTCCTGATTAAGAATTATTTAATATCAACAAATTTCTTGCTTCTAAAGTTTATTATTGATACACCTCTATAATAAAAATATATAATATTAGAATAAGAATATCCATATCTAGCCATCTGCATAGCGCCTTCTTGGCACAATCCTACTCCATGACCATATCCGGTTCCTTTTAAAATTAAATAATCATTTTCAGGATAGATTGAAAAAAATGTTGATTTTAATTTAAAATCACTTCTAATCTTGGTTAAGAGAATTGAGTCTCCATTAATCCTGTAATATTTTTTTCTGTGTTTCTGAATAAAAGTTAAGCTATCATTGTTTAAAGTTTTTTGAGTAATATCAAAACCTATTGTATCTAAATAAGTTATCCAATCTTTAATGGAAATTGTATCCGTCCAGTTTGAATGAACCTGATTGTTACAAAAGGTATCAATAACCGATTTGAGGTACGATTTTTCGGAACTCCACACATCCTCTGAGTTCATTGTTTGTCCTCCACAATTTGAATGAAAAGTAGCAGCAATAAGACTCAAAGTAGAATCTACAATTACAAGATTTTGTGTTTTTTTAACAGCTAAAAGAATTGAGTCATTCTTGCGACAACGATTTTTATATACCTGACAATGAACACAATCACACAATTGAAATCCATCTTGAATATGTCTACTGAGATGATCTAATGCATATGTTCTACAAATAATTGCCTGCGATTTATAATATTCATACGGAGCGTTTGGTCCACACTCCGACTCTACAACTCCGGCAACATAATAATCTAAATTAACATTATTGATAATTAGCAAACGATTTTCTTTTGCTGTTAAAACTACCCCTCCTTGATATTCTCTCTCTTTAAGTGCGGGATATGCCGGTTGAATTCTAAAAGAATTCTTTTTTGATTTCACAACAATTTCAATCTTCCTAAAAATACCCAGATGATTATCTAAATCCCATGCACTTATAGAATCTCCTATTGCTGTAAAATAAATTATATTATTCCCCTTATTTATTTTAAGTACTTTGTTATCGTTTGCAATTAGTTCATATTTACCTTGAACTGGTCGAATAACTGCTGTCTTAATCTCAAAATCATTATATAAGCTAACAAAAACATTCTGAGCTTTTGATTTATAGCTAAACAGAATTAGAAAAGAAAAAAGGATATATATTGTTTTATTCATTGTTGTCTATCTATTTTGTGTGTCTAAATTATTTGTTTAATGACAATTGGCTTCACCGTTATTTGCTTCTCGCCATTTGTTGTCATTTAATTTTACAGCATAGTCAATAAAATTACTAAGCAATATTTCAAAATTATACTCTTTTTATGAGAATAAATAATTACACCAATACGAAATCCGAACAATGACCACCAAACCAATGACCACTAATGACCACTAATGACAACTAAATTCTACTATTCAACAAAATAATTTTAAATCACTTTTGTAATGATTTGTAAATCAATCCGGCAACTCTGTCAGAAGCTCCAGATTTACCCATATTATTTTTTAGCGATTTATAATTATCGAGCATTTTTTGTCGATATGTTTTATCAAATAAAATGTTATCTAATTCAATTTTTAAATTATTAGTATTTAGATTATGCTGAATCAATTCTTTTATTACTTCATTATTCATAATCAAATTTACAAGAGATATATATTTCACTTTTAAAAACTTTTCACCTAAAAGATAAGCATACTTCCCTCCTTTAAATTTATAACAAACTACCTGAGGCGTAGAAAGCAACGCTGTTTCGAGGGTTGCTGTTCCTGATGTTACTAATGCCGCATCTGACTGTTGAACAATTTGATAAGTCTGATCAAAAATTATTTTTACCTTCTCATCCTTAATAAACTGTTGATAAAATTCTTTCTTAATTCCTGGTGCTCCGGCAATTACAAACTGATAGTCATTATAAAACTCAAGCATTTTGAGCATTTCAGGTAATATCATTTTAATTTCCTGCTTTCTGCTACCTGCCAAAAGGGATATTATTGGTTTATCTTCAAGATTATTTTTTGAAATAAATTCAGAGAAAGTCTCGTTTTTTCCTTCCCTGTTTTCTAAAGCATCAACCAATGGGTTACCCTGAAAATCGACTTTATAATTAAACTTATTATAAAATTCCGTTTCAAAAGGAAATATCACATACATCTTATCGATAAATTTCTTAATTGTTTTTATGCGTGATTGTTTCCATGCCCAAATTTTTGGCGATATATAATAATAAACCTTAAATCCTGAATTATGAGCGAACTCGGCTATTCTTAAATTAAAACCCGGATAATCAATTAAAATAATTACATCAGGATTAAATTCTTTAATGTCGTTTTTACAAAATTTAATATTTTTAAATATTGTTTTTAAATTTAGCAAAACAGTGATAAAACCCATAAAAGCAAGCTCGTTATAATGCTTGATAAGAGTGCCTCCCTGAGCCTTCATTAAATTGCCGCCCCAAAAACGTATTTCTGCATTTTCATCTTTCAGCTTTAACGATTTAATTAAATTTGAACCATGCAAATCACCCGACGCTTCACCTGCTATTATGTAATATTTCATGCGTTTGCTTAATTACGAATTAAAAATTACGAATTAGGAATTATGGATATTTGAACTTTTTATGTGAATAATACTTCCAAGTTTCAAATTTTATCTATATCCCTTCTATTTCAATGTTATATTTATCCAATAGTCCAACAACTCCTGAGAGTGAAAATTTAGCCTTTCTTATTCGATTATTTTCAGGGTTAATTGAAAAATTATATGAAGTTTTAAAATCAACTTTCTCAAGAATAGTATTTGTAAATATTGCTGCCGACAAATCACAATTTTCAAACTTTGAACCAGAAAGATTCGCTTCTGTAAAATCCACTTCGTTAAGTTGGCAATCAACAAATTTAATATTTTTTAAAATCTGCTTATAAAAAGATGATAAATTTAACTGACAAGTTTTAAAATTGACAGCAAACAAAAATTTATTACAATCGTCGAAATGCAAACCCAATAATTTGCAGTCTGTAAATTTAACATTTCTAAAAGCAGTGTTAATTGTTTTAGCCATGCTTAAGTCACAATTATTAAATTCACAGTCGATAAAATCTGTTCCGGATAAATCGAAATTAGAAAAAAAACAATTATTAAAAGTGCAATTTTCATAATCACCTTTTATTAATTCATTATTTAAAAAATCTGTGCCTTTAAAAGACCTATCTTGTATATATTTTTTGTCCATTAATTTTTTTTCAAATGTTCAGTAATTAACTATAAAGAATTAATTACTATCAATTACAAACGTTAAACATTTATAAAAAGACCTGACAGGTTTGTTTTATAAAAGTTACATGTGTTTTTCATCTTTCTGCGATGGAATTAGAAAAACCTGTCAGGTTTGGCAACGTTAAACACGAAACTTGAAACACGAAACTTGAACCTCTCAGTTAAATAAAGAACTTTAACACAATAATTATTAAACCATAAATCATGGTTGCTAAAACTACACCTCTGGCTGAAAAGAGAAAATTCTTTTTTATAAATAAATAAAAAACAGCTAAATTTGCTAATACACTTAGGCTAACAATCTGAGAACTTAGATGAAGCGTTACAAAATGATTATAAAAATTTTCAAAAGAGCCAAAACTACTTTTGTTAAATAAATATAAAATAAAAATTGTAATAATTGGAGCAAGTAAACCAATAACAAGCCCTATTTTCTGTTTATTAAACTTTGATTTTACATTTTTATCCATATTATTTATTTTATTATTAGAATATTTTATGTTTCAATTGTAATTATAAAAGTGCGAACTAATTTAAACCTACAATAAAAAAAACACTTATATTCTGTTTGTTTAGAAATAATTTTCTTTCATTTTTTCAACTGTTTCATAGGAAGTAAAATCAATACTTATTGGAACAATTGAAGCATAATTATTTTTTAAAGCCCATTCGTCAGTATCTTCTGATTCGGGTTCAAAATTACTAAAATTACCTGTTAACCAGTAATACTCTTTGTTGTTCGGGTCAATTCGTTTATCAAATTCTTCTTTCCAAACACCTTGAGCCTGACGACAAACTTTAAACCCCTTTAAATCATTAATATCAATAACTGGAAAATTAACATTTAAGCAAATACCTTTAGGTAATCCTTTGTCCATAACTTTTTCGAAAATTTCCTGTGAATATTTTCGAGCAAGCGAAAAATCGGCATCTAACGAATGAGATAATATTGAGAAACCAATTGATTGTATTCCATTCAAGCAACCTTCAATAGTAGCACCCATTGTACCGGAATAAATAACACTTATTGATGAGTTTGATCCATGATTAATTCCTGATACCAAAAAATCTGGTTTACGATCAACAACCTGATTTAAAGCTATTTTAACACAATCGGCAGGTGTTCCCGAGCAACTATAAATCTTAACATTGTCATATTCTTTAATTTTATTTAAACGTAAGGGGTTTTTAAAAGAAATTGCATGTGACATACCTGATCTGGGAGATTCCGGAGCTACTACTACAATATCGCCATAAGGCTTAACAACGTCAATCAAATTTTCTAATCCTCTTGCATTTACTCCATCGTCGTTAGATACTAGAATTAAAGGTCTTTTGTTTGTTTTCAACATTAAAAATTTTAAATTATTTATAAAAATACAAATATATTTAAAGTATTACTGAATTAAACTAAAAACCTCAAAATATTTATAACAATCTGTTAGTGAAATCAATAATAAATTTTGTGCGATAAAATTTCAATCTGTGTTAAAAAAATCAATTTAAAAATTCATGCTGTTTATTATGGTTGATACTTAACTGTGGTTATAATGATTTGTGTTATAAGTCACTCTACTTTTATTAACAATAACTAAAATCGACATAACTCTGCTTATATACTCAAATAATTTTTATTAATATTCAATTATGTAAATCATAAAAACATAAGTCTAAAATCTAATTTTTTTACTATTTTTGTTGTTCTAAAATTTTATAAAAAAGATGAAGATATCATACAATTGGATAAAGCAATACATTGATACTGATTTAGGTTATCAAGAAGTTTCTGAAATATTAACAAACACCGGACTTGAGGTTGAAGGAATAGAAAAATTTCAATCAATAAAAGGAGGATTAGAAGGACTGGTTATTGGAGAAGTGAAAACATGTGAAGCACATCCCAATTCAGACCATTTAAGTATAACTACTGTTGATGTTGGTAAAAACGAATTATTGCCGATTGTTTGCGGAGCTCCTAACGTAAGAGCCGGACAAAAAGTTGTTGTAGCTACAGTTGGCACAACACTTTATGATGGAGACGAAAGTTTCAAAATAAAAAAAGCAAAAATGCGTGGCGAACCATCAATGGGAATGATTTGTGCTGAAGATGAAATTGGTCTTGGTGTTTCTCACGATGGAATAATGGTGCTTGATAATAATATTGCTGTTGGAACTCAGGCAAAAGATTATTTTAACATTGAGAACGACATTGTTTTCGAAATAGGACTTACTCCTAACAGAATCGATGGAGCTTCTCACTACGGTGTAGCTCGCGATTTAGCAGCTTATCTTAATCAACATCAAAATATTGCATTAAATAAACCGTCTGTTGATAATTTTAAAGTTGATAATAATGATAATGTTATTGATGTTAAAATTGAAAACAATGATGCCTGCACTCGTTACTCAGGAATTACAATATCAGGAATAGAGATTAAAGAATCTCCCGAGTGGTTAAAAAATAGATTAAAATCTATTGGCTTAAACCCAATTAATAATATTGTTGATGCTACAAATTTTGTGCTACAAGAAACAGGTCAGCCTTTGCACGCTTTTGATGCCGATAAAATTAAAGGCAAAAAAGTTATTGTTAAAACACTAAAAGAAGGAACAAAATTTACTACCCTCGACGAAACGGAACATAAATTATCGTCAGACGATTTGATGATTTGTAACGAAGAAGAAGGAATGTGCATAGCCGGTGTTTTTGGTGGAATAAAATCCGGAGTTACCGAGAATACCAAAAATGTATTTTTAGAAAGTGCTTGTTTCGATCCTGTTTTTATTCGTAAAACATCAAGACGTCATTCATTACAAACTGATGCTTCTTTTCGCTACGAAAGAGGTGCCGACGCAAACATTACTGTTTATGCGCTTAAACGTGTGGCATTGCTTATTAAAGAATTAGCTGGAGGCAAAATTAGTTCAGATATTATTGATATTTACCCTAAAACTATTGAAGATTATAAAGTTACGGTTAGTTATTTCAATATTGACCGATTAATAGGAAAACATCTTGAAAAAGAAAATATTAAAAATATTTTATCTTCACTTGATATTAAAATTGTTTCTGAAGATGAACAAACATTAAATCTCGAAGTTCCTACCTACAGGGCTGATGTTAAAAGAGAAGCCGATGTTATTGAAGAAATTTTAAGAATATATGGTTATAATAATATTGAAATTTCATCTCATGTTAAATCAACAATTGCTTATTCAGAAAAACCAAATAAAAACACAGTAACAAATCTCACATCCAATTTACTTACAAGTATTGGATTTAACGAGATTATGTCGAACTCACTAACAAAATCATCGTATTATGAGGACTTAAAATCTTATGATAAAGATAATCTTGTTTCAATATTAAACCCATTAAGTTCAGACCTCAACTGTATGCGACAAACATTATTGTTTGGTGGTTTAGAAGCTATTGCTTTTAATATAAACAGAAAAAATTCCGATTTAAAATTTTACGAATTTGGAAATTGTTATTCAATAAATAAAAAAACACAAGATGAAAATCCAATAAAAAAATACAACGAAGATTTTCATTTCTCTTTATTTGTAACAGGATTAAAACAACAAGCTAGTTGGAATATAAAAGCGGAGCTTTCAAATTTTTATTTCATTAAATCGTATGTTGAAAACATAATGCACCGCCTTGGCATTGACAATAATTTTATTGATGCTGACGAAATAAATTCTGATATTTTCGACTACGCATTGCAATACACTCATAATCAAAATAATAAAAAAATACCATTTGTGTCTTTTGGTAGTGTTAACAAAAAAATACTAAAAGCATTTGATATAAAATCAGATGTTTATTATGCCGATTTTGATTGGGATTCTGTTTTAAAAATATTAAAAACAAAAAAAGTAACATATACAGAAATAGCAAAATACCCAGAAGTAAAACGTGATTTGGCTTTATTATTAGATAAAAAAATTCATTTTGAACAAATTAAGACTTTAGCTTTTAATACCGAAAGAAAACTATTAAAAAGAATTTCGTTATTTGATGTTTATGAAGGCAAAAAAATTGAAGACGATAAAAAATCGTATGCAGTTAGTTTTATTTTGCAAGACCCATTTAAAACACTTGCCGATAAGCAAATAGATAAAATAATGAATAAATTTATAAAGGTATTTGAAAACGAATTAGGAGCAAAAATCAGATAAATAAAAAAAAAGTTGAAAGTATATAGTGTTTGAAAGAAAACGCTGTAATCAGTTCTCACGCTGCTTCGGATTTGTAATCCGTAGCTTATTATTATTTAAGTTGTTAATTTTATTTTTTATAACTTTCGGATTACAAATCCGAAAGAGCGGAATTATTGATATTGCAAAATAAAAATTGTTTCAAATTTTCATCAAATTGTTAAATTGTTGAAATATAAATAATATGCAGAATAACCATTTAACAATATATTCAATCCATAAAATAAGCTGTATTGCATAAATATTCGATATTTTAGAATTTTCGTGCATGCACTATATGGAATCTATTAACTTAAAAACTCAGTGATGGAACGAATAGAAATATTTAAAGGTGACATAACAACGCTCAAAGTTGATGCTATTGTTAATGCTGCAAATAAAACATTACTTGGTGGTGCTGGTGTTGATGGAGCTATTCACCGAGTTGCTGGTAAAGAACTATTAGCCGAATGTCACACATTAAATGGTTGTAACACCGGTGAGGCAAAAATTACAAAGGCATACAATCTGCCATGCAAATTTGTTATTCATACTGTTGGTCCTATTTGGTATGGAGGCAAAAATTTCGAAGAAGACTTATTGACTTCCTGCTATAAAAAAAGTTTAGAACTGGCTGTCAATAATAATATTGAGACAATTGCGTTTCCGAATATCAGCACAGGAGTTTATGGTTTCCCGAAAAATAAAGCCGCAGTGATTGCTATATCTGAAATAAAAAAATTTCTGTGCAACAACAAATCAATTAAAAAAATAATTTTTGCAACTTTCGATGAAGAAAACTTTAAAATATATCAACATAATTTGGCATAATATTAAATTATATCTAACTTTATCTTTTAAACTTAAAACTTAGAAAATTTGAATGTTTTAAAAATAGAAGCCACTGACGACAGTCCAAGTATTTATTTGGATACTAAAAATTTAATGTTTAAAATTCATGGCGTTTCAATACCTGAAGATTCCAATGCAACTTTTTTGCCTGTCATTAATTGGATTGATAATTTTTGTAATGATATTGACAAATTAAAATGTGAATTTTTTTTTCAATACCTCAGTTCATCAACTCATACAGTATTATTTCATGTTTTAAAAAAACTTGAAGAACTATATAAAAAAGGCAAAAATTATTCAATATTATGGTGCTATGAGAAACCTGATGAGGATATGTTAAAAACAGGAATTAACTTTTCTTCAATTTTGGATATCCCTTTTGAATTTGAACCTCGTGATTAACAAAATTTTTTTTACTAAAATTAAGGTTCTGTATGATTTAGAGTGGATAAAAAAAAATATACTAAATGATTTATCAAATCCCCAAGCATCGGGATTAATCTTTGCAATAAAAGAAAGAAATAATTTTAAAATACTTTTTATTCTAACTTTTAGCTTTTTTACTTTAGCCTTTAGATTTATGAATCAATAATAATCAATAAACAATTAAAACTTTAGGCTTTAAAAGGGATTACCCACTTAAATTAAGAAAAAACCAAAATCAATGACGCTAATAATAATTATAGTTACAACGTTGGTCTCTTTTGCTGCTTTTAATAAAAAAGAGCTTATCTATAAATATAATTTTAATGCCTACCAAATTTATCACCGCAAACAATGGTATAGAATAATTTCTTACGCTCTTTTGCACGCTAATTATATGCATTTAATAATAAACATGATAGTTTTATATTCATTTGGCACTTCGCTTGAATATTACTTTCATTATTATTTTAGGGAAAATGCAAACTTACTTTTCATTTGTTTGTATGCAGGAGGAATAATTATTTCAATAATATATTCTCTGTTCAAAAATCGCGAAAATTACAATTACAATGCATTAGGTGCTTCAGGAGCAGTATCTGCAGTAGTATTTGCAAGCATATTTTTTGACCCGCTTAATAAGGTCTGGTTTTTTGGTATTCTTCCTATTCCTGGAATCATATTTGCTCTTCTATACTTAGCTTATTCCTATTATATGAGCAAAAAAAATGTTGATGATATTGGTCACGATGCTCACTTTTGGGGTGCTGTTTTCGGACTAATCTTTCCAATTATTTTAAAGCCCGAATTATTTCAAGTTTTTATCAATAATCTTTTTAGCTTTTAGTTCTTAAATTAAAAATAAACTAACAACACTGCTTTTTCCAATTTGAAATCCGAAAATTTAAAAACTCATACACAATTAAAACTTACAGATTACAAATTCGTAAGAGCGAACAAATAATTAATTATTTTAAGAAGGGAAAATAAGTCCTTTGACTATTAAAATTATTTTTTTACCTTTTGTTAAATATTTATTGTTTCTTTAAGTTTGTAAAAAATATCATTCCAAATGAATAAAGCAATATTTCTTGACCGCGACGGTGTAATTAATAGTGATAAAGGTCATTATTATATTTATAGAGTTGAAGATTTTAAAATAAATGAAGGTATAGTTGAGAGCTTACAAAAATTTCAAGAAAATAATTTCTTATTAATAATAATATCTAACCAAGGCGGTATCTCAAAAGGTATTTATACCAAAAAAAATGTTGAGGAGGTTCATGATTATTTAAAAAATAATTTAAAGAAACAAAATGTCGAATTAACTGAAATTTATTATTGCCCTCATCACTCAAGTAATGAAAAATGCTTGTGCAGAAAACCCGATACATTGATGCTAGAAAAAGCAATTGCTCGTTTCAATATTGATATTTCATCTTCTTTCCTTATTGGAGATGGTGAGCGAGACATTGAAGCAGGAAAAAAAATTGGTTTGCAAACAATTAAAATTAACGCTAATGAAAACATCTCAAAATACTGTAAAAAAATTATTAATTATTAATTGTTAATTGTTAATTGTTAACGCTGCTAAGGATTTATAATCCGTAGCTTATAAATTTGAGCTTAAATTTTATTAATAACTTTCGAATTACAAATCCGAAAGAGCTGAGATTGAAACAATTTATGAATTTTTAACTTGTTAAATGATAAAGTCAAAATATATATGTAATAATGGGGATTTTTATCTGAATGATTCGCCTGTATTAACATGTAAAAACAGAGCCTTTCGCTACGGTGACGGTCTTTTTGAAACAATGCATGCAAGCGGAACAAAAGTTCAATTTTTTAATGAACACTATTCGCGTCTTATGTATGGAATTGAAAAACTATACATGAGCGTATCTGATTATTTTACGCCAAAATATATTAACAATCTGATTGTGAAATTGTTAAATAGAAACAAATTGTTTCAAGGTGCAAAAATTCGCTTGTCTGTTTTTCGTTCCGATGGAGCTTCATACAAACCTTTATCAAACAATATTTCGTTTATTATTGAAGCTGAAGAGCTAGAACACGCAAAATACATTCTTAATAACAAAGGATTAGTAATTGATATTTATAATGAAATTAAAAAAAGTGCAGATTATTTTTCAGACTTAAGTTTATCAAATGCTTTACTTTTTGTTCTTGCCGAAATATATAAACAAAAAAACAACATTGACGATTGCATTATTCTTAACCAAGAAAATAAAATTGTGGAAGCTGTGAACTCAAATATATTTATTGTAAAAAATAATCAACTATATACTCCCTCTTTAACCGATGGTTGCATTCCAAACATAATGCGAAATCAAATTATTAAAACTGCACTATCTCTTAATTATATTGTTTTTGATGATTGTAATATTAAACCTACAGACTTATTATCAGCTGACGAACTTTTTTTAACAAATGCTATTTTTGGTATAAAGTGGATTGTCGCTTATAAAAATCGACGGTACTTTAGCAAAACATCAAAAATATTAAACAATAAGCTTAACGAAATTTCTTTTGATGACTAATTCATGTTCGGATCCTTAGGTGAATTTGCCCAAATTTTATATTTTTCACCAAGACTATCAAGAATATTTTTCCAATAATCTTTTTTAACATTCATTATCTTAACTGCCGAAATTTCAGAAACAATCCAATACTTCTTTGATAACTCTTCATTTAATTGTTCAGATTCCCACCCAGAATAGCCAATAAAAAAACGCAATTCATTTTTCATAACTAAACCTTGTTTAACTAATTGCCTCAAAACATCAAAATCGCCACCCCAAAAAACATTCTTGCAGATATTAATACTATTTGGAATTTTATCACCTAAAGTATGAATATAATAAACAGAATCTTGATTAACCGGTCCACCAATTGAAACATTAAATTCAGATTTCGGGAAGTCTATTAATATATCGTTTGGCTGAATATCTATAGGTTTGTTTAATATAAAACCAAACGAATCTTTTTCATTATGCTCTGTTAAAAGCACTATCGAACGATGAAAATAATCGTCGGTAGCAAAAGGCTCCGATATTAAAATTTTTCCTTCACCAACTTGTTCTAAATTATTTTCAACATCAAATATGTTAAGATCTAAATTCATATTACGAAATTATAAAAAATATTTTATGAATACTAAAAAATGTTTTACATTTACTTAAAATTAAAACCTCTATCCAAATTTATTATAAACAATAAAGGATAACGATAAAGAGGGTCATTATTCTTATAAAAAATAAGTATTAAAAATATGAAAAAAATTAATTTTTTTATTATTGCTTTAGTAATTATTACTTTTTTTAGTTCATGCAATCAAACAAAAAAAGAAATGATAGCAAAAAAAGTACCATTAAAAGATTTCTTTAGAAATCCAGAAAAATCATCATTCCAAATTTCTCCCGACGGGAAATATTATTCATTCAAAGCTCCTTTCGAAAAACGGATGAATATTTTTGTTCAAGAAATTGGAAAAGAATCTGTAATTCAATTAACCAAAGATACAACAAGAGATATCTCAGGGTATTTCTGGGCTAATAATAACAGAATTTTATTCTTAAGAGATACAGGAGGAAACGAAAATTACAAACTTTTTGGTGTAAATATTGATGGTAGCAACTTAATTTGCTTAACCGATTTTGAAGGAGTTAGAACTCAAATTATTGACGACTTAGAAGAAATTCCTGATGAAATAATTATTGGTTTAAACAAAAGAAACCCTCAAATTTTTGACCCTTATCGTTTAAATATTATTACAGGCGAAATGAATATGATTACCGAAAATCCTGGAAACATAATGGGATGGATGACTGACCATGCTGGTAAATTGAGAGTTGCGTTTGTTCTTAATGGCCTTGAAACAAGTCTTCTATACCGCGATACCGAAAAACAGGAATTCAAAGTTGTGTTAACTACTGATTATAAAGAAGGTGTTAACCCAATGTTTTTCGATTTTGAAAACAAAAATGTTTATGCTTCTTCGAACTTAAACCGTGATAAAAATGAAATTGTTTTATTTGATATTGCCAATGGCAAAGAAATTGAAACTATTTATAAAAACGACGAAGTTGATGTATCTAATTTGAGTTATTCAAAAAAGCGTAAAGTTGTTACCTCTGTTTCTTACGTTACCGACAAACGACACAGACATTTTTTTGACAAAGAAACCGAAAATTTATTTACACGATTAAGAAAAGATCTTGGACAATATGAAATTGCTATAACAAGCGAAACAAAAAACGAAGATAAATTTATTATAAGAACATATAGCGACCGTTCTTTGGGAGCTTATTATTTATTCGATAAAAACTCTGATAAATTAGAAAAAATTATTGATGCAGCTCCTTGGATTGATGAAAACAATATGGCAGTAGAAAAACCTATTGAATATAAATCACGCGATGGTTTAACTATTCATGGTTATTTAACATTGCCTAAAGGTATTGAAGCTAAAAATTTGCCAGTTGTAATAAATCCTCACGGAGGTCCTTGGGCTCGCGATAATTGGGGTTTTAATCCTGAAGTTCAATATCTTGCAAACAAAGGCTATGCTGTTTTACAAATGAACTTTAGAGGCTCTACAGGATATGGAAGAAAATTCTTAGAAGCAAGCTACAAAAAATGGGGACTTACAATGCAAGATGATATTTCTGATGGTGTTCAATGGTTAATAGATGAAGGTATTGCCGACCCAGAACGTATTGCAATATATGGTGCAAGTTATGGTGGCTATGCAACACTTGCCGGCTTAACATTCACTCCTGAATTATATGCTTGTGGTGTAGATTATGTTGGTGTTTCAAACTTATTTACTTTTATGAAATCTATTCCTCCTTACTGGAAACCTATGTTAGAAATGATGTATAATCAAGTTGGAGATCCTGTAAAAGACAGCGTTTTACTTGCTGCAGCTTCACCTGTTTTTCATGTAGATAAAATTATAGTTCCATTATTTATTGCTCAAGGTGCTAATGACCCACGTGTAAATAAAAACGAATCAGACCAAATGGTTGCTGCCATGAAAGCTCGTGGTATTGAAGTTGAATATATGGTAAAAGATAATGAAGGTCATGGTTTCCATAACGAAGAAAATCGAATGGACTTTTACAAAGCAATGGGCGATTTCTTAGATAATCACATTGGAGATAAAACAAAAGTTGAAACAGAAGTTAAAACTGAAAAATAATTGCTTTTTTAAGTTATAAAAAAATGGCGGTCAATTTTTGACCGCCATTTTTTTATAACTTATTTTTTTATTATATTCGTACTCACCCAATTATAATTTATAAAACTATCTGTAATATGAAAATATTTCGATTTCTATTTCTTTTTCATTTTATTGTTATTAGTTCTTCGGTCTTTTCTCAAAATCAGTTTAAAATTGACAGTCTAAAAACCAATTTAAGACAAAGTAATGATAATAACAAAAAGATTAAATTGCTTAACGAACTTTGTTGGCTATACAGAAATACCGATACAGATTCTGCCCTCATATTTGGAACTCGTGCATTAGAGCTATCAGATAGTATTGTTAACATAGAAGAAAAATTAAAAGCCCTAAGTTTCACAGGAGTTATATATAGAAATAAAGGTATTTATGCAAAGGCTCTCGAATTATATTATGAAGGGGTGAAACTTGCAAAAAAACACAATAATTTCGAACAACTCACTTATGCCTACATAAACATAGGCAATCTTCACATTTACAGAAATGAGATGAATCAAGCCCTTAATTTTTTTGAAAAAGCTTTTGAGAGTTCTAAAAACAATGATAACATTACGCAAAAAGCATATCTTTACTACAATTTAGGTCGAACATACACAGAATTGGGTAACTACAAAAAAGCAAGGTATTTTATTGATCGAGTGATAAAAATGAGAAAAAAAAACCATGATAAAGAAGGGCTAACTATAGCAAAAAAAAATCTTGGTGACATTTTAATTCAGGAAGACAAAACAGAAGAAGCATTAAAGGAATATGAAGAAGCTCTTAAAATAAGCAAGCGTTTAAATACTAATAAAACTATAATTGCAACTTTAAAAAATGAGATAGCTAAAATATTTGCTTCTCAAAAAAAATATAAAAAAGCAAAAGAATATGCAAATGAAAGTTTAATAATTTCACAACAAATTGGAGCAAAATTCAGAGAGAAAGAAGCGAATTTAACACTTTCTAATATATACAAATCTCAAAATTTATATAAAAAAGCTTATCTTTATTATATGTCTTATTCTCAAATAAAAGACTACTTGTTTTCTACAGAGAGTGACAGACAAATTAATTCAATAAAAACTCTATTTAAAATAAATGAAGAAAAAAATAAAAACGAGCAACTGCAAATTGAAAAAATTCAAAACCTAGCTGAAATTAAACAACAAAAAATTATTTGTTGTTTGATTGCTGGAATTTTCCTTATATTAATTTTCTTTCTTCTAATAATTATAAAAATACTTAATCAAAAAAAATTATTAAAAAGCAATTCCCAAAAAATTTTATCCCAATCTAATGCACTAAAAAAAAGTGAAGAAAAATACAAAAACATCTTAAATAATATGATTGATGTTTATTATCAATCTGATAATGAACAAAATTTAATTTGTATCAATCCTTCTGGAGTGAAGGAGTTAGGATATGATAATGAAGAAGAGTTGCTTGGTAAAAATTTTCCAAAAGACATTTATTATTTTGAAGATGATCGTGCCAAATTTTTATCAGCAATACAAAAAGAAGGGGTTGTTAAAAATTTTGAAATTCTTTTAAAAAATAAAGATGGTAAAGCTTTAAGTTTTGAAGCGAACTCAAAATTCATGTACAATAATTCCGGCAAAAGAATAGGTGTAGAGGGAATAATGAGAAACATTTCAAAAAGAAAAGCAAGTTCATTGGAAATAACCAAACTGTCGACAGCGATAAAACAAAGCCCAACAACCATTCTTATTACAGATTTGCAAGGAAATATAGAATATGCAAATCCACATTTTGAAAAATTAACCGGCTATACTGCAAAAGAAGTAATGGGTTTAAATCCAAAAAATTTCAACTCTGGGAAAACTTCCAATAAAACTTATGTAGAAATGTGGAAAACAATATCATCTGGTAAAACATGGAAAGGAGAATTTATTAATAAGAAAAAAAATGGCGAAGAATTTATTGAAAAAGCAATTGTTTCTCCTATCAAAAATGACAAAAATGAAATAGTGAATTACATAGCTGTAAAAGAAGATATTACAAAACAAAAAGACATAGAGGAAGAACTTAAAACAGCTAAAGAACAAGCAGAAGGATTAAATGCTACTAAAGATAAATTTTTTTCAATTATTGCTCATGATTTAAAAAGTCCCTTTAACGCAATACTTGGCTTTTCAAATTTATTATTATTAAATCACAAAAAAATTAGTAAAGAAAAAAGAGAAGAGTATATCGAAAATATATCAAAAAGCTCACAAAATGCTTATAATTTATTAGAAAATCTATTAGTGTGGGCACGAACACAACAAGGTGCAGTGAATTTCAGTCCTGAAAAAATTTCATTAAAATCACTTTTTAAAAATATTGTTGAATTGCACACAAAAATAGCACTGGGAAAAAAAATCACTTTAAACTATTTTTTAACCGACGACATAAATATTAATGCTGACAGAAACATGATTACAAGTGTTTTACACAACTTAATAACAAATGCTTTAAAATTTACAAATATTAAAGGATCTGTAAATATATCTGCAATGTTAATTGAAAAAAATGTTAAAATAACAGTTGAAGATAACGGTGTTGGGATTGATAAAAAAACACAAAACAAAATATTTGGTTTAAATACAAGTCAATCAAAGTTGGGCACTGCAGGAGAAACCGGTACTGGTTTAGGATTAGTACTATGTAAAGAATTTGTTGAAAAGCATAATGGTAAAATTTGGGTTGAAAGCGAATTAGAGAAAGGAAGTCGTTTTATTTTCACTTTGCCAACAGAATAAAATACTCTAACTCATGCAGCTACGGATTTGCAATCCGTAGCTTTTATTATTTGAGCACAACCTTTGTTAAATAACTTCGGATTAAAAATAAAAGCTCTTTAGAATTTTAAAGAGCTTTTAAAAAAAATTTATATTAACTTTATTCTCTAGCTATATACATTCCTCATTAAATAATTTTTAACATAATCTTCAACACCGTCTTCGAGCGAACAAAAACCTTTATCATAACCAATTGATAATAATTTGTCCATCTTGGCTTGAGTAAAATATTGATACTTATCTCGAATATCTTCAGGAGTATCAATAAATTGAATATTTTCATCAACCCCCATTGCTTTAAATGTATTGCTAACTAAATCGTAAAAAGTACGAGCCTTGCCTGTACCTACATTATAAAGTCCTGAATCTTTTCGGTGATTCATTAAAAAAAACATTATCTCTGCTAAATCTTTCACATAAACAAAATCTCGCATCTGTTCCCCATCTTTAAAATTTGGATTATGTGAACGGAACATATTCATTTTTCCTGTTTTTTTTATCTGATTATATGAATGTAAAATAACAGAAGCCATTCTTCCTTTATGATATTCATTTGGGCCATATACATTAAAGAACTTCAAGCCTGCCCAAAAATATGGTTTTTGAGCTTGCTTTAATGCCCATTTATCAAAATCATTTTTTGATTTACCATATAAATTTAATGGCTTTAACTTATAAATAATCTCGTGATTGTCTTCGTAACCATAATCTCCCATACCATAAGTAGCAGCAGAAGACGCATAAACCAAAGGAAGACCATATTCTACGCAAGCAAGCCAAACTTTTTTAGAGTAGTTTAAATTTAACTCATCATAAACGGATTTGTCGAATCCTGTTGTGGCAGACCTTGCTCCCATATGAAAAATAAATTCTACAAATTTTTGATTCTCATCTAGCCAATCAAAAAAAACTGTTCTCTCAACTTTTTGAGAATAAATCTTATTTTCAAAATTTTTGTTTTTTTGATTATTGGAAAAGTCATCAACTAATACTATATCTCTATATCCTTCATCATTTAGCCTTTTTACTAGGTTGCTTCCAATAAAACCGGCTGCTCCTGTTACAACTATCATAATGCAATTTTTTGATTATTTTTAAAATACAAAAATACCACTTTTTATAATTACTTGTTAATAAAAATTTGTTTATTAATTTTTGGTATAATATTAAATTCTTGAGCCTTTTTAAACAACTCATTAATAGCTCGCTTCCCTTCTTCTCCCAAATTAGTAGAAAATTTATTTACATAAAGATTAATATGTTTATACATAACATCTTCTGCCATCTCTTGTGCATATTGCTTAACAAAATCGGAACTTGATTTTGGATTTTTAAAAGCATATTCAATGCTTTTTCGTAATACTCTATTTATTTTTTGTTGAATATCAGCAGATAATTCTCTTTTCACCACAATTGCTCCAAGAGGGATAGGTAAGTTTGTTTGTTGCTCCCAATATTCGCCAAAATCAATAACTTTCTTCAATCCTTTTTCCTGAAAAGTAAATCTATTTTCGTGAATAATTAAACCTGCATCACATTCATTGCTTAAAACAACATCTTCAATATCTGAAAAAAGATACTCCAATTTATTTTGTGCTTTTGGTTGAGCAATGCTCAAAAGCAAATTAGCAGTAGTTAACTTACCGGGAATTGCAATTTTTAAATTTTCTATTTCGTCGGGATAAACTTTGTGTTTGCTTATTAATAAAGGCCCGTTTTTGTAACCTAAAGCACTTCCTGCATCTAATAGAACATAATTATCTGAAAGATAACAATAAGCATGATAACTTAATTTTGTAACATCTAAACTTTTGTTTAAAGCTCTTTTATTTAATTCTTCAACATCCGCCATAAACAAATCAAAAGACAATCCTTCGGTATCAATTTTGTTATGAAGCAACGCATCGAACATAAAAGTATCGTTTGGGCATGTTGATATTCCTAGTTTTAATTTCATTATTATTGATTAATATTTTTAATAAAATCAAATAACATCTTATTAAGATTATTCACAGCTAAAGGGATGTTCCAATTACCTTTATTTCTTTCTTCAACATAATTTGACACAGCTCTTATTTCAACAAAAGGTAAGTTTTCTGCTAAGCATACAAAAAAAACAGCAGCTCCTTCCATTGTTTCAATATCAGGATTAAATTTTTGTTTTACTTGACTTATACTTTCCTTATTTCCATGAACAATATTTACAGTAACGGCTGTCACTTTTTCTAAATCATTTATTTGTATATGCTTAAAATCATTTACCAAAACTCCATTAACAAAAGGGTTCTCATTATAATCTATTAATCCTGCTTCAAAAACCGTTAAAAAATTATTGCTATCTTCAACTCCAATATCTGAAAACTGCTCACTTACTACATTTAAAACTTGTCCTATCTCAAAATTATGTGAAAAGCTACCACAAATTCCCGCATTAATAACTAAATCATAATCTCTTTTAATAAATTTAGTTAAATAATAAGCTGTTGATAAAATGCCAACTCCCGAAATTAAGACATCAATAAAAAAATCATTATATTTACATTTAAAAATATTTAATGATTTCTCTTTTACAACCATTTTTTTTAGCAATGGTTCAACTTCTTTTTGTGTAGCTGATATTAATAATATTTTCAAAATAATTCTTTTTTAACAAATCAAATATAATGGCTTTTTAGATATTTTCTTTTAATTTTATTATTAATTTTAAAAAAACTAAATACATTTGTATTCCAAAAGCAAATAAAAATGTTAATTACAAGAAGAGAACGATTCAGTAGTTCACACAGACTTTATAGAGAAGATTGGTCAGAAGAAAAAAATTTCGAAATTTTTGATAAATGTTCCAATTTACATGGACATAACTACGAATTGTTTATCACAGTTCAAGGAACTGTTAATAAAGAAACAGGTTTTGTTGTTAATTTAAAAGAACTTAGTCGTGTTGTTAAGCAAAACATTATAGAAAAACTCGATCATAAAAATTTAAATACAGATGTTGATTTTTTAAAAAACACAATAGTTACTTCGGAAAATATTGCAATAGCTATTTGGGGAAATATTGAAACAAAAATAATTGAACTTGGAGTTGAATTATACTGTATAAAATTAGTAGAAACAGAAAACAATTTTATTGAATATTACGGAAATAAACACAAATAACAAGATGGAAATAATAAATAATGATGCCGGCATTAACAATGGAACTGGCTACACAAAAGTTGAACAATGGAATGACAAAACAACAAAAAGACTATCAGAATTATATAAAGAAGTTTTGTCTCTAATAGGAGAAAACCCTGAAAGAGAAGGTCTAATAAAAACACCTTTGCGTGTAGCAAAAGCAATGCAATTTTTAACACAGGGTTATAATACCGATCCTGAAAAAATTATTAAATCTGCAATGTTTAAAGAAGATTATAAACAGATGGTGATTGTTAAAGATATTGAAATATACTCATTATGTGAACATCATATAATTCCATTTATTGGCAAAGCTCATGTTGCATATATTCCTAATGGTTACATTACCGGCTTGAGTAAAATTGCCAGAGTAGTTGAGGCTTATGCAAGACGTTTACAAATTCAGGAACGTATGACTTATGAAATAAGAGATTGTATTCAAAAAACCTTAAATCCTATTGGTGTAGCTGTTGTTATTGAAGCACAGCACTTATGTATGCAAATGCGTGGTGTACAAAAACAAAATTCTATTACAACAACATCTGCTTTTACAGGAGAATTTCTTAAAAACAATGCCACCAGACAAGAATTTATTCACTTAATAAGTTCAAAACTATCATAAAATATTTTACAACTAAAAAAAGTCCCGAATTTCGGGACTTTTTTATTAAACCTTGTTCTATAATAAATTATTCCTCATTAACTTTTTTCACACCATCAAGTTCAACCCCTGCATCATCGTTTTTGTTATTTGATTTCTTAAAGATATGTTTTTTTGAAAAAGCTATTATATCATTAATATCATAAATATAAGTTAAAGTAATACCAAGAGATTTATTTGTATTTCTCTCCGGATCAATTTTATCAGAATCGACAACACCAAAATCATACCTTAAATCAAAAAGCAAATCTCCATTATCTAAATCATACTGAAAACCTGCACCAATGTTTAATCCAAAATCGACAGTCTTATATCGCGAATCTTCAAGGTGAAACTCCTCCCCATTTGAATATATAACTTTTCCTCCAACTAAAATATTTGTATAAGTGCCTCCATTGGCATAAAATTTCATTTTACCAATTTGAATAAATTTAAATTTTGCCAATATTGGAATGCCGAAAAAATTCTCTTTTGTTTTTGTTTCTGTTCCAAAAGCATCAATAACATCTCCCTTTTGCGAATAAATCAACTCCGATTGAATTGAAAGTTTTTCAGTAATGCCAAAATTCCCAACAGCTCCAATTTGAAATCCCATTTTAACTTTTTGATTAATTCCTGAAGGCAACTGTCTTTTTATTGAAGAAATTGTTGTACCCGCTTTAAGGCCAAGGTCAAGGTATCCAATACCAAAATTACCTATTGTAAATAATTGTGAATAAGAGCTTATTACAAATAATAAAAGCACTAAGTTGGTTAAATAAAATTTTTTCATAATAAAAAGGTTTTGTTTAACTATTAAATTTGTGATTAAAATATTTGAACAAAAAAATATATTTAAAAAATTGTTTGTAATAAAACGGATTAAAAACTAATACAATATAAATCAAAATGTTGATGTTTCAAATATTTTTTTCTTACTTTTGTAATAATAACTATAAAAAAACAAAAAATGAAAGCATACGTTTTTCCCGGTCAAGGGGCTCAATTTGTGGGTATGGGCAAAGACCTTTACGACAATTCTGACTTAGCAAAAAATCTTTTTGAAAAAGCAAATAAAATATTAGGATTTAGGATAACAGAGTTAATGTTTAATGGAACTGACGAGGATCTTAAACAAACAAAAGTAACTCAACCGGCAATTTTTTTGCATTCAGTAATTTTAGCCGAAACCCTTAAGGATTTTGCTCCCGACATGGTTGCAGGTCATTCTCTGGGTGAATTTTCGGCTTTAGTTGCAAACAAAGCTCTGTCGTTTGACGACGGGGTATTATTAGTTTCAAAACGAGCAATGGCAATGCAAAAAGCATGCGAGAAAGAACCTTCAACAATGGCTGCAATTATTGGTATGGAAGACGAACTTGTTGAAAAAGTTTGTTCTGGAATTAAAGAAATAGTTATTCCTGCGAATTATAACTGTCCAGGGCAAGTAGTTATTTCAGGTTCAATAAAAGGTATTGATTTAGCTGTTGAAAAACTAAACGAACTAGGTGCTAAGCGTGCAATTAAACTTGCTGTTGGTGGTGCTTTTCATTCACCATTAATGGAATCTGCAAGAATTGAATTAGAAAATGCTATTAACTCAACAACTTTTAACAAACCAATTTGTCCGGTTTATCAAAATGTTGATGCAAAGCCAACTGATAATCCTGAAATAATAAAACAAAACTTAATTAAACAATTAACTTCTCCCGTTAGATGGACACAGACAGTTAAAAACATGTTAGCTGATGGTGCTGATTCGTTTACTGAAGTAGGTCCCGGAAAAGTATTGCAGGGCTTAATTAAAAAAGTTAACAGAACCGCAGCAACTCAAAGTGCTTAATATATTACATTGACAAATTGTTATAAAATTTTAGAGCTACTCAAAGAGGTGTGACAGATATATAATTTTTTTATTTATACTTACTAAAATTTATGTATAATCCCCTCTAATTTTTATACCCCCCCTGTAAAAGATGGTAAATTAATTTTTGATGTAAAATAAAGACACCAGCTTAAAATTTAAGCTGGTGTCTAATCATGAGATGAGTATGAAATTTTAAATTAAAAAACCTTTATATAGTCTTTGCAAGAAAACGCCAAATACTGCGTTATTCTTGTGTTGAAAACAGTCGTTTACAAAAGTAAGCTCCTTGATTTTCAACACTTCGAAAGCCTTGTCTTTAACATTTTCTTATCAAAGACTTAAAAATAGGTAGTTTTCTTTCTGACACTATATGACAACAACTAAAGTTTAATAATTTTTTTAACAATTATATTATCTCCAGATTGAAGCTTAATAAAATATACTCCTCTGGAGTTATCAGATAAATCTATTTTTATTTTATCATTATTAATATTAACAGCTTTAGAATAACAAATTTTACCTGCAATATTATAAACATAAATTTTCTCAATATTTGATTTCCCAAAATCTAAAGTAAAATCATTAATAAATGGATTTGGATAAATACAAATATTATCATTTTTTATATTATAGATAGAAATGGTATTTCTAACATTAATCTTACAGTAAGCAGACAAAGAATTATTTAAATTTTTCACACTAATAATAGCTTCACCATAATTAACAGCAGAAACAATACCGTCATTATCAACACTAGCAATATTATTATCAGAAGAAGCCCAAACAATTCTTTTGTCGTTAGAATTTTCAGGTAAAATTTTAGCCTCAAGAGGTAATATTCCATCTTTAGATAATTCTACATAGTTTTCATTTAAAACAATTTCATCCATATTTATATAGACATCGTTATTTAAAATATTAACAATATAATCTTCAATTTCACCGTGATCAGAACCAGGTTTGCAAGGATCAGTAATAGCATCGTCGTAGCTTGTTCTGATTCTCATGCCTGTTAATCCTGTTTTAACATCTTCAGGAATAGAAATAGTAGTAGAATATTCTTTCTTTTTATCCATAAGCCAAACTAATTCCCCTTCATCGTTGAAATCTCCATTAGCATTCCAATCTATCCAAACCGAAATACAGTTTTTAGGCCATTTATTTTGAGGTTTTATTTTTAAAATATAATCGTTACCTGGAATAACTTTTGCTTTGAAATTAGTAAATGATTGATAACCGTTTTCGCCTAAATCTGAAATTGACAGAACATTAGAAAAAGAGACAGTATTAATTGCTAAAGCGTTAGCTGTAGAAAAGTCGTTATCAGGAATACAATAATTAAATTTAGATACTTTTATATAAGATTCAATAGTTTTAATATCCTCGCCAGAATTGTTGATTACCTTAAGAGAGACTTTAAATTCCCCATTGTTTTCGAAATAGACAATAGGATTTTGTAAATTAGAAGTTTCGATAGAAGCACCTTCGAAAGTCCAAATCCATTGGTTTGGATTGTTTAAAGAAACATCTGCGAAAGCAATAGAATCGCCAGCATAAATATTATTATTTAAAGCAATAAAATCAGCAGTAGGTTTTTTTAAAGAAACAATTTCAATAAATTTTTCTGCAGTTTTAATATCTTCACCTAGGCTATTTTTAGCAGTTAATTCAACATTATATTCTCCTTGTTTAGAATAAATAATAATAGGTTTTTCTTTGCTTGAATATTCAGGGTATCCACCTTCGAAATGCCAAAATAATTCAGTAGCATTATTTTTTGAAGTGTTTTCAAAATAAATTTTTTGCATAATGCCAGCTTCTTGAATATTAGATTCGAAATTAGCAATAGGAGAATTTTCAACATTAATAACTTTTAACGAATCTTGAAAAGTAGCAAAATTATGTTTTTTGATAGTAATAAATAAAGTACCAACAGAAGAAGGTTCAATATTTATTTCAGCATTACCATTTTCATCACTTAAAACAGTCGTAAAAATATCATTTTCTTTAAAAATATTTACATTAGCATTTTCAACACCTGTAGAAATTACAAAAGAAGAATTATTGTTTAGTTCTATATTTTTAGTAAAAATTTCAGGATAAAAAATATGAGGTTTGTCTGTATAAATATCCATTTCAGGGTCACCCATAGGATTAATACCAAAAGTTAACCATCTGTCGGTATTGTTATCTTGATTAGCATTAGCTAAAACAGCTTTGCTTATTTGAGCTAAAACAGCAAATTTATAAGCACCTTCGGCAAATTCAGGATTATAAAGATTAGCATAAAATTCAGCATCAACTTTAAAAGAACCACCAATATTATAAGAATTGCTAATACCCCAGCCTTCGCGAGAACAACCCAAATAAGCAACAGATCCACCATTAGGATTTCTTAAGAAAGCTTCGCTTAAACAAGTTTCGTTGTCCATACCTTGAGTAACCTGACAATCGGTGTCGAAAGCATTAGATAAGCAAGCTATAGTAACAATAACACCTTGAGCATTATTATTAAGATTAGCAGCAAGATCAGCAGTAAAATAAGCACCCTCAAAAGCCCAAAAATCTTGCATGCCATGAGTAGCCATATGAACCATACCATAGCCTTTGTTTAAAGTATTAATAAGATTAGTGCAGTTAGCTTCTAAGGTAGATGTTTGGTTGTTAAAACAAGATTTTCCGGATGTTAACCAATCAATAACTTTATTATCATTATTCCAATTTTTAAGAATATATTTTTGTTCTAAAAAATTTGATTTAGTAGTCTCATCGTGGATATTAGCATCTGCTAAAGGATTACCAGTCATAAGAAATTTTTCGCCAAAATCATCAATCCTAGGATTTGTTTCGTACTTAATAAGTTTATTTATATAAATATTAGCTTGTTCGGGAGTATTAACAGAAATTCTGGAAAGAAAAACTTCAGGAGCTAAATCAACGTCATCGTCAATTTCTCCAACTGTTTCGTTATTGTTTTTATTCCAATTAAAGGTGTTATCAAAACAAGCATAAAAATAATCTGCCGGCATAGATGGGTCAATTTCAGAAATAGAATTGTCAATTACAGCACCATAAACATTTTGATCAGGAATAACAGTATCGTCACCACATAAAGCAACATAAATAATTTGATCAGATGTATAATAATCATAAATACATTTTTTTATTTTTTCTTGAATAGTTGCTTCTGTATATTGATTTTTTATTTCTTCAACAGTAATAAGTTTAGCTTTAACACCACATTTATTTTTCCATAAAACTAATTTATCAAATTCTTCTTTCATATTTTCATTAGTGATAAGAAGATATTTTATATTATCATCATTTTTCGCATTATGGAAATTAATATCTTTATTATTTACACATAATGATTTTACAAAATTGCAATAAACATTGTTATTATTAACAATATTAGTTTTGGCTTTAGTAAAGCTATATTCTATATTAAAAGATATATTTGAAAAAAAAGTTAAATTTTTATTTTTAGTATTATAATTAAAAGGACAAACAGAAAATACGAACATTTTGTAACCTCTGTAAATTTCTTCGCTTAAAAATTTCACAGTATTATCAGGAAAAGATTTTTTTGAAAAATATTTATCAGAAGGATAAATATAATTAATATCAGCGGGATTTTGATTAGTAGTAATTTCTTTTTGTCTAGGTTCTATAATTACATTATCACTAAAAATATAAGAATTATTAATAGATAAATTAATATTTTCGAATTTAGCATTAAGAGGAACAAAAACACGAATTATCTTAGAAGGGATATCCGGTTCCCCAATTTTAGCATTAGAAATAAAATCTACTTCATTGCTTTTTATAATATATATTTTTTCATTATTAAAAAAATGTTTTGATTTTTCTAAAGAAAAATTATTTTTAGAAAAGGTACAGCTTATTTTTTTATTGTCATTAGAAAATGAGTTTAAACAAAAAAATAATAACAAATTTAGAATTATTAATCTTTTCATAAAGTTTTAGATTTCTAGGGAATTATAAAGTTTTACAGTATTATTTTAATGATTTAATATTAATAAAAATAAGGGCTGTCTAAATAAAACAACCCCTATAATTATCAACTAAAAATATTTATTATTTTAAAACACAGATTTTTTTAATAATAACATTACCATTATTAGATAAAATTCTCATAAAATAATATCCGTTTTCGAACTTACTTAAGTCGATATTAATAGTGTTTTCAACATTATTAACTTTAGACATTAAAGAACCTGTAGCGTTATATATTTCAATATTTGATTTAAAAGAAATGTTAACTGTAAGTTTATTTACAGCAGGTATAGGATAAATACTAATCCCATCATTAACAATATTATCAACACTACTAATATCCTCAATAATTTCTACACTAGCAGTATTAGAAGCTTCAGATTCACCTTCGTCAAAAATTGAAGTAACATAATATTCATAAGTTTTACTTACAAGATCAGAAAGATCAGTATAAGTAGTACTAGTAATAGGGTTAGTGTTAATTTTTGCACCATCTCTATAAATATTATAAGAAATTAAAGCTTTAGGCTGAGATTTTATTTTACATTCATCAACATTTAAATCAATAGAATTTTTAGAAATAAAAGAAGGCATTTCTGAATTTCTATTATTAATTAAAGGCAATTCAATTTCTTCTTCTTCTTCAGCAGCGATATAAGTACGTATTTTCCAGTTTCCATCTGTATCAGCACCTACATCTGGTAAAATATATAAAATGTTATCAAATAAAACAACATTACCAAGACCCGTAGCTACATCTGCACCATCATCAATAGAACAAGGAAAATCTCCAGCCCCAGTTACAACTTTCATACCAACCATATAACCAAAACCATCTTCAATAGTAACAGGCGTTGTTAATTCAAATTCATTCCAATCATTAAGAATAATATCAGCTTCTACTTTTTGTTCGCAAACAATAGAAAATTTATCATTATCAATTTTAAAAATTTGAAGAGTATAATTACTTAAACCATTAGCTCCTTCGTGAACGAAAAATTTAATTTTTTCGAATTTCATACCAGCAAAAGTGCTTATATAATCTTCTTCGAAAACAATAACAGAAGAAAGTGTTTGATCACCAAAACCATAAGCTGTCCCAATAGTTTCAGTATCATAATTAATCCAAGATTCTTGAGCAAAAGGATTACTCCAGCTAAGATCTACATTGTCCTTATTATTAACTTTAGCATTTAGTCTTAAAGGAGGAAGAGTTTCAAATATTTCAATAGAAATAGCTTCGCTAAGTTCTGATTCTCCGTTTTCAAAAATACTTTTTATAGTATAATTATAAACACCGCCTTTTAAATCAGTATCAGTATACTTTTTCTCAGTAATAGGATTTTCGTTAACAAGAACTTCATTTCTGTAAATATTATATGAAGTTGGAGTATATATACAACTGTTATTATCTTCCCATGTGAAATTAACATTTTTACCGTCTTGAGTTAAAGCAAAATTTGCAGGTGGTAAATAAGAATAAATAATATTTAGAGCAAGTTTAACATCAAATTCAGCTTGTAAAGGATTGTTAGTAACTAAATGAAGATTAGCTGAAGCAAAACCATTAATCATAGAAGCAGAAGAGAATGTAACATTAAAAGTTTCGTTTTCACTGGCATTAATGTTACCGGTAGTTTTATCAATATTAACCCAATTCGTAACAGTTTCGTCAACACCATAAAAAACAAAAGCTAAACCATTACCTTCGAAAGAAGAGTAAGCTATTTCGCTAGAAGTCCATTCTATAGCACCTGTACCTAAACCATCTTTAGGATTTTTAAACATAAAGTTACTCCCTAAACCATTTTTAACAACAATCCATTTGAAGCTACCTTTATCGCCATAAGTGTTATTAGGAATTTCAGCAGAGAACCAATATTTACCACTTTCAAAATTTATTTCTTCTGGTAAAGAAGCTGTAATTTCGCCATTGCTATAATTAGCATCAGCGTTAAGAAATTCTTTAACACTTTCGCCAGGTTTTCCATTATCGTCATTAAAGAAATAAATATTTAATTTGTCGAAAACAGAATCATCATATTTAGCAACACCAAATACTTTAACAGCAGAAATATTTAAAGTTTTTCCTTCAGCAACTTCAAAATCATCAGAAGCTAAAGAAGTATAATCTGGATATAAATCATCCATATTATAGCTATAAACACCTTTGTCAGTTAATTCACTTTGATTGATTTTTTCGTTATAGTATTTTTCATCAGTAATACTAAAAGTATAATTAAGAACAGCATTACCAGAGTTATTAAGCTCAAAGCTTTCTAATTTAGTTTGTTCAGGATTAATTTCAACAGCTATTTTTTCAACATCTAAATTTAATTCAGGAGATTTATAAATAACTTTAACTTTTTCTGAAGCACCAGACTCAATATCATTATAAAGAGCAGTAATATAATAAGAATAAATACCAGATTCAACATTTAAGTCATCATAAGATAATTCCGTAAGTTCGCTAGTATTAATTTTTTTATCGTTACGATAAACGTTGTAAGCAGTAACATCTGAAGTATTTGTAGGAGCTTCCCAAGTAAGAGAAATTTTATCATCAAAACTTTCAGTAGCTAAATTAATAGGGCGTTTACGAGCAACATTAAATTTATAGCTACCACCACTACCACCACCAAGAATAACATCAGCACCATTAACATTAACAATTTCTGATAATTGGTAAGCATAAATATCGCCTCCCATTTCACTCCAAGTATTACCTCTGTCAGTAGAATATTTTAAGCAATTATCGCCTCCAGAAGTTAAAAGATAAATAATATCTTCATCTTCAGCTTTTACAACTATATCTTTAATTTCTTCGTATTTCTCATCAACACTGCAAATTTTTTCCCAGTTATCTCCTGAATCTTTAGAACAATATAAATTAAATTTTCTAGTTTCAG
This sequence comes from Bacteroidota bacterium, assembly GCA_015222055.1. Lineage (GTDB taxonomy): Bacteria > Bacteroidota > Bacteroidia > Bacteroidales > B39-G9 > B39-G9. Next base: position 32,934 of record JADFUR010000039.1, on the reverse strand, counting down.
GATCTCCAGCTGCAGAATATAAAGTTTTACCATCAGCAAGAACACATAAAGGAGGAACAGTGTAAGAAGCGTGAATAGTTAAAAAATCAGGTTTTTTTTCAGACCAAGTGTCACCACCATCATTGCTAAATAATATACCGCAAGTTGTATTATAATCATCGTCAGTTTCTGAATAAATAGCATAAATAAATTGGTCGTTATCACCGCTAACACATACTTTAGAAATGCTTCTTCGTAAGGTTTCACTTTCAAAAGAATATATTTTATCCCAAGATTCGCCACCATTAATAGTTTTGTAAATTCTAGCTTCTTTTCCTACCCATGGAGTTCCTCCCATGTAAATTTTCTTAGCATCGTTTTTAGAAAAAGTAATAGTCGCAATTCTGTCATCAAGATTAACAGGGGTAGGGTTAGGACCAAGATTTTCCCAATTTTCTCCATTGTCAACAGATTTATAAAGACCATCGTCACCATTCCAACCTGGACCTTGAGACCAAACATACATATTACCATCAATATCGAAATCTGCCCAATTTAATGTTAAAGCAGGAAGGTTAGCAATATTCCAAGAATTACCAAAATCGTTAGAAATATATAAGTTACCACCTTGATAATCACCAGGAGCAGCAGCAACAATTTGTTGAGTATTAGCAGGATTTACATTAATATCATTTACACTAGTTCCGCCAATACCATTACTAGAGTTAGTGAAAGTTGCACCACCATCAGTACTTTTTAAAACACCTTTAGATGCATCAGTTATATATATATTAGAAAAATTAGTAGGATCAAAATTAATTGAAAGTATAGAAGTGTTTCTAGTACCGCTTACGTCATAGTTCCAAGTTGCTCCAGCATCTTCAGAAACATACATTCCCCAGCCGTCAGAACCTGCATAAATTTTTTGAGGATTAGAAGGGTCAATAGCAACACTATAGCATATTTTTTTAGGAAAATCTTCAGAAACATCTGCCCAATTAGCACCACCATCAGCACTTTTATAAACTCCAACTTCGCCACTAGCAAAAGCATAACCACCAGCAACATAAACAACAGAATTATTTGCAGAAATGCTAGTTAATGCATAATTAGTAGGCATATTATTAGTAGTAGAAGTAAAAGTATCTCCATTATCTCTGGAAACATAAATTTCAGCTTGATAATTATCTTCTGCAAAGGTTACATAAATATCATTAGGTTTAGACATATCATAACACATATCTTTAACGTATTTTTCACCAATAGCTTCTGGAGTTGTAATATGTGTCCATGTACATAAACTAGTAGCTTCATCATATTTAGCTTTATAAATAAGATGTTCTTCTGCATGACTACCAAAACCAACTATAAAAGAATTATTATCAGTAGGATCGATTAAAATTTTTCCAATTCCAGGATAATATTCTGTTGGGAATCCAAAATGTAAATTTTCCCATGTTTCTCCAAAGTCAGTTGATCTATAAAAATTTTCTGTTTTAAAAAAAGCATAAATAACAGAATTAGAAAAAGTAATTCCTAAGCATTCGCGTCCAGGTATATCTAATTGTGACCAATTAGCACCAGCGTCAATACTTTTGTACAAACCTCTTTCTCCTGATACAATAACAATATTAGGATCATCAGGACAAACAATACTTTGTGTTATTTTACCTCCAAAAGGTCCTATAGCATTTTCATTTGCTTTTGCTTTTGAAATATTATCTATTTTAGATTTTTCTCCAATTTTAACTTTTTCGAAAACCTCTTTTTTAAAAATAGACCTTTTGTTTTTTGGTTGAGCAAAGACAATATTAAATAGAAAAATTGCCATTACACTTAGTGTAAAAATTTTTTTCATAATATTTTTTTTGGTTTATAATTTCGACAAATTTATAAATGATATAGTTATAAACTATTTTAATATATAACCAAATAGTAACTATTCATTATAAATTATGTAACCATAATATTTACAATAAACATAAATAAATGTGTGTAAATATTTCTTTATGAGAAGAAACATTCTATTTTTGCAGGAAATTATGAATTCGGATAATTTTTTTATTACAAATAAATAATTATCTCTAATAAAATATTTTACTTCATTGTATAAGTTAAATATTAACTCTCATATAAAAATATTTTTTTTATAAAAGGCATAAATGTTTTTCAAAAATAATATAAAAAACAGAATACTTAATATCAGTTTAAGCGAAAGCTAAACGTTTACATAGATTAAATAAAATTGTAACAGCTATATAAAAAAATATGAAAAAAAAATCTTTAATAATATTTTTATTATTTTTTGTTGAAATAATTCCTTTATTTTCAAATACAGATTCTATTTTTAAAATATTTGATTCAACAAATATTAAAGATAAATGCAAACTTATTGATTCATTAATTAGCTATGATCCATCGGAAGCATTAATATTGGCTCATAAAGTTAAAATTGAAGCAGAACAAAGATGTGATAATGAACAAATTGCATATATTTATGAACAAATTTCTTCTATATATATAGAAAATTCAGAATATTCAAAAGCATTGACATTTTTAGAAAAAGCTAAAAATTTATATAATAATTTATTAAATAAGAATCCGTTTAATATAAATTTAAAAAAAAGTAAGGCAAGGTGCATAAATAATATAGGTGCAATATATTTTAAAATAGGTAAATTTAAAGAAGCTCATAAGTATATTAATATGCGTATTAATATGAGCCTTAATAATAAAGATTCTGTTAAAATTGCTTTTTTGTATACTAATCTTGCTGTAGTACATAACAAATTAGGTAATTTGGATTCGTCTTTATATTATAATAGAAAATCATTAAAAATTTTAGATGCTAATAAAGAGAACCTTGATAAAAATAGTAAAAATAGTTATTTACTTCTTTTAAATAATTATGGAACTTTATGTGATAGAGTAAATTTTAAAGATTCTGCTTTATACTTTTATAATAAGGCTGAAAAATTGTGTAAAAAATATTTAAAAAAAGACAAAAAACATTTAGTATTAAATAAAATGCTTTTATCAATATATTATAATAAAGCACTGTTTTATCAAAAAACATTAAAAAATAAAAAACAATATTTTGAATATATGAGTTTAGCTGAAGATATTGTTAATAAATATGGATTTATTGAAATAGCAGAAAAAGTATATTCTAGTTTAAATTCTTCTTACAAAGAATCTAATGATTTTAAGAATGCATATATTTATCTAAATAAATATTTAATATGTCATGATAGTATAAAAGCAAAGCAAAATATTAAACAAATTTCTAAATTAGAAATGCAAATAAAATTTGATAAATGGAAAGCATCTAATAGAATTCAAAGAAATAAAGAAAAAAGCAAGTATATTATAAGTATAATACTTTTAATTTCAATTATTATTATAGTAGCATTGCTTTTTTTATGGCAAAGAATGAAATCGAAAAGTGATAGATTAAAAAAAGATAGTTTATTATTAGAACATAAAATTTTAAAAAATCAAGGAAAAATCAAGGAAAAAGAATTAGAGTTTCAAAAAAATGAACTTAAAAATTTTGCTTTACACATTTCATTAAGAGATAAATATTTTAATAAATTAAAATTAAATCTTAAAAAATTAAAGAAAAATTCAGTTTCTGATAAAGATCTTAAAGTTATAAATGAAAGTTTAAATATAGTTTATCATTCTTTTGAAGAGAGTAGCAATAGAGAAAAAATATTTTTACAGGTACAAAAATTATCAGATACTTTTTATTATAAATTAAAAGAAAAATTTCCTGATTTAAAAAAGAAAGATTTAAATTTGGCTGCTATGATAAGATTAGAACTTTCTTCTAAAGAAATTGGTCATATACTTAATATATCAGAAAAAAGTGTAAATAATTATAAATATAGACTTAAATGTAAATTTAATCTTTCGAGTAAAGAAAATTTTAAAAATTTTATAGAAAATATTTAGAACCAAGTAGGTAGGTGGATTACGATTGATATTTGGGCGTTCCCAACCCTTGGCTCGGGTAACCTCCCAAGTAAGCCTTATATCTGATTTCTGGGCATCAAAACTTCAAATTTGCTAATGCTTCTTTCAGATTTGCAGTCATCCACAACACCCTTGCCAATCACTAATATTTTCTATCAACCCAACACATGCCGGGACTTACACCCTGCGAAATAAATACCATACCCGACATACCAAAAAAAAAGGCTTAATAGACACAATCTTTATAGTATTATCTTGATAATATTATTTTTTTTATCTGCCATAGATAAAAATTGACTGGTTAAAATAACAGCACCTCCTTTACGATACTGATTATCCTCATATTTAAAATTAAGCTTTTTATCGTTAATAATAATTTCTTTTGGGCTAAAACAATCATTTCTTACTTCATAAATAAAAGTTAAATTATGCCCCAAATAATCTATTGTTGCTGAAAAATTATTTAATGAATGTGAAATTACGGGATCTAAAATTGTATTTTCAAAAGCAGTACGCAAACCTATTAAACGTGAAATAATAATCCCAATATAAATGCCGGGACCACTTGAATAAACTCTCCAACCACCTCTTAGAGTAATCTTTCCCGTTTTAATTTCATCGTAGCGGTTATAAGCATCGTAACGATTTTTAAAAACGACATCAGAACTGCTGTAGTAACAATTTGATTGTCGAACATCTCCACATGGTACAATATCCTTGTAATCAACCGGAATTGCTTGTCGAAGTGCTTTCACAAAAGCATCTGCTTTACCTGTAATTGCAAGTGATTCTGCATAACGGATATGCTCATGTACATACATAAGTCCAATCTCACGTCCAAAAAAAGTGCTACTTTCTGCTCTTTGAAAAATAGTTTGAATTCCGCCTCTGTATTCGAGCGGATGATCCATTAAACGAGCACCATCGGGTCCTTTAAGATGTTGTTCGGTATATTCCTGATGTTGAATAACTTGTTCTTTTGAAAAAATTCCACTTATAATACCACGATTCATTGGTAAAATACTGTAATGAATACCAGTTTTTTGGTCTGTAGGATGAAGCAAAACGCTGATACTGCCATTATCTTCAATCAGACCATATCCTGCAACCACGCCATCCTTTATTAAATATTTATTAAAATCGGCTTTAATCTTTTCACAAATCACTTTTAACTCATTCGCTTTTTCTGTATTACCGGTAATCTTATATACCTCTTTATATTGATCAAAAGCCTGGTAATTCATTTCAACAGTCCAGCTTGATATCATACGCTTAGCCAATTCTTTACTTACGGGTTGCAATGAATCGTTCCAGTCGCCACCGCCATAGGGAACCAAAGCAGTGCCAGGGATAAACGAATCAACAATCATTTTAATAAGACGTTCTACATGTTCGCTAAGTGGTGTTTTTTCATTATTGTCAAGAGCATTTTCATTGTAATAAGGTAAAAAATCATCAATAATATTCAGGTCTCCAGTAACTTTAATATACTTACTAAGGGCTATAATACACCAGTAAGCAACATCACCATGAGCATCTTGAGCCCTAATATTTGTATAACTATCGAACATCCACCACTGTGGCCATCCGCCATCGGGATTCTGGTTCGAGAATATAATTTGTAATAATTTTCTTGCTTCTGCATACTTTTCTAAACTAAGCAACAAATCGATTGGACCTTGAGAAACATCACGAGTACCCCAAGCAGCTCCACTAAATTGTTCTAATCCATAGGGTGTTAAAAAATGTGTAAGTGCATTCATTCCATACCATGGCAATATTTCATTGATAGCAGAAACATCTTTTTGCTCTCCATTGAGAGATAAATTTAGGCTTAATTTATTCCAAAAATTCTGACCTTCACGAGTATCTGAAAGCCATTGATTATCTGAATTATTAATTTCAATTTCGTTTACACGATTACATACTTCACCAATAAAACTCATACAAAAATTTGATGTTTTATTCACATCAAAGACAAATAATTCGTTTGCTTCTTTTTTAGTATTGCTATATAATACCTCATCATTACAAGCTTTATATTTAGCATTTTTACTCTGAACAATTATTCGGAACTGTGCCTTAGAAAATTTTCCAGAGATCATGCTGTTAACTTTCGGTTTTGCAATATATTCACCAGATGAATTGCCCGAAATAATATTCCAATTATTAGCTTTGTCAAAATGATGAGTAATTAACAAATCTACTTTATTACCCGAAAGCTCTTTAATATCAAGATTAACCTGTGGGGCAGATTTTGAGGTCCACGTCCTGATTTGAAAACAATAATCACCAAATTTGTATATCCAACGGCAATGATTTAAACCAATCTCAAAAGCAGAAGGAATACCAAGTAAATAATATTGCTTATTTAATTTCACAAAAATACGCTGACCTGTTTCCGGTGCTAGATTGAACTGACTATTGCAAACTGATAATAAAATATTAAAATTTGTATTACCTTGTGTTAGATGTGAATTGAATACCCCATAAGCGTTTGAGCTAGTAGAAACAATATTTTCATTAGGCAAGAGTCCTGTTTTAGCTTGCATAATATGTCCATGTGGTCTATCCACCATGATTTCCTTGGCTCGCAAAACAACATGATTATTTTCCTCACTAAAAAACGATAACAATTTACCATTTTCCTTTTCATAATGACGTCTCTCTTTACCAAAAAACAAATTAAGTTCTTTATCATTTAAATCGTTAACAGGTAAAAATGGAGATGTATTAAATAAATTTTTGATAGGTAGTTTCCAATTTTTCTTACTAGCAATTGTCATCTTATCATCAAATTCGAGCATAAGATCAGGAAGACTTTTCAAATCATCAACAGACGTTGCTTTTGGATGATTAGGAAAATAAGTGGCAACAAAAACACTGTTACTAATCTGCCCGGATGCTATGCTGAAAGGTTTTTGCTGCAATGCAAGCACTGAAGATTCCCCTGAATATTCACCACCAAGCTTATCTGATTTCAATCCCTCAGGGATTCTGGTTTCCCTGAATGTTTTACCATAAAATTGCATTCCATCAACACTTGCTGCTACAGCTCCATTTTTACAAGCCATCATTAGCCAGGGATATCCAACAAATTCCTGCATGTTTTGACGACAGCATATTACAGAACCATACTTTTTATCTTTTAGGATTAATCTTTCAAGATATTGACTTACATAATATTCGTTGATTAATCCTTCATTTATTGACTTCAGTCCAGCATCTTGAACGTAAATTAAATCAAGCTCAACATCTTTATCAGATAAATTTTTAACTTCTACACTCCATTGCCAGCTTAGACTTTTTTTTGATAGTTGCAAACAACATAAATAATCAAGATTAGCCCAACTGCCTTTGGTCATAAATCTATCGTCGACAATGCTAAAAACACTATTGCTCTCAGAACCTGTTAAAGCAATATATTCGTAAGGCTTTGTTCTTTTTCTTAAAAAAATGTTTGCCCCCAGTAATGAAAAAGGCGAGCTTGATTCGAGACTTATTCTTATTGGGTCAACTTCAATACTTTTTACTGAACCATTATTCAGAAATTCAAAAATAAGTCCATGTGAATTTTTAATAATCATCTAGCAAATTTTTACAGTTAAAAACATTTCTTTTTTGTGTTTATGATTGTAATTTAACACAATACGATTTTTGTGACAAATAATATTAATATTTTCGCCATCAATTGTTGCAGATTTTACTTTAGTTGTGTTAATGCCTTCCAGAACAATTTCTCCAATCAAATCTCTATCTCCATACACAATAATATTGAATTTATCGTCCAACACTTCAATACTAATAATGTCTGATGTGCTATGTAAAATTTTTAACCCATCAATTACATCAATGCAAATAGGAGTTAACATAGCATATAATGGAGGAAAAAGCATTTTCTCCTGTGCATATGGAATTGTTACTAATTCTCCACTTTGGGGATGTGTATAGGATATTTTACCCCAAGACTCTTCATTATAGTAATTTCCTATAAATAAAATAGCAGAATCATCATCAGTGAAACGTTGTCTTACAGCAATATTTTCATTGTCTACGAATGATTGTCTAAGTTTCGCATCTGATTTATTTAAAATTGTTTCGTAAACGGCTCTATGCCCCTCTGTATCAAAACCAAACCATGTACCAATATTGATAAATAATCCTTTACCAAGATTTTTTTCGAAACCACAAATAGTATCATTTATAGTTTTTGCAATAACTTTTGCTCCCAAAAGAGATTCTTTTGAGTAAACAATTTGTGGATTTGCACATTTAATATCTTTAAGATTATAAATATCAACCAATGGAGAATCAATAATTTCTTTTCCCATTGGCTCAATCGAAAGAGCTTTTCGGATAATTGAGCAAGGATTCTGATTCATCTCTCGGTCGGGCAGATATGGGAACATAATAAGATTTCCTCCTGCCTTAGTATAATCAACAATAACTTGTTGATCTTTGGCATTCATTTCGTCTGTAGTGAAAGCCCAGACCTGTTTATATTTGGTTAATTTATCTACAGAAGCTTTACTAAGGTCAAGCATATCATAGTCTATATTTAGCACCTGAAGAGCTTTTAGTAATCCATCAAAATATGCTGTTCTGCGAATTGTTGCAGGAGTAAACTCAAGTTCGCTTTTACCATTTTCAGGTCTTTCCAATTCTGTTGCATAATATGGCGGATAAAAAAGAACACATACCTCTGCTTTTCTTTTTGCGTTAAGTATTATATGTTCTGATGTTTTAATAATCTTACTCATTCTTTTTACAAGGGGAAAAGCACTTGTACGTTTCCCTTCGGGAGTGAGCGGACAATACCAATAGAAAGTATCTCCAGAATAGCCTTTTTGCCTTTGGTTATGTCCTTGTGAAAACATATAGTAGTTCCAACCGGAAAGTCCATTGGCAATACTTGCTTTATAAAAAAGCTCCATCTCTCGTGGATTGGGTACTACATGATATTCACGAGAACCACTTTGAAATTCAGCAGCAAAAAGAGGTTTTTTCCCTTGCATGGCAAATGTTATATCGTTTATAATGCGATCGTCGTGCATATTACGATATGACATGAATTCTGGAATATGATCAACTCCAAAAATAAGTTCACTCTTTTCTTGATATAAATTTTCATACATAGTGATATTTACCGGAAATTCATACCCGCTACCATATATCCAACCCGGTAGGTTGTGATAAAATGGAACGGTCACTCCCCTTTCCCTAGCCATATTGCATAGCATTCTCAAATAATCGCCATAATAAGTTCTCCAGAAACAATGCCACTCATAGTCTCGAGCACGATCTTCTTTTGATTCATATGGTAGCTTGCCATCAGGAGGCAGTACAATATCATCAAACTGATTGTAACTTTTTCCCCACAAACGATTCACTTCTGTAATATTACTAAACTTATTTTTCAAGTAAGAAATAAAACGCACATTCACGTCTTTGCTATAATCACCCTGATGTGCTAACCAAGGAAATACGCCTATCTCATTACAAATTTGGATCATAATGACCGGACCACCATTTGATATTTCACGTTCCCGAATAAAAGGCATGATTTGATCGTACCACAGTGTAACTTTTTCTAAATAAATTTTATTAAAAAGACTAACTCCATCACTTTGAACTATATCGCCTTTGCGGTTGTGCATCTTTACCTCATTCTGGTGTTGATGCAGAAACCAATCTGGAAGACCTGCTCCCCTTGTTTCCGCCAAAATAAATGGTCCCGGTTTTAAAATACAATGTAAATTATATTCCTTACATAGTTGAAGCCACGCATTTAAATCTCGCTCAGGACATGATATACCATCAAAATCAAAAACGCCTTCAGTTGATTCATGCCATGCCCAGGGGACATAAGTACTCACTGTTGTTAATCCTGCATCACAGGCTGCTTGCAAATGCTTATCCCATAACTCACGCTTAATCCTGAAATAATGAATTTCACCAGAATTCAGGAATACCTTTTTGTTGTTAAGATAAAAACAATCTTCTTTTATACTAAATGTCATCTGAGTAATTTATCAGTTTATGTAAATGTTGATTCTATAGTATTGCATTATCTTTTTCTTTAAAACTATTAATATTTCGTTGCTTTAAAAGCTCTTTTATTTCATACGATCTTTTTTCGGTTAATTTATAACGCAGAACAAAGATGATTGAAAAAATACTTAGTAATAATGGCAAACCAATTTCTACAATTCGCATCATTAAAAGAGTATGTGGTGATTGTTTCTTTAAAGGAACAATTTTATCTTCAATTGCATTTAATTCTTTATCAAGGACTTTTAAAGGTTTTGAAGCGTTCATTTTGGCAAGATGATTATTCACTTCTCTAATATCTTGCATAAGTTCATCATAATGCCCCCTGCTATTTTTGGTTTCATCAGATTTCGTTTCCAGATGCATCATAAGATTAAAAGCGTTTATTCTAGCTTTTTCAAGTTTAGTTTGGAGAGTGAGCGCAATTAATTTTTTATTAATAGCTTTAATATGAAGAACTTCACTCTTAGCATCTATGCTTTTTATTTGATACTGAATTTTCTCCAACTCACTAATCGTTGAGTTTGTTCCAGACTTGGCTTTTGCCAAAATTTTTCTTTTTTGTTTTTGGGACTTTATAATTTTTTTCACTTCCCGATTTTCCCATTTTTTGGATTCCTTATCAAGATAAATTAAATAATCTTTAGACTCTTTTAAAGCATCATTATACCGGGAATTTATTTTGCCAATCCGGTCTTTGTTTATAATGTTAAGCGTAGTATCACCTTCCCATGTCTGCACAATACTATTCATTTCGCCTATACTTCCTTGTATATCATCAACTTTAGTTACCTGATCTTGGTCAAAAAGGGTAAGTACAATTAATGCTCCTGCAACAAAACTGGCAAGAGCTGTTCCCATTTTAATAAACCACCAAAAAATAGAATAAAAGCTTCCTTCTCTTCTACATCCTGTTTTAAGTTCATCTTCATCACAAATATCGCCAACCATTGAAGAACCAAGTGTAAAAAAAATCAACATCCCTGCAGAAAGAAGAACAGTTGGAATAATTATTAAATAAGGATATGACGGATTGTAACAAACAATTTTTGAAAGTTGTGCCAAGCACATGAGCAAAATTGAAATAATGAGAGTATTTCTCTTCCCAAGTTTAGGACTAATCCAGTTAAGAGGAAAAACAGCAAGTAATCCGGTAATTGCCCACACAGTACCATTAATACCTAATAAATATGCACCTGCAACTTTATCTCCTCCAAAAATATAAAAAATTGGAATGTAAGAACCCAGCAAATTAACGAAATTAAAGCCCATTGCCAGAGTAAAAATTGTAAGCGTTAACATTATAAAATTTTTATTGCTGGCAGTATGTTTCATATTTTTCCAAAAGGGTGTTTTTTCCTGTTTAGCAAGCTTTTTAAATCCAGGTTCACGCAAAGAAAAAAACCACCAAATTGAGAGAGGAATTATTATAGCTGCTATAAGTATGGATACATAACGCATACCATCCATTTCATTACCCCCGGGTCCCTTAAAAATATCTAAACTTGCAAGAGCAAATAACCATGGAGTGCTCATTGCAAAAAGATTTCCAATAAAACTCTTTGCACTAAAAAGGCGTGTTCGTTCATGAGAATCATTAGTCATTTCCATACCAAGAGCACCATGAGGTATCTCAAAAATTGTGCATGCCGTAAAAAACAGCAAAAGAGTTATGAGAATATAGATAAGTTGGAATACCTGATAACCACTTTCAGAGGGAAACCAAACCCGCACCATTTCGCCCTTTGGAATCCACCAGATGAGAACAAAAAATATTGCCACTAAAATTCCTCCAACTAGAATGAAAGGACGACGTCTGCCCCAACGGGTACGTGCATTATCTGTAAGGTGTCCAACTATAGGATCCGATACAGCATCCCAAAGTCGCGGTATGATTAATATCAACCCTAACCAAAAAGCACTTAGCCCAAGACTTATATTTCCCATTAGTCCTACGAGCATTCCTGCTACGTTAAAAAGTGCTATTGGTATTATTCCTCCTGAGCCATAGGTTGCTAATTGTGAAAATTTAACATGATTTTCATTTTTTTTATCTTTAGTTGCAACTTTTTTAAATTGATTCATATTGGTATTGATAAATTTAAATATTAATAATATATCACAACTTCAGCAGGAGACTCTTCCACAACAATTTCCTTTTCATTAAAGTCTTTGCTTTCTATTCCATTTATAGTTACACTTACAGGTAATCTAGAACCATTGAAATTTTTTATTGTAATTCCATTCTCTGGAAGTTTTACATCACCAAAAATGGAAAAATGATATTCATTTTGATCTTTTTTTATTTTATAAGAAATCTCACCATAATACGTTGGTAGATTTTCGACCGACATACCTTTAGGAGAATCAATCCAGTCCTGATAAAGTGCAGAAGCCAAAACAAGTGTTTGGTCATACTCATTTTCATAAACAAACATAGAACGAATTGCATTAATAAAGTCGCTTCCTACCCACGTGTGTGGCATATCTCCAATAAAGCGAGGTGTTCTGTAATCATTCCATACCACTTCGGCCCAGTGGTTCCAACCCTGTGGACGCTGGTTATTCAGAAAAAACTCCAATAATTCGTGAGCTCTTTCTGGTTGGTCTAAAATGATATATGAACCTATCAAACGATTTTCGTATGGTGTATAATTTATCCACTTAGTATTTCCGTCTTTCCTGTTTTTAAAAAACTTGTAATACTTATCAAAAGTGTTATAAATTTGCGGCTTTGGTAAATTTTTTAATTCATTACAAGGACTTAATGCTATGGTTGTTGATGTTGCATCAAAATCGCCAAGTTCAACACATCCCGGGATGTAATCAATTTTTCTTGTTTTCATTGCCAGTTGCAACGAATTATATAAATTTATCTTGAATGTATCACGAACTTTTATAATGCGTTCATAAGATGCTTCTTCACCCAGTGCCTTTTGTATTTCAGCAGCATCTTTCAAACCTTTCATTATAAAAAAATTATCCCAATACGAATGCATCGGCTTTGCAGAATAACCTTCGTGACTAATTGATTCGGGAACAAGACCGTAGAATGCTCTAAGGCTATCATTCCCATATTTAAAATGGTTTGTTGATCGTTCAGCAATTAAAGATTCAATATAGTTAACTGCATTTAGAACATATTTATTTTTAGACTTTAGAAAAGCCGTATCTTGTGTAAAGTTAAAATATTCACGAATTAAATATATGAGTTGTCCATGACTGTCGTTTTCTGGAACCGGATCAGCTCCTCTTAAATCAACAACACATGGAACTTTACCGCTTTCATATTGATAATCGGCATACCATTCGATAAAATCTTTAACTTCTTCTACTATACCCGATTTTAAAAGTGCTGATGATGTTAATGAGCCATCACGTATCCAACTTCTTTCATATGAACGAGAACCGGGTTGAATGCCAGCTTTATCCCTATTGATTAGAATGTATGCAAGATTTGATTTATAAGTGTTTACAATTCTATTGGCTGATTCGGGTAAGTTGAATTTGATATGATTTACTTTTGATTTCCAAAATTCAGCAGTTTCGCTAAATTCTTTTGAAATAGATTCATTACTTATTTCATTGCTGACAGATTCAACATCGTGAAACGGCACTACGACAAAAAATTTTGTTTGTTCTCCCGGATCAAGGTGAATTGAATATTTTATAACACCATTTGCCATTCCGCTTTTATCATAGGCAGATTTTTTTTCTTGAATTTTTTCATTTCTGATAAGCTCAACTATATTTCCATTATCAAAAGTACCTGCTTTTAAAAAATCATATTCTCTGGCAGATAGTATTATTTTATCGTCAACAATAATTTTTTTACCATGCTCTTCTTCATTGATAGAAAATATTTTGCCGGCACCTCCAATAGTATTCAAAAACTGGTAATGTGGATTCACCTGAAAAGGTCTAATAAGCAAATAAAATTCGAAATCTTTTGATTGCTCAGAAGTATTTTTGAAAAAATAAGCTATGTTAAGCTTTGAATTAATATTTGCTTTCCCATATGTAGATACGCCGGTTGCAAATTTCAAATCATCGCACAACCACGTAACAGAGGGTGTGAAATTCAATTTGTCACTATTTTCAGGGAAGCTCATTGATTGAGATGATTTCACATTTTCCCAATTATAAAGTTTGCTCCCAATTTTTATCATTGGTTCTATAGAAAACAAAGCCTTATCTACTTCAACCATACCATCCTCATTAATCAAGGCTTCTTTTGTGTCATTATTTGTTCCTACAATGGTCCAGTAGGAAGCTTGATTCGAAAAATACCTTGGATAATTACCTGCAGATGAATTTTTTGCCGTGTATATCAAATAATCATTTGTTGTTAATGAATTCTTAATATTTAGAAACTTTATTCTGTTTATTCCAAAACCTTTTGGAGAATTACTTTTAAGAAGATTTACTTTTAGATACTTAGCCTCTGTTTCAGTGAGCTTAATGAAACTAACATCACTTTGATTTGACCGAACAGAATAAACTATTTCCCAATCAATTGCATTATTTGATATCAAAATGTCGAAATTTTCTGCTCGATGATTTTTTTGCCAATTTATTTGTAAACCACCAAATTCCCTGTTTGTAGTAAAATCGAACATAACAAACTGATTTTTTACTCCACGACTTTGCCAAAAAGTTTCATTTGAAGAATCGACAACAAATTCAGGTGAATATTTTTTTCTAAAAGAGGATGTTTTCACTAATGGTGTAGGATAAAAATCTACTTCAGGTTTAAGAGGTTTAAATTTCAGATTGTCAATCCAGATAGTTCCTTTTCCTCCAACAAAAGAAGAAACGGTAAACTCAATTCTGTCAATTCGCTTTAAACAATGGTCGCTTATCGATCCCCAGGCAAATTTTATATGTCTTTTCTTTATTCGAATTTTTTTCCAATCTGAAGAAAAATCATAATTTCTATTATTAACCCACCAAACATTATTACCAGTGCTATCAATAAATTTTATTTCAAAATTATTAGAAAGCGATTCTGCTTTAATATTAAAACTAAGTTCATAATTATCTGGAAGTTCAATCGGAAATAATTTTTGTATTCCAGCGTATCCTGTTCCATTGGTAAAATCATAATCGAATCGAATTGCTTTATTTGTTAATCCTTTTTCATTAGATATGCTAAGAGCAACCCCATCGGATTTGATTAAATTCCAACCATCATTATTTTCAAATTCATCTAAAATTAATGTTTGTGCAGAAATAATTGAAGTTGTAAAAATCACTATAACTAATATTGCTTGTATCTTTATTAAAATAGTCTTCATTTTCTGATATTAAAGAGCTAAAACAAATTCATTAACTTAGAATTTTTCTTAAAAGTTTACTTTAGATATTCAAATCCTAGTATGTTCAATCCTTTTTGGATGATAGGGTCTTTCATTACATAATTCCAAACAAGTCCTGTTCTAAAATTTTCTATCATAATTAGCATCGGACCTTGGTCAATGCCAATAAAATCATTGTCGACCCAGTTAGCTGTTTGGTTAAAAGAATCATAAAAGCCATATTTCCCCCAAATCTTATCTCCATTTTTTTCCAGCATTGATTTAATTGTAGGTAATACTATTTCCGGGGCAAAAGGTAATGACGAGAGTGCTGCATAAGGTGCAATTGTTCCATCTTCAAAATAATTATAATCAGGGCCACTTGTTCCTCTTCCTGCATAGCCATAAAATACTTTATCTTCAACGTTATATGTTTCTGTTGGCCCGTCACTAGCTGTTACACCCCAACAAAGAGAATCATAGCCAACCCAATTTTTAGGATTTTCTATTGCATATTGACGTTGAACATAAGTTGCACGACGAGAATTTTCGAAGTAATCAATGCCTTTTTCTTTCATGAAAGGATCTGCCAGACCTCTGAAATCAATAAATGCTTGTGAAAACTGGTGTCCAAATAATGGAGGAAATGCCACATGAGAAAGTCCTTTGTAAGGAGTGTCCCATTTATATGATTTTAACCATGAGTTGTAAATATTTTCACTATTTTCCATTCCTGAACCGGCAGCCAAAACATATAAAAATAATGCCTCATTATAGCCACTCCAACCCATATTGTGTAATCCTTCTTCGGGAGACCAGCCCATAGATATTGTATTTGCAAATTTACCCGAATCAGACATTTTCATAAAATCCCAATCAACCCTGGCAATTAAATCTGCTGCAAGCAAACGAATTTCTTTTTCAACTTCATTATCTAAACGGTAATAATTTCTTGCAAAAATTATTCCCATCATTAATAAGCCTGTATCAATTGATGAAAGTTCGCAATTCCATTCTCTTGTACCGGAATTCATTCTATGGAAATGATAATAAAACCCTTTGTAACCTGTAGCGGCAGTATCGGCACTTTGAACTGAATTTGTATAAAAATTAAGCATCTTAAGGGTAATAAGTGCTGCTTGTTCCCTTTTAATCCAATCTCTTTCAACACCAATTGCAAAGCACGGAATTCCAAAACCAGTTGATGCTATGCTTGAAGGAGCCCAACGCGAAGCACGATCTTTAACAATTCCCCAATCAGGATGGTGTTCGTTTAAAAAGAAAAGAAATGTTTTCTGCTGAATGGAATCAAGCATTATTTCTTCGTCTTCTGTTATGGGGTAATCAATTTTCCCAGTCGAATTATATTTCAATTGATTTGGCTGATTACAGGCAGTTAAGCTGATTATAACAAATATTAATATTTTACTAATTTTCATATTTCCTTATTTTTATTACTACTGCTTTTCAATTATATTGATTATGCAGTAATTATTTTTTATTGTTTTGATGATTATCCATACAAGATGAAATCAAGACAGAGACTGTTTAATATATATTATGATATTTCATTAAAAATAAAACCTAATAAATAAATTCTAGTTTATTTAAACCAGATTGAATTTCAGGGCATGACATAAATAAATCCCATAATAAACCCGATCTGTAATTTTCAATCATGATAATAATTGGTCCTTGATCAATAGCTAAATAAGAGTCTGCCCACCAATTTTCTGTAGCATTAAATGCATCATAAAAACCGTATTCGCCCCATAGCCTGTCTCCAAGTATATAATAAAAATGATGAATTGCTTTTAATGATTCTTCAGAAGTATAAACTATTGAAGAAATAGCTGCTGATGGAGTAATTACTCCTAAATCGTTTGTTGGAGAATGTGCACTGTAGCCCTTTTGATTATCGCTGGCTGTAAGCCCCCAACAATCAACACTATAGTCGATATAATTTTTAGGATTTTTTAAGCAATAAGCTCTGTTTATTAATGTGTGATTTTTATTTTGTTGCCAATAATTTGCATAATTATCATTAAGATTTCTGGGGTCTAAACCTAAAAACGAATAATGAGTAAAAAACAAAGGTCCGCCGTAAGCTTGTCCTAATGGTAAAAATATATCGCAATAATTATTTCCATTTTGAATGTTACCGTTTATTGCGTATCCTTGGTGGTAAACAGCAGGTTCAATTCCATAATTAGAACTTGAAGCTGCCAGAATATAAGTTATTAGAGCTTCGTTATGTCCCCTTATAGGCATATTCATTTCAAAATTATATTTTGGAGACCAATGCCAATAGAGAACATTTTCATTTTGAGTAAAAAAATTCCATTCAATTGTATTCCATAAACTATTTATTCTTGCAATCAGCTCATTTTCTTGAGATACAGACGAATTAAGATATTGTCTGAAAGTCAGTAATCCTTGTACCAAAAAAGATGTCTCAACCAAGTCTGCACCATCATCCTTTAGCGAGAAAGGGTAAACTTTACCTGAGTTTCCATTTAACCAATGTGACCATACACCATGAAAGCGATCGGCATTTTCTAAAAATGTTAATATTTTTGATAATCTTTGAAGACCTTGTTCTCTTGTTATAAATCCCCTTTCGATTCCAACAATTAATGCCATTACTCCAAAGCCTGAACCTCCTGTTGTAACAATATCTTGGGAATTATATCTTTCTCTTGTCATTCCGCTAGTGGGATGAGCAAAATCCCAAAAATATTTAAAGGTTTGCTTTTGAATTAATGTCAAAAGTTGTTCGTCTGAAATAATTTTAAATTTCGGAGTTGTATCAATTTCCGAGTAAAAAGTTTTAGAAAATTCTGAAAATTCTTCTCCAAATTGTCCTGATAAAGAATTTTTTATAAATAATAAATATTTTGAAAGGTGAGTTAGTTTTTTGTCAGAAGTGATAACTATTGTTTTGTTTGAATTTTTTAATGTAAAATTAAGATTAACATAAGTTCCATTGTTGATAATTCTTATACTATTTGATGTTACTGATTGTGGGTCTATGGGTTTATTAAATTCAAGTTCAATTTTTGGACTTAAAGGAACATTTTGGATAATAGAATTTTTTAAAAAATTTATATTACCATCAGTTGCTTTAATAAGATTTATAGTTGCATTTTTTGTTGTAAATAAAATTCTGAGTTCATTAAAAATGCCTCCTGACTTACTTCTTATATTATCAGAAAAAACAAAATTATAAGCTGAATTTGGCATTAAAGAATCAGCTGTTATGAATCTAATTGAATTGTTATTTACTATTTGAATATTTTTAAAATATACAGTATTATTATTTTTATCTATTAAAAAAATCGATTGTTTTAATCCAAGAGTATCAATTTTATAATTAAATTCCGCCACAAAATTTCCGTCAATTTTAATACCAAAATTGCTGGCATTGGCACTAATCAGTTCATCGCCTGATTTTAACGAAAGCAATGTCAATTCTGGCTTCTCTTCATCCTGCTTATTACAGCTAATCAATGAAAAAAAAAACAAAATTAAATATAGAAAAGTCTTGAATAAAATTTTCAACTTAACAGATTTTATAAAAGATTAATATTAAATTATATGATATTTTATTATGATTCTAATAAAAAGATAGAGGCTGTTATAAAAAATTATTCGTCAAAATATTTTCACAAAACAGATTAATGGAACAATACTTTATTACACTATCCGACAACAAATTTCAATCTATTATAACAGCCTCTAAAAATTATAAAATTAAAGAGAATTACTTCTCAGATTTATACATTAAATCAATTTCATCTTCAGTAATTGCTTTATGGAAAATACGAATATCATCTAATTGACCTTTAAAGTGATTATTAGCAGGATTAGAATAATCTGCCCAATCATCAGTTATTGTTCTGTTTTCTCTGCCTTGAAGAAAACCTAAAGCAAATTTATTTCCTGCAGGATCTCCTGAATATTTAATGCCTGTAACACCTGTTTTAACATCTTCTTCCGGCCATAAATTAAAATCAAAACTTTTCATTTTTTCTCCATTGAAAAATAATTTACCTTGTTTTTCAGCTGCATTATATGTATAAACAACATGTAACCAATTATCTTTTAATAAGGCAATCATTTCATCATCATTTAAACTTTTTGCAAAGTTCCAACCTTGCCATCCTAAGTCAGCATTTGCAGGAAACCACATATCTTCAGAAGCTGATCCTTCAGCAAGTGCATATTGAAAAGCGAATTTACTTCCTTTATAATCTGAAAAAAGTTCGTATTGGAAACCATACCATCCAGCACATCCCATAACGAAATGAGAAGTTTCTTTATCCTTAGAATCAGTTTTAACCCAAAATACAATAGAAAAATCTTGGCTTGTAATTAATTTGTCACCGTCAGGAATTTCAATTAATGAAGTAGAACCATTAAAAGATGCTGCGGTACCTGCATTTTCATTTCTTGAAGGAACATAAGCAATATCAATAATATCAGCTCCAGCTGGGTCGTATTCACCTACAATATCGTTTGCATTTTCTTCAAAGTTCCAGTAAGCAATTTGTCCTGAAGGAACAAATGAACCCATTGTAATAAATGAACGAGAGAATTCAGGAATAGCTAAACCATCTGTTGATAAAAGACCGGTGTTTACCTTTAATTCATAAGCAGCTCCACCATAAAGCTCTTCTGATGGAGTAATTGTAATTACTTTTTCTTCTACGGTAATGTTAAATTCTACATTTTCAGAATCGAATGTTCTTTTCAAAGTAATGTTTGAAGTTGTTGCAGTTGCTGCATCAATATTAGTTGAAAATGTAGCAACTATAGTAGTTGAAACAGGAACAGAAGAAGCAACATCTACACCATTTAGATTAATTTCACCTGCATTTAGGCTAACTAATGTTAAAGGAGTTGGATCATCATCTTTATCACAGCTATTCAAAGAAAAAAGAAATGCTGTAAGCATTAAAATAATACTAATTTTTTTCATAATTGATTGGTTTTTAGATTAATAATTAACGATTAAATTTAAATATATAATTTACCATTTTGGATTTTGCTTAAGTAATCCGTTTGATAAATCAATTTCATTTTGAGGAATAGGCAAGAGTTCATTTTTACCTTTAATAAATCCCTTATCCCCAAGAATATTGTAAGCACGATCTTGTCTAATAAGATCAAAATATCTTTTGCATTCTAAAGCTAGTTCGAGCCTTCTTTCTTTCCAAATTTGGTTTCTTAAAATCTCTTTATCAATAATATCTGAATCATCTAATCCTGCTCTTTTACGAACTTTATTTAAATAATCTAATGCCAGAGGTTGATTTCCATTTTCGTTTAATGCTTCAGCTGCAATAAGTAAAACTTCAGCATACCTATAAATTCTAACATTATAACCCCATTCTTCAACAGTTGTTGAACCAGAAACCCATACTTTTTGATTATAAGTTTCCATTTCTTTTATAACAGTATTAGTTTCGTCAGTATATGTAATATCTGGAGTTGTTCTATCCCCAACAATAGTAATTCCGTCTATTACTTCATTAAGAAATATTATTGTTGCATCTTTTCTAATATCTTTTTCTTCAAAAGAATTTATTAAATCCATTGAAGGTCTGTTAAATCCCCATCCCCTGTTGGGTGTTCCTCTTACACCTTGAGTATTTGCATATTGATTTCCTCCTAAAGTAGGATTTTCTTCAGGTAATGCTGCAATTTCAAAAACAGATTCAATTCCATGTTGTCCTTTAATTGAAAATGCATCAGAATAATTATCTTCAAGGTCGTATTTCATTGATTCAATAACTTGTAATGCATATTTCTCAGAATTTACAAAATCGTTTCTGAACAAATAAACATCAGCTAATAAAGTTCCTGCAGCACCTTTTGTAATGCGTCCAATATCAGCAGAACCATACTTATCTTTAAAGGGTAAAAATTCAATAGCAAATTCTAAATCTTTTATAATTATATCCTGATATATTTTATTTTTATCTGTTCTTATTAAGTTGTAAGGAGGATTTTCAATTGTAACTTCAGGCACATCTCCAAATGCTTTGATAAGTTGGAAATAAGAAAAAGCTCTAAAAAATTTTGCTTCAGCTATTAATCTGTTCTTTAATTTTCCATCCATATCAATCTCAGGCACTCTTTCAATCACTATATTAGATCGTCTAACACATTTGTATAAAGCAGAATACCAACGACTAACATCACCAATTTCAGAAGTAAACTGAAACCTATCAAATAAATTAAGAAATGCTCCATCACCAGGGTTACTTCCTTTAACAGCATCGTCAGACATTACATCTAAAATTGGATATCCTCCTGAATAAAAATTCCATTCACGTGCAGAACTGTAGATCGCATTGGTGGCTAAAACAGCATCTCCTGAATTTTTCAGAAAAGTAGTTTCTGTTGTAATACCTTGAGGTTTCTCTTCTAAAAAATCTTTATCACATCCTATATTTATAACGATAATTAAAAGTAGAAAACAAGTGAAAATTTTATACTTATTTTTAATTAGATTTGTATTCATGATTATAATTTATTAAAATATTATTGCATGATTTATTAACTGCTAAATTAAAATTTACAGGACATCCCAAATGAAATTACTGCTGTTACAGGATATGATCCAAAGTCAATTCCCGATGAAATAACGTCATTGCTTCCTATTTCAGGAGAGTATCCTGAAAATTTTGAAATAGTATATAAGTTTGTACCTTTAATGTAAACATTTAACTGACTAATTTTAAATTTACTAAGGCTTTCGGGTTTGAATGAATATTGTAGTGAAACATTCCTTAATCTTAAAAAAGATCCATCTTCAATAAAATAACTTGAAGCACTATAATTGGCTCCACTTGCAGTAGCACGAGGTTCAGAGTTTGAAGTTCCTTCACCATGCCAACGGTCTTTAACTCTTGATTCGAAATTGTATAAATCCGGTCTTACTGCATTTTTGCCATTGTATATTTTATTTCCTGTTTGTCCCTGCAAATCTATCGTTAGTGATAGTTGTTTGTATTTTAAAGAAGTACTAAATCCAAAAATAAAATCAGGAATTGGAGACCCTAGATAAGTTCTGTCTGCAGCATCAATAATACCATTATTATCAATATCTTTAAATTTCAAATCTCCAATTTCTTGACCAGAAACTATTGCGGAATTATCCAGTTCATTTTGATTTTGAATTATTCCAATAACCTCGTATCCATAAAATGAACCAATAGGTTCTCCAACTTCAGTTCTTGTTACTTGTTGTCCATTACTTAAATTACCTCCTGAAATAAATGAATCGTCTCCTGTAGTAGAAGCAAGTTTTAGAACTTCGTTTTTAATTATAGATCCATTTGCATTGAAAGACGCTTTTATATTCCCGATATTACTATGTAAGCCAAGATTAAATTCTACACCCTGATTTCTTATGTCGGCGGCATTAGTAATTACTCTTACAAAGGCTCCATTTCCAAAATATCCAGGAATAGAAACGCCAACTAAAATATCTTCTGTTTTTCTATCAAAAAAATCTATTTCAGCTTTTATCTTATCTTTTAAAAATCCCATTTCAACACCAATATCTGTTTGAGTTGTCGTTTCCCATCTAAGATTTGGATTAGCTGTATTTCCTAATGAAGCACCCGCGATTAATTTTTCATCAATTCCGAATACTGCATTTTCTACATTTGAGACAAGTGCGAAACGTTCGTTTTGAGGAATTTTTTCGTTACCAATTTTACCCCAGCTGGCACGCAGTTTAAGCTTTTCCATAATTTTATTTTTAGGAAAAAAATCTTCTTTTGATAAATTCCATCCTAAAGCAAATGAAGGAAAATAACCAAATCTATTGCTTTTACTAAATTTTGAAGAACCATCAGATCTTAAAGATGCTGTTATTAAATATTTACTGCTGTATGAATAGTTAGCTCTGAATAAATATGAAATCATTGATGAAGCAGAACCTGAATTAAAACTTCGTTGAGTTGGAGTTTCTCCTGCATTTAAATACCAAAGAGAAGGATCGTTTCCTGATAAATTTTGTACACTTCCTCCAAGGTTTTCAAAGGTCATTTTTTGCATTGTATAACCTCCCAATATATTTATATTATGATTTTCAATTGAATAATCAAAATTTAAAGTATTCTCCCACAACCATGTAAAGAACTCATCATTATATACTGTTAAATCATTTGTTACATTTTGTTGTGTTGGGGAGACATAATAGATAGGTGCAAAGTTCTTTGATTTACCGTATCCCAAGTCAAATCCTATACTCGATTTAAAAACAAAGTATTTTAAAAATTTGAAATCTGCATAAAGATTACCAACCGATCTTAATTTATCGTAATTCGAATTATTGTAACTTATAGAAGCTAATGGATTACCAGAGCCGTTTACTTCGGCAAAGCTACCGTCTTCATTTATAGGAAGAGAGCTTGGCCACGCCCTATATATTTGAGATATTACATTTGCTGCATTATTTCTTTTTTCTGATGATAATGAAAGATTACTACCAATTTTTATTTTTTTTGTAAAAAAGTACGTTTGATTAAGCTTAGCTGTAATTCTGTTATAATCTGATTTTGGAATAACTCCCTGCTGATCGAAATAGCCTACACCAAAGTAGTAATTATATTTATCTTTAGTAGATCCTGAAAAAGAAAATTGAATATTTAAAAGAGGTGTGTTATTTTCAAAAACTTGATTTTGCCAATCTGTATTTGCAACTAAATCAATATTATTAAATGTTCCTGGGTTTATTTGATTCACTACTCGAGCAAATTCAGAGCCAGAAAGGAGATCAATCCTTTTTTGTAAAAATTGCATACTGTATTCCGAAGAAAAATTAAAAGTAGTACCCTCTCCTGATTTCCCCGATTTAGAAGTTATAATAATAACACCATTAGCACCTCTCGAACCATAAATTGCAGTTGCCGAAGCATCTTTTAAAACTTCAATAGATTCAATATCAGCACTGTTTAAAAAGCTAATATCATCTAATATAATTCCATCAACAACAAAAATTGGTGAAGAATTATTTAGTGTTCCTACACCTCGTATTCTTAATACAGGAATACTCCCGGGAGCACCTGAAATATTTGAAACCTGAAGACCTGCAACTTTACCATGTAATGATTGTTCAATTGAAGCTGCCGGAATTTTTGTTAAATCATCACCCTTTACAGAACTTACAGAGCCGGTTAAATCACTCTTTTTTACTGAGCCATATCCGATAACAACCACTTCATCTATCGAAAGATCTTGTGATTTTAATCTAACTATATAATTAGACCTGTTATCTATAGGTGTTTCATAAATTTCGTAGCCAATAAATGAAACTAACAAAATTTTGTCATCATCACTTATATTAAACTTAAAAAATCCATCAAAATCAGATGTAGTACCATTGTTGGTTCCTTTTACAATTATATTTGCCCCCGGTAACGATTCTCCAGTGTTAAAGTCTAAAACTCTTCCGGATATAGATTTTTCTTGTGCATAACTAAATTGTATGTAAAACGAAAAAAGAAGAAGTAATGCTAATCTTTTAATAAATTTTATTTTCATTGTTTGTTGCATCATCTTTTAGCTTAATTTTAATAATATGATATTAGAAAATCCACCTACAATATTTTTAAGTAAATTTATTACTATAAGATTGGAAATAAAAATAATATACTACTACAAATTTACTATAGGAACAAAAATAGCAGTAAAAACCACTACGACAATACTACTATAAACAAAGAAATTACGTTGCTAAAGTTCTAAAAATCAATATTTTAAAAATTCGGATATTATTGGTATTGAATAATTAAAAAAGCTACTTAAATTTTAAGTAAAAATTCAACAAGATTTTTATCGTGTTCAAAATTTAATCTTTTTCTTAATCTATACCTTCGGGCTTCTACGCCTCTAAGAGAAATATTTAAAAGAGAAGCTATTTCTTTTGAAGATAGGTTTAATCTTAAATATGCACATAGTTTTAAATCACTTTGTGTAAGATCTGAATATTGAGAAATAAGTCGTTTAAAATAATCTTGATGTATTTGGTCAAAATAACCTTCAAAAGTTTTCCATTCATCATCACTTGAGATATGCGAATTTAAAAGACTAATTTGTTTCTTATAAAAAGAATCTGGAAGCCTACCTCCCATTTCTTTTTTAAGATTATTAATATTTTTTTTAATCTTAATGAGTAAATCATTTCTATTTGAAATAATGATTGCATGATTTGCAAGTTGAATATTCTTATAGTATAATTCCGATTGAAGATTTTTGTTTTTCAAATCAACATATTTTTGTTTGCTTTTAAGTAACTCTTGCTCTCTTTTTTCTTTTTCAAACTTTTCTACTTTTCGCTTATTTTTTTTTAAAATCCTTTTAAAACTTATAATGCCAAATAGCAATAAAAAAAATATAATAAAACCATATATTACAAAAGAAATAGTATTAAAATAAAAAGGGGGTAAAATTTCAAATGAGTAAACTAATGGATCTAAAAAATTATTTTCAACTGTCTTTGATTGCACAACAAACTTATATTTACCATAAGGCAATCTATTAATTTCGGTATACGATTTACTGGACCAGTTGCTGAAATTTTCATTTAATCCTTTTATTTTATATCTATATAAAGGTTTTTTTGTTATTTCAGAACTAGAATAAACAAATTTTATATTCCTAAAAGAAAAAGGAATTTCATTATTCTTAATTGAATTTAGAGGAAGAAATTTCTTAACATTTTTATTATTAAAAATAATTATTTTCCTCATTAACAACTTATCTGGCAAATTATTAATTAAATCTTTTTTAAAATGAAATAATGCAAAGCCCTTGTCTAGACATATAAGATTATAATTATTTTTAAGAGAGATAATTTTAGGATAATCTGCAGATAAATAAAATCCTTGTCGGTATAAATTATAAGAAAATTTTTGTTTAAATATTTCATTATCTTTTAAGAATAACGAAATATTATTTTGTGTAACAAACCAATAATAATTTTCATCAATCTGTATTATTTTTTTTATTTCAACATTTTCTTCAAATTGTTCGTTTATATTTTTATATGGTATTATTGTATCGTTTAAATCATCGTATGTGTAAACTATACTGCCGTTTGTAAAAACTATTCGATTGTCAATTTTTGAAATTTGTATTTCTTTATCGTTTTTAAACCCGTTTTTTTCTACATAATATTTAATATTCTGAATTTTATCAAGATTATTGTTTAATTTAAATTTAAAAACTCCTTTTTTTAGATGTGCTGCCCAAAAATTCCCAAAATTATCTTGTTCAATATCGGGTATTGGTTCAATAAATCCATCTATAAAATTTGAAAACCTCCAGCCATTTTTACTTTTTTTATAAACAACAAGATTACTATAAGTGCTTTGCAGCAATATCTCTTCTCCATTAAAACTAATCTTCTTAAAATCGTAAGCTCCATTAAAATCGCTAATTTTTTTAAAGTTTCCACCCTTTAATGAATAGGTTCCGTTAGTGTGCCCGCATAAAATTTCATTGTCGATAATATACAAATCCAAAACCTGACCTTGTGAGCCATCTATCATTCCTGTATTAATATAAATTTGCTTTTTATTATCGAAAACATATTTATACAAGCCTTTATTAGTACCAATCCAAAGGTCATTATTTTTAAGAACAGCGGCATAAACAGCTCCTATTTTATAAAATGGATCAACGTAAAAATCAATCATACTATTCATCTCAACGTAATCGATTCCTCTATCTAAAGCTACCCATAAATTATTTTTAGAATCTGCTTTTAAGCCTAATACTGTATTGTTTTGAAGACAGGCGGAAGTATTTAAATGATTTTGAAAATCACCATCTTCTGTAATTATAAAAATCCCATTTGTTATTGTTCCAATAGCAAATTTATTTTCTAATACAATACCGTTATTAATCTTTGAATCGCGAATACGTTTAGCAATTGGAGTTTTTATTGCTGAAAAATTAAAATTGTCATATACTAAAATTCCATTTTTGCTTGCACCAATTAAAAAATCATTATCCCTAAATGGGAGTACAAATTTAACTTCATCATTTGCTAAAAACTCACTACCTTTTAACAAAACCAACTTATCATTTTTTAATTCATATAAGCCTTTTCCAATAAGTTGAATAAATAAACGATTTCTGGCTTTTAATAAAAAAACTATTGAAGATTTAGGATCAATAATTGTAATTTTTTTACCGTCATATTTAAAAATTTTCGAGAATGATTGAAAATAGATATCATCATTTAATGATATTATTTTCCAAATTTCATCATTATGAAATGCTTCGGTTGTAAGAGAATTGCTTAAAGAAAAATATGTTTTTTCTCCATTAATATTTTTTTTCCAATATCCAAATTCTTCATAAGCCCCAACATAAATCCTATTTTTTTCTTCAGCAAATACAGCCCGGAGAGCTTCACCTTCCGGCATTTTTTGTAAAAACCAGTTTGACCCGTCAAATTCAAGTAATCCTTTGTTATTTGCGAAAAAGACTATTCCTTCATCATCAATTGATAACGACCAATTCTGATCACCAGCCCTATAAACCTCTTTTGTAAAATTTATAATAAAGGGCTTTTCATCCTCAGCAAAAAGAAATAATGACTTTAGGAATAAAAAAAATACCAAAAATGTCTCTAAAAAGAATTTCATTAAAATTTATATTATTAATACTTTTTAAAATTAATAAAAAATATATTGCCTAACAACTTAAAACACTACTCCATTTTTAAACCTTATATATAAATATTAAAATTAACAGAATTAAACAGCCTTAAACAAAAAAAAACAAACTTAAAGTCAACAAACTACAAGTATGTTTTGTATAAAATTATTTCAATAAACTTTTCTTATTCAGAAAAATCTAAAGCTTGTAATCGTTTTCAACTGTTATATCGGCTCTCTTTAAAATTCGGGTGGATTAAACGTAAATTTCAGAACTTTTAATCCACAAACAGAATGTTTAAAATGCTTAAATATATTAATATCTCAAAATAGCTAATTTTCTATGTTTATCTTCTTGAAAAATATTTTATTATAAACAAATACGCTCTAATTTGCACATAAAAACAAACCACGTAGTGGTGATCTGTTTATAAAAAAAAGTTTATAAAATATTTTAAAGTGCCGTAGGTACGTCCTGTTTCAATATTTAAATAGTATTAAAATTTATCGTGGAACAATAATTATTTTATCATAACCCACACTAATTTTAAATTGCCCCGTTATATCTCCATTTTGCATCTTTTTCAGCTTCAACAAATAAAACTTTTGCTTCTTCAGGGAATAATTTTTGCAATGAAGCATATTTAAAATATAATAATCAGACAAATTTTAAGTTTATATATTTTAGTGATGATGCATTAAAAAAATTATTAAAAACTAAAAAGCAATTGATATCTAAACAAATATATTCTACACCAACATTTGTGGTAAACGGGAAAATATTAGACGATAAATATGCAATTAATTATTTAGAAAATGTTATTAACGAGGAACTTAACAATATAAAATAATAAGATGCAAAAAAAAAAAATATTTATTCTGTTAATTTTTATACTAATTTCTTGCACAAAAGAAATTAGTATAGATTTGCCCAAAAAGGAACCCAAATTAATTGTAAATTCTTTTTTTATACCGTTCACAACACCAAATCCGAAATCATTTAACGTAAAAGTTAATCAAAGCTCGCCATTGCTTGATACAACAACAATGAAGGCTATTACAGATGCTACTGTGATAATTTCATCTGGCAATCAAATTGACACAATGAAATATAACGATTCATCAGATTATTATGATTTCTCCGACTTTACTTTTCCTGAAACAGGTAAAAATTATGAATTAAAAATTATAAAATCAGGTTTTAAAACTGTTACAAGTAACGACCTTGTTCCAAATAGAGTTGAAATGACATCTTATGAAATTAATCCTATTGCCGGCACCAACGATTGTGGAGATATTTATTCGGAAATAACTATTAATTTTTGTGACCCAGCAAATGAAAAAAATTTCTATGAGATGGAAATTTCTGATGAAATTTCATATCAAATTTTTTCAAATGACAATATTATTACATCAGAAAGTTATTACCCGTCTTTACTTTCATTTGATGCAGAAAATCCCGAATATTTACTTTTTAACGACAGTTATATTAATGGTGAAAAACACCAATTAAGAATATTCTATTATCCACCGCAATATATTGACCCTGACGGCAGATATATTGACAATCAGGTAGTTTTTTTGCATTTTAGAAGTGTTTCGGAAAATTACTATAAATATAAAACATCGTTACTGCAACATTTGTATCGACAACAAGGAGATATATTATACGGCACAGGAGA
The DNA here is from genome assembly GCA_015222055.1 of Bacteroidota bacterium. GTDB lineage: Bacteria > Bacteroidota > Bacteroidia > Bacteroidales > B39-G9 > B39-G9. The sequence goes on along the minus strand of JADFUR010000039.1, from coordinate 3,261 downwards.
ACCCGTAAATGTGTTTTCAAATATTGAAAATGGATATGGGATATTTGCTGGCTACCAAGAAGATACAGAAACCATTTTAATTAAAACGACAAAAGTTAAATAATCAATGAAAAAAATAATAACAATTATTGCTTTTATTATTAGCCTTTCTAATTGTTTTGCTCAAAACAGATATACAATTAGCGGATATGTTTTCGATAATAAAAGTAAAGAAGTTTTGATTGGAGCAAACATTTTTGATCTTAATTCGAGAACGGCAACAATAAGCAACGAATATGGTTTTTACAGCCTTACATTAACTGCAAAAGGCAGCATAAAAATAATTGTTTCATACATTGGATATAAAACAAAATCGGTAAAGATATTACTTAAGCAAAACAAAAGAATTAATCTTTTTTTAGAATCTGGCATTGAAATAGATGAAGTTACCATAACAGGGTATAAAAATAAGAGTATAGTTGAAAGAAACGAAACCGGAGTTGTTCGCCTGCAGATGAAAAAAATAAAATCGTTGCCTAATCTTTTTGGTGAGGTAGATATAATGAAATCGTTGCAATTAATGCCGGGTGTTCAATCGGGAGGTGAAGCAAAAAGCAGTTTATATGTGAGAGGTGGCAGCCCTGACCAAAATTTAATTTTATTAGATGATGTTCCCTTATATTATGTTAGTCATTTTGGAGGCATGTTTTCAATATTTAATGCAGATGCAATTAACGATGTGAAACTAATAAAAGGAGGATTTCCCGCACGATATGGTAGCAGACTTTCTTCTGTGCTCGATATTAGAATGAGAGAAGGAAATATGCAAAAATATCATGTTCAGGGTACTTTAGGTTTGTTATCTTCAAAAATATCTTTTGAAGGTCCCATAATTAAAAATAAAACTTCTTTTATTATCTCTGTTAGGAGAAACCTTTTGCCTGTTTTTAAATTATTCGACTTAGGAGTTTCCTACAATTATTATGATATTAATGCAAAAATTAATCATAAACTTTCACAAAACGACCGAATATTTTTCAGCTTTTATTCAGGTAACGATAAGGTGAAAATAAAAAATGAAATAAAAACAAGTTCAATAAAACAAAAAGATACAAGATCTGTAAAATGGGGCAATACGCTCGCAGCATTAAGATGGAATCATATTTTTAATTCAAAATTATTCAGTAATCTAACCCTGTCATATACTAATTATAATTATCAAAACAATATTACATCATATTATAAATCTGACAGCACAAATCAAAATATATTAAATAATTTATATTCAGGCATTAAAGATATTAATGCAAAATTTGACTTTGATTACTATATTAATCCTAATATTAAATTACGATACGGAATAAATTCAATATATCATATTTTTACGCCAAACGATATTTATTATTTTCAGGAGGGTGAAAATATTTCACATATCGACACTTCATATAATGACATTAATACAAATGCTTTTGAAAATTCAGTATATTTAGAAAGTGAAATAAAATATAACCGGTTTAATACAAATTTCGGAGTTCGTTTTTCAAACTATGATATAAAAAATAAAAAATATTACTCAGTTGAACCAAGGATACTTTTTAATTTTATTTTAGCTGAAAATTTATCGCTAAAATATTCGTTTTCAACTATGAAGCAATATGTTCATTTGTTAAGTTATTCGGGTGTCGGCATGCCTTCAGATTTTTGGATGCCAACAACAAAAAATGTTGTACCCGAAACATCTTACCAAAATACATTAGGGATAGCCCAATCTTTTTTCGACGATAAATATGAATTTAGTATTAATTCATATTATAAAATAATGAGTAATCTTATTGCATTTAAACAAGGGGAATCTTTTTTTGGTAATATTGATAACTGGGAAAACGTGATTGAGAAAAAAGGTAAGGGAAATGCCTATGGTTTAGAGTTGTTGCTACAAAAAATGCAAGGAAAAACCACAGGTTGGATTGGTATAACATTATCAAAAGCAGATAGAAAATTTGCTAATCTCAATAATGGAAAAACCTTTCCTTTTAAATATGACAGGTTATTTGATGTAGGTTTGTCAATAACTCACAAAATAAAAGAAAATATAGCACTCTCTGCAACATGGACTTACGGCTCAGGTTACCCAATAACTCTTGCAACAGAAAAATATACAAGTTCGGGTAAAGAGGTTTATGCTTATGATGATATTAATTCATTTAAAATGAGAAATTATCACAGATTAGATGTTGGAGTTAATTTTAATAAAAAAACAAGTTGGGGGGAAAGAACCTGGACTATAAGCATATTTAACCTTTACAACAGACAAAATCCTTATTACTACTATTTTGAAAGAAAATTATTTATCACTCTTGAAAATAATAAAAAGGATAATTTAAAGCTTTATCAACAAAGTTTATTTTCGTTTTTCCCATCGTTTAGTTATAGTTTTAAATTTTAAATTAGTATAAACCAATAAAATGAAATTCGACCCTCTGCTCTTTCGGATTTGCAATCCGAAAGCATTAATATACAGATTGTTAATTCGGGATTAAAAATCCCTAACAGCATTGGGTTCGAATAACCATAATTCGTAATTTTTAATTCTTAATTAAATTATAAACAGATGAAAAAAATATTTTTAATATCAACAATAATTTTTTTAACAGCTTTTTCAGTAAAATCTCAATTTTTTATTGGAACAACAGGTGAACTATTAGCACCCACATCAAAATTTCAGGATGAAATTGGTTATGGTGCTGGTTGGAATTTTTTATTAGGATATTCTATAAATAAAAAAATAGATGTTGATTTAAAATATTCACAGTTATTTTTTCCTAACACATTTTACGATAAATACAGAATAAGCTCTATCTCATCAAGCATTAAATATTTTTTTAACTTAAAAAATTGTCGTCCTTATTTAAGTATTGGAGCTGGATATTATTTAAAAAAATTTGATTTATTTTTTTCTCTAAAATATGAAGAAAAAAGTTTGCGCATTTGTCCCTCAATTGGAATATTAGCTGATTCAAAAATATTAAAAAATCTTTTTGTAAATACAAGTTTAACTTATATTAAATCAGTTCATATAATAAGTCAAAATATGGACTATCATTCAAAAAAAATTGACTTGTTTAATTTTAATGTTGGGCTTTTGTATTTTTTTGGTAACGATTAACAAATTTTTAATGTTCTATATTTTAATTAAATACGGATCACTTTAAAAAGTTGTGGAGAATCATTATAATCCGGGCTGAACCGAGCCTGAGAGCTCACGTAAGTAAAGCCCAATTT
>JADFUR010000038.1 GCA_015222055.1 Bacteroidota bacterium | reverse complement strand
GGTGCCTATGAATATGTTGAATAGTTTTTTCTTGTTAAAATTTTTAATACATTTAGCATATTAATTACAATAAACATTAAACCATGAGCAATATAAAAAAAGTAATATTCTTATTATTTATTTTAATTTATTTTGCCTCCTTCTCAGTAAAATTAGTAGCCCAAAACGACACACAACAACAAACCGAGAACTCAAATAACGAACACTATTTTAGAATAATGTTTTACAATTGCGAAAACTTTTTTAATGTAACTCACGACACATTAAAAATAGACGACCAATTTTTACCCAACGGCGACCACCATTGGACTTGGGGAAAATATAATCAAAAAGTAAAAAATATTGCCAAAGTAATAACAGCTGTAGGTGGATGGACACCTCCCGACATTGTTGGTTTATGTGAAGTTGAAAATAGATATTGCCTTGAAAGTTTGACAAAATTTTCTCCTCTTGAAAAATTAAATTATCAAATAATTCACAAAGAATCCCCCGACAGAAGAGGAATTGACGTTGCTCTACTTTATCAGGAAAAAACGTTCACTCCAATATCTACTCATTTTATACAAATTGATTTTTCTTTTGATAAAGATAAAAAAACAAGGGATATTCTTTATGTAAGCGGTTACACTAATAAAAAAGACACCCTTCATATTTTTGTAAACCACTGGCCATCACGCTGGGGTGGACAATTAGAATCAGAGCAAAACAGAATGTTTGTTGCTTCAGTATTAAAAAACACAGTAGATTCTATTTTTGAAAAAAATAAAAATGCGAATATTGTTATTATGGGTGATTTAAACGACGAACCTGATAATAAGAGCGTTTTAGAAACACTAAAAGCAAATAGCACTTTCGATAACATAAAAAGCAACGAGCTATATAATTTGTCATATTATCTTCAATTTGAAAAAAATATTTGTAGTCACAAATATCAAGGACACTGGGCTAATCTCGACCAATTAATTGTTTCGGGTAATTTATTGTTAAAAAAACAAAAATTATCAACATCATTAAATGATGCTCATATTTTTAAAGTAAATTTCTTACTCGAAAAAGATGATTCGTATTTTGGTGTAAAACCTTTTAGAACTTATATAGGGTTTAAATATCATGGGGGTTTTAGCGACCACTTGCCGGTATATCTCGACTTACAAAGAAAATAAAATTATTTTTTCACTGGTTTCAGTCCTAACTCTTCGCCCTTTTTAAGCATAAATTGGTAAGCATCGTCGTAATTATTTTCAATAATACCATCTAAAATAGCATCTTTAATAGAAGTTTTAATCTCACCAATAATTTTTGAAGGTTTAATATTAAACACTTTAATAATTTCATCGCCTGAGATTGGAGGTTGCCAATTTCTAATTTTATCTTTTTCTTCTATTTCTTTTAATTTATTGCGAACAATTTGAAAATTTTTTAAAAATCGTTTAACTCTATTGGGATTTTTTGAAGTTATATCAGCATCGCACAAAAGCATCAAATCATCAATATCTTCATCAGCCTCAAACAGCAAACGCCTTATTGCAGAATCTGTAATCTCTTCTTTAGACAAAACAATAGGACGCATATGTAACAATATTAGCTTCTGAACATACTTCATTTTTTCATTCATTGGAAATTTAAGACGACGAAAAATGTCAGGTAACATTTTATATCCAATAAATTCGTGACCGTGAAACGTCCAGCCATGAACATCCTCAAATCGTTTGCTCGCAGGCTTTCCTACGTCGTGTAAGATGGCAGCCCATCGCAACCATAGTTTATCTGTTTGTACGCTAATATTGTCGAGAACATCAAGTGTATGATAAAAATTGTCTTTATGCCTAATACCTTTTTTTACCTCAACACCTTTTAATTTATATAATTCTGGAAAAATTATTTCAAGTAAACCAGTACTTTCTAAAAGCTTGAACCCTATTGACGGTTTTGGCGATAAAACTATTTTGTTGAGCTCTTCATTTACTCGTTCTCGCGAAACAATTTTTATTCTCTCCTTATTTTTATTAATCGAAGATAAAGCATCAGGCTTAATATCAAAATTAAGTTGTGCTGCAAAACGAATGGCACGTATCATCCGAAGTGGATCGTCAGAAAAGGTAATATCGGAATCTAAGGGCGTACGAATTATTTTTTTCTTTATATCTTCTAATCCATTAAAAGGGTCTGAAAGTTCACCAAAATTTTCTTTATTTAATGACAATGCGAGTGCATTAATAGTAAAATCTCTTCTGTTTTGATCATCTTCAAGACTACCATCCTCAACAATAGGTTTTCGTGAATTTCTGTTATAAGACTCTTTCCTTGCTCCTACAAACTCAATTTCAAAATTTTTATACCTTAACATCGCAGTACCAAAATTCTTAAAAACAGAAACTTTTACATTTTTATCTATTTTGTCTGCAACCATATTTGCTAATTCTATTCCGCTACCAACCACTACAATATCAATATCGTTTGATGGTCTTTTTAGAATTATATCACGCACAAAACCCCCAATAACATAGGCTTGTATGTTTTGAGAACTAATAATTTCAGAAATTATCTTAAAAACAGGGTGTTTTAAATGTTTATTCATGAATAAAAACTATGACATTTTTTGTAAATAGGTGACAAAATTACAATTATTTCGCTTTAAAACTAACAATATTAGCAAACTTTATGCGTATAAAATTAATAAAACAGTCTGATTTTTACCTTGAAAACCATTTTATAATCATCAATTCATCACATAATCTATTTAAAATACATTTAAAAAATTTGGCATATTATTTGAATACACTTTTACATATTTACATATTTACATATTTTGCAAACAATTTTTTAAATTAATAAAATGGAAAAAGTTATGTTAGAACATTTAACCCTAGAAACATTCAAACAAAAAGTTTTCAATTTTGAAGAAAACAAAGAGTGGAAATTTGAAGGCGACAAACCTTGCATGATTGATTTTTACGCTGATTGGTGTCAACCTTGTAAAATGGTTTCTCCTATTTTAGAACAATTAGCTGAAGAATATGAAGGGAAAATCAATATCTATAAAGTAAACACTGAAGAACAACAACAATTAGCCGGAGTGTTTGGTGTTCAGAGTATCCCGTCATTATTATTTGTACCTAAAGAAGGTCAACCACAAATGGCAATGGGTGCATTACCTAAAGATTCTTTTGAAAAAGCTATTGCTGACGTATTAAAAGTAGAAAAATAATTTTCAATTTTCCGCAAGACATCGCATCACTAAGCGAGTACATTAATGAAGTGATGCGATTACTATAAGCAAAAAAAGCTGTGATATTTTTATCACAGCTTTTTTTTTACAACTAAAGTTTTTTACCTTTGCAAACAATTCACAGTGGGGTGCCTTAATATTTAAGGCTGAGATCACACCCTTTGAACCTGAACGGATAATGCCGGCGTAGGGAAAAGAGTAATAATCACCCATTGCAATATTAACTTTTAATTAAAAAAAATTTTAATCATGAAAAGATTATCATTGTTATTAGTATTGCAATTAATCAGTTTTTCGATTTTTTCGCAATCAAACATTTTCGGAACAGTAACAGACACCAAGGGAGAACCTTTAATTGGTGCTAATGTTCAGTTAAAAAACACTCTAAAAGGAACTTACACCAGTTTAGATGGCAAATTTTCTATTAAATATATTAAAAATAGAAAATACACAATCGTTATATCCTATATGGGATATAAAAATCTTTCTGAAGAAATAAATCTTGAAAAAGATTTAACTCTTAGTTTCAAATTAAAGCGTTCGAACGTTATGTCCGATGAAATTATGATTTCGTCAACCAGAGCTGGACAAAAAGTTCCTGCCACCTACTCAAACATCAACAAAAAAAGTATTGGTGAAAATAATCTGGGACAAGATATTCCTTATTTACTAAGTCTAAGTCCTTCTGTTGTAACATCATCTGATGCAGGAGCAGGTATTGGTTACACAAACATAAGAATTCGCGGTACTGATGCAAACAGAATAAACGTTACCATAAACGGAATTCCTTATAACGATCCGGAATCTCATGGAGTATTCTGGGTAAATTTGCCTGACCTTGCTTCATCAATTAATAATGTGCAAATTCAGCGTGGAGTAGGCACATCAACCAATGGTGCCGGTGCTTTTGGTGCAACAATAAATATGCAAACACTAAGTCTTGAAAAAGATGCTTATGCAGAAATAAATAATTCAGTTGGTTCATTCCAAACATGGAAAAGCAATGTTAGAGTAGGCTCGGGTTTAATTAATAATAAATTTACTTTTGATGCACGATTGTCAAAAATCGAGTCGCAAGGGTTTATCGACCGCTCTGCTTCTGATTTAAAATCATTTTTCATCTCAGGAGGATATTATAACGAACACGACATTGTGAAACTTAACATATCTTCTGGTAAAGAAATAACCGGACAGGCTTGGAATGGAGTTCCTAAATGCAAATTAGAAAACAATTCTGCAGGTATGGCTCAACTAGTATATGACGACGGTTGGTCTGATGCTGAAAAAGACAATTTATTTAATTCAAACAGTCGCACTTTTAATCGTTATATTTATGATAATCAGACAGACAACTACCAACAAGATCATTATCAATTATTTTACTCTCACGAAATAAATAATTTTCTCAACATTAATACGGCATTGCATTATACAAAAGGATATGGTTATTACGAAAGCTATAAATACAATAAAGAATTCAGCAAGTTTGGTCTTAGCAATGCAATAATTAATACAGACACCATTACAAGCTCCGACTTTATTTACCGAAAATTGATGGATAACGATTTTTACGGAATAACTTACTCAATGAATTATAAGCTGGAAAAAATTAATGCTTCAATTGGTGGAGCTTATAATATTTATGAAGGCGATCATTTTGGAAATGTTATCTGGGCTCAGAATTCAATAAACAATTTTGAAAAAGACCACGAATACTATAGAAATAAAGGAACTAAAAAAGACTTTAACATATATGCCAAAATGAATTATTTTGTCAATAATAAATTAAATATTTACGGCGATGTTCAATTTCGTAATATTGAATATACTATTGACGGTATTGACGATGATTTTAGAAATCTTGACCAGAACCATAAATTTGATTTCATTAATCCCAAAGCCGGGATATATTATACTATTAACGATAAACAAAACGCTTATTTTTCATTTGGTATAGCTAATCGTGAGCCAAATCGACATAACTATACCGATGCTGACACAACTACATTAATGCCAACAAACGAGACTTTAAACGACTTTGAATTTGGTTATACTTTTAACACTACAAGAGCAGTGTTCAACCTAAATCTATATTATATGGATTATAAAGACCAATTAGTTTTAACTGGTGATATTAATGACGTAGGTTCTGCAATTATGGCTAATGTTGACAAAAGTTACCGCACAGGTGTTGAACTATCTGCAGGACTAAAATTTACAGATAATCTGAGATGGGATTTAAACACAACATTGAGTAAAAACAAAATTAAAAATTTCACACAATATGTTGATAATTGGGATAATTGGAAAACTAAAGAACAAGATATATCAAATTTAGGAGAAACAGACCTTGCTTTTTCCCCAAACATTATTGCTAACAGTTTAATTACTTACAATATTAAAAATTTATCTGTTAAATTTATCTCTAACTATGTTGGTAAACAATATATTGACAACACCGCAAGCGACGAAAGAAAACTTGATGCATACTTTATCAATAATATAAAAATTGATTATGGTTTTAAAACAAAGCTTATTAAAAACATTAACTTATCGTTAATGGTAAATAATATTTTCAACTGTGAGTATGAAACAAATGCTTGGGTTTATCAATATACTTTTGAAGGAGAACGAAGAGCTCTTGACGGATATTTCCCACAAGCAGGAATTAACTTTTTGGCAGGTTTAACGCTTAAATTTTAATTTTATTTTAATAAAACAGGGTGACCAGCTCTTTCGGATTTGCAATCCGAAAGCATTAATAACAACTTGTTAGTTCGGGATTACAAATCCTGAACAGCAAATAAAAAACCACAAAATGTTAAAAACTTTTGTGGTTTTTTTTTAAAATAGATGTTTTTAAAAATAAGCTTCCCAATAACAACGAATGTAATTTATAGTTAAATTTGCAGCAATCTTAAAAAAAAAATAACTTATGTTCACATTTATAATTTCAATTTTAGCTTTAATCTTAGGCTACTTTATTTACGGTAAATTTATTGAAAAATTCTTTGGCGCCGACGACAAGATAGAAACCCCGGCTGTTCGCATAGCCGATGGCGTTGATTACATACCAATGCCTGTTTGGAAAATGTATATGATAGAATTCTTAAACATCGCAGGATTAGGCCCAATCTTTGGAGCAATTCTGGGTGCAATGTATGGTCCTGTTTCTTATATCTGGATTGTAATAGGCTGTATTTTTATGGGTTCTGTTCACGATTATTTTTCCGGTATGTTATCTGTCAGAAACGATGGTGCAAGCATTTCGGAAGTTGTTGGTAAATATCTCGGTACCGGTTTTAAAAATTTCTTAAGAATATTCTCAATAATATTATTAATATTTGTGGGTGTTGCTTTTGTTACCGGTCCTGCTGGTTTGTTGGAAAGTTTAACAGGTGCCAGCAAAGCAATTTGGCTTTATATTATTTTTGGATATTACATTATTGCAACCTTACTTCCAATTAACAAAATTATTGGTAAAATTTACCCCATTTTTGGAGTAGCTTTACTTGTTATGGCTGTTAGCATTGCCGGAGCAATGATATTTAAAGGAGCTTCAGGCACTTTATCATTACACGAATTATCGTTTACCGATTTTAAAAATTTCCATTCTAACCCATCTCAAAACATATTGTTTCCAATGATGTTTATTGTTATTTCGTGTGGGGCAATTTCGGGTTTTCATTCTACACAAGCACCATTAATGGCACGATGCATGAAAAAAGAACGCCACGGACGAAAAGTTTTTTACGGTGCTATGATTTCCGAAGGTATTGTAGCTCTTATTTGGGCAACAGCTGCCATTAATTTCTTTCATGGCACTGATGGCTTAAATGCTACTGCTGCCATAAACGGACACAACCCGGCATGGATAGTTAACGAAATATGCAATAGCTGGCTTGGTAGAGCAGGTGCTATATTTGCAATTATTGGTGTTGTTGCTTGTCCAATCACAACAGGCGACACTGCTTTTAGAAGTGCAAGACTTACAATTGCCGATATTTTTAAATTTAAACAAAAAAGTATAAAAAACAGACTTATTATTGTTATTCCTCTTTTTGCGGTTGGTTTTATTTTATCTCAATTAAAATTTTCAACCATCTGGAAATATCTTGGTCTTTCAAATCAAATTTTGTCTACCATTGTTTTATGGACAGCCGCAATGTATCTTGCATATAATAAAAAAAATCACTTGCTTTTGTCAATCCCCGCAGTATTTATGACAGCCGTTTGTGTTACTTACTTAATGGTAGCTCCTGTTGCTAACGGAGGTCTTGCGTTGCCTATTACAACAGGTTATTATATAGGTATTATATCTGCAATACTATCATTCATATGGTTCGTGTTAGCAACAAAAAAAAATAAAACAAAAACATCAATCATTTCAGAATAAAAGCTACATTTGTATTTCAAATTTAAAAAATATAAAAATGAAAAACTTATCACCTATTGCTAAATTATCAATTGTAATTAATGCTGTATTAATAATTGCTATTGCTGTATTTTTTTATTTGCAATTTGGCTCAACCGAAAAACTAGCTGAAAAGCCCGTTGAAAAAGTTGTTGAAGCTACAAGTTCAATGCAAATAGCTTATGTTAATATTGATACATTACTCTTAAATTACAAATTATCGGAAGAATTAAACGATGAATTTGCCAAAAAACAAGAAAAAATAAAAAATGACTTAGAAAGAAAAGCTCAGAAATTCCAAAAAGAAGCTTCTGATTTTCAAGACAAAGTAAAAAGAGGTGGATTCTTAACTCAAAAACGTGCCGAAGAAGAGCAACAAAAACTTATTGAAAAACAACAAAAATTACAAATTCTTCAAAACGATCTTGGAAACAAATTGCTTGCCGATCAACAAGAAATGAATAAACAGTTATATAATAAAATAACTTCATTTATTGCCGAGTATAATGAATCTCATAAATATAAATTTATTATTAGCAATACTACAGGCGGTGCACTTCTCTACGGTGATCCTGATTGTAATATTACTAATGAAGTTCTTTTCGGACTAAATGCTATATACGACGAAGATCATAAATAATTTTTTATTTAATAATTTTACAAAATGCCTTTATTTTTCATAAAGGCATTTTTTTATACTAAAAAATACACCGTCATATATGGAATCAATTTAAAAAATTGCGGAAATAAATTTATTAAAATTTTATATTTGCTGTGTTTTGAATATTTTATGTAGAAGTTATCTTGATTCATTTAAAGCAATTG
>JADFUR010000037.1 GCA_015222055.1 Bacteroidota bacterium | reverse complement strand
TATCATAAGAATTAATAAGTAAAAGCGAATACACCTGCACCAAGGGACTTATAAGCAATGGTACGGATATACCTTAATTATTGCTATTTATTTTTGATATGTTACGAATTAGATTAATAGAATGCAACGGCTATTATAATTTTGAACTTGTGAGAGATCTAATTTTTTTATTTAGACTTGCTAAAATTTATGTCTAATCTACCCAAATTTATATGTGCCACACTTTTGTAAGTTAACATCTATTGCTATTAGTCTCTAATACCCTTATTTTTAATTATTTATAATAATAAATACAACTTATTTTCACATACTACATTTATTTCCTTCTCATATTTGTAATGAAGTGGGAGATACTACCTAAATATAAATTTCTTATAGACATATTAATTTTCGAAAAAAGATAATATGTCTAAAGCTAGTATTTATATAGATAAAAATTTTAGACAAATGTGTTTTATACTATTATCTATTTATTTCTATGGTAATTGTGCTTCGTTACAAATGTAAACAAAATTTAAACGGCTTATACCTCACATTTTATAGTATATTCAAAAGATTTTTGTTTGTGACATATCTTGAAGTAATAATTAAAGGAATAGATGTACTATTAAATAATCTCTAATGGACTTTAAAACAGTTGAATATACAAATGTAAATAATAAGCAATGCTTTATTTGCCAATATTGAATATTTATTTAAAAATCATATAACCAGTGTTTTAAAAGAATTATATAAATTAAAAATTTAAACTTTAATATTAATTAACAGCTTTATTCTTAAAAACAAGACTATAAATTGCAATAATTTATTAATAACCAGCATTTTAAAAAGACTATATAAATTTATAATTGAAGTCTTAAATTTGATTATTATTAAAGGGCTAAAAGATTTAATTACATTTGTAACATCTCGTTTACAAATATTAACTTTGCTGGTTGACAGATGTTAACAAATAAATGGTTACATTTGTAAAAATAAATGATTATGAATAATCGAATTGTAAAAATACTAACTAATGAAGGATTATCACCCTCAAAATTTAGTGATAAAATAGGAGTAACTCGATCAAGCATATCTCACATTTTATCTGGAAGAAACAAACCAAGCCTTGAAGTAATAAAAAAAATTCTAATAAATTATAAAAATATTAATCCCGAATGGTTAATACTAGGTAAAGATTCTATGTATAAAACAAATGAGCAACCATCATTGTTTGATAATAGCAATACTTTAAATAAAAAAGATCCCATTAACAATAAAATTTCTGAAGAACCTATAAATAAACCTTTTGAAGACATTCCAAAAGAGGTGAAAATTGAAAATATTAAAGAAATTCAAGCACCTAGAACCAAAAAGCAGTCTGCTAAAAGAGTGCAAAAAATTGTTACATTTTATACAGATAAAACATTCGAGGAATATTTCCCTGTAGAATAAATATTATTATCTTTATCAAAATTTATTATTAAAATATGAATCTCTTCTAAATTGAGAGTAATTTTTATACTAAATAGATGCATTCCTTTGATTATAAAATAATTAGACTACTGGGTATAAGTTCTTATTATACCTTTATACTCAACTTCTTTATTTATAAACATTCAACTTTTAACTTAATTAAATTATTTCATGTATAAAATATTTATTCGACCGCTATTGTTCCTTTTGAAGCCAGAAGCCATACACAAAATTGTTTTTATTTGTCTTAAGATTGGCTCTAAAATTCCAGGTGTTAAATGCTTGCTAAAAGCAATTTTCTTCGTTAATAATAAACAACTTGAGAGAACCGTTTTTGGTATTAAATTTAAAAATCCAGTAGGTATTGCTGCTGGTTTAGACAAAAATGCCGAAGTTTTCGACATGTTAGGGTTTATGGGTTTTGGTTTTGTCGAAATTGGAACTGTAACACCAAAAGCTCAAAAAGGTAACCCAAAACCACGTTTATTTAGGCTAAAAAAGGATTTAGCTTTAATAAATAGGATGGGCTTTAATAATAAAGGTGTTGATTATGCTGTAGAACAACTTAAAAAAAAGAAGTCGGATATTATTATAGGCGGTAATATTGGTAAAAATACCCTAACTCCAAATAATAAAGCAATAGATGATTATGAGTACTGTTATGACGCCTTAATTGATTATGTTGACTATATTGTCGTAAATGTTAGTTGTCCTAATGTTAAGGACTTAAGAGAGCTTCAAGACAAAGATTCTCTGCTTGCTATAATGAAAAGATTAAAAGATAAAAACTTAAAAAAATCTCATAACAAACCAATTTTACTTAAAATTTCTCCTGATTTAACTAATGCACAGCTCGATGATATAATTGACATTGTTAACATATCGAAAATTGACGGAATTATTGCTACAAATACTACTACAACTAGAAATTCTTTAAATACATCTGATAAAAAAATCAATGAAATAGGAGAAGGTGGTTTAAGTGGGAAACCATTAACTGATCAATCTACTGAAATTATTAAATATATTTCTAAAAAGTCTAATAACAAAATTCCAATAATGGCTGTTGGTGGTGTGTTAACAACTAAAGATGCTATTGAAAAATTAAAAGCAGGTGCTAGTTTGGTACAAATATACACAGGCTTTATTTATGAAGGTCCAATGTTTACAAAACAAATTAACAAATCTATATTAAATGAGACACAATTGTAAACAATGAATATTTTACTTGTTTACAATTGTTAATTGTACTAATGATTTTATATCTGCTTTAGAATCGCTTAAAATTTTATTGATTAATAACTTTATTTAAATATTCATCAGATATTGAGATAACATTTTGTACTCGTCCCAATATTAGAACTAGATATGTAAATTACAATTGTTTTAATAAATTATTATAGGTATCGTTTTGTTTAACAAATTTTGAAATCTTTCTTAATTTAGTTCATTTGTTAAATTTTAGCATTTACAAAAATTGAGATAATTAAGTAAATCAATGTTATGCTAATTTTTTTTATGGCTTTAATATTTTAATTGTCAATGGATACTTGTAGGGCTGATTATTTACGACTTTAATTGTGTTTATTATTATAACTACTGTACTGAAAATACCTATAAATATTGCCGGGATAATCAAAATGGCTATAGGTATTAAATAGATGAGCATGCTCAATTGAAAATTAATAACATCTATGCCGTGTTCTCTTATAATTTTATTTTTATCTTTTTGCAATAACCAAATAATAAGTGGGGGAAGTAATGTAAGAAATAATCCACTCAGGTGTAGAATTGGCACCCAAATTTTACTTTGAGTTGAATTGTTTTTTACAAAATTTTTATTTTCACAATTCATCAAATTCTTATATTCAATATCCAAAACAGAAGCTATAGCTTGCAATGTAAATGACCTTGGGGCAACATCTCCATTTTCAATTCGTTGTATAGTCCTAACACTTATATAAGTTTTTGTCGCAAGTTCTTCTTGCGTCATACCCTTTTTTAGTCTAGCTTCTTTTATAAACTGTCCTATTGTCATAAAAATTTTTTATGTAAATATCATATTTATTGTAATAATATCCAACTACATTTACCTGACATTTACCTGACATTTGTACGTATTTTTGACGTCCTTTTGACTGAATCTTACAAATAATCAACACTATAGATTTCTGAAGCAAAATAAAGCATTTTTAAGCATGAAGAAATAATTGTGCTATAATTTACTGATTACTATTAATAAAGCGTTAAAATAAGCTCAAGAATAATTATTTCTAGCAGTTTAATAACAAATTAAGTCTTAAAAATTTGATCGTCTGTAAATAATTGTAACTAGAAATACATAAAATACAGAATAAGCACAGTACCAATCATATAAATTATAGTTAAAGGAAATCCAATTTTAAAAAAATCTTTAAAATTGTAACCACCAGGACCATAAACCATAATATTCGTTTGATAACCAATAGGTGTCATAAAATTTGCGGCGGCGGCAAAAGCAACAATTAGAATAAATGGCATTGGAGGAAGATCAAGATTA
Organism: Bacteroidota bacterium; assembly: GCA_015222055.1. Lineage (GTDB taxonomy): Bacteria > Bacteroidota > Bacteroidia > Bacteroidales > B39-G9 > B39-G9. The sequence goes on along the minus strand of JADFUR010000037.1, from coordinate 14,978 downwards.
ACTGCCATTGTTAATGCAATAGGAAATGTTATAGCAACAGCTGCTTTATTAGTAATGTAAGCTGCCAAGATAGTTGTTACAAAGTATATTCCAAACAAAATACTTAATGTTCCGAAAGGAAGGAAAATTTTTATTAATAAATCAGCTATTAGGCTGGCAACTCCTGTTTTTATCATGGCTGTTCCAAATGCCAACGAAAGAGCAATTATAAATATTAAATTAAAGTCTAAATTTTTATGAATATCTTTAGGTGATGAAACTTTTATACCAAACAATAAGATTAAAAGCAAGAGTAATGTAATAAAAAGAGGAACTATCCCTAATGCCGCCAACAAAATCGCTATTGTTGTTCCTCCAAGCAAAGTTATTGTTTTGTATAATTCAGGTTTGCGAATTTCTTTTACTTTAGAAATAAAATAAAAATCTTGAGAAATATCTTTGCTAATAAGTTCGTTATCTGTTAATAACAGCAAAACATCTCCGGCTTTTAAGCGAATATCTTCAATTTTTTGAGATATATTTTCACCATTTCTATGAATTGCAAGAATTGCAGAATTAAATCTTTTTTTAAAATTAATTTCTTTAACCGTCTTTGATATTAATGTTGAGTTGTGTGAAATTACAATTTCAATAATATCTGTATGATTCTTTTTCGAAAGCATCCCAACAAGTGGAAAAGTAAATCCAGACTCTTGTTTGTTTATCAAATCTGTAATAATATTTTTTTCCCCAGAGAAAATAAATTTATCACTCTCTTCTATCTCTGTTTCTTCTGATGCAGAAATAATATTATAATTGTTTCTAATAATCTTGAATAAATACAATCCTTCCATTTTTAAAAAACCAGATTCCTTAATTGTTTTTCCAATTAAATGAGAATTTTTTCTTACTTCCGTTTCAAAAATATACTGTCTAATGTTATCTGTTACTTCCGATAATATATCAGTATTGGTGGGTAATAATTTTTTTCCTATTGTTAAAATATAGATAAAACCAATAATTAGCATTGGCAACCCAACATAAACAAAATCGAAAAGATTTAATGGCTTTAAACCTTTAATTATATTTTGATCAATAACAAAACCACTAACAATTAAATTTGTTGATGTCCCTATTAATGTACATGAACCACCTAATATTGCTGCGTATGATAAAGGAATTAAAAGTTTTGACGGGGCTATCTTATGTCGTTTACTCCAATTATGAACATAAGGCATCATAATTGCTACTAAGGGTGTGTTATTAACAAATGCCGAAAAAAAACCTACAACAACCATCATGCGACGCATGTAACTATTATAAGTATTAGCTCCTTTAAAAAATTTATTAAAAAAATACTCTACTACACTTGACTTTCTAATTACATCACCAAGAATTAATAGCATAACAATTACAGCTATTTGCTCATTCGAGAAACCGCTTATTATCTCTCTTGGAGTTAAAATACCACAAATTCCAAGTATGGCAACAGCAATTAAAAAAGTAAAGGAAGTTCCGGCTAATTCAAAGTAAAGTGATATTAATACAATTATTAATACAATTATTACAATTAATGCATCAATACTCATATTATTTCTGTTCTGTTTTTTTTGGTAATGATGATGTTATTACGACATCATAATTTTTATCATATGTAATAATATACAAGGCTTTATTTTCAAAACTGCTGTTATTATCTTTCCTCTCAAAATAAAATTCCGTTTCTAATAAAGGAATGTCAAATGATTGCAAACAGTATTGAAAATCTTTTCCATATTGTTTTAATGCACTAATAAAATAGTAACTTATATCAAATGCTTGAAATGAAAATTTTGATGGTTCTGTTTTAAAACTTGACCTGAATTTTTTTACAAAATCCTTAACATCCTTTTTTTTATAATCAATATATGAATTTGTAAATATTTGAGCATTTAGGTTATGAAAATTTTCTGGTTGAATATTATCAAACCTTACCCAGTTAGGCCGACCAAATAAAGTAATGTCATAATTTCTTGAAAAAGCATTTAATTTTGCAACAATATCACTCACAAAAGCACGATTCTCAGAAGGAATTATAATAATATTTTTTGAAGTAGGAGATAAGTTAGCATGAACTAAACTATCTTCTTTTTGATAATAGTATATCTCTGTATAATTATAATCTTCATGCTTAGATTTTGAAATAGTATTAAATAATTTAGTTTTAAAATCTGATAATAAATTGGTATTTATATTTTTACCATCATGAATTACGAGAAAATTTTTGGCAGAAAAGCTATTTAAATATTCTGAAGTATATTTTATTTGAGCAGATATTGTTGGACTTATTTGAAAAGCATAGGGATTATTTATTAAAAATGTATCTTTTAATGATAAGGGTGAAACAATACTGATATGATTTTCTTTTGAAAATTTTGAGACAATTTGCAAATTTGAACTATAAACCGGACCAATTATTAAATCCATTTCTTTAAGTTCATTATTTTGCAGAATATTTTTTATCTGCATTGTATCATTTTGGGTATCATACACATATAAATTTATCGACACATTTTGTTCTTTCAATTTCTCAACAGATAATAAAATCCCTTGATAAAATTCTATAAATATATTCGATTTTGAATAAATTTTATTCTTTCTAAGCTGTATTAAACTATCGCTGACACCTAATGTGTCGTTAATATTTGTATAAAATGGAAGCATTAATGCGACATTAAATACTTGATTTGTATAATTAAAATTATCATTGCATGGATGAATAGTTGTATCAATAGCTGGTAATACAATTGGTTTTATAATTGTATCTACTTCAACAACTGATGCTTGTAATTTAATGTTATTCTTTATTGGAATTTTTATTATTTGGCCTTCTTGTATTGAATTATTTTTAAGTTCAGGATTGGCTTTTTTTATTTGCCTAACTTTTACATCATATAGTTTTGAAATTGCATATAGCGTTTGTTTTTTTTCTATTTTATGTAAAACAAAATTATTATTACTATCAATTGTTTCAGCCTCTGTTTTTGAAGCACTTTTTTTTATTTTTATAAGTTCTCCTTCTTGTAATTCTCGTTCATACAATTCCGGGTTAGCTTTTTTTATTTTTTTTATCTTAATGTCATACAATTTTGAAATAGCATAAAGAGTTTGTTTTTTTTCTACTTTATGATAGATGTAAGAATCTTCTTTCTTATTAATCTCGGGTTCAAAAATTTCAAATATTTTTGGAACAACTATAGTATCTCCAATAGTAATATAATTCTTTGATTGTGGGTTAAGTTTATATATTTCTTCTATTTTAACATTATATATCTTTGATAATGAGTATATTGTTTCTCCTTTTTTTATTATATGAGATAAAAACTTGTCATTTTCATCTGTATTATCAGATAATGTTTTTTGATTCTTTATAATGGGAATTTTTAGAAATTGCCCAATTCCAATATTTTCTTTTACATTAAGGTTGTTGTCAGTTATTGTTTTTTGTGAAACATTATATAATTTGCTTATTGCATAAAGAGTTTGCTTTTTTTCAACCTTGTGAATGTAGTATTCTTTTCCATCAATTATTACCTTACTATTTGAATTAATTATTGATGTATCTGTTTGTGCATTAATAGATAATACTGAAAATATTATAAAAATATATGTAAATAAAAATATTGTTTTTTTCATTTTTTATATAAATCGAATTAACATGAAATATTTTATTTAACGAAATAATTATTTTAGCAAATGTAATAATTAAAATATAATTAAAAAATATTTCAAGACTGCATTAAAAAATTACAATAACTACCTTATAATTTGAAATATATTCAAATTATAAGGTAGTAGAATAAACTAATTTTTTAAAAAAAATAAAGAGTGAATAACTATTGTATAGGAATAAAACTAAAATTCTAATTTTTTTTCTAGTTCGCTAATATATACTTGAAATCTCTTATCAGTATCAATTAAATTATTAACCGTTTTGCAGGCATGTAATACTGTTGCATGATCTTTACCGCCAATTTTTGCACCAATTGTTGCTAACGATTGTTTTGTTAATGATTTAGCAAAATACATTGCTATTTGGCGTGCTTGAACAATTTCTCGTTTACGAGTTTTCGAATTCATTAAATTAATAGGCATATTAAAATAATCACAAACAGTTTTTTCAATAAAATCAATAGTAATTTCTCGTTTAGAATTTTTAACTAATTTGTTAATTATTCTTTTTGTTAAGTCGAGAGTAATTTCTTTTCTATTGAGAGTTGATTGAGCTAATAATGAAACCAAAGCTCCTTCGAGCTCACGAACATTACTAGAAATGTGTGAGGCAATATACTCAATAACATCATCTTGAATCTCAATACCATCAAGATATATTTTTTGTTTTAAAATAGCTATTCTTGTTTCATAATCAGGTTCTGTTAAATCAGCTGACAAGCCCCATTTGAAACGAGAAAGAAGACGTTGTTCTAAACCTTGTAATTCAACAGGCGGTTTGTCTGATGTTAATATTAGTTGCTTACCTGATTGATGTAAATGATTGAATATCTGAAAAAACATTTCCTGCGTTTTCGATTTTCCAGCAAACTCATGCACATCATCAATAATTAAAACATCTAACATTTGATAAAAACGAATGAAGTCATTGGTATTATTGCTTATTGTAGCTTCAACAAACTGTGTCTGAAATTTATTTGCTGTTACATATAATACAGTCTTTTCAGCAAATTTTTCTTTAACCTCGATTCCTATAGCTTGAGCTAAATGAGTTTTTCCTAAACCTGAATTGCCATATAATAAAAGTGGATTAAAAGCTGTGCCTCCAGGATTACCAGATACTGCATATCCTGCAGAACGTGCTAGTCTGTTACAATCACCTTCAATAAAATTATTAAATGAATAATTTTGATTTAATTGAGGGTCAATATTTAATTTTTGAATCCCAGGTATTATAAAAGGATTTTTTATTGTTTGCTCAATAGGAAAATTTACTGGTTTATTTTTTATTTCCCTTTTGTCATATGTAGGTAATTTAACTGTGTATGGTTTGTTATTGGTAAAATTATTATTTTCCATTACCACATTATATTCTAGCTTAGCATCTTTCCCAAGTTCTTTGAATAATGTTTTTCTAATAATATCAATAAATTTTTCTTCTAGATATTCATAGAAGAACGGGCTAGGAACCTGTATTGTAAGAACACTGTTTTCTAATTTAATAGGAAGAATTGGCTCAAACCATGTACGGTAGCTAATCGCTGGTACATTATCTTTAATAACATGTAAAAAATTTCCCCAAATTTTTTCGTGATCGGTATTTTGCATATTTATAACTAAACTATTTTTTAGAATTTGACATTATTAATTTTGATGAAGCAATTTTGTTAAAAAAAAAATGAAAAAAAAATTTATTTTCACTTGACTTTCTCGAAAATTTGATATTGTTTTTAGTTTCAGGAAGTTAAAAATGAAAAAAAATATTTTTTATAAAACCTTGATTTTCAATATTTTGTATTTGAGGAAACGTCAAATCCCTTATTAGTAAACAATTCCAAATACAAAAAAATAATTATTTTTTTTGTATTTGAGTAACTTTTCCATTTTTAAAATTTAATATTACAGATTCTGGAAAAATATTCTTAATCGAACTATGCATTTTTTTGATTTTTTTTATGTTGCTTTTATTTCCAACTGAATATATATAAATTCCATTATTAATTGTTTCTTCAACATTTTGTAAACCTTTAAAATTTTCAGGAGTAAGAGGAATAGGCTGATTTGAAGATTTTAATTTTATTTTATAAATGTTTTTATCGTTAGATTTTTTTATTCCTTTTTTATTATCAATAATATTAACACTTTTCCCAAAATCAAACAATGAGAAATGAACATATCTTTTAGGATTAATACGAAGATCTTCAACAAAACGGTTTAAATTATACGAAGCATCATCTAAATTAGTATATAGAGTGTCATTATTAATCAACATTCCAATTGTACCTTCTCCTTTATTAATCTTTTCAACAATAACATTAATATCTGTTAAAGCTTTACTAGCTTTTGTTATTGTTGATGATATTTCCGATTGCAATATTGTATCGCTGATGGCAGCAAAATTATCAATTATCTTAGTAATTTTTTCATTATTGTCGTTTAAATTTTGAGAGATGGATTCTACATTTGAAAAAATTCTTTCTAATTTCCCTTTTTCTGATGTAACTAATGTATCTAAAGTACTTGATGAATGTTCTAAATTATATACTGCAGATTGTATACTTGCAAAACTTTTATTGAGATTGTCTCTTGTTTTTTCATTAAAAACATATTTTACAACCTCTATAGCTTTTTCCATTTCCTGCATTAAATCTTCTGCTTTCTTTTTTAAAGGTAGCATCTGTAAGCTCACTTGTTCTGTTATACTTCCTTCAATATTAGCAGATAAAGTATCGCCAACAATATGATTCTCTTCTAATTTACCAATAATTAATTTTATTTCTTTAGTCCCCATCAAATCAGAGCTAAATATGCGTGCAGTAGTTTTTTTTGGTAATTTAAATTTGTTAGAAATTACAATTTTTACAACTAAGCGTCCAGAATTATCGGGTAAAAAATTAATTTTTCTTACTTGTCCTATTTTATATCCATTTATTAAAACTGGGCTTGATTCTGTTAATCCATCAATTCTATCATAAACAGCATAGTAATAATTTTCTTGAACAAAAAAATTTTTACCTTTTAAAAAATTAATGCCAAAAATTAATATTATTGTTGAAAAGAATACAATAAAACCTATTTTTATATGTTCTGAAATTTTCAAAATGATATTTTTAGTTTGTTAAATATAATTTATTATTTTTTAATTGCCTCATTAATTGAAATCTTTTTTCCGTTTTTAAAAGCAACAATAAAAGCATCTGGAAAATTAAGTTTAACAGATTGCTGCATTTTTTTAATTTTTTTTAAATTTTCGTTGCTGCCTACTGTATATTTGAATGTTGATGATATTTTATGCTCTTCAACGCTTTTGTATCCTTTAAAATCGTTAGAATTTAATGGTATTTGTTTTGATGAAGAGAATATTTGTATCTTAAAATAAATTTTATCATTAGTAAAATCCTTTTTAATTTCTGCTCTATCTGTTTCTGTTGTTTTATTAAAATTGAAATTTGTTAATTCTTTAGCAGTTTTATTTTTTATTGATTTAATATATTCAAAAAGAGCATTGTATATGCATAAAGCAATATCATTTTCTCCTTTTTTAGAGATTAAATATTCTTCTTCTTTTTTGTTTGAAATAAAGCCTGTTTCAATTAAAACACTTGGCATCGTTGTGTTCCATAGCACAAGAAAACCTGCTTGTTTAACACCTCTATCGTTTCGTTTAGCATTGTTTTTTATTTCTCCCTGTACGAATGATGCTAATGAAAGGCTTTGCTCTAAATAAGCATTTTGCATTAGCGAAAATATTATGTATGATTCCGATGAATTAGGATTGTAACCTTCATATTTTTTTGAATAATCTTCCTCAAAAACTATAACAGAGTTTTCTCGTTTAGCAACATCAAGATTCTCTTGAGTTTTGTGCAATCCCATTACATAAGTTTCTGCTCCATAAGGCTTTGTCTTTTTATTTGAGTTTGCATGTATTGATATAAATAAATCTGCCTTACTTTTATTTGCTATCTCTGCTCGTTTATTTAATTCAATAAAGACATCTGTTTTGCGAGTATAAATGACTTTTATGTCTTTAAGACCATCTTCAATTAGTTTACCTAATTTTAAAGCAATAGCAAGTACAATATTTTTTTCTTGACTTTTTCGCCCAATAGCTCCAGAATCTTTCCCACCATGACCGGCATCTATAACAATAATCATGCGTTTATTTTGAATCTGTGCATTTGTATCTGTGTGAAAATTAAACAGAAAAATAAATATTATTAAAAAAATTACGTTAATATTTTTATACATGATGTTTCTAAAAATTTTTTAATTAATTTTGAAGCTAATTTTTACACAAAAATAATATTTTTAAATTGCTAATAAAATTTCTACAAAAGGTTTTTGTTTTTGTATCTTTTTTCTGTGTATTTTCTCAGAACTACGCACAAAATGTCGATTCTATTTCATCTACAAATAGAGAAAAGCAAGATTCTATAAAATTTAAAAAGAATAAACCCCAAACTATTGATGCAATTATAGATTATTCTGCTGATGATTCAATTATTTTTTCGAAATTGGCAAATAAACTTTATTTGTACAAAAACGCTCATATTACATATAAAAATATTGACTTAAAAGCTGATTACATTGAATTAGATTTAAAAAAAAATGAAGTCTTTGCAAAAGGTCTTCTCGACAGCCTTAATAAAACCATTGGTAAACCAATCTTTAAACAAGGATCTGAGGAATTTGAGTCTGAAAAAATTATATATAACTTCAAAACAAAGAAAGGTCTTATTAAAGGTGTTTTTTCTAAGCAATCGGGAGGGTACCTACATAGTGAAACAACAAAAAAATTACCAAATAATAGTGTTTGTATAAAAAATGGCAAATACACTTCTTGCGATTTAGAACATCCCCATTTTTATATTGCATTAACAAAAGCAAAAGTAATACCAAATAATAAAATTATTTCGGGACCTGCTTATTTAGTTATTGAAGATATACCTTTATATTTTCCTTGCATTCCTTTTGGCTTTTTTCCTAATACCAAAAGTAGAAAATCGGGTGTTTTAATACCTACTTATGGCGAAGAAAAACGTCGTGGGTTTTATTTACGAAATGGTGGTTGGTACTTTGGTATTAGCGATCATTTTGATTTATCAATTAAAGGCGATGTTTTTTCAAAAGGAACTTGGCAAGCAAACGTAAGATCAAGATACAAAAAAAGATATAAATTTTCAGGTAATGTTGATGTTAGTTACAGCGATTTGGTTGTTGGAGAAAAAGGTTTATCTGATTACTTTAAAGAAAAACAATATAAAGTTTTGTGGAGTCATTCGCAAGACCCAAAAGCAAACCCTAACAGTAATTTTTCGGCTAATGTAAATTTCAGTTCTACTTCTTATGACAAATACAGCTCAAATAATCCAGCTGCACATTTAAATAACAGGAAGGAATCGAGTATTCATTACGACAAAACATTTGCGGGAACCCCTTTTAATTTTTCTGCTACCTTTCAACATTATCAGAATAGCTTAGATAGTGTTGTAGACCTTACATTGCCTGAGATAACTTTTAACATGAAAAGAATATTCCCATTTAAGATGAAGAATAATATTGGAAAAGCTAAATGGTTTGAAAAAATTGGAATTAGCTATTCTTCTAACTTAAAAAATACTGTTTCTGTTAAAGAAAAGAGCTTGTTCTCTCATAAAACTTTAGATAAACTTGAATATGGTGTTGTTCACAAAATACCTTTAAGTACATCTTTTAAAGTATTAAAATATTTTACTGCTTCGCCATCTATTAACTACACTGAACGTTGGTATTTCACTTATCTTAACAAATATATAAATGAGGCAGACACCACTTTGGCAACAGATACTTTAAATGGCTTTAATCGTGTTTTTGATTACAGTTATAATGCATCTCTTAATACTCAGATTTATGGAATGTATCAATTTAAAAAATCGTTTATAAAAGCCATACGTCACAGGATAACCCCATCTGTTTCGCTTAGTTACCGACCCGATTTTAGTACTGCAAAATGGGGTTATTATAAAACTAATCCTTTAGATACTACAAAAAAATATTCTGTATATGACAACGGAATATACCCTGCACCGGGTAGAGGAAAATCAGGATTAGTAAATTTCAATGTGGGGAATAATATTGAAATGAAAATAAAATCGAAAAAAGATACTATTACTGGAACAAAAAAAATTATTCTTATTGAAAATCTTTCTTTTTCAACATCTTATAATATATTGGCAGATTCCTTAAATTGGTCAAAAATTCGCATTAGCGGTCGAACGAAACTATTTAAAAGACTTGATATTAACTATAGTGCAAATCTCGACCCATATATTCTTAAATCAGATTCTACAGGAAAAATGACTAATGTTAATACATTTGAATGGACAAAAAATCATCGTATTGCTCGTTTTATGAATTCTAATTGGCGATTTGGCTTTAATTTAGATTTAAGCCCAAAAATGTTTAACAAAGAAAAAGAAAACACAAATCAGAATAATCCTGATAAATTTAATCCAGATCCGAATTCTGACAAAAGTATTATGTTCAATAACGATGACTATAATAGCTACGATTATTTCAAAATACCATGGTCTCTTAATCTAATGTACACGCTTAGTTATAATAACACTTATTTTTATATAGACAATAAAGCAAGGGTTGATTCTACTGCGAATCAAATTATTCAAACTCTGAGCTTAAATGGAAGCTTTAGTTTAACAGATAAATGGAAAATTGGTTTCCGTTCGGGTTATGATTTTGTGAATAAAGATTTTTCATACACTTCAATCAATATAACAAGAGATCTTCATTGCTGGATTATGCGTTTTAATTGGATTCCTTTTGGAGCCCGACAAAGTTATAATTTTGAGATAGGCGTTAAATCAACAATTTTACAAGATTTGAAATTCAGAAAACAACAAAGTTGGTTTGATTATTAATAAATGTTATTTCCTTCCGTGGAATCTCTCAAAGCAGAGTGCAACGGATATTATAACTGCAAATATTATCTTCAAGAAACCATTCTAATAAATAATTTTAAAAAATGCCATCTAACACATTTTTTTTGCACAAAATTAAAAAAATGATATGTAAATTGCGAAAAATTAAAAAAATAATTACTTGTTATGCAAAATTCTCAATATCAAAACATTGTAAATTTATTAAAAAAAGAATTAAAACCTGCTCTAGGTTGTACAGAACCAATTGCTGTAGCCATCGCATCGGCTAAAGCTAAAGAAACATTAGGTAAGTTGCCCGAAAAAATTAAAGTTTTTGTTAGTGGTAATATATTTAAAAATGGTATGGGAGTGCTAATTCCCGGAACAAAATTTACTGGTTTAGATTATGCTGCTGCTTTAGGTGTTACATGTGGAAACTCAGAATTAGGTTTAGAAGTATTAAAAAATATAGATAGCAATTCTATTAACGTATCCGAACAATTGGTTAATGACCATAAAATAACCGTTGAAGTTAAAGAAAATGTTGATAAGCTATACATCGAAACAATATGCTATTTTAAAAATGATTGTTCGAGGGTTATTATTGAACAACGTCATACAAACATTGTAAAAGTTGAGCATAATGAAAAAATATTATTCGAAAAAGAGATTTCTACTACAAAAACATCAAAAGAAACAGATACTCAACTAAGTGTAAAAAAAATATATGATTTTATCACGAATGTAGATATTGCTGATATTGAATTTTTGTTAGAAGGAGCAGAGATGAATAAAAAAATTGCTCTTGAAGGAATTAAAGGAGATTATGGATTACAAGTAGGAAAAAAGATATTTAAAAATATTGACCGAAAAATTTTACTTGATGGATTATTAACTCACACAATGGGATATACAGCAGCAGCATCAGATGCTCGAATGGGGGGTTGCCCTTATCCTGCAATGAGCAATTCGGGTAGCGGTAATCAGGGAATTACAACATTTGTGCCTGTAATTGTTGTAGCCAAACATTTAAATAAATCAAAAGAAATTTTACTGCGTGCTCTTGCATTAAGCAATCTAATCTCTATTCATATTAAAAAAAATATTGGTCAATTATCTGCATTATGCGGTATTGTCCCAGCATCAACAGGTGCGAGTTGTGGAATTACATATCTTTTAGGTGGAACCTATAATAACATTGTATATTCAATTAAAAATATGACTGGAAGTATTGTCGGCATGATTTGCGATGGAGCAAAACCTGCATGTGCTTTAAAAGTTTCTGCTGGCGTAAACTCTGCAATTCAAGCAGCTCTATTGTCAATTGATGATATTGCAACACCAAAAAGCGATGGCATAATTGATGACGATGTTGAAAAAACAATAATCAATATATCTAAAATTGCTACTGATGGCATGAATGAAACAGACAAATTAATACTTAACATAATGTCAAATAAATAATTTATTATCAATATTTTATAATTATGAATAAATGTTATTGTAAACGATTTATTTTAAATAGTCAATTTGTTGATTGTAAAAATTTCAATTTAGATATAGTTTCAAAAGGGGAGTCTGTTTACGATGTAATTAGAATAATAGACAGTACTCCTTTGTTTTTCAATGAGCATATTGAAAGATTACATTATAGTGCAAAATTGTCTAATTTGAAATTGTGGCTAGATAAAAATGAAATTAAAGATGAGATAATTAAATTACTAAAAGAGAATAAGATTAAAAATGGTAATGTAGAAGTCATATTTAATTTTAATGGTAATAAAACAAATTTTATTGTTTATCTGATTAGACACAAATATCCATCTAAAAAAAATTACATAAAAGGAGTTCCAACAATCATCCATTTTGCAGAAAGAGAGAATCCTAATGCCAAAATTAAAAATAAAACGCTTCGATATACAACAAACAAATTATTAAAAGAAAATAAAGTATACGAAGCAATTCTAGTCGATAAAAATGGATATATCACAGAAGGAAGTCGATCTAATATTTTTTTCATTAAAGATAATAACGTTTACACACCACCGGTAGAATCTGTTCTTCCGGGAATTACAAGAGAACATATTATTAATATTTGTAAAACTCTGAACTTTAAAGTTATAGAGAATAAAATTAGTTTTAAAGACATAAATATATTTGATGCTGTATTTCTAACAGGAACTTCTCCAAAAGTTTTACCCATCTCAAAAATTGATAATACTTCTTTCAATATTAAAAATTTTGTTTTAGGTAAAATAGTTAATCATTTTAATTATGAGATAGTTGAATATATAAGAAAGTTTTAAAAAGATTGAACTCAAATGGTGCAAGCGTCTTCGCTTGTACTTTTTTTTACTTATTAATTTTATAAAAGCACAAGCGAGGACGGTAGCAATAGTTGTCATGCTGAACTCGTTTCAGCATCTGTTTATAAAATTAATAATGAGATTCCGAAACAAGTTCGGAATGACGAATCGTTTTTTAATAGCCGTAGCACTGTTTCTGTTAATTTACCAATTAATCTTATAAAAAAACAAGCGAGGACGCTTGAAATAGGGATGACGACTACTTACAATGATTATTCTTCAATATAATTTTCGCTTCAGAATTACCCATCTTTTTTGATTTTTTCCAATCTTTACATGCACCTTTAATATCTCCCAAAAACTTTTTAGTCCACCCTCTGTTATTATATGCATCTTGATTTTTATCATCTAATACAATTGCCTTGTTGAAGTCAACTAATGCTATATTGTAATTTTTTAATTTATTATATATGCTACCCCTGCTTATATATGCACTAACAAAATTAGGTTCCAGCTCTATTACTCTTGACAAATCTTTAATTGCTTTATTATAATCCCCTTTTATATTATAAACAAAGCTTCTTTGTAATAGAGCATTAATATTATCTTGTTCTATACCTAACACTTTAGTGTAAATTTCTACTGATAATTCATAATTTTGCTCCTGAAATTTAATTAAACCTTGATTTAATAAACTATCAATATTTTGAGATAAAGAAATATTCGACCCAAGAACAAACATAATCAATAGATAAAAGGATATTTTTTTCATACTACCATTTTTTTATTTATCTACTACGAAAATAGTTCTTTTAAACTTAAATTGGAATATGTTTTACATAATTATTTTATTTATTTAGAATATTTACTATTTTTATAAAAAAATAATTATTAATATAATAAATTGATTATCAGCAATATATTTATACATATCAAATTAAGGCGTTTTAAAATTTTTAGAGCGATAAGTCTGTTTCTGTTTTTTACATTTAATTACTTTATAATCAATGCTCAACAACCATTTGTTATTTATGGTAGATTAAAAATTGAAAGTGGTAATATTAAAGATGCTAAAGTCGTTGTTAAAAAAAATAATAAAATTGTTAAAAATTTTGATTTGCCAAATTCAGGTAAATTTGAATTTGAACTTGATTTTAACAGTAATTACCTATTATCTTTTCAAAAAAACGGATATGTTGCAAAGAGTATAAACATTATTACAGATGTATCTGATGACATTCTAGAATCGACAGAGAAAGAACCCTTTGAAGCTTTTCATTTTTTAGTCAGCTTGTTTAAACAATATGAAGGAATAAGCACTATAGTTTTTAACCAACCGGTAGGAATTATCCGTTACAGCAAATCTTTAGACGACTTTGATTACGACACAGATTATACAAAAACAGTATTATCTAAATTTAAAAAAGTTGAAGCCCAAATAAAACAGAAACAAAAAAAAGAAGAAATTAATAAAGCACGAGAAGCGGCTAATCTAAAAACTAAAGCTAAAGAAGATGAGAGGCTTGAAAAACTAGCTCAAATTAAAGCTGAAACAGATGCTAAAAGAAAAGCTGAAGAAGCTCTCAAAAAGGCAAAGGAAGAAGCTAAAGCAAAAAAATTAGAACAGATTAAAGCGGAATCACAAGCTCGCATTAAAGCTCAATCTGAAGTTCAGGCTAAAAAAAAGGCGGAGAAAGAAGCCAAATTGAAAGCCGAACAAGAAGCTATACAAAAAGATGCTGAAGCAAAAAAAATAGCAGAGGCTAAAGCCAAAACTGAATTAGAAGCTAAAATTAAAGCCGAACAAGAAGCTACTCGTAAAGCTGAAGAGGCTAAAAAATTAGCAGAGGCTAAAGCTAAAGCAGAATTAGAAGCTAAATTAAAAGCAGAACAGGAAACTGCTAGTAAGGCTGAAGAGGCTAAAAAATTAGCAGAGGCTAAGGCTAAAGCAGAATTAGAAGCTAAAATTAAAGCCGATACCGAGACTCAAAAAAAAGCTGAACAAGAACGAAAAATTGCAGAGGATGAAGCCAAAGCTGAAAAATTAGCACAGATAAAAGCC